>JBBQXD010000008.1:0-89868 GCA_038209995.1 Candidatus Limnocylindria bacterium | reverse complement strand
AGGGCGGGGACGCACTCGCGTATGGAGATGCGGCCGTGCTCGGCCAGCAGCATGGTCACTGAGCAAGCAAGGGCTTTGCTGGCCCGACCGGGGGCGGAAGAGGCGGCTCGACAATCGGCGTAGGCCTCGATGACACTCGTCGTCGAAAGCGCGAGCGGTGCGCCGCCGGCAAGGGGGACGCAACGGCATCTGGCCCCCGCTGCTGCGGGAGGCCGGTCTGCCGGCCAAATGCGTCCATGACCTCCGGCACACCTACGCGACGCTGCAGCTCGCCGCAGGTACCAACCCCAAGCTCGTTGCCGAAGTGCTCGGTCACAAGGATGTGGGCATCACCCTGGACCGCTATTCGCATAGCCAGCCTGCGATGCATCGCGAGGCGGCCGAGCGCCTTGACGCGATGCTGGGGCGAACTTCCGGCTACGGAACTCCGTACTGCCGGCGGTGGGCGCCGGAGCGCTGGTAGGCCCCGACTGCCTTCCCTGGCTCATCCGGGTCCCACTCCGTGTCGTTCGAACGCGCGTCGTTGGCCAATTCGGGGAGCTGACTGGAATCGAATTAGAACATCGGTTCAGCGCGATGCGAGCATGGATCGGGCATGGTGGCGACTCCCAGCCGGCAGTGCACCGCCTCATAAGGGTGCCTATAAGGTGCTTCAGAGCCCTATAGAACAGAAGCTCGATCGTTTCTGAGCGTGGATCGGGCCGAAGAGGGCGAGATTGGTACCGCATACCGGATTCGAACCGGTGATCTCCGCCTTGAGAGGGCGGTGTCCTGGGCCTCTAGACGAATGCGGCCCGGCGTCCACTGGCGCGCGGCGAACGGTGTCGAGTATAGCAATCGGCCAGCTGGGGCCTCAAATCTGGAGCTGACCTGGCCCGCGATCTTTCGCGGGCATCCGGCCGGAAGGCGCGACAAGGACCGGAATCGACGAAATATCGCGGGCTGGTACGCACGAGGCGCTCCCAGAATCGGCCCCACGTTGCCTCGGCCGCGATGGATCGCCGAAACACCGCGCAGACCGCCATCCCTGTGAGCAATCCGCGATGGATGGCCGGCCGTCGCGACACTCAGCGGAGGCAGCGGGGGCAGCGGGCCAGCCAGTCGCGCCGGCTCAGCCGAGCCCCGACCCGCGCCCTCAACCGGTGACGATCGGTCAGCGCAGGCCGACGGGGACGGTGGCGAGCTCCCCCTGCCGCACCTGCATCACGTGGCGTCGCTCCTCGAGCCAGCCGTAGACGCTCTGCGCGACCTGCGGCCAGGTGCCGCTCCCCATCACGAGCCCGAAGTGGCTGGCGCCGGGGATGAATTCGTAGTCGGCGCCCAGCAGGTCGGCGGTGCGATGTGCCTCGGCCGGGTGGATGACGTCGTCGAGCCCGGCGCCGATGACGAGCGAGGGGCAGGTGATGCGCGAGGTGTCGACGTGGACGCCCGCCATCCGCTCGCGACGCGCGCCCCCGGACTCGCGGGCGCCGGCGAGCAGCTCCTGCATCTTCGACAGCTCGTCGTCGGTCATGTCCGGCATCCACTCGCGCAGCTGTGACAGCGGCGCGATCCAGCCCCACCACTGGGCGTCGTAGACCGGCGGCACGTCGCGCAGCTCATGCTCGTCCGGGTGCCGCGGCAGCGCGGCGGCGGGCGGCGACGGTGCCAGCAGGACGAGACCCAGGACCGGGTTGCGCTCCGCGTAGAGCATCGCCGCCAGGGCGCCGATCCCCCACCCGACGAGGACCGGCGGACGGCCCACATGGCGCACGGCGACGCCGATGTCGTCGGCGTAGTCGCGCATCGACGTCGAGGCGAGCTCGGCGTTGTCCGACGTGAAGTGCCCGCGCAGGTTCAGCGCGTGCGCCTCCCAGCCGCGCTCGGCAAGGTGCGCGGCGAAGTTCGACCACAGCCACGACCCGGTCAGCGCGCCGTGGACGAGGACGAGCGGTGGCTTCCGCGACCGACGCTCGGGCTGCGTCGTCTCGACGTGGATCCCCTCGGGATCGATGAACGCCTCGTCGCGCTTGATCGCCTGCACCATGTGCGCTGCTATCCGTCCTGCTGCGAGTCATCGGCGCCGCCGAGCGGATGGAAGACCATCCCGGTCAGCAGCTTGGGGTAGAAGTAGGTCGATTTCTGGGGCATCACGTCGCCGGCATTCGCCACCGCGGCGAGCTGGTCGAGCTGGGTCGGCCGTACCAAGATGGCGGCCCGGACCTCGCCGCGCCGCACGCGGTCGAGGGCATCGGCCGCATCCCTAGTGTAGGCGAGCCGTTCCCCGGCGGCCACCTCCGCCGGGCCGATCCCGAGGCGGTCGTCGAGGATCGCGGCATGGAGCAGCGACAGGTCGAGGCGGCGGACCGCGGTGCTGGAGCGCTCCCGCCCCATTCGCTCCGCGGCGGCGTCCGGGTCCACGGTCAGCAGCCACCCGCCGTCCTCCGTGACGAGCCCGAAGGCCGGCTCCGCGGACCCGGCCACGGCATCCGCCATTGCCTCCGGCGCCATCGGCGCCGCGTGCAGCGAGGGATCCGAGCAGTCGACGAGCGCGTGCAGTGCGGCCGGCTTGACATCGGTCAACAGGCGATACGTGGCGCGGATCTCGAGCTCCTCGAGCTCGGCGTTCACGAGCGCGCACATGATCCAGTCCGCGTCGAGGGCGCCGGCAGGCGCATCGGTCAAGCGTGGGTCGGCCCGCACCTCGGCCTGGTAGACGAGCGCGGTCTCGTAGCGATGGTGCCCGTCGGCGATGAACAGCGTCTGGCGCGACAGGAAGTTCGTCATCCGCTCGTCCGGCTCGATGGCCGCCAACGTGTGCAGCAGGCCGTCGCCGTCGCGGGCACGCCACTCGTCGCTCCAGGCGCGGCTCATAACGTGCCGGTAGCGCTCGCTGCGGTCGAAGTAGCAGATGAGGATCGGCGACAGCTGCGTCCGCGTGGCATGGAGCAGCGCGAGGCGATCCGCCTTGGGACCGGGCATCGTGTGCTCATGGGGCCGGATCCCGGCGCCCCACGGCTCGAGGAGCACGCGGCCCACGACACCGTGCACAATCGGCTCGTCTGGCGCGTCGGTCCGGGCATGGGCGTACTCGTAGAAGCGCGGCTCCGGCTCACGTGCGAGCGTCCCGTCCGCCGTCCAGCCCGCGAGCGCCGCCGCCGCGGCTGCATGCGGATCGGCGCCGTCTGCGAGCTCCAGCCGCACCGCGTTGTGCGGGTTGCGCGCCTCGAGCTCACGCCGCTGCGCCTCGGAGATGACGTCATAGGGCGGGCAGGCCAGGTCGGTCAGGTCCGCGAGCCGCCCGGGGTGCGTTTCCGCGTCGTCCGCCATCCGCACGCGGTCCGGAATGGTGGTGCCGCCGAAGCGGTCCAGCGCATAGCCGAGCCCGCGAAAGGGGCGCACGGAGGGCATGCCGCGGAGTGTACCGGCTTCGCGCGAGGGAGCTCCCGGGGGCCACCCGTCCCCGGTCGCGAGCCCGTCAGCGAGCCCCGCGCGTCAAGCGCCGGGAGCTGATCTCCGGCCTTGCGTATATACGTACATACGGCCACGGTGGCGTATGCGGCCGCGATGGAGCTCGGCCCCTATGTCGCCGTGATCAGCCCCAGGGCGCGTTCGGCCGCGGCTCGCACCTCGGGTCGGGCGTCGAGGGCGGCACGCTCCATGAGCGCCTGCGCCCCGCCCGCCGCGCCCGCGTTGGCGAGCGCATGAATCGCATTCCGAAGCAGCCGATGGCGCCCTGCCCGCACGAGCGGCGACGCGCCGACGGCGCGCGCGAAGGCCCGCCCGCCGAGCGGGAGCAGCCACGCGATGAGCGGCAGGAGCGGGACCCGCAGCGGTCCGGTGTCCTCCGCCTCGCCGTTCACCGGGCAGACCTCTTGGCACACGTCGCAGCCGAAGATCCAGGATCCGATCGCCGGAGCCTCCCACGCGTCGAGCGGCCCCGGATGCTCGATCGTGATGTAGCTGATGCAGCGCCGCGCGTCGATCGTCTGGGGTGCCACGATTGCGCCGGTCGGGCAGCCGCTGATGCAGCGCGTGCAGCCGCCACAGCTCGAGCGCCTCGGCAGGTCGGCCGGGAGCTCGTCGTGGACGAGCAGCGCGCCGAGGAGCACCCACGAGCCGGCGGGGAGGTGCGTGAGCAGGTTCGCGTTCTTGCCGATCCAGCCCAGCCCGGCGCGGGCGGCGAAGGCGCGCTCGGCCAGCGGGCGGTCGTCGACATAGCTCGTCTTCCCCACCCCGAGGCCTGCGGCACGGAGCGCGGTCGCCAGCGCTGCCAACCGATCGCGAAGGCTGACGTGGTAGTCGGTGCCGAGCGCGTAGCGGGCCACGAGGCCGGCCGGCTCGGCAGGCGCGCCCGAGAGCACCGGCGCCAGCACCCGCTCGAGGTGCAGCGGATCGGGGTCCCAGGCGGCACGCTGCGGCCCGACATACGGCGCCGCCACCACGACCACCGAGGCCACGCGCGGGTCGTGGCGAGCCGGGTCCGTGGCGGCCGCCGGCCGCTCGCCGCCCATCCAATCCATGCGCGCCATGCGGCCCGACGCCACCGCGTCCTCCATCCGCTGCCGAGCCTCGGGGAGCGGCGCTGCCGGCGCCACCCCGACGAGCTCGAGCCCCGCTTCGCCGGCGAGCCGCGCGAGGTCGGCGCGCCGGCGGATCATGGGTCGCGGTCGGCTCCGCCGCGACGCAGGACGAACTCGGGCGGCTCGCCGCTCGCGGGCGGCGGCGTCGGGGCGCTGCGGGCGACGATCGGCAGCTGCACGCGGAAGACGGTGCCGCGCCCCCCCTGGCGGTTCGCCTCGGCCCAGATCCGGCCGCCATGGGCCTCGACGATGGCGCGGCTGATGTAGAGGCCCAGGCCGAGACCGCCGAAGCGGCGCTTGGAGGAGTCCGCATCGGCCTGGAAGAAGCGGTCGAAGACCAGGTGCAGCTGGTCGGCGGGGATCCCGACGCCGGTATCGGCCACCGCGATGTGCGCCTGCTCGGTGCCCCGCCAGGCGCGGAGGGTGACCGGCCCGCCATCGGGGGAGTACTTCACCGCGTTGTCGGCGAGGTTCGTGAGCACCTGCCCGATGCGGTCGCGGTCGGCGGTGATGGGCAGCGTCGCCGGCACCTCGACCCGCACCTCGCGGTCACGGTGCTCGCGCTCGATCCGCTCCGCCACCGCGCGCACCTCGTCGGCGAGGTCGATGCGCCCCGGCTCGATGCTCACCCCACCGCGCTTGTCGATGCGGCTCACGTCCAGCAGGTCGTCGACGAGGCGACGCATGCGCGCCACCTGCGAGCGGATGACGCGGAGGTGCGCGAGCTCCTTGGCCGCTCCACCAGCGTCGCGCAGGCGACCCTCGAGGAGCTGGCTGTAGCCCTGGATGCTCGTCAACGGCGTCCGCAGCTCGTGGCTCACGATCGAGAGGAAGTCATCCTTGATGCGCTGCGCCTGCCGCTCGCGCGCGACCTGGCGCTGGAGGTCAGACCACAGGGCGGCATTGTCGAGCGCCGGTCCGGCGCGCTCGACGATCGCCTCCGCCAGGCGCCGGTCCGACTCGCCGATCGCGCGCCGCCCGACCGAAGACGCGACGAGGACCCCGCCCACGCGGCCGCGGCTGATGACCGGGACGGCGAGGACCGAGGTGAGGTGGAGCGCCGCCACACCGTCCGGGTCGCCGGGGAACGAGGGCGGGGGCGCGTGCTCGCCGCCGGCGAGGATGGAGGTCGCGGTGGCTGCCGCCCCACCGGCGATCCCCTGCCCGATGCGAGCCGGGTGCGCGGCCAGGTACACGAGCACGCGCTCGGCGAGCTCGGCGTCATCGCTCTCGACGTGCGCCGGCACGAGCTGCGCAGCGAGCTCCTCGCCCGGGTCGATGCGCAGCAGCGCGACGACATCGCCGATGAGTGGCACGGCGCCGTGGACGATGGCGCGGGCGGTCGCCTCCGGCTCGAGCGAGCGGCCGAAGTCGCGGGACAGGCCGGCGAGGATCTCGCGCTCGCGGGCGCGCTCGCGGGCGCGCTCCTCCTCGTCGAGCTGGCCGTGCAGCTCGGCGTTCTCCATGGCGCTGGCGAGCACGCCGCGCGCGAGGAGCCCGGCCGCCAGCCCCGCGCCGACGAGGTAGACGACACGCACCGGCAGCAGCTCCCGGACCGCCCCCTCCCCCGAGGCGATGCCGATCACCGCCGCGTACGTCGCCGAGCACACCAGCGCGGCCCAGACCGAAGCGCCGAGGCCGTAGCGGAACGCGACGCCGAGGATGATCGGAACGTCGAAGAGGTACGCGTCGATCGACGACGCGGCAGCGTAGACCGCCACCGTCACCGCGGTCAGGTCGAGCGCGGTGGCGACGATGCCGACCTCGCGCGCCGGGAAGCGGGAGATGGCCGGCCACAGGGCCGCGTCGTACACGACGACGATCCCCAGCACGGTGAGCAGGACGGGCAGCCCGGGAAGCTGATCACGGAAGACGAGGACCACCGCCGCCGCGATGAGCGCCACGGCCAGCCGGACCCAGATCAGCTGTCGTTCCTGGACCCTGAGCTGGCGGTCCAGGTGTCGGTCGAGATCGGGCAGGCGCGCGGCCTCCGGCTGCGTCGGCGGGCCACTATAGCATCGGCCTCCGCGGCGGCCGTACACTCGCGGAACGGGGTCCGTGCAACTGTGCGCGGCGACCGCGCGTCTGAACGGCGCCACCCGCCACGCGAGGGGACATGAGCATCCCGACCCGAGCCGCAACCCGCCGCTGGGCCAGCGCCATCGCGCTGGCCACGCTGCTCGTGCTCCTCGTTGCGCCCGTCCACGCCGCCGGACCGATCACCATGAAGGTGCGTGGGCTGCTCGGCGGCCGGTTCGAGGCGGGTCAGTGGGCCGCGGTTGCGGTCAGCCTCGCGAACGACGGGCCACCGGTGGCCGGGACGCTCGTCGCCGATTCGGAGGCCGGGCCCGTTCGGCGCGCCGTCGAGCTGCCGGGCGGCGCGCGCAAGGAGGTCGTCCTCTACCTGCGGCCCGCGGCCTTCACCCGCCAGCTCGGGGTGCGCTTCGAATCCGGCGCCGCCCCAGTGTCCGCGACCGCGGAGCTTCGCGCGCTCGACGGCAGCGGCGTGACGGTCGCGGTGGTGGGTGACGGGGCGGGCGCGCTCCGCGCGCAGCTCGCGGCGCGCGATGCGGCGGGCCCGATCGCTCCCTTCGACGTCCCCGCCACGGACCTGCCGGAGCGTCCCGAGCCGCTGCGCGGGGTCGAGGTGATCGTCTGGGCCGGCGACAGCAGCGGCCTCACCGCGGGCCAGCGCCAGACGATTGAGCGCTGGGTGGCCGCCGGCGGCCAGCTGCTCGTCGTTGGCGGCCCGGACTGGCAGGCGCGCACCGATGCCTTCTCGGCCCTCCTGCCGCTCCGCGGCCTGGCGGCGGTGGATGGCGCGTCGACCGCCGGCCTGGTGTCGCTCGCCGGGGCGTTGCCGCTGGGCACCACGACCCTGACGGTAGCGACCGGCAGCCCGGTCGACGGCGCGCGCACGCTCGTCGCCCTGGGCCCCAGCGACCCGCGGCCCCTGATCGCGAGCATTGCACGGGGCGCCGGGCGTGTCACGTGGATCGCGGCCGATCTCGCGGCGCCGGCCTTCACCGGCTGGGCTGCGGGGGGTGCGATCTGGGGGCGCCTCGTCTCCGGCGACCCGCTCAACGCCTTCTTCGGCGGCGGCAAGCGACCGGAGGACATGGCAACGAGCATGGCGCAGGCGCTCGCGAACCTGCCGGCGCTGGCGGTTCCGCCCGCGGAGCTGCTCCTCGCCCTGATCGTCGGGTACATCCTGCTCATCGGTCCGGTGAGCTATCTGCTGCTTCGCCGCTTCGATCGGCGCGATCTCGCGTGGGTCACCGCGCCGATCCTGGTCCTCGTCTTCTCGGCCTGCTCGTATGGCATCGGCACGTCGCTCAAGGGCAGCCAGATCATCGTCAACCAGATCACCGTGCTCAGCACCGTCGCCGACGGCACCGTGGCGAGCGCGAGCACCTGGGCCGGCATCTTCAGCCCGGCCCGCGCGACGTACGATCTGTCGGTGCCCGGCAACGCGCTCCTGGCGGCGGTCTCGACGACCGGGGATCCCGCCGGCGTCGCGCAGGCCACCGAGCAGGGCGACCCCGCGCATCTCCGCGGTCTGGCCGTCAACGTCTTCGGCATGAAGGCGATCCGGGCCGAGACGCTCGTCCCCTACCAGCCGTCGCTGAGCGTCACATGGCAGTACGTCGGAGGGCGCCTGCGCGGCACGGTGACCAACCTGACCGATGCGCCGGTGGAGGACGTCGCCGTCCTCACGTCGTCGTCGGGCGAGATGATCGGCACCCTCGCGGCGCGCGCCTCGCAGGACTTCCAGATGGCCGCGACCGATTTCACGGGGACCTCGCCGGCCGACCAGGTCTATGGCTTCACCCCCGGGGATGCCTCGACCGATGCGGGTCGCACACGCGAGGTGCGCCGGCAGGTGCTGTCGGCCATCGTCGGCTACGGTGCGCCCGTCCCGATCAGCGTCGTGTCCGGCGGGGCGGACCGCGGGCCCTTCGTCGTCGGCTGGCACGACGGCGGACCCATCGACGTGACGGTCGACGGGGAGCAGGTGCAGCGCTACAGCCGATCGGTGGAGGTGCTGTCGGGCCGGCCGAGCGTCGACCCCACGGACGTGACGCTCACCCCCATCGACCTGGTCACGCGCGTGATCACGACTGAGGGCGACGTCAACCACTCCGACCCGCTCACCCTGCTCATCGGCAAGGGCAGCGCGACGTTCGAGATCGCAGCACCCCTCGAGCTGGCCGGGATCGTGCCCGACGGAGTGGCGATCCTCGTCGGCAGCGACCCCGGAAGCGTCATGCTCGACCAGGTCGGCAACGGCGCCTTCCTGCCGCCCGGGTACACCGTCGAGCTCCAGGACGCGGTCGATGGCAGCTGGTCGCTCCTGGGAAGCCCGGACCTGACGAACCGCTTCACGGTGACCAATGTGGGGCGTGCCGTCAGGCCGGGCGGAATGATCCACGTTCGCGTCATCGGCGAGCATGTCAACCCGCAGCAGGGCGCGTTCTCGGTGTTCGTCTCCGCACGGCTCCACGGCGCGCTCCGATGACGCCGATCATCGAGACCCGCGGCCTCGTCAAAAGCTACGACGACCAGCTCGCCGTGGCGGGCATTGACATGGTGGTCGGGCCCGGCGAGATCTTCGGCCTCGTCGGGCCGAACGGCGCGGGTAAGACGACGACCATGAAGATCCTCGCCACGCTGCTGGCGCCCACGGCCGGCGAAGCGCTCGTCTGCGGCATCGGCGTCACCGAGAACCCGATCGAGGTACGGCGCCGCATCGGCTACATGCCCGACTTCTACGGCGTCTACGACGACCTGCGGGTCTGGGAGTACCTCGACTTCTTCGCCCGCTGCTACCGGGTCCCGGCCGCGCGCCGGACCGCCATGATCGGCGAGCTGCTCGAGATCGTCGGCCTCGCCGACAAGCGGGATGCGTACGTCGAGGCCCTGTCGCGCGGCATGCGGCAGCGCCTCTGCCTGGCCCACACCCTCGTCCACGACCCGCAGCTGCTCATCCTCGACGAGCCGGCTTCGGGCCTCGATCCGCGGGCCCGCGTCGAGATGCGCGAGATCCTGCGCGAGCTGCGCGGGATGGGCAAGACGATCCTCGTTTCGAGCCACATCCTCCCCGAGCTTGCCGAGCTGTGCACGAGCGTCGGGATCATCGACCGCGGCATGCTGCTCAAGGCGGGCAGCCTGGAGGAGATCGAGCGCTCGCTGCGCACGACCGCCCTGCTCCGCATCGACCTCCTCGGCGATGGCGACGCGGTTGCTGCCGCCGTTGAGCGGCTTGGAACCATGGCCGGGGTCACGAGCGTCATGGAGGTGCACATGCCCGACAGCCAGCCCGCGCGGCTGGAGGTGGGCTTCGATGGCGATTCGGCGGGACAGGCGCGGCTGCTGGCGGCCCTGGTCGCCGAGGGGCATCGGGTCAGCGGATTCTCCCAGGCAACGAGTGGCCTCGAGGAGCTGTTCCTCCAGGTCACCGGCCACGACGACGAGGAGGCGGCATGACGACCTCGGCGCTCCCCGTGCGTCGCGCCTCCCTGGCACGCGACTTCGGGGCCTCGGTCGCCACCATCCTCAGCCGCGAGCTGCGAGGGCGCTTCCGCGGTCGCCGCGCGTTCGTCGTCCTGACGATCTATCTCGCCGTCCTCGCCCTGATCGCCTACGGCGCGTACACCGTCCAGGCCCCGCATGCGCGCTCGCTCGCCGGCGGCGTCACGGACCCGAGCGGCTCGAGCACCGTGCTGACCATGGCGAACGCGTCCGCCAGCATCGGTCAGGCAATCTTCTCCCTGCTGTCGGTCTTCCAGCTCCTCCTGGTCGCCTTCATCACGCCCGCATTCACCGCCGGTGCGATCAGCCTGGAGCGCGAGAAGCAGACGCTAGACCTGCTCGTCACCACGCCGATGCGCCCGGGGGCCATCGTCGTCGGCAAGCTGCTCGCGGCGCTTGCGTTCATGTTCCTCATGATCCTGGCCGCGATCCCGGTGAGCGCGCTCGTGCTCATGTACGGCGGCGCGACGATCGACGACATCTTGCGCCAGCAGCTCATCCTGTTCGTCACCGCCGTCGGCTTCGGCGTCATCGGCGTCTTCTTCAGCGCGCTCGTGCGCCGCACCCAGGCCGCCACCGTGCTCACCTACTCGACGGTGCTGATCCTCGTCATCGGGACCCTGCTGGCGTGGCGCTTCTGGACCCAGATCGCGACGAACGATGCGAGCAACCAGTTCGCCGAGATCCGCCGCGCACCCGAGCAGCTGCTGTGGATCAACCCGGCGGTCGCCATGATCGAGGTCGTCGCGAACACCGAGCTCGAGTACGGCGACTTCACCGGGGTCATGCAGTCGATTCGCGGTGACAGCGTGACCATTTTCCCCTCGCCGGTCCCCGACAAGCCGACTGGCGTCACCACGCTCGGCGGCGGAGGGCCGGCCGTGATCAGCGGCCCGATCGACTGTCCGCCGAACGCGCGCTGCGCTCTGCCGGGCCCGGCCATCGTCCAGCCCGAGCTCGTGAGCAGCCACTTCCTCCTGCGCTTCGTAACCTCGTTCGCGGTCCTGTCACTCGTGCTCACGCTGGCCGCGATGCGCCTCGTGGTGCCGGCCGGGATGCGGTTTGTCTTCCGACGGCGACGACGGGCCGCGTCCGGCGCGGCATCGGCTGAAGGTAGCCCGTCCGTCCAGGAGCTCGACGCATGAGCCCGTCGCGGACCGATCGAGCGGTGGTCGCCGACCTGCGCGAACGCCTCGGCGAGGAGTCCGTTCGCAGCCTGCGCCGGCTACGCGCCCGGCTCTGGCTGCGCCGCGCTGTCCGGGGGGCGATCGTGAGTGTCACCGCCGCGCTGTTCGCCGCGGCCCTCGTCCAGCTCGTGGCGCGCACCGTGGCCTTCGAGCTGGCGCCGCTCCTTCAGTTGGGCATCGCGGTGTTCGCCGTGCTGGCATGGGCGGCGTGGTGCCTCGTCCGGCGTCCCATGCTGACGGAGACCGCCCGCCGCGCCGACGATGAGCTGGGACTTCGCGAACGCGTGGCGACGGCGATCGAGCTCACCGCGGCGCCCGCTCCCGCGGGGACCGCCGGCGAGCTGGTGGCGCGACAGTTGGGTGATGCCCGCTCGCGGCTTGCCGCCATCGACCCACGCGCCGCGTTCCGACCGCGCGTATCACGGCGACCGGCGGCCGTGGGGGCGGTGGCCGTGGCGCTCGTCGCCCTGCTCACCCTGTGGCCGAATCCCCAGGACGGCGTCCTTGCCGACCGTCGCGCGGCGCGCGCCGCCGCGCACGATGTCGCCAATCGTGTCGAGGACGTGGCCAAGCGCGCCGACCGACCGGGGGAGGCGAACGACCCACGGCGCCAGGCGCTGATCGACCAGCTGCGCAACCTCGTCCGCCAGCTGCGCGCAAAGGGCGATGACCGGCAGGCGACGCTGGCGCGGATCGGCTCGGTGCAGGAGCAGCTCGCCCGCATGGCCGACCCACAGGCGGCGCAGAAGGACGCGGCCGTGAGCCGCCTCGCACAGCAGATCTCGCGCGCCGCGACGGGGCGCCAGGACGCCAATCCACAGGGGAACTCGGAGCAGGCGGCACGCGATCTCGAGCAGCTCGGCGAGCAGGCCGGCAACCTCGACGAGCCGACGGCCCGAGACCGGGCGGATGCGCTACGTGCGTCCGCGGCGGAGGCCGCGGCCACCCATCCCGAGCTGTCGCGCGCGCTCTCCGCGGCCGCCGATGCGCTCGAGCAGGCGGCGCGCACCGGCTCGCAGCAGGATGCGACGACGGCGCAGCAGGCGCTTGACCGGGCCGCGGCGGCGCTGCGCAACGCGGAGCGGGATCGGCAGCTCCAGCGGGACGTGGCGCGAGCACAGTCCGCGCTGCAGGACGGGTCACGACAGGTGGCGCGCGCGGGGCAGCCACAGCCAGGGTCGTCCGGCCAGCCGGGGAGCAGCGGCCAGCCAGGGTCGAGTGTCCAGCCCGGGTTGTCGGGGCAGCCCGGCGCCTCAGGGCAGCCGGGGTCATCGGGCCAGCCAGGCGCTTCGGGCCAACCTGGCGCATCCGGCCAGCCCGGCAGCAGCGGCAATCCCGGCTCGAGCGGGCAGCCAGGGTCCTCGGGCCAGCCTGGAACCAGCGGGAATCCGGGCTCCAGCGCCAATCCGGGGTCGTCGGGCCAGCCTGGCAGCAGCGGCAATCCCGGCTCGAGCGGCAATCCCGGCGGCGGCGGTCAGCCCGGCAGCAGCGGCAATCCCGGCAGTGGCGGCCAGCCGGGCTCGAGCCCCGGGACGAATCCCGGCAGTGGCGGCCAGCCCGGCGGTGGTGGCGGGACGACGGTGCATCGCATCCCCGGCGGCGGGCTGCGGACCGGCAGCTTCAACGGGCCGACGAAGGGCAACAAGCCCTTCACGGAGGGCACCGACAGCTTCTATGCGCCATTCAATCGGTTCGGCCGCCCCGGCGACCCGAGCTATGTCGCCGGCCAGGGCGGCACCGGGGGCAACGAGAAGCCCGGCAGCCAGACGGGCGCCGGGTTCGACAACAACGCCGTCGTTCCGTATCGGTCCGTCTTCGACGCCTTCCTGAACTTTGCCAACAACCAGCTGGACAACCAGCAGGTTCCGATCACCCTCAAGGACCTCGTGCGCGATTACTTCAGTCGCCTCGAGCCGACGAGCTGACCCGAGCGAGGAGACCCGATGCCCGAGCAGACCACGACGCCGACCGGGGCCGCCGAGCCGATCACGCCCGAGCCGATCACGCCCGAGCGGTTCGCCGAGCTGGCGCAGACGATCGAGGCGGAGGTGGGTCGCTTCATCGTCGGCCAGCACCAGCTCGTCCGCCAGACGCTGATCAGCCTGCTGGCGGGCTCGCACGCGCTGCTCGAGGGCGTGCCGGGGCTCGGCAAGACGATGCTCGTGCGGACGATGTCCGAGGTCCTCGAGCTGAACTTCAGCCGCATCCAGTTCACCCCGGACCTCATGCCGGCCGACATCGTCGGCACGAACATCATCGTGGAGGAGGGCGGCGAGCGGCGGTTCCGCTTCCAGGGCGGGCCGATCTTCAGCAACCTGGTGCTGGCCGACGAGATCAACCGCGCCACCCCGAAGACGCAGAGCGCGCTCCTCGAGGCGATGCAGGAGCATCGCGTCACCGTCGCCAAGCAGCAGTACACGCTGACCGAGCCGTTCTTCGTGCTCGCCACCCAGAACCCGCTCGAGATGGAGGGGACCTATCCCCTGCCGGAAGCGCAGCTCGATCGGTTCTTCTTCAAGGTCGACGTGCCGTTCCCCTCCGAGGAGGAGCTCATCGCGATCATGGAGCGCACGACCGGGACCGATGTGCCGGCCGTCCGCAAGGTCGCATCGGGCGACGACGTGCTGGCCATGCAGCGCCTGGCGCGCGACGTCCCGATCGCATCGCACGTGATGGCCTACGCGGTGCGCCTGCTGCGCGGCACGCACCCCGACACCGAGCACGTGCCCGACCTGGTGCGGCAGTACGTCCGCTACGGTGGCTCGCCGCGCGGGGCGCAGGCGATGGTGCTCGGGGCGAAGATCAGCGCCCTCCTCGACGGTCGCTACAACGTCGCCTACGCCGACGTGCAGTCGGTCGCCGCCCCCGCGCTCCGGCACCGCGTGATCCTGAACTTCGAGGGGGAGGCCGAGGGGATCGGGACCGACGCGGTGGTGCGGGCGATCATCGCCGAGACGCCCACCGAGCCCGGGGAGTAGGCCGCCCTTGGCCATCGCGCGTATATACGGATATACGCGCGGGCGGCAAGGCCACCCATGACGCTGTCAGCACGCGCCTGCGACTCGAGCCGATGACCGTCTCCGAGCGCACGACGCTCTTCGACGAGGCGTTCCTGCGCCGGCTCGAGGCGCTCGAGCTCGCGTCGCGCCGCCTCACGGCCGGGCGCATGAAGGGCGAGCGGCGGTCGCTGCGCCGCGGGCAGAGCGTCGAGTTCGCCGATTATCGGAACTACTCCGCCGGCGACGATCTTCGCCAGCTCGACTGGAACGTCTACGCGCGGCTCGAGAAGCTGTTCGTCAAGCTCTTCGTCGAGGAGGAGGACGTGACCGTCCACGTGCTCGTGGATGCGAGCGCGTCGATGGACTTCGGCACGCCCAACAAGCTCGACTTCGGGCGCCGCGCGGGCGCCGCCCTGGCGTATCTCGGCCTCGCCAACCTCGACCGGGTCAGCGTCGCCTTCCTCGGGGATGGGCACGCGACCATGCTCCGACCGCTGCGCGGCAAGGCGCGCGTCTTCGAGGTCTTCGGCTTCCTCGCCGCTCCGCGCCCTGAACGGCTCACCGGGCTGGCGGCGGCGGCCCGGGACTACGCGGGACGGCTCCGCGGCCGAGGGCCCCTCGTCCTGATCAGCGACCTCATGGACCCCGGCTACCTCGCCGCGCTCCGGGACCTCGCCGGCACGCGCTGTCAGCTCTCGGTCCTCCATGTCCTCGCCCCCGACGAGCTGGATCCGGAGGTCGCGCCGGATGCGCGCCTCGTGGACCGGGAGACGAGCCAGGCGATCGACGTGAGCGGCGACGACGACCTCGTCGAGCGCTACCGCGCGCGGCTGAGCGAGTGGCAGGCGGAGATCGGGCAGTTCGTCACCCGCCGCGGCGGCTCGTACGTGGCCGTCTCATCGGACCTCGACCTGGCCGACCTGCTCTTCGACGTCCTGCGCCGGCGGCGAGTGGTCGAATGAGCGGCCTGCTCGCGCCCGTTGCGCTCATCGGCCTCGTCGCGCTGCCGGTGATCGTGGCGTTCTACATGCTCCGCCTGCGGCGGCGCGACGTGCCGGTCGGATCGACGTTCCTCTGGCAGCAGCTGGTCCGCGACATCGAGGCCAACGCGCCGTGGCAGCGACTGCGCTTCAGTTGGCTGCTGCTCCTCCAGCTCCTGATCGCGGCGCTCGTGGTGGTGGCGGCCACGCGCCCGTTCGCCACGGCGCGCTCCGAGCTGGCGGCGAATGTGGTGCTCGTCATCGATACATCGGCCTCGATGGGCGCCACGGACGCGGCGGGGCCGCGCATCGTTGCTGCGCGCGCCGCGGCGCGGACCGTCGTCGGGCGTCTGCCGGAGGGCGGCCGCATCACGGTCGTGGCGGCCGACGACTCGGCGCACGTCCTCGCCTCGGAGACGACCGACCGCTCGACCGCGCTGGCCGCGATCGCCACGGTGAACGCCACCCAGCTCCCCGGCGACCTCACCGATGCCTTCGCGCTGGCGTCGGCCCTGGCGGCACGCGATGCCGACTCCACCGTGGTGGTGGTGACCGATGCGAACGCCGACCGCCTGCCGCCGGTCGGCATCGGCGCCCCGGTCGTCGTCGAGCGGGTGGGCGACAGCGACGCGAACCAGGCGGTCGCGGCCCTGAGCGTGGTGCGGCGCTCCGGCGGGGCGCAGCTCGACCTTTTCGTGGCGGTCTCGAACCTGGCGGCCAGCGATGTGACCCGGCGCCTCGAGATCTATGCCGACGGCGCGCTCGTCGACGCCCGTGACCTGGCGATCCCGGCCGCAGGACGCACCGAGGCGATCATCGGCACCGTGCCGGCGGCGACGATGGTGGTCGAGGCGCGCCTGGCGGGATCGGATGCGCTCGCAGTCGATGACCGCGCTCTCGCGCTCGTGCCGTCGGCGACCGCGGTGCGCACGCTTCTAGTCAGTGACGGCAACGCGTATCTCGAGAATGCGCTCGCCCTGCTGCCGCGCCTCGACCTCTACGCGGTGGGAAGCGCCGGCTACGACGCGGCGCTCGCGGAGGCGACCGCGGCGGGAACGCCGTACGGGCTCGTCGTCCTCGCCGGCGTCGTGCCGGCCATTCTCCCCCGCGCGCCGATCCTGTTCGTGGGGCCGCACGACGATGGGCCCTTCGGCACCCTGGGGAAGGTCCTCGAGGGCCCCGCCATCGCCCGCACGGACCCGGACGATCCCCTCCTCCGCTACGTCGACCTCTCGAACGTGCACATCGGCCGCACCCCGACGATCGAGCTCGCCGATGGCCTGCGGCCGGTGGTGAGCACCACCGGCGGCGCACCGCTCGTGGCGGTGGGAACCCGTGATGGCCACGGCATCGGCCTGCTCAGCTTCGACCTCGGCGACAGCGACCTCCCCCTGCAGGTCGCGTTCCCGCTGCTCATCAGCAACCTCACCGATGCCATCGTGCCCGCGGAAGCTGGCGTGCTGCCGCCCTCGGTGCGGCTCGGAGAGCCGCTGTCGGTGGCGCTCGACCCTTCCGTGACCCGCGTCGCAGTCAGTGGCGCCGGGGCGACGGCACCGGTCGAGCTGCCGGTCATCGGTGGCCGGACCGTCCTCCCCGGCGCCACCGCGGTCGGCGTGCGCGAGCTGCGGACGATGGGCGATGACGGTGCCATCGGCCAGCTGCTCGGCAAGACGGCGGTCAACCTCTTCGCACCCGACGAGTCGGACGTCGCGCCCGGTGACCCGCGTCGCATCAGCGAGATGGGGCTGCTGGGGTCCGGCCCGACCACGGCCGACAACGTGGCCCGCGCCGAGTGGTTCTGGCCGCTTGCGCTGGTCGCGCTCGTCCTCCTCGCCGTGGAGTGGATCCTCTTCCACCGGCCGACCCGGCGCGCCATCGCCAAGCTCATCGCTCGGCGCACGGCAGCGGCCGCCGGGCGGGCAGGGTCGCGCTGATGCCGATCGGCTTCGCCGACCCGACCTGGCTCTGGCTCGCGCTGCCGGTCGCGATCATCGTCGCCGGCGGCTGGCTGGTGGCATCCCGCACGCTGCCCCGCGGGCGCCGCATCGCCTCGCTCGTCATCCGGCTCGTGCTCAGCGCATGCCTCGTCGCGGTCCTTGCCGGCGCGCGGCTGGCGCTGCCGGCCGATCGGCTCAGCGTGGTATTCCTGGTCGACGCCAGCGCGAGCATGGTCGACGCGACGCGCGACGCGCTCATCGCCGCCGCCCGCGCCGCCGTGCGGCAGATGCCGGAGGGCGACACCGCCGGAGTGGTGGTGTTCGGCGCCAATGCGCTCGTCGATCGGCTGCCGTCGGGGCTCGCCGAGCTTGCCGTCCCCGAATCGGTGCCGGTCGTCGGCGCGACCGACATCGGCGCGGCGGTGCGCCTGGCCACGGCGATCGCACCGGCCGGCGCGCAGCAGCGGCTCGTCCTGCTGTCGGATGGCAACGACACCGCCGGATCGGCGCAGCAGGCCGTCCTCGCCGCCGCCGCCGCCGGCGTGCACCTCGACGTGGCGCTGCCCTCCGGCGATACGTACGGGGAGGCGCTCGTCGACGGCGTCGATGCGCCGGACGGGGCGCGGGTCGGGGAGACGATCGACATCGCGGTGCGCGTGCGCGCGACGATCGACACGAACGCCACGCTCCGCCTCCTGGCCGACGGCGCCACGATCGGCACCCGGGCCCTGACCCTGCATCCGGGAAGCGTCACGGTGCCGTTCAGCGTGCGCGCCGACGAGGCCGGTTTCCACGTCTTCCGCGCCGTCCTCGAGCCGGCCGACGACCACTTTCGCGAGAACAACGCGGCCGATGCGTACACGCTCGTCACCGGCGAGCCGCAGGTCCTGGTGGCGACCGACGACCCCGCCCGCGCAGCTGACCTCGTCGACGCCCTCACCGCCGCACGGCAGCAGGTGACCGTGGTGCCCACCACCGGCGTCCCGTCCTCGATCGCGACGCTCGCCGGCTACGACGCGGTCGTGCTCGACAACGTCCCGGCCGATGCGCTCGGCGCAGCGGCGATGGCCTCGCTCCAGGTCTACGTCCGCGACCTCGGCAAGGGGCTCGTCATGCTCGGCGGGCGCGCCAGCTTCGGGGCCGGGGGCTACCTCGGCTCGCCGCTCGAGGAGACGCTGCCGGTCTACATGTCGGTCCGCGACAAGGACCGCAACCCGGACGTGGCGCTCGTGGCGGTCGTCGACAAGAGCGGCAGCATGGCCGACTGCCACTGCACCGGCGACAAGATGGGCGTCTCGCAGCAGCAGAGCCGCGGCTTCGAGAAGGTCGACATCGCCAAGGAGGCAATCCTGCGCGCCGCCGATGCCCTCAGCAGCTCGGACCAGCTCGGCGTGGTGGCGTTCGACTCCGGCGCGCACTGGGCAGTTCGCACCGGGCCGGTGAGCATCGGCACCCTCCAGGGCTCGCTCGGCTTCCGCGCCGACGGCGAGACGAACATTTACGCCGGCCTCAAGGCTGCCTACGACGACCTCGTTCACAACCCTGCCTCGCTGCGCCACATCATCCTCATCACCGATGGCTGGTCGCAGTCGGGCGCCTACGACCAGCTGCTCGCCGACATGAAGGCGGCGGGCATCACGCTGTCGACGATCGGCGCCGGCGGCGGCGCGGCCCATATCCTGCGCGACCTCGCCGAGAAGACCGGCGGCCGCTACTACGACGCGTCAGATGCGACGCGCATCCCGGACATCTTCCTCAAGGAGACGATCCGCACCGCCGGCGAGCGGATCGTGGAGGAGACGTTCCAGCCGGTCCCATCGGCGCCGTCGGAGATCCTGCGCGGCCTCGACGCCGGCCGGCTGCCGAAGCTGCTCGGGTACAACGCCACGACCGCCAAGGGCAGCGCGACGGTGGCGCTCCTAACCGCGCGCGAGGACCCGCTGCTCGCGCAGTGGCAGTACGGCCTCGGGCGCGCCGTGGCGTGGACCTCCGATGCGCGGCAGCAGTGGGCCACGCAGTGGATCGGCACGCCGGAATTCGGCACGCTCGCCGCCCAGCTCGTGAGCTGGACATTGCCGCCGCAGGACGCGCAGGGGATCGACGTGCGCTTCAGCCCAGGTCGCGATGGGGAGCTCAACGTCGAGGTCAATTCGGTCGACACGGACGGGGCGCCACGGAACTTCTATCGCACCATCCTGCGCGTCGTCGGCCCGGACCTCACGCCGCTGCAGGCACAGCTCCAGCAGGTGGGCCCGGGCCGCTATGCGGGCACCGTCCGCGCGGATGCCCCCGGCGCGTACCTCGTGCGCGTCGCGCAGACGACCGCGGGCGGAGCCTCGGCCAGCCGCACGCTCGGCATCGTGTCGCCGGCCGCGGAGGAGTTCCGGCGGCTCGGCATCGATCCCGGGGCGCTCACGGGCCTTGCGACGGCCGGCGCGGGCCGCACCTTCGATCCCGCGGACCCCGAGGCGCTCGCCGGGCTCTGGCGGCACGACATCGCCGCCTCCGCCTTCCCGACCCCGATCTGGCCGTGGCTGCTGCTCCTCGCCATCCTGCTCGTGCCACTCGACGTGGGCGTGCGGCGCGTGGCGCTCACCCGCGGCGACCTGCGCCGCGCCCGCGAATGGGTGGCGGCGCGCGTGGGGCGCGGCGAGCGCCCAGCCGAGATCGTGCCGGGCCTGGCGGAGCTGCGCGCAGCGACCGCACGACGTCGCGGTCAGACCGATCGCGCGCCGCGCCGGGAGCCGGCCGAGAGGCCGGCCGCTGCTCCGGAACCCGCTGCAGCGCCGCCAATCGCACCCGCGCCCACGGCCGCGCCGCCACAGTCGAGCGTCAGGCCCCCCGCGGCACAGCCACCGGCGGCAGCAACGCCGGCCGCTGCCGTTCAGCCACCCGCAGCGGAGGCCGCCGAGGAGTCGCTCGCCGCCCGCCTCGCGCGGCGCCGGCGCGAGGGCTAGCCGTGGAGCTCCTCGAACTTCGCGTCGTCGTCCGGCCCGCGTAGCCGCGTAGCCGCGATGGTCCGGCGAGGATACTGCCGCGCGGGTCGCGTGGCATCATCGGCCGATGCCCGACCCGACGCCGCCGGTCCTCTGGCGCCCCGCCGCCGACGCGCGGACGACGACCCGCATCGGCGCGTACGTGGACTGGCTCGCCAACCGTGGACCGGCATTCGCGTCGTACCACGAGCTCCTCGCCTGGTCGACTCGGGAGATCGGCGCCTTCTGGCAGTCGATCTGGGACCACTTCGACGTGCGATCCGTCACCGCGCCGGGCGCCGCGCTGGCCGAGGCCGCCATGCCCGGCGCGCGCTGGTTCCCCGACGCACGGCTCAACTGGGCGGAGCACGCGCTCCGCCTGGAGCGGCGCGCCGACGACAATGTGGTGGTCATCGCCCATGCCCAGTCGCGCGATCGACGGACGCTCACCAGGCACGAGCTGCGGGCTGCCGTGGCACGCACCCGCGCCGGTCTGCTGCGCCTCGGCGTCGAGCGGGGCGATCGCGTCGCCGCGTACCTTCCGAACATCCCCGAGGCGGTCGTCGCGCTGCTCGCCACCGCCAGCATCGGCGCCATCTGGTCGAGCTGCGCGCCGGAGTTCGGGACGCGAAGCGTCGTCGATCGGTTCAGTCAGATCGCACCCAGGGTGCTGCTCACCATCGACGGGTATCGGTATGGCGACCGGGACGTCGATCGGACCGATGAGGTGGCCGCCATCCGCGCCGCCCTGCCGAGCCTGGCCGCCACCGTCGTCCTCCCCTACCTCGAGGCGGCTGCGCCCCGCATCCCGGCGGATGCGCTCTCCTGGAACGACGCCTTCGGGACCGATGGCGGCGACCTCGCCTTCGAGCCCGTCCCATTCGACCATCCGCTCTACATCCTCTATTCGTCCGGCACGACCGGGCTGCCGAAGCCGATCGTCCACGGCCACGGCGGGATCCTGCTCGAGCACCTGAAGATCCACGCCCTGCACCACGATCTCGGACCCCCGGACCGGTTCTTCTGGTTCAGCACCACCGGCTGGATGATGTGGAACTACCTGGTCTCCGGCCTCCTCGTGGACGCCACGATCGTGCTCTACGACGGGTCGCCGGCGTGGCCGGACCTCGCCGCCCTGTGGCGGCTGGCGGCCGAGGAGCGGGTGACGTTCCTCGGGACCAGCGCCCCGTATCTCATGGCCTGCCGCAAGGACGGCCTGCGACCCGGCGACCTCGTCGACCTGTCGGCACTGCGCGGGATCGGCTCCACCGGCGCGCCGCTGCCAGCCGAGGGGTTCCGTTACGTGTACGAGGCGATCTCCTCATCGGTCCATCTGCAGTCGGTGTCCGGTGGCACGGACGTGTGCACCGCCTTCGTCGGCGCCTCGCCACTGACCCCGGTCTGGGAGGGCGAGATCAGCTGCCGCCACCTCGGCTGCGCGGTCGAGGCCTTCTCCCCGGACGGTCGCCCGCTCATCGGCGAGCAGGGGGAGCTCGTCCTCACCGCCCCGATGCCCTCGATGCCGGTCGCATTCTGGAACGACCCCGACGGCTCCCGCTACCGGGCCGCCTACTTCGAGGAGTTCCCCGGCGCCTGGCGCCACGGCGACTGGATCACGTTCACCGAGCGCGGCTCGTGCGTGATCAGCGGCCGCTCCGACGCGACGCTCAACCGCGGCGGGGTGCGGATCGGGACGGCCGAGTTCTACGCGGTCGTCGAGGCCCTTCCCGAGGTCGCCGACTCGCTGGTCGTCCACCTCGAGGAGACCGACCACCTCGTGCTGTTCGTGGCGCTGCGCGACGGCGCGGCGCTCACCGATGCGCTGCGCAGCAGGCTCACCGGGGAGCTGCGCCGCTCGCTGTCGCCGCGCCACGTGCCCGACGAGATCGTGGCCGTGCCGGCCGTGCCGCGGACGCTGTCGGGGAAGAAGCTCGAGGTGCCGGTGAAGCGCATCCTGACCGGGACGCCACCCGACGTCGCCGCCTCCCGCGGCTCGCTGGCGGATCCCACCTCGCTGGATGCCTTCGTCGCCCGCGCGCAGCAGCATGTCCCCACCAAGCCGGCGGAGGACCCATGAGCATCGACGACGTCCAGACCCCGGAGGCCCGGCGCTGGTCGGTCGGCTTCGGCAACCGGCGCTGACGCAGCGCCAGGCCATCAGTCAGTCGGTGAAGTAGACCCGTCGAGGGCGCCCCAGGCCGCGGCGCCCGGGGCATCGGTCCTACATCGCGCGCACGCCGAGCAGGTTGCGGGCGATGACCATGCGCTGGATCTGGCTCGTCCCCTCGCCGATCTCGGTCAGCTTCGCATCACGCAGGTAGCGCTCCACGTGATACTCGGTCACGTAGCCGTACCCGCCGTGCACCTGGATGGCGTCGTTCGTCACGTCGCGTGCCACCTCCGAGGCGAAGAGCTTGGCCATCGCCGCCTCCGTGGTGTACGGACTGCCGCAGTCCTTCAGCCACGCCGCACGATACGTCAGCAGCCGCGCGGCGTCGATCTTGACCGCCATGTCGGCGATCATGAAGGCCACGCCCTGGAACTCGGCGATCGCCCGCCCGAACTGGCGGCGCTCCTTCGCGTAGGCCGATGCCGCCTCGTACGCGGCCTGCGCCAGCCCGAGGGCCATGGCGGCGATCCCGATCCGGCCCCCGTCGAGCGTCTTGAGGAACAGCTTGTCCCCCTCGCCCTCGGGGCCGAGCAGGTTCTCGGCCGGCACGCGGCAGTCCTCGAAGATCAGCTCGCCGGTGTTGCTGGCATGGAGGCCCATCTTCTCCTCCATGCGGCCGATCGAGAAGCCGGGCGCGTCGGCCTCGACGATGAAGGCGCTGATCTTCCCGCTCTCCGCCTCGCGATCGGTGAGGGCGGTGACGATGTAGGTCCCGGCCACGCCGGCGTTGGTGATGAAGCGCTTGCCGCCGTTGAGGACCCACCCGTCGCCGTCACGGTGCGCCCGCGTCCGGGTGCCGCGCGAGTCGCTGCCCGCCCCGGGCTCGGTCAACCCGTAGGCGCCGATCACCGCGCCCGACGCCATCGGCCGCAGGTAGCGCTCCTTCTGCTCATCGGTGCCGGCCAGCCAGATCGGGTTGCAGCCCAGCGAGGTGTGCGCGGAGACGATGATCCCGACGCTGCCGCTCGCTCGCGACAGCTCCTCGACGGTGATCGCGTAGGCGAGGCTGTCGAGGCCGGTGCCGCCGATCTCCTCCGGATAGGGCACGCCGAGCAGGCCGAGCCCTGCCGCCTCGCGGATGATCTCCATCGGGAACTCCCCCTTGCGCTCAAGGTCGTCCGCGACCGGCCGGATGCGCCGTTCGGCAAAATCGCGGACCGTGCCGCGGATCGCTTCGTGCTGCGACGAGAGGGCGAAGTCCATCGGGTCGGCGTGCCTCGGCTGCGGATTCGGTGATGCGCGGACACCGCTGAGTCTACCCGCCCGGCATGGTGAACGGCGGCCCCACAGCCGGGCCGCCGTTCGCTGGACGCTGGAGATGGGATGCGCTATGCCTGGCCGCGCCGCCACCGCTCGAGATCGCGCTTGGCGCGCAACTCCGTGCTGCGCACGGTCATGGACCGATGCCAGCGCGCCGGTGCCGGTCGCGGACGGGTTCGCTTGGCGTGATTTGGCTTGGCCATCGGTACCCACACTGACGCCGGATCCACCGATTCCGTTGCATACGCCATGCCGAAATCGCGTTGACACGTCGTGCGGGCCAGACGGATACTCCGCCCACTCCCAACCCCGTCGCAGCGCGATGAGGTTGCGCCTCCCCCGCACGAGGGCTCGGACAGGTGCCACAGCCGGACGTTCGGCTCGAGAGGGTCACCAAGCAATTCGGGGACGTCGTCGCGGTGGACGACCTCAGCCTCGAGATCGAGCGCGGCGAGTTCTTCAGCATGCTCGGCCCATCCGGCTGCGGGAAGACCACGACGCTGCGCATGATCGGCGGCTTCGAGGAGGCGACCGCCGGCACCATCTACCTCGGCGAGGCGGACGTCACCGACCTGCCGCCGTTCAAGCGCGACGTCAACACCGTCTTCCAGAACTACGCCCTGTTCCCGCACCTTTCGATCTACGAGAACGTCGCATTCGGGCTCCGCCGCCGGAACGTCCCCGATGCCGAGGTGAAGAGCCAGGTCGCCAGCATGCTCGAGCTGGTCGAGCTGCCGGGCTACGAGCGACGCAAGCCGAGCCAGCTCTCCGGCGGCCAGCAGCAGCGCGTGGCGCTCGCGCGGGCGCTGATCAACCATCCGCGCGTACTGCTCCTCGATGAGCCGCTCGGCGCGCTCGATCTCAAGCTCCGCAAACAGATGCAGATCGAGCTGAAGCGCATCCAGACCGAGGTCGGCATCACGTTCATCTACGTGACCCACGACCAGGAAGAGGCGATGACGATGTCCGATCGGATTGCCGTCATGCGCTTTGGCAGGATCGAGCAGCTCGGTCCCCCCGAGGAGCTCTACGAGCGCCCGCGGACCGACTTCGTGGCCGGCTTCCTGGGAGTCAGCAACCTGCTCGACGGGCAGGTCACCGAACGCGGCGAGCCCTTCTCCGCGGTCCGCCTGCCGGACGGGACGGCCCTGCGCGCCCCGACGAGCTCCCTGAACGGCAACGCAGCGGTCCGCGTGGGCGTGCGCCCGGAGAAGCTCCGCGTGCTCGCGCTGGGCGACGGTACGGCCGCGGCCGACGACGGCCTCAACGCGCTCGACGGCACGATCCTCGACGCAAGCTACATCGGCGTCAGCACCCAGTACCTGGTCGAGACGGCCAGCGGGCAGAAGCTGACCGTGTACGCGCAGAACATCGAGACCAGCGGCGCGGCGGAGGCGCTCGCCAACGGCCAGCCGGTGCGCCTCACCTGGCGCCCCGAGCACACATTCGTCATCGGTCCCGCAGCGAACGACGAACCGAACCAGCCACAAGGAGACTCGGATGACTGACCCGCGGAGCGATCAGACGGAGCTCGAGCGAGCGATCGCACGGGCGCTGGCACAGGGACGGATCAGCCGTCGCCGGTTCCTGCGCCAGGCGGGGAAGGGCGGGCTGATCACCGCATCGGCACTCTCGTTGCCGGCGATCCTGGCGGCATGCGGCATCAAGCCCTCATCGAGCGCGGGCGGCGGGAGCACGGCGGCCGGCGCCACGCCGGTCGTCCTGCCGTCGACGCCTGCGGGCACCCTGAACTGGGCGAACTGGCCCCTCTACATCGACATCGACGAGGCCACCGGAGACTACCCGACCATCAAGAAGTTCGAGTCGGAGTCCGGTATCAAGGTCACCTACAACGAGGACATCAACGACAACGAGGAGTTCTTCGGCAAGATCCAGCCGGACCTGTCGGCTGGCAACCCGACGCAGTACGACCTCATCGTCCTGACTGACTGGATGATCGAGCGCATGATCCGCCTCGGCTACCTGGAGCCGCTCGACAAGACCCGCATCCCAAGCTTCGATGCGAACGCCCAGGACCTCTACCGCGACCCGTGGTACGACCCGGGCAACGTGTACAGCATGGCCTGGCAGTCTGGCATCACCGGCATCGGCTGGAACACGAAGCTCGTCGCCCAACTGCGCCCCGCGAAGCCGGAGATCACGAGCTTCGACGACCTCCTCGACCCCGCCTTCAAGGGCCAGGTCGGGATGTTCAGCGAGATGCGCGACACGATGAGCCTCGCGTTGCTCAGCCTCGGCGTGAAGCCGGCCGACGCCACGAACGACGACGCGCAGCGCGCCCAGCAGAAGCTCCTCGAGGCGGCGAACCGGAAGCAGTTCCAGGGCTTCTACGGCAACGACTACTACGACCTGCTGAACGGCGAGAACCTCGCCCTCACCATTGCCTGGTCCGGCGACGTGAGCCAGATGAAGCTCTACGACAACCACGACGTCGAGTTCACCATCCCGAAGGAGGGAGGGATGCTGTGGGTCGACAACATGGCGATCCCCAAGAAGGCCGCCCATCCGCTCGACGCGCACCTGATGATGGACTTCTGGTACAAGCTCGAGAACGCCGTGACGCTGACCGAGTACATCGGCTACTTCTCCCCGGTGAAGGGGGTGGCCGAGCAGGTGAAGGCCGACGCCGACAAGGCGCGCACCGATGGCGACGCGGAGACCGCCAATGCGCTCGACGTCGTCTCGCAGACCGCCTTCCCGAGCGAGGCCGAGCTCGCCAATGCCCACACCTACAAGCAGCTCACCGAGGCCGACGAGCGGGTGTGGAACGAGCTGTTCAACCAGGTGGTGCAGGGCTGAGTGCTGACGATCGCCGGCCGCGGCTGCTGACAGGAACGAACGATGCGGCGACGCTTCGGCTGGCTCGTGCCGTACCTCTTCCTGGTCCCGGGCGGGCTGTGGCTGCTCGCCTTCTTCCTCGTCCCGATGCTCATCATGGTGTCCGTCAGCCTCCAGCAGGGGACGCTGAGCGCCGGCTACCAGATGACCTGGAACTTCGGGATCTTCCCCGAGGCGATCGGCCAGGCGTGGCCGCAGATGGTCCGCTCGGTCATCTACGCGCTGATCGTCACCGCCCTGACGCTGGCCATCGGCTACCCGATGGCCTACACCATCGCCTTCCGCGGCGGCCGCTACAAGAACCTCCTCCTGCTGCTCGTGATCCTGCCCTTCTTCACGAGCTTCCTCATCCGGACCCTGTCATGGAAGCTGATCCTCGCCGACAACGGCGTGGTGCTCGGCACGCTGAAGTCGTGGCACCTCCTCGACCCCGGCTTCCAGCTGATCGGCGAGGCGGTGGCGGTGATCAGCGGCCTGACCTACAACTTCCTGCCCTTCATGGTGCTGCCGCTCTACGTGGCGATCGAGAAGGTTGATCCACGCCTCGTCGAGGCCGCGACGGACCTCTACGCCAGCCGCCGCGAGGCGTTCCGTCGCGTCACCCTGCCGCTTTCCATGCCGGGCGTCTTCGCCGGCTCGCTGCTCACCTTCATCCCGGCGGTCGGCGACTTCATCAACGCCCAGATCCTCGGCAGCCGCGACACGACGATGATCGGCAACATCATCCAGCGCCTCTTCCTCCAGACAAACGACTATCCGCGGGCGGCCGCCCTGAGCTTCGTGCTCATCGCCGCCATCCTCGTCATGGTCCTCGCCTATGCCAGGGTGGTGGGCAGCGAGGAGCTCACGTCGGGCTGATGTCACCTGTGATGGCAACCACCGACCCGCGACCGCCGCCCGACGTCCACGTCCGGCCTCTGCGCGAGCGCGCGGCGCGCCTGATCCTGCCGGTCTTCACTGCCCTGACCGTCATCTACCTCTTCCTGCCGATCGCGGTCATGATCGCGTTCTCGTTCAACGACCCGCGTGGCCGCCAGAACATCACCTGGCAGGGTTTCACGTTGAGCAACTACCTCGACATCTGGAACCGGCCCGACGTGACCGACCCGATGGTCACAAGCCTCATCGTGGCCGTCATCTCGACGATCATCGCCACCACCATCGGCACGCTAATCGCGATGGCGCTGACGCGCTACCAGTTCAAGGGCCGCGGCGCGCTCAACATGCTGATCTTCCTGCCGATGGCGACGCCGGAGATCATCCTGGGCGCCTCGCTCCTCTCGCTGTGGGTGACGGTCGGCGTCCAGCGCGACATCGTGACGATCACGATCGCCCACGTCATGTTCAACATCAGCTACGTCGTCGTCACCCTGCGCGCGCGCCTCGCCGGCTTCAATCGGACGCTCGAGGAGGCCGCCATGGACCTCGGCGCCGACGAGTGGACGACGTTCCGCAAGGTGACGTTCCCGCTCATCTTCCCGGGCATCCTCGCCGGTGCCCTGCTCGCCTTCGCCCTGTCGATCGACGACTACGTCATCACGTCGTTCGTGTCGGGATCGACCCGTACCTTCCCGCTGTGGGTCTTCGGGGTGAGCCGCATCGGCGTGCCACCGGAGGTGAACGTGCTCGGCACGCTGATCTTCCTCACCGCGTTCGTGTTCATCGCCGTCCAGATCTGGGCGCAACGGCGCCAGCAGCGCGCCACGCCGGGCGCCGCAGCATGACGGCGCTGCCAATCGGCGAGGCGGCGGTCACGATCTGGATCGGCGCCGCCGAATGCCACGACCTGCGCGTCGGCGACGCGCTCACCTTCCCCTCCACCCTGCCGCATCGCTGGCACAATACGGCCAGCGGGGAGACGCGCCTGCTATGGATCAACACGCCACCGACCTTCTGACCGACTGGGACGCGCTGCGCAGCGGGGTGCCGCCGGTCTGGGCGCGCTACACCGACCTCGTCATCGCCCGCGGTCGAGGGGCGTGGCTCGAGACGACCGACGGAACGCGCTACCTCGACTACACGAGCGGCATCGGGGTCACGAACACCGGCCACGCCCACCCGCGGGTCGCCGCCGCCATCGCCGCCCAGGCCGCGCGTGGGATCCACCTCCAGCAGAACATCGTCCATCACCAGCCCGGGCTCGAGCTCCACGACCGGCTGCCGCGGCGCTTCCCGAACGCGGCCGCCGTCGTCGAGCACGGCCTCTTCCTCTCGAACTCCGGGGCCGAGGCGGTCGAGGCGGCCGTGAAGCTCGCCAAGATGGCCACGCATCGGACCAGCATCGTGGCCTTCCGCGGCGGCTTCCATGGCCGCACCCACGGGGCGATGGCCCTCACCAGCTCGGGCGTGAAGTACCGCGGCCACTTCGAGCCGCTCCTCGGCGGCGTCCACTTCGTCCCGTTCCCGTACCCGCTCCGCCTCGGCGGCGAGGAGGCGGCGCTGCGGGCGACGCTCGAGGCGCTCGACGAGCTGTTCGCCACTCTCGTCTACCCCGATGACGTGGCCGCCTTCATCGTGGAGCCGATCCTCGGCGAGGGCGGCTACGTCATTCCGCCGGACGGCTTCCTTCCCGCGCTGCGCGAGGTCGCCGACCGGCACGGCATCCTCCTCGCCGTCGACGAGGTCCAGTCGGGCTTCGCGCGCACGGGCCGCTTCTTCGCGACCGAATGGACCGATGCCACCCCCGACATCGTGATCATGGCCAAGGGGATCGCGTCCGGGCTGCCGCTCTCCGGCATCCTCGCCCGCCGCGATCTGCTGGAGCGCTTCGCGCCCGGCGCGCATGGCGGCACATACGGCGGCAATGTGGTCGCCTGCGCCGCCGCGCTCGCGACCCTGGACGTCATCGACGATGAGCGCCTGGCGGATCGCGCGCGGGCGATCGGCGATCGGCTGCTCGACGGGCTGCGGCGCGTCACGGACGGGCACCCGGCGGTGGCCGAGGTGCGCGGCCGCGGTGCGATGGTCGCGATCGAGTTCGCCGAGGGGCCGCGCCTCACCCCGCGGCCGGATCTCGGAAAGGCGCTCCTCGCCGAGGCGCTGGCGCGTAACCTGCTCCTGCTCACCTGCGGCACGTATGGGCAGGTGGTGCGGATCATCCCGCCGCTCGTGACGACCGACGACGAGGTGGATCGGGCGGTGGCGACGATCGGTGAGGCGCTCGCGGCAGTGCACGCCTGACCATCATCCCGCTCCGGTGCGCGCTGCCCGCCAAGGAGGAACATGGCTGCATCGGTCTGGATCGTTGACGACGAGCCGCTCATCCGCACCGCGATGGTCGCGGTGCTCGAGGAGGTCGGCCACAGCGCCGAGGGATTCGGCGACGCGGAGGCGCTCTACACGCGTCTCGTGGCCGGGGAGCAGCCGGAGCTGCTGATCCTCGACCTGCTGCTCCCCGACGAGGATGGGGCGCAGGTCGTGCGCTCGCTCCGCGAGCGCCCGCAGTACCGGGACATCCCGATCCTCTTCTGCACCGCGGTCAGCGACGAGGACGCCGATCGGCTCGCCGATATCGCGCCGGTGATCCGCAAGCCGTTCGACTTCCGCGAGTTCGTCGAGTTCGTCGAGCAGCTCCTGCCGAGCCACGCCAGCGCGCCTGCGGCGACCGAGGACAAACCGGACGCGGAGCGTCAATCCTCGGGCGACGAGCCCTCGGCGTAGGCGGCGAGCACCGCCACCGGGACCGGCACGAGCGGCGGTCGCGGCGCGAGCCGCGCACGCGCGTCGGCCGGGTCGAGCTCGAGGCGGGCCGCCAGCCAGGGCACGCACCGCCGACCCTGGCACTCGCCGAACGCGACTCGCGTCGCGCGCTTCAGCTGATCCACCGTCGACCATCCGCTCCCGATGGCCCGGTACACGGCGTCGGCCGTGACGCCGCGGCAGGCGCAGGCGAGGCGTTCGAGCTCTCCCGGGGCGGCCACTGCCCGCTCCTGGCCGAGGAGGGCTTCGAGCCGACCGTCCGATCCATGGGTCTCGAGGTCGATGGCATGGATGAGGAGCGGCACGACGCGCACGCCATCGAGCCGGGCGGCGCGGAGCGTCACGCCGTGCGCGTCGCGCCACGCGTCGAAGGCGGTCGCGCCCTGATGATCGGGCAGGTCGCCGTCGACAACGGTCAGCCGCTCGACCCACCGCTGCTCGACCGGCGCGACGTCGAGCGGTCGCCGATCCGGCGCGCGCAGCCGCTCCCAGACGGGGATGCCCCCGCTCATCGCTCCGGCTCCGCGGGGGCGAGCCGCCGGTAGTGGCTGCCGAACCAGATCAGCGGCTCGACGCCGGCGTCGTAGCTACCGGCCACGATCTCACCGATGAAGATCGAGTGCGTGCCGCCGTCGTGGCGCGCGGTGACCCGACAGTCGAAGAAGGCGATCGCCCCCTCGAGGATCGGCGAGCCGGTCTCGGCCTCGTGCCACGCCGCGTCACAGAAGCGGCGGACCTTGTCGGCGGTGATGGGCTGCGCAAAGCAGTCGGCGAGCGGCTGCTGCCCGTCGGAGAGGACCGAGACGGCGAAGGCGTGGCTGCCGACGATCGCCTCGTGCGTCTCGGTGCGCCGGTTGACACTTGCCATGAGGAGCGGCGGATCGATGCTGATGGTCGCGATCGCATTCGCGGTCATCCCCGCCAGCAGCGGCCCGTGTCGCGCGGCGACGATCGAGACCCCGGTCGCGAAGTGTCCCATCATCGAGCGCAGCGCGCGCTGCTGCTCGGCCGTCATCGGCTCCATCCGGTCGCCGGCCGGTGATCGCTCGAGCCTCGTCCTGTGCATCGGTCCGGTGGTCAGCTCGTCGGCACCTGGGCCATGCGCATGATCGCGATGAAGTAGCGGAAGGCGGTCTCGGCGTCGTCGGCGGTGGCGGTCACCGTCCGGGCGGCGCAGCGCTCGACGCCCGGCATCACGGCGCAGAAGTCGGCCATGATCGGCCACCGCAGGTCGACCTCGAGGCGGATCGGGGTCTCGGGCAGGTAGGGCTTCATCGAGGACAGGCGGCCGAGCGCGGCCGCCATCCCGCTCACGATCGCCGAGCGGGCACGCTCGGGCGAGAGCGAGTCGGCCACAAGCCCCGCCTGCGCGCGCTTGACGACGACCCGCTCCGCCCAGGGGAGGAGCTGCTCGACCTCGGTGGCGAGCGCGTCGTCCCCGGCCACGAGGACCACGGGCACGCCGTGCGCGCCGAGCCGCAGCGCGTTCAGCCCGGTCTCGTTGAGGGGCCGCCCATTGACCCGCGCCTCGAGGACGACGCCCGAGTAGGTGTGCCCCATGATCCCCGACGGGTTGCCGGCCCCCGCGTGGTAGCCGATGAACGCGGCCGCATCGAACCGCTCCTCGCGCCCGATCCCCTGGGTCATGCTGAACGGCTTGTCGCCGATGACGAGCCGCGCTCGAGGGTCGACGTCCTCCGCCCGCAGGTTGCGCATCTGCCAGTGGCTGTCGTTCACGACCACCTCGGCGGCGCCGGCGTCGAAGGCGGCGCCGATGGCGGCATTCGCCTCCGCCGCCATGAGGCCGCGCGACCGGTCGTAATCGGTCCGGTCGGGACCGCCCGGATCGAACGCGGTCTGATGCGGATGGGCGATGCCGGCCACCCCCTCCATGTCGACCGAGATGTAGACGAGCATGATCAGCGGTAGCGCTCCAGCTTCTCGAGGATGGCGTTGGCGGTCCCCCATTGCTCGGCGTTGGCGCCGCGACCGCGGTGGACGTGGACGAGCGGCACGGTGTTCCAGGTCGGGCCGTCCTCGCGCGGGATGTGGATCGCGAGATCGCCACGGTCGAGGATCGCGACGACGGTGGCGCCGCGCTCACCGCCACGCGCCAGGGCGCGGTCGAGGGTACGCACGAACTCATCCGGCCCTCCGAACTCGGTGGAGATCCGCATGGCGATGATCCCGCTCGTCGGCGGCAGGTTGTCGACGGGGTCGCTCACGCTCAGCGTCCGCCGAGCACGGTGCCGAACAGCCAGCTGAAGAACGTGAGGCTGCCGAGCACCGCGAAGCCCACGATCACGAGCAGCAGCACGGCACCGATGGCACCCGCCCAGGCGGGAACGCCACCCAGACCGCGGCCGGGCACGCTCACCGAGCCGGAGGCAACGTACATCGCCAGCGCATCGCCATCGACGCGCACCTCGACCTCGTGATCGAGAGGCATGACGAGCAGGGTCTCGGTGCCGCCGCTGCGGGTCGCGGCCAGGAGCGCGCGCATCCGGTCGCCCTCGCGCACGATGACCGCATGCTCGCCGGCGACGTTCGTCACCGGCTCGGCGCGCAGATCGCCACGGCGACCGATCGGCAGGGTGGGCGGCTGGGCGTCCATGGCGCCGAGCATAACAGGCCTTTCGGCCCGTTCCGGGGCCTAGCAGGAGCGCTCAGGCGTCGAGCAGGCGGAGCGCTGGCGCGAGCGCGCGGATGGTCGCCTCGGTGATCGGGTCGAGGACGAGCTGGACATGGGCGACGCCCTCGGCGGCGAAGCCGCGCAGGGCGGCTGCCAGCGTCGCCGGGTCGCCGGCGATCGCCGCCGTGTCCGGCCGCGCCAGGTCCCCAAGCCAGCGACCCTGGGCACCCTTGAAGGCAACGAAGAGCGCGACCGTGCGCTCGACGCTGGCCGGATCACGGCCCACGGCACGACAGGCGGCATCGATCCGTCCTCGGAGCTCGCGGTAGCCGTCGACGGTGTTGCCGAACCATGTGAACCACGCGTTCCAGGCATCGACGTGTGGCAGCGTGATCGCCAGCATCCGCCCGCCCATGCTGCCGACCATGAGCGGCGGACCCGCGGCTCGTGGTCCGCGGGGCAGGAGCACGCAGTTCTCGGCGCGGTGATACGTGCCCGCGAAGTCGACGCGACCGTCACGCAGGAGGCCACGAATGATCGTGAACGCCTCCTCGAAGCGGCTGACGCGATGGTCGAACGGGAAGCCGTAGGCCCGGTACTCGGCCTCGTTCCAGCCCGCGCCAAGGCCCAGGATCAGCCGCCCGCGGCTGATCTCGTCGATCGTGGCCGCCTTCTTGGCGAGGATCGCCGGATTGTGGAAGCTCGCCGCGGCCACGAGTGGGCCGAGCTCCACGCGCTCGGTTACGGCAGCCAGCGCCGCGAGCGTCGACCAGGCCTCCCACGGGCCGCGCTCGGGCCCGCCGTCGCCGCGATACAGGAGATGGTCGCCGACCCACACCGAGTCAAGGCCGATCTCCTCGGCCGCCAGCGCCATGGCGCGCTGCTCCGGCCAGCCGGCAACGTACTCGACCTCGGGGAGCTGGACCCCGACCTTGAGCGGCCGGCCGCGCGCTTCCATCTCCTTCATGATGCCGGATCGGCCGGCCGCCGAATCGGCTCTTCAGTCGTCGAGGGTGCGGCGCGCGGCGCTGATCGCCTCGGCCCGGAGCGCGGCGTCGGCGGTCGCGTGCCCGTAGATGGCGAGCACGATGGCCAGCAGCAGCGAGAGAAGGCGCGCTCGCAGCCAGTCCGCCTCGTCGATCGCGCCGTACGCGGCGCGAAAGGCCGGCCGCGCGGCGGGAGGCAGCATGCCCCACGCCAGCACGAGGTCGATGCTCGGGTCGGCGCGGCACAGGTCGCCCCAGTCGATGATGCCGGCCGCGCTGCCGTCCGGCGCGACGATGAGGTGCCGCAGGTGGAGGTCGCCATGGGTCAGGGCGGTGGGGATGCCCGGCGGCAACTCGGCGGCCGACGCCAGCAGGTTCTCGGCCGCTGCCCGCAGGTCGAGCAGGCGGGCCGCGGCAGCCTGGTCGAGGCGGCCGCGCGCCATCGGGACGCGGAAGGCCATGTCCGCGCGCCGCATCGGGTCGACCGGCAGGTCGCGGCCCAACTCCGCCGCCAGCTGCGGGGCGTGGAGGGCGCGCAGGAACGTCGCCAGCGGCTCGGCGAGGGCGGATCGCGCCTCGTCGGTCAGCCTCGCGTGCGCGAGCTCCTGGCCCCGGATGAGGGGTGCGGCGTAGAAGGGCCACGGATAGCCGTTCCCGGGCCGGCCGAGGTGCGTCGGCTGCGGCACCGGCAGCGGCAGGCGCGGCGCGAGCAGTGGGAGCAGCGCCATCTCGCGCTCGACGCCGGGCACCGCCACCGCGCGCCGCGGGAAGCGGACGATCCACGCGTCGGCGACCAGGTAGACATCGTTGTCCCAACCGTGGGCGACGTGCTCGAGCGGCCGTCCCGCCAGCTCGGGCAGCTGCCCGTCGATCAGCCGTCGCGCGAGCGCGGGCCCGACGGCGATCTCCGGATCCCAGTCCGGCATCGGTGCGTCAGGCGACCCGGCTGGTGCGACCGTTCACGTAGTCGACGAGGACATATTCACCCAGGTGCTCGGGCTCGACGTAGAAGGCGCGGCCGCGGTTGATGCGGCTCATGAGGTCGACGAACTCCGACAGGTACCGCGAGCGCTCGAGCATGAACGTGTTGATGACGATCCCCTCGCGCGTGCAGCGGCCGACCTCGCGCAGCGTCGACTGCATGGTGCGCACCGTCGGCGGGTAGCTGAACTCGACCTGCCCATTGGCGACGTGCGCGGTGGGCTCGCCGTCGGTGATGACCACGATCTGCTTGTTGCCGCCATTGCTGCGCCCCAGGAGCTGGCGCGCGATGAGGAGCGCGTGCTGGAGGTTCGTGCCGTACTCGAACTCGTACGGCGACAGCGTGGCGATCGCCTCCGGCTTGATCTGGCGCGCGTAGTACGCGAAGCCGACGACCCACAGCCGATCTCGCGGATAGCGCGTGGCGATGAGGGCGTGGAGTGCCATCGCGACCCGCTTCGCGGCGGTCGAGCAGCCGCGCAGCAGCATCGAGCGGCTCATGTCGAGCAGGAGCACGGTGCTCGCGGTCGTCGTCTCCTCCGACCGATGGACCTCGAAGTCCTGCGGCCCGATGACCACGGGCACGCCCGGACCCACGCGGCCCATGGCATTGAACAGGGTGCGGTTGATGTCGACGCTGAACGTGTCGCCGAACTCGTAGCGTTTCGTGTCGTCGGTCAGCTCGCCGCCGCGGCCGGGGCGCGGTCGGGCATGCCCGCCGAGCCCCTCGCGCCGCAGGCGGCCGAAGATCTGGGCCAGTGCCTGGGTGCCGAGCTTGCGCGCCGCGCGCGGCGTCAGCTCGAGGCGCCCGCCCTCGCGATGCAGGTAGCCCGCCTCCTCCAGGGAGCGGGTGAGCTCGGCGAGGCGGTCGAGCTCGTCGATCGCATCGTCGCCGCCGAGATCCCGCAGCGCATCGCGGTCGAGGCGCTCGAGCGCGTCCGGGTCGCGCGCGCCGAGCAGCTGCTCCTCCATCGTGTCGTACTGCTGCTGGCGGTCGATCGCCGCGAGCGCCTGCGCGAGGCCCATCGGCTCGTCGCCCGAGAAGGGGTACGGCTCGCCGAACGGGAGGTCCGGACGCGCCTGCTGGAGGTTGCCTGCCAGGCGCGCCATGTCCCACCGCAGCCGGTCGTCGCGGAGCAGGTCGTCCATGAGCCCTTGGAGCTCGGCACGCTGCTGGGGGCTCATGCTGGCGAGGAGCGAGGCCATCTGCGACGCCTGGCGGTGGAGGTGCTCGATCAGCTCCTCGACCGAGCCGATCCCGGGCGGGAAGTAGCCCCCGTGCTGCGCCATGAAGCGCGCGAAATCCTCGCGCGTGTCGGCGCCGCTGGCGTGCCTCTCGAGCAGCGCGTTGAGATCGCGGACCATGGCCCGCACGCCATCGAGATCCTCGGGCGTCACGCCCTTGACGCCCTCGCGCATCCCCTGGAAATAGGTCTCGAGCATCTGCTGGCGCAGCTCGTCGCTGATCTGAGCGAAGGCGTCGCGGGCGGCATCGTCCATGAACTCGTAGTCGTGCAGGCCGTGGAGCCGGCCGGATGGATCGGAGGGCAGCACATCGAGCCGGTCGCGCCGCTGCTGGCCGGTTCGCCGCAGCACCTGCTCGGCCATGCGCGCCTGGTCCTGCGGGGGACCTGGCGGCGCGTCGAGGGATCGCTGCTCCGCCTCGCGCAAGCGGCGCTCGATCCCCTCCCGCTCGAGGCGCAGGACGTTGTCGAGCCGCTCGCCGAGCTCGTCGAGGACCGATCCCAGCTGCGACCGCTCCAGCTCCTCCGCCCGACGGGCGCGCAGGCGATCGAGGATCTCGCGCAGGCCCGGCACGTCGCCCCCACGCGTTCCCCGCACGCCCCGCTGCATGAGCCGCTGCAGGGCGCGCCGCAGGTCGCCGTCGGCCAGCAGGTCGTCGGAGAGCGACTCGAGCAGGTCGTCCGCGTCGAAGGGAGGCAGCTGCTGCGAGCCGTCCCAGCGCGTGTAGTGGATGCTCACTGGACGGTGGCCTGGCCGTCGTCACGCACCGGCTGGTAGCCCGATGCGTCGAGCACGGTGCGGTCCGCCAGTGGCTCCGCGAGGTGGATCGTCAGCTCGACCCGAACGGCATACGCCGCACCCGGTCCCGGCAGCCAATTCCAGGACTCGACCTTCACACGCACCTCGGACGTGGATTCGACGACGTTCGTGAACCTGGTCCACCCGCGAGGTGGGCCCATGGTCTCGAGGATGATCGTCGCCGGATCGGTGAGGCGATAGGCGGAGACAACCTCGGTCGAGGTCCGCGCGACAATTACAAGCCACAGGAGCGCGACCGCCCCGAGCGAGGCCGCGATGACGATGGCGGCACGGCGCATCGTCAGCGCGCATAGCGGACGCCGCCGCCGCGCCGCTCCTTGTTGAGGCGGCGGTTCAGGTGCAGCCCCTCGAGCACGAACTCGACCCCGGAGGCGAGGCCCGCCGGGGACTCGCCCACCTCCAGGCGGCCGATCGCCCGCCGCAGCTCGGGAAGCTCCGCCACCAGGCGCTCGTGGGCGGCGGAGGGGACGCTGTCCCCGACCTCGGCCTCCGCCCCCTCCTCGAAGCGCTCGAGGAGCGGCCCGAGCTCGCTCACCGCCAGGCGCCGGTTGAAGACGTTGACGACGGCGCGCGCCACGAGCTTGTCGATGACCCGGTCCTCGCGCGTCTCGTCGCCGAGCGTCTCGAGCTCGATCTTGCCGGCGGTGGAGGCAACGACCGCCCCGAGGTCGCTCACCCGGGGAGCGGCGCTCGGCTCACCGAGGCGCACCGCCCGCTTCGTGGCGGCCGCGATGAGCGTCTCGAGGTTCGCGATGCTGACACGCACGCTCACGCCGGAGCGCTGGCTCACCTCGCTCGAGCGACGGGCCAGCTGCGACAGCTCGGCGAGGATCTCGCGCATGAAGGGCGGCACGTCGACCGGGATCTCGCCGCCGAGCTCGTCGTCGAAGGCGAGCCGCTCCTGGTCCATGATCGCCATCTCGACATCGGTGTCGTCGGGGTAGTGGGTCCGGATCTGCGCACCGAATCGGTCCTTGAGGGGGGTGATGATCCGGCCGCGGCTCGTGTAGTCCTCGGGGTTCGCGCTCGCCACCACGAAGAGGTCGAGGTCGAGGCGGATGCTGTAGCCGCGGACCTGGACGTCGCGCTCCTCCATGACGTTCAGGAGGCCCACCTGGATCCGCTCGGCGAGATCGGGCAGCTCGTTGAGGGCGAAGATGCCCCGGTTGGCACGCGGCAGCATGCCGTAGTGGATCGTCAGCTCGTCCGACAGGTAGCGGCCCTCCGCGACCTTGACCGGGTCCACCTCACCGATGAGGTCGGCGATGCTGATGTCGGGCGTCGAGAGCTTTTCCGCGAACCGATGTGAGCGGTGCACCCACGTGATCGGCGTCTCGTCACCGCTCTCCTCGACGAGCTGCCTGGCGTACGGCGAGATCGGATCGAATGGGTCGTCGCGCAGTTCGGCCCCCGCTACTGCCGGCAGCCACTCATCGAGGAGCCCGACGAGGGATCGCGCGATACGGCTCTTCGCCTGGCCGCGCTCGCCGAGGAGGATGACGTCCTGGCCGGCCAGGATGGCGTTCTCGAGCTGGGGCAGCACGGTCTCGTCGTAGCCGAGGATCCCGGGCAGGAGTGGTTCGCTGCGCTGGAGGCGGCCGATGAGGTTCGCTCGCATCTCGGCCCGCACGCCGCGCGGCCGATGACCGGAGGCGCGCAGCTCGCCGAGCGTGGCAATGGACGGGTGCGGGGTCATGAGGCAGCTCCATCGGACGCGAGGGGGTCAGGGTAGGCGGCCAGGGCGGTCGCGAACGCGACCGGGTCGCACTCGCCCATGGCGGCGAGCCGGGCGAGGAAGGCGCCGCGATCGTCGAGCTCGCCCTCGAGCGCGGCGGGCGCCAGGCCGAGCGTCGCGGCAAGAGCGGCATAGGCCTCCGCATCGTGGACGAGGCGACGCGCCGCTCGTCCGCCGTCGTCGGAAAGCATCGGCGGGGAGGGCAGGCGCTGAGCACCGGTCAATGTCGGCGACCGATCACCCTCGAGCGCCGCCAGGCGCACAGGCGCCAGCTCGCCCGCCTCGCCGAGGCGGAGGTGCCACGCCTCCTCGACGCGCCGGTACATCCCGGCCGGGGTCAGGTAGGCGGACCACTGGAGGTAGATCGTCAGGCCGGCGATCTCATCGTCACGCGCGCCGAGGTCGGTGCGAAACAGCTCCAGCGCCTCCGGCAGGGAGTCCGCGTGCATCGTGGCCCCCATCCCGTACCCCTCTCCGGCGAGGCGCAGCGCGCCCTGCGCGGTGCGGCCCCAGACGTAGATCGGCAGGTGGTCGCTGAGCTCGTTGATCAGCAGGTAGCCGCGATCCGGGCCGATCTCATCGGTCCATCCGAAGTCGGCATACCAGCCGCGCAGGAAGATGCCGACCGTGCCGGCGGGCAGGAAGTCGACGAGCGCCGACAGCGTGGTCGTCTTGCCGGCCTGAGGCGCCTCCGACGCGAGCATGACGCTTCCGCGCCGAGCGACGACAGCCCACAGGACGGCCATCAGGCGCCGGTCGATCGCGCCGCTGCCGACGATCTCGACGGCGCTCATCGGCTCGGGCGGCGCCCAGTGGTAGCCCCACCAGCCCTCGGGGAACCGGGAGATCCATGCGGCCAGCGCGCCGGACATCATGACTCGCACGGTACGCGCCGCCGGAGGGGGCTGCAAGCGGGCCGTGGCGAAGGCGCGAAGGGGTTCACGCGGCGCCATCGAACCGGTAGGCTTGGCGACCCCGCCCTCGAGAGGACTCACCGCCGATGCCACGTATCCTCCATCGTCCGCTGCCGTGGATCGCGGCTGCCGGACTGGTGATCGTGGTCGGCATCGCGGTGGTGCTGTCGCGCGCGCCCGGCGTCGGGGGGCCGTCCTCGTCGGCATCAGCGAGCAGCTCGGGCAGCGCGAGCGGGCCCGTCGCCGTGTACGGCTCGCCCGGCTCCCCAACCGCGTCGGCCAGCACGACCCCGACCGGCACGGCCTCTTCAACCCCGTCCCCAACGGCGAGCCAAACGGTCGCCGCCATCCCGACCGCCATACCGGTCACGGCGGCGCCCACCGCCAGGCCGACGTCCGCGCGCCCGCCACCGACCGGCGGAACGGCCGTCCTCGTCGGGGCCGGGGACATCTCGACCGGCGGCCCGGAAGAGGACGCCACCGCGGCGCTGTTGGCCGCGATCCCGGGCACGGTCTTCACTGCCGGCGACAACGCCTACAACGACGGGTCGCAGACGGACTACCAACACTTCACCGCCAGCTGGGGCCGGTTCAGGAACCGCATGCGGCCGGCGCCGGGCAACCACGACTACCACCTGTCCCTCCACCCCTACTACTACACCTACTTCGGTGCCGCTGCCGGGCCTGCGAACCTGGGCTATTACGCGTACACCCTCGGTGCCTGGCGCATCTACAGCCTGAACAGCGAGATCGTCAGCACGGCTGAGACCGCGTGGCTGGCGCAGGACCTCGCGGCACATCCGACACAGTGCATCGCGGCCTACTGGCACCATCCGCGCTTCAGCTCCGGTCAGCACGGCAGTGACAGCAGCGTCGCTCCCCTGTGGGACGCGCTGTACGCCGCGCGCGCCGAGCTGATGATCAACGGCCACGACCATGACTACGAGCGCTTCGCGCCACAGACCCCCGCCGGCGGAGGGTCGGCGACAGGGATTCGCGAGATCGTGGCGGGCACCGGCGGAGCCGGCCTGCGCGGATTCGGCCCGGCGATTCGTAACAGCGAGGTCCGCAACGGGACGACCAACGGCGTGCTGAAGCTCACCCTGAGCCCCGGCGCCTACGCCTGGAGGTTCGTCCCCATTGCGGGGCAGTCGTTCACCGACAGCGGCAGCGGGACCTGCCACTGAAGCCGCCGCCGGGTAGGCTGCCGGCATGGAGCTGACGGCGGGCACGCGGCGCTGGATCGAGGTGGCGCTGTCGGTGCTGGCCCTCATCGGCACCGTGGCCTTCGCGGCCTACCTCGTCCAGATCATCGTCCGGGATGGCGGCGCCGCGTACGACCTGCATTCGTACATCCTGGCCGGGCGCCACGCGCTGCACGGCGAGCGGCTCTACGCCGCGGTGCAGATCGGTGATCCGGGGGCCTACCGCTATCCGCCGACCTTCGCCTATCTCGCCTTCCCGCTCGCGTTCCCGCCCGAGCTGGCGGTGACGTGGCTGTACCGCGCGTTCTGCGTCGTCTGCGTGCGCATCCTCGTCGGCTCGTGGCGCTCCGTCGGCGTTGCCCTCCTCTTCTGGCCGCTCCAGATCGAGCTCGTCTCGCTGAACGTCACCCTTCCGATCGCAGTCCTCGCCCGCATGGCGCTCCGCGGCTCGGCCATCGGCGCCGTTGCCACCCCCGCCACCACGGCATTGAAGTACGGCACCGTCCTCGTCGCCCCGTACCTCTGGCTGCGCGACCCGGGTCGCCGGCGGGCGCTGCTCATCGGCCTCGGCGTGGTGGTCGTCGCCTTCGGGCTGAATGCCGTGCTCCGCCCGGTCGACTGGACCGAGTACCTCGCCTCGCTCGTCCAGCAGTCCGGGTCGGCGAATCAGGCCCCGTTCGTCGGGCCGCAGCTCATCGTGCTCGTGCCTTCGACGCTCTGGGATTTCGTCGTGCGGTTCATCATCTGCGCGGTGCTCACCGCGGTCGCCATCTGGCGCCGCTGGACCTGGCTCGCCTTTGCGGCGGCGACGCTGGCGGTGCCGACCCTGTGGGTCGCGCGGCTGGCGCCGCTCGTCGGCGTGCCACGCATGTGGTCGGAGGATCGCGCCGCGTCGTCGCCCGCCGGCGATCCGCCGCGGTGATCGCGAATCACGCGCCGAACGGGTTGACCGGCTTCGGGCTGGTGCCCACGAGGATCGCCTTCGTCTCGGTGTAGAGGTCGAGCGCATCGACCGACTGCTCGCGACCGTACCCGGACTCCTTGAAGCCGCCGAACGGGATCCCCGGGAAGGCGACGAACGGCGTGTTGATGCTCACCGCCCCGGCCCGGATCCGCTGCGCGAGCCGATGCCCGCGTGCCGAGTCCCCGGTCCACACCGTCGCGGCGAGCCCGTAGCGCACGTCGTTGGCGAGCCGCAGCGCCTCTGCCTCGTCGGCGAAGCGGGTCAGGGTCACGACCGGCCCGAAGATCTCCTCCTGGGCGACGTGCCATGCATTCTCGACGCCGCCGATGACGGTGGGCTTCACGAAGGCCTCCGCGTCCAGGCCCTCGCCGAGCTCGCCATCGAGCGCACCGCCCGCCAGCAGCTCCCCGCCTTCGTCGACCCCGGCCTCGATCAGGCCGCGCACCTTCGCCGCGTGCTCGCGGCTGATGAGCGAGCCGACCTGCGTGGCCTCCGCCAGCGGATCCCCGACGCGCAGCGCCGCCGCCTTGGCGGCGAAGGCGTCGGCGAAGGCGTCGTACGCCGATGCCTCGACGAGGATCCGGGAGCGCGCCTCGCAGGACTGACCGGCCGAATAGTAGATGGCCCACAGCGAGCCGAGGACCGCCGCCTCGAGGTCGGCGTCGGCGAATACGAGGTTGGGGCTCTTGCCGCCGAGCTCGAGCGAGACGCGCTTCAGCGTCTCCGCGGCCACGGCCGCGATCCGGCGCCCGGTCGCGGTCTCGCCGGTGAACGCCAGCTTGTCGATCCCCGGGTGGCGCGCCATCGCCTCACCGACCTCGCCGCCGGGGCCGGTGACCACGTTGAGCACCCCGCCCGGGATCCCCGCCTCGAGCGCCAGATCGCCGAGGCGCAGGGCCGTCAGGGGCGTGGCGGAGGCGGGCTTGAGGACCATCGTGCAGCCGGCGGCGAGCGCCGGCGCCACCTTCCAGATGGCCATCATCAGCGGGTAGTTCCACGGGATGATGGCGCCCACCACGCCCACCGGCTCGCGGAGCGTGTACGTGACCACCGACGGGTTCACGACGTGCGAGCGGCCGTAGATGTGCTGCGCCGCGCCGGCGAACAGCTCGAGCGTGGCGACGCCGGTCTTGAGTTCGGCGAGGCACTGCCAGCGCGCCTTGCCGTTATTCCGGCTCTCCAGCGTCGCCAGCTCGTCCGCGTTCGCGTCGAGCAGCTCGGCGAGCCTGAGCAGCATCCGCGAGCGCTTGGCCGGGCTCGTCTTTGCCCACGCGCCCTCCAGGGCGCCGCGCGCTGCGCTGACCGCGGCGTTGACGTCGGTCGCATCGGCGCGCGCGACCGAGCCGAGAGCCCTCCCGGTGGCGGGCGCGAAGGTGGTGAAGGTGGCACCCGCAGCGGCGTCGCGGAGCTCGCCGCCGATGAGGAGGCGGGCGGGGGCGATCGGATCGGTCATGCGCTCGATGGTAGCCCGACGCAGGCACCGGCGCCGGTATCATCGGCCGATGGGGACGCCGATGCTTCGTGGTGAGCGCGTCTGGCTGCGCATGCAAGAGAAGGCCGACATCCTGTCGCTCGACATCGACGATCGGGAGCTCGGGCACTACGCCGGATTCAAGTTCGCGTTCTCGAGCGACATGGCGGACGGGTGGCTGGCGGAGCTGCGGACCGAGATGATGGCCGGCACCGCCTTCCAGTTCTCGATCTGCCCGATCGGCTCGCGCGAGGCGATCGGGGGCGCCGGCCTGCGCGGCATCGATCAGCCGAATGGCAGCGCGTGGTGCTCGATCTTCCTGGCCGATGCTGCCCGGTGGGGCACCGGGCTCGGCACCGACGCGATGAACGCCCTCCTCGACTTCGGCTTCGGCGAGCTGCGCCTCGAGCGCGTGTCGCTCGAGGTGTTCGACTACAACGAGCGCGCCATGGCCAGCTACCGCAAGTCGGGATACATGGAGGAGGTGCGACGCCGGCGCGCCCGCTTCCATCGCGGGACCTTCCACGACGTCGTCACCATGGCCATCCTGCGTCCGGAGTGGATGGCCCTCGAGCGACCCCGGAGCTGGGATCTGCCGGCCCTCGCCGAAGGCTGAGGGCCACGCCGCCCCGAGGGGCCACCGAACCCGTCACTTCCCGTCGGGAGGAGCGAGACGGACGCGGCGGAAGGCGCGGTAGATGGCGATGTCGTAGACGATCTTCAGCCCGCCAGCGACCACGAACGGCAGCCCGATCGCGACGCTCATTGCGGCGGCCGCCAGCGCGGGGCCGGCGGGCCGGACGAGATGGCGCGCCGCGTTCGTGTACGCGGCTGCCGCCGTGCGCTCCGCCGGATCGACGAGCGCCGCGACGTAGGCCTGGCGCGCGGGCACGTCCATCTGCGAGAGGACCGAGCGGCCGAGGAGCAGGAGGACGGCCACCCACAGCGTGGGCGCCAACGGCACGAGGGCGAGCAGCACGTTCGACGGTAGATGGCTGAAGACCATCGTGTTGAGCAGCCCGATGCGCTCCCCGAGCCAGCCCGCCGCGATCGAGGATCCCGCCTGGAGGATCCCGACGCCGAAGAAGACGAGCCCCATCACGTCGGCGGTGGCCCCGAAGCGGCGCCCGAACCAGAAGACGATGAACGACTGCACGATGAACCCGCCCGCGAAGGCGTCGATGGCGAACAGGGCGGCCAGCCGTCGGACGGTGACGCGGGAGCGGTCGAGCCCCAGCGATGCGCTGCCGCGCGTCGCGGCGTCGACCTCGACCCGCTCGCTCAGGCCCCGCGCGACGAGGGCGCAGGCCACCGCCCCGACCGGCATGAGGAGCAGCCAGCGCTGGTCGGGTGGCAGCCCCGGCAGGATGCTGCGCAGGGCGTTCGGACCGCCGGCGGCGAGTGCGCCCGCCGCACCCGCGAGGTAGGCGACCGCGTTGTAGCGGCCGTAGACGCGGCTGCGCTCGCGGGCCGGGGTCGCCGACAGCATCGCCTGCTCGACGCTGGTGATCGGTCCCGACTCGTTCGGGTCAGTTGACATCGTACCCGTCAGCGCGACGACGGCGAGGAGCGGGACGAAGCCGGTCAGCGCGAAGACGGTGCCCGCGGCGCCCATGACGAGCAGCAGGCCGACGTAGAGGCGGCGGCGGCCGATCCGCTCACCCCAGCGCCCGACGGCGAGCGAGGTGATCGCCATCCCGAGCAGCATCGCGGTGAATACGGCGCCGACCTCGGCATCGGTCAGGCCGGTCGCGGCCAGCGAGGCACCGATGAGGATGCTGCCGAAGCCGTAGAGAAAGGCGCGAATGGCCTGGACCGAGAAGATGCGCCGGACGTCGCTCATCGCGGCGCCCGGCTAGGCCAGGCGGAAGGTGGCACGCACGCGACGGGTGACGGTGAGATCCCCGGTCGCGACCTCGGTCTGGACGGCATCGGCCATCGCCATCCGCATCTTCGGCTGCGGCGGGCCGCCGAAGTCAGGCTCCTCCTCGATCCGGATCACGGGGCCGACCTTCACGCCCGCCGCGGTGGCGATCACCTCGGCCTTCGCCCGCGCCGCTGCGACCGCGTTGCGCAGCGCCTCGTGCTCCGCCAGCGACGGATCTGCGGCGCTCATCTGCGCGCCCTGCACCTCGTTCGCACCCGCGGCGACCACGCCGTCGAGAAGCGGGCCCAGGCGCTCGAGGTCACGAACCCGGATCGTCACCTGGCGCGCCACCCGGTAGCCGGTCAGCCGCTGGCAGCGGCGGTAGTCGTACTCGGGCTGGATCACGACGTCCGGCGCGTTGAGGTCCGGCTTCGCGACCCCCGCCTTCCGGACGAAGGCAAGCACCGCCGAGGTCCGGGTGTTGACATCGTCGCGCGTCGCCGCGAGCTCCTTGCCGCTCGCGCTGACCGTGAGCGACACGAGCGCGAGATCGGGACTGACCGATGCCTCGCCCTCGGCGACCACCGTGATGCCCTGCGCCTGCGCCGGATCGGTCATTCGACCGCCTCGAAGACGGCCGCGATCCCCTGCCCGACACCGATGCACATCGTCGCCAGCCCATGCCGCGCGCCGCGCCGCCGCATCTCGTGGAGCAGCGTCGCCGTCAGCCGCGCGCCCGAGGCGCCGAGCGGGTGCCCGATCGCGATCGCGCCGCCGTTGACGTTCACCCTCTCCGCGTCGAGGCCGAGCTCCCGCATGCACGGGATCGCCTGGGCGGCGAACGCCTCGTTCAGCTCGATGAGGTCGAGGTCGTCGACGCTCAACCCGGCGCGCTCGAGCGCGAGGCGCGAGGCGGGGATGGGGCCGAGGCCCATCGTGGCGGGGTCGACGCCCGCGACGGCGCTCGAGACGAGGCGCGCCATCGGCTGCAGGCCGAGCTCGTGCGCTCGCGCCTCGCTCATCACGAGGAGGGCGGCCGCGCCGTCGTTGATGCCGCTGCTGTTGCCGGCGGTGACGCTGCCGCTCGCGTCGCGCCGGAATGCGGGCTTGAGGCGCGCGAGCTCCTCGGCGGTCGTCTCGGGCCGGGGATGCTCGTCGACGCTGACCGTCACCGTGTGGCCGCGCGTCGTGCCCGGTGCCTCGATCGCCACGATCTCGTCCGCGAAGCGGCCGGCATCCTGGGCCGCCTTCCAGCGGCGCTGCGACTCGAGCGCGAAGGCGTCCTGCTCCGCGCGAGTCACGCCGCGCTGCTCGACCACGTTCTCGGCGGTCTCGCCCATGCTGTACGGGTAGTGCGCCTCGGCGAGGCGCGGGTTCGTGAAGCGCCAGCCGAGCGTGGTGTCGAAGAGCGTCTGCTCGCCGCGCGGAAAGGCCGCCGAGGGCTTGGCCATCACGAACGGCGCCCGCGTCATCGACTCGACGCCGCCGGCGATGAAGGCCGAGCCGTCGCCGTAGGCGATCGCGTGCGCCGCGCCGACCACCGCCTGGAGACCGCTCCCACACAGGCGGTTGACCGTCTGTCCGGGTACCGAGATGGGCAGGTCGGCCAGGAGGGCAGCCATGCGGCCGACGTTGCGGTTGTCCTCGCCGGCCTGGTTCGCAGCGCCAAGGATGACGTCGTCGATCGCCGCCGGTTCGATGCCGGTGCGCGCGACCAGGCAGCGGATGACGTGGGCGGCCATGTCGTCGGGACGGACGCCGGCGAGAGCGCCTCCATAGCGGCCGAACGGAGTTCGCAGCCCCTCAACGACGACCGGGGTGCGAGCGGAATCACGGGATGACATGCCGGGCGATGCTAGCACCGCCGCGCGCCGGGTAGCATCGACGGCACATGACCGAGCGCACGCCCTCGTCGCTGCCGACCCCCGGCGCCGCCCGCAGCTGGTGGCTCCGCGAGGCGCTCGCCGCCGAGGGCGATCCGCCGCCGGCGCCTCGACTGGAGGGCGAGGTGACAACCGACGTCGCGATCATCGGCGGCGGCTACACCGGCCTGTGGACCGCGTGGTTCCTCACCGAGCGTCATCCGGGGATGCGGATCGTCCTCCTCGAGCAGGACATCTGCGGCGGCGGCCCAAGTGGCCGCAACGGCGGCTTCCTCCACGGCTGGTGGGAGGATGTACCGCAGCTTGCCGCGCGCTACGGGGACGAGGCCGCCGTCGCGATCGGTCAGGCGGCGGACGAGGTCGTCGACGGCATCGGCGCGTGGTGCGCGGCGCATGGCGTTGACGCGTGGTACACGAAGCGCGGCTACCTCCGGGTCAACGCCTTTCCGAATCGGCCGAACGACTGGGATCGGACGGTCGAGACGCTCGCGCGCCTCGACCTCGCCGGCGCGTTGCGACCGGTGAGCGCGGCTGACGTCCAGCGTGTCTGCGCCTCACCGGCATTCGGTGATGGGCTGCTGATGCCGAGTGCCGCATCGGTCCAGCCGGCGCGGCTGGCGCGCGGCCTGCGTCGCGTCCTGCTCGAGCGTGGCGTCCGCGTCTTCGAGGAGACACGCGCCCGCGGCGTCCGCGGCATCGGACCGCTGCGGGTGACGACCGAGAGGGGCGCGGTGATCGCCGACCAGGTGGTGCTCGCCGTCAACGCGTGGGCCGCGGGATGGCCCGGCTTCCGGACCCGCGTGCTCGCCTGGGGCAGCGACATCGTGCTCACCGAGCCGATCCCCGACCGCCTGGCCGAGCTCGCCTGGACCGGCGGGGAGCTCCTCTCCGACTCGCGCTTCACGATCAGCTACTTCCGGACCACGCCGGACGGACGGATCGCGTTCGGGGCCGGGGTCGGCGCCGCCGGGTTCGGCGGTCGCATCGGTCCTTCCTTCACCCGCGATCGTCACGCCATCGGTCGGGTGGTCGCGAATTTCGATCATCTGCTGCCCATGCTCCGCGACGTGCGCCTGGAAGCCGCGTGGGGCGGACCTATCGACATCACCGGCGAGCGCTTCCCGGAGATCGCGTCGACCCGCGGCGGACGCGTCCATTTCGCCCACGGCTTCGCCGGCAACGGGGTCGGACCATCCCGGCTTGCCGGGCGGATCCTCGCCGCCCTGGCCACCGGCGCGGAGGACCCGGTCGCGGGACTTGCCTTCGTCGGGCGGCGTCAGCCGTTCCTGCCCCCGGAGCCGATCCGCTTCGTGGGCGCCAGGCTGGTGCGCGAGGCGCTGATCAGGGAGGACGACGCCCACGATGCGGGGCACCGGCCCTCGCTCCTCGTGCGGGCCGTCACGCGGCTGCCACGGCTCCTCGGCTACCACCTCGGCCACTGAGCGAGCCGCTACTCGTTGACCGGCACCCGGCCCTGGCTAGTGCATCGCGGCCTGCGGATGGGTGGCGGTGACGGCGTCGAGCAGGCGACGCGAACTGGCGGCGACCTCGGCCACGGCCGCCTCGAAGGCGGCCTCGTTCGCGATCGAGGGCCTGCGGTAGCCGCTCACCTTGCGCACGAACTGGAGGGCGGCGGCAGTGATCTCGTCGTCGGTGGCCGGCGTGGCGCCGGTGCGGAGGGTCTTGATCGATCGGCACATGCCGACAGCCTAGCGCCTCGCGTCAGGCTTCGGCGAGCAGCTCCTCGAGGGAGTCGATCACGCGATCGGCGGCCGAGACATCGGCCTCCGCGAACTGCGGGACGGCGATGCAGGCGAGGCCCGCCGCCTTCGCCGCCGCGATCCCCGAGGTCGAGTCCTCGAGCGCGAGCGCGTCGCCCGGCGCCACGCCGAGCCGGCGACACGCCTCCAGGTAGATGTCCGGGGCCGGCTTGCCGTGCACGACGTCGTCCGAGGTCACGATCGCGTCAAAGGCATCGGCCAGGCCCGAGGTCGCCAGCGCCGCGTCGACGAGGCGCCGCGACGAATTCGACGCGAGGCCGATCGGCAGCCGGCCGCGCAACCGCTCGACGAGCTCGACCGCGCCCGGCCGCCCGTCCACCTGTCGCTGCAGCATGCCGTGCATGAGATCGACCATCTCGTCGACCAGCGCCGCCCCATCGTCGAGCGGCCGGTCGAGCCGCCCGGCGAAATAGTGAGCCGTCGCGTCGTGGCTGGTCCCGATGACCGCCATCTTGTCGTCCCACGTGAACTCGTCGCCGTGGCGGCGGAAGAGCTCGACCTCCGCCGCATGCCAGAGCAGCTCGGTGTCGAGCAGGAGGCCGTCCATGTCGAAGATCACCGCGCGATACCGATGCCCGAGCCGATCCCCCATTCAGCCCTCCCCGAAGAACGATCCGCCGTGCTCGGCGAGGCTGCGCAGGAGCGGGGCTACCCGGTACCGGCCATCGGGCACCGCGGCGTGGAGCGCGTCGAGGGTCCCGACCACGCTCGTCAGCCCCAGCCGCTCCCCCCACGCGAGCGGCCCGTGCGGGTAGTTCGTACCGAGGCGCATGGCGGTGTCGATCGCCGCGGGAGTGGCGACGCCCTCGGCGACCGCGGACGCGGCCTCGTTGACGATCGCCGCCAAAATCCGCGCCTCGATCGCCGCCATGTCCAGCGCCGGCAGGCCCGGAACGCCGGCGGAGCGGGGCGGCAGGCCACGCCACGGCCGTGGCTCGGCGCCGTGCGGGTAGTCGTAGAAGCCGCCACCGGACTTGCGCCCGAGGCGGCCGGCGTCGACGAGCATCCGCTGCAGCTGGTGCGGCCGATACCGGGGATCGCCGAAGGACTGCTCCCAGACGCTGATGCTGACCGCGAGGTTCACGTCGGCGCCGATCGCGTCGATGAGCTCGAAGGGCCCCATCCGGAAGCCCGCCGCCCGCATCGCGGCATCGACGCCGGCCACCTCCGCCTGCCCCTCCCCGACGATGCGGAGCGCCTCGAGGTAGTACGGCCGCGCCACGCGGTTGACGATGAAGCCGGGCGTGTCGGCCGCGACAACCGGCGTCTTGCCGAGGCGGCGGGCGAGGGTCACCAGCGCATCGGTGACGGCCGGATCGGTCAGCGGTCCGGCGATCACCTCGACGAGCGGCAGCAGCGGAACCGGGTTGAAGAAATGGAGGCCGGCGACACGCTCCGGGTGGGCGGTCGCGGCCGCGATGCGCGCCACCGACAGCGAGCTCGTGTTCGAGGCGAGCACGACGTCGGCGGCCGCGGCGGCATCGAGCCGCCGAAACGCCTCCCGCTTGATGTCGAGCTCCTCGGGGATCGCCTCGATGATGCAGTCGGCAGCTGCCAGCGCCTCGAGCGACGGCGCCGCGGCGAGGCGCGCAAGGGCTGCGGCGCGCGCGGCGGCGTCGAGCTGGCCCTTCTCGACGCGTCGGTCGAGGAAGGTGGCGATCTGCTCCCGTGCCCGATCCCAGGATCCCGCCACGGGGTCGTGGACGATCACCGCCAGCCCCGCCTCGGCCGCGACCTGGGCGATGCCGGCACCCATCGTCCCGGCCCCGAGGACGCCGAGCGTGGCGACCTCGCGCGGCGTCATCGGCCCTCGAACCGCGGCTCGCGCTTCTCCGCGAACGCGGCCACGCCCTCCGCATGGTCATCGGTGCGACCGGCGACATCCTGCAGCGCCGCCTCGGCCTCGAGGCTTGCGTCGAGGTCGACCTCCTCGGCCAGGTTGATCAGCCGCTTGGTGAGCCCCAGCCCGCGCGTGGGCCCGGCCGCCAGCGCCCGCGCGATGCCCGTCGCCGCGGCCACGAGCTCGTCGGCGGGAACCACGCGAGCCACGAGCCCCGCCGAGCAGGCGTCCTCGGCGGTCAACGGCTCGCCGAGGAAGAGGATCGCCGCCGTGCGATGGCGGCCGAGGCCACGCACGAGCGTGCGGGTCAGGCCCGAGTCGGGGACGAGCCCGATCCGGCCGAAGGCAGGCACGAAGCGCGCCGCCGCGCTGGCCACCACGAGGTCGCCGGCCAGGGCGAGGCTCACACCGGCCCCGGCGGCCACACCGTTGACGGCGACCACGACCGGCTTCTCCAGGTCGCGGATCGCCCGGATCAGCGGGTTGTACTCGCGCGTGAGGACGCGACGGAACTCGCGCTCGCCGCTGCCCCCGCGGAGGTCGGCGCCGGCACAGAAGGCGCGGCCCGCGCCGGTGATGACGAGCGCCCGCACGGCGGGGTCGCGCGCCACGGCCCTGAGCGCGGCCAGCAGCTCGCCACGCAGCCCGGCGTTGAGCGCGTTCAGCGCCTCCGGCCGATTCAGCGTCAGCGACGTCACCCCGTCGGCCGTTGCGACGAGGAGGTATTCGGCAGTCGGCGTGTCAGGCATCGGCGCCGATTGTAGGGCTGCGCGCGTCGACGACGAGCATCTGCGGCATCGTGCGGATGGCAAGCCCGAGGGTGGCCACCGAGGTGCCGACGAGGATCAGGTAGATCCAGCCCAGTCCGGTCTCGAGTCCGGCGCGCGCGCCGGCGAGGTCACCCGGTGAGATCGAGCCGCGTGCGATCGGGTCGAGGACGGCGCTCGCCAGGGGTCCGACGGCCGCCGCCAAAATCGCCCCCATGATCCCGATCCCGACCGAGCCGCCGATGGTGCGACTGAACTGGACGAGGCCGGTCGCCTGCCCGCGGCGGCTCCAGTCGACCGAGGTCTGGATGGTCACAACCGTCGTCGTGCTCAGGAATCCCATCCCGAAGCCAACGATCCCGCACGCCACCGCGACGACGATCGGCCCGTCGAAGCTCGCCGCCTGGGTCAGCAGCAGCGTCCCGGCGACGAGCAGCGTCGAGCCGGCGAGCATGAGCGGCCGCCCACCGAAGACGAGCAGCATGCGGCCGGCGACGACCGCGGCAATCGGCCAGCCGACGCTCATCGCGCCGACCGCGAGCCCAGCCTCGAGCGGGCTGCGGCCCTGGACGCCCTGGACGAGCGGCGGCACGTAGGCGGTGAGGCCGAACATCACCACGCCGGCCAGGGTGCCGATCGCGAGCCCCGCCGCCACCACGGGGATCCTGAACAGGCTGGCGTCGATGAGCGGCTCGCTGCGCGACCCCTCGGTCCACCAGAAGGCGACGAGCAGCGCGAGCGCCCCACCGAGCCCGCCGAGGACGAGGGGCGAGCCGATCCCGACGTCGGCCGCCTCGCTGACAGCCAGCAGGAGCAGGCTCACGCCGCCGGTCAGCGTCAGCATCCCCGGCCAGTCGAGCCGGTGGCTGCGGTGCTCGACCCGTTCATGGAGCACGGCGGTGATGATCACGCCCGCGCCCAGCCCCACCGGCACGTTGATGAAGAAGACCCACTGCCAGCCGACAGTCGAGGTCAGGACGCCACCGATGAATGGCCCCGCGATGGCGGACACGCCCCATACGCTGCTGAAGAAGCCCTGCATCCGGGCGCGCTGCCGTGGCTCGAAGATGTCGCCGACGATCGTGAATGCGATCGGCTGCACCGCACCGGCGCCGAGCCCCTGGAGGGCGCGAAACAGGACGAGCTGGAGCATGGAGCCCGAAAAGCCGCACAGCACCGAGCCACCGACGAACAGCGCCAGCCCCACCAGGAAGATCGGCTTCCGTCCATGCTGGTCGGCCAGGCGCGACCAGATCGGAACCGTCGTCGTCGCGGTGAGGAGATAGGCGGCGAATACCCACCCGTACTGGTCGATGCCCCCGAGCTGACCGATGATCGTCGGCATCGCGGTGCCGACCACGGTCGCGTCAAGCGCCGCCACCGCGATCCCGGCCATGACGCCGATCGTGATGAGCCATTGCTCCCGCGTGATCGGCTGGTGGGATGGCATCGACGGATTCTCGCATGGCGCGCGCGGCCTACCATCGGTCCTCACCACCAAACGACGACGAGATCATCGCCGTCGATGGCGACACCGCGGTCATCGAGGGCTGGACGTACTACGACGCGACCGATGACGCGCCATACGAGGATGCGTACGCGAACATCTGGGTCGTGCGCTTCACCCCGGACTGCCGCGCCCGTCAGTTCGACGAGTGGTGGGTTCAGCGCCCCGTCCCGGAGACGCAAGCGGCAAGCTGATTGCGAGCGGCAGCGGCGCAGACGAACGAGCCGGTCGCCCCGCGGCGACCGGCTCGAGCGGTGTGAGGGAGCTGCGGGGTCAGACGGCCCGGCGGCGTCCCGTCATCATCTGGAAGACGAACACGACGATGATTGCGCCGACGATGGCGGCGATGATCGTGGTGATGTCGATCCCGGTCAGCCAGTCGTTCTTCTTGGTGAGGAGGGAGAACAGCCAGCCGCCGACGAATGCGCCGACGATGCCGGCGATGAGCCCGCCGATGGGGCCGTAGCCCTCGTCACCGGGAACGACACGGCTCGCGACGTAGCCGGCGATGGCGCCAACGACGAGCCAGGAAATGAGTCCCATGATCCCTACCTCCGAAATGCCGTGCCTGCGGGTGCAGGACGTGCCAAGCCCCAATTGGTTGCTATATGACCAATCGCAAGTTGCGTACCAGATCGGTCGATGGCGGTGCACTCACGCTGCGAGGAGGTAGAAGACGCCGGGTTCACTGAAGCCGGCCGCAGCATACAACCGCTGCGCAACCTGGCGCTGCCGTCCGGACTCGACGACGCACGCGTAGGCGCCACGCTCGAGAGCCGTGGCGAGCGCATCATCGAGCAGGCTCGCGCCGATCCCTCCCCCCCGCGCGCGCTCGGCGACGATGAGCTCGGGGATCCATGCCTGCGGCGCACGCACGTAGAACGGCTCGCGCAGGACGAGCGTGCACATCCCGATGACCCCGCCCTCCATCTCGGCGAGGCGAGGAATGGCCCGCGGATCGGCGAGGTGCGCGGCGAGCACGCGGCGCAGGGCCGGCACCCGCTCATCCGCGGGCACCGGCAGGCCGAGCTCCCCGAGGAGGCGGCTCACGGCCTCGAAGTCCTCGAGCGCCATCGGCCGCAGCACGACCCCGGACGCGACGCTCGGCGCGCGGCGGCGGATGGGAAGCAGCTGGAAGTGGAGCCCCGTCTCGCGAAACCCGAGCGACTCGTAGAGCCTGCGCGCCGCGAGATTGTCGGTCCCGACCTCGAGCATGATCGAATCACCCTGCCGGAGGCGCCATTCGGCGATGCAGGCCTCGACGAGCGCGCGCCCGATCCCCCGGCCGCGAGCGGCCGGGCGCACGAAGAGGTCGGAGAGCCAGCCCTGGAAGCGGGTATGGCCGAGGCGCCGGCGGAACGAGAAGAGCGCCAAGCCGACGGGCGCACCATCCGCGACGGCGAGGAACGGCGTCGCATCCGGCGAGTTGACCAGCGCGTCGAAGCGGGCCCGATGCGCGTCGGGCTCGTCCGCCGGCAGCCTGTACATCTCGCGCGCCAGCTCGAGGGCGACGCGCAGGTCATCGCGCGCCAGCGGCCGCAGCTCGACGCCCGGTGGCGTCCGCACGGCGAGCCCGCCGACCGGCTGGTCGGGGTTGCCGAGGCTCATCGACCCGTGAAGTCGGGAGGCCGCTTCTCGAGGAAGGCGGCCATGCCCTCCTTCTGGTCCTCGCTCGCGAATAGGAGGTAGAAGAGCCGCCGTTCGTGAGCGAGGGCATCGGTCAGGCTCATCTCGTGGGCCGCGTTCACGGCCTCCTTGGCGAGGCGCAGCGCAATCGGCGACTTCGTGGCGATCGTGGCCGCCAGCGCGAGCGCGTCATCGACGACGACCTCGTCCTGCGTCACCCGCGCCACGATCCCCGCCGCCTCCGCCTCGCGCGCGGTGATCGGCTCGCCGGTGAGGATCATCGTCATCGTCTTGGCCTTGCCGATGGCGCGCGTCAGGCGCTGGGTGCCGCCGGCGCCCGGGATGACACCGATGCTGATCTCGGGCTGCCCGAACTTCGCACCCTCGCCCGCGACGATGAGGTCGAGCGTCATCGCCAGCTCGCAGCCGCCGCCGAGGCACCAGCCGTTGACCGCGGCGATCACTGGCTTGCTGATGCGCCTGACCCGGTCCCACTGACCGATGCGGTTGGAGAGGAGCATGTCGATCGGGGTGGCGTTCGCCATCTCACTGATGTCGGCGCCGGCGGCAAAGGCCCGCTCGCTGCCGGTCACCACGATCGCGCGCACGCCCTCGTCACGGTCCAGCTCCTCCAGCGCGGCGCAGAGGGCGTCCATGGTCGGCGCGTTGAGCGCGTTGAGCTGCTTCGGGCGGTTGAGGCGGACGATCGCGGTCCGTTGCTCGGGCTGGCGCTCGACGAGGACGAGCTGCTCGTCGCTCATCCGCCGACCTCCTCGGGCGCGGCCGGGTGCGTGGCCGGCAGCGCGTTGCCGCACACGCCGCAGAAGCCGTGGTGGCCTGGAAGCCCCGTCGCCCCGCAGCGTGGGCATGCGCGCGGAAAGGTTTGGCCGAAGCGCAGCGCGTCGAAGCGCGGCGCACGCTTCTCGTGGAAGGCCGCGACCGCCTCGCGCGTCTCATCCGACCCGGAGTGGACGGCGAGCCAGTCGCGAGCATGCGTGATCGTCCCCGACCAGGCGAGGTCGCGCCAGAAGTTGAGCTGCGCCTTCGTGTAGCGGATCGTCTCCGGCAGCTTGCGGCGCAGCTTTGCCGCGAGGTCCGCGACGGTGGCGTCGAGCTCGGCGCGCGGCACCACCCGTGAGACGAGGCCCCAGGCGAGGGCCTGCTGCGGGGAGATCGGCTCGCAGAGCATGATGATCTCGCGCGCGCGCCGGTCACCGACCGTGATGGCCAGCCACTGGGTGGCGCCGCCGGCGGGCACCGAGCCGTGCTCCGGCCCCACGTGACGGATGTGGGCGTCGTCGACGATCACCGACAGGTCGCAGGCCAGCTGGAGCTCCTGCCCGCCACCGACACAGATGCCGTTGATCCGCGCGATCGTCGGCTTGCCGATCGTCCGCAGCCGGTCGTGCATCTCGATGAACGCCCCCATCCAGCGCCAGTACTGGCCGCTGGTGGCGCCGAACGTCGCCTGCTCGTCGAGGTCGGCGCCGGTGCAGAAGGCACGATCGCCGGCGCCGGTGACGACCACTACCGCCACCGTGTCGTCCCACGAGGCGTCCTCGAATGCGCGCGAGAGCTCGCGGAGCGTCCGGAAGTCGAAGCAGTTGAGCACGCCGGGGCGGTCGATGGTGACCGTCGCGATTCCGCTCTCCGCGTCCTTGGCATAGGCGATCCGTTCAAAGCCGAACGCCGCCGGATCGAGCGGCAGTGGCGCCTCGGGCTCAGCCATCGAGGAGATCGTCGTCATCGGCGACGAAGAGCTCGACGCCCGCCCGGGCGAAGCTCCGCAGGTCCCGTCCGCTCGCACGTCCCGGCTGGGAGGCGAGCGCCGCGTCGAAGGCGTCGGGATCGGTGGGTTGGCGATAGATGGCGATCAATCGGACCATGCGGGTCGTTCAGGCGCTCTTGAAGTAGTCCGCGTTGATCTGGATGTACTTCACCTGGTCGTCCGGGACGGCATCCTCGGCGAAGATCGCGGTGACGGGGCACTCCGGCTCGCACGCGCCACAGTCGATGCACTCGTCCGGATCGATGAAGAACATCGGATCGGCATCCGTGGCATGGATGCAGTCGACCGGGCAGACGTCGACGCAGCTCGCGTCCTTGACGCCGATGCACGGCTCAACGATAACGTAGGTCATGGGCCCGGTCCAGCTCCTCGCGTGAACGCATTCATCGAGATCGGTCATTCGAGTCTACACCGATGGCGCCGCCGGGTAGCATGCTCCCCACATGCGCCTGACCGACCTCGCCCACGCGGCTCTCGTGCCTGCGGCGGTGACCCCGCTCACCGATGACGGCGCCGCGATCGACCTCGACGCGATTCCCCGTTACGTCGCCTTCCTCGAGGCCGGAGGCGCCGACGGCGCCTTCGTCTGCGGCACGACCGGCGAGGGCGTTCTCCTCTCGCTCGACGAGCGCCGCGCGGTCGCCGTCGCGTTTCGCGAGGCGCTGTCCGGCGCCCTGGTCGTCCACGCCGGCGCGCAGACGACGCGCGACACGGTCGCCCTTGCCGCGCATGCCGCCGAGATCGGCGCGGACGCCGTGGCGGTCATCGCGCCGCCCTTCTTTCCGCTCGACGCCGACGCGCTGACCACGCACTTCGTGGCCGCCGCCCGAGCCTGCGCCCCGACGCCGTTCTACTGCTACGCGTTCGCCGCGCGGTCCGGCTATCCGCTGCCGGTCGAGGTCGTGCGGCGCATCGCCGCCGCGGTCGACAACCTCGCCGGCCTGAAGGTCAGCGAGTCGCCCTTCGAGCGTGTGGCGCCCTACCTGGAGCTCGGGCTGCCGGTGCTCATCGGGAACGAGCCGCTCATCCCGGCCGGGATGGCGGCGGGAGCGATCGGCTCGGTCTCCGGCATGGCGGCCGCGGTACCCGAGGTGGTCCGCGCCGCGCTCGACGACCCGTCACCGCAGGCCAGTGAGCGCCTGGCACGCCTGCGCGGCGCCCTCGATGGATCGGGCCAGTTCATCGCCGCCGCCAAGCACGTGCTCGGGATGCGCGGCGTCCCGGTGGGACCGGCGGTTCGTCCACCCCTGCGACCACTCTCCGAGGCTGAGACCGCGACACTCGAGGCGGCCATCGCGCCGTTGCTGCCGGCGGCCTTGCGCGCCTAGGGCAGACAAACGGGCTAACCTCCCGCGCCGATCGGGCGAGTGACAACCCACCGTCCCGTGCTGTCTGCTGGGCACCATGGCCGCACCGATCGTCCGGCGCCGCGGGGTGATGCTCGCCTGCGTGCTCCTCCTCGTGGGGACGGTCGGCAGCCAGGTGCCACCGTCGGCGCTCACCGCGCCGGGACACGGCACGGCTGCGCTTGTGACGGCCTCGGCTGCATCCTCGTCATCGCCGTCGGATGCGTCGTCCCCCACGGCCTCCGTCGCGGCAACCGCCCCAAGCGTTGCGCTGGCGTCGCCAACCGCCGCGCCGCGGGCAACGCCGTCGGGAACGCCGCGGGCCACGGCCGTTGCCACCCTGGCATCAACGCCGGCGCCACTTCGCGCGCCGACGCCTGCGCCAACCGTTAGGCCGATCCCGAGGCCGCCTGCCGCGCCGACGCCCACGCCGCGGCCGCCGGCTCCCCCGCCGCCCACCGCCGCGTGTCCGCTCTTCCCCGCCTCGAACGTGTGGAACCGCCGCGTCGACACGTTGCCGGTCGCGGCGAATTCAGCCGCCATGGTCAGCGCCATCGGCGCTGGAACCGGCCTCCACCCGGACTTCGGCTCGTTCCTCGGCTACGGGATCCCGTACAACGTCGTGGGCGCCGGCACGCCACGCTCCACGGTGAGCTTCGACTACCCCGACGAGTCGGACGCCGGGCCATACCCGATCCCGGCCAATCCGCGGATCGAGGCGGGCGGCGACGCGCACCTGCTGATGTGGGACACCGCCGCGTGCCGCCTCTACGAGCTGTACGCCGCGCGGCGCAGCGGGTCAGGCTGGCATGCCGGGTCGGGCGCCATCTGGGATCTCCGCTCGAATACCCTGCGGCCGGATGGCTGGACGAGCGCGGATGCCGCCGGGCTGTCGATCCTGCCGGGGCTGGTCCGCTACGACGAGGTCGCGGCCGGCGCGATCCTGCACGCGATCCGCTTCACGGCCCCGCACACCCGGTCGGCGCACGTCTACCCGGCGCGCCACGACGCCGGGGAGGGGTCATCGGCCTCGCTGCCGCCGATGGGTCTCCGGGTGCGGCTCAAGGCGAGCTTCGACACCAGCGGCTTCAGCCCCCGGATGCGGGTGATCCTGGTCGCGATGCAGCGCTACGGCATTATCCTGGCGGACAACGGCTCGCCCTGGTTCTTCAGCGGCACGTCCGACGCACGCTGGAGCGACGACGAGCTCAACGCGCTGAAAGGGCTGGTCGGGTCCGACTTCGAGGCAGTGAGCACCACCGGATTCGTGAACGGCTGAGGGCCGGCGTCAGCCGGTCGCCACCTCGACCGCGGCCTCCTGCGCGCGGAGGAGCGCGAAGCCGGGCTTGATCTGCTCGTTGATGATCCGCAGCCGCCCGTCGAACGGCCAGAAGGCGGACTTCATCGCGTTCAGGGTCAGCCATTCCATCTCGTCCAGACCGATGCCGAACGCATGCCCCAGGGTCGCGAACTCGCTGCTCAGGGTGATGCCGCTCATGAGCCGGTTGTCGGTGTTGACCGTCACCCGGAAGCGGAGGCGCCGCAGCAGGTCGATCGGGTGCTCCTCGACCGATGCCGCCGCGCCGGTGTGGACGTTGCTGGTAGGGCACATCTCGAGCGGCACGCGCGTGTCGCGCACGTACGACGCGAGGCGACCGAGCGTGACGCGCCCGTCCGCGCGGGTCGTGATGTCATCCACGATCCGCACCCCGTGACCGAGCCGCTCGGCGCCGCACCATTGGAGCGCCTCCCAGATGCTCGGCAGGCCGAAGCCCTCGCCGGCGTGAATCGTGAAATGGAAGCTCTCGCGAGCGATGAGATGGAATGCGTCGAGGTGGCGCGTCGGCGGATAGCCGGCTTCGGGACCCGCGATGTCGAAGCCAACCACGCCCTCGTCCCGATGACGAACCGCCAGCTCCGCGATCTCGACCGACCGCGCGGCCTGGCGCATGGCGGTGATGATGAGCCCGATGGTGATCGGCCTTCCGGCCGTTCCGCGCCGGAAGCCCTCGAGCATGGCGAGCGTCGCCTCGTCGAGGGTGAGGCCGCCATCGGTCAGCAGCCCGGGCGCCATCCGCACCTCGGCGTACACGACCCCATCGGCCGCCAGGTCCTCCGCGCACTCGGCCGCCACGCGCTCGATGGCGTCGCGGGTCTGCATGACCGCCACCGTGTGCCGGAATCCCTCGAGGTAGAGCTCGAGTGACTTGCGGTCCGCACCGCGCGTGAACCAGGCCCCAAGCTCAGCGGGGTCGCTGGTCGGGAGGTCGCGGTAGCCGATCTCGGCGGCGAGCTCGAGCACCGTGCGCGGCCGCAGCCCGCCATCGAGGTGATCGTGGAGCAGCACTTTCGGTGCGCGCCGCGCAAGGTCGAGGTCAATGCTCACCACGGCGGTCCTGTCCGTCCACGGGTCAGACGATACCGCGGCGGGGTCATGACCGAAGCTGGCCCGTGCGCGCCGAGCAGTCACATGTGCTCCTCGCGCACACTAGGCCGTCGCATCCACACGGTGACGGGCTGCGAGCCACTCGGCCACGCTCAGCCGAAGGCGCGAACCAGCCGTGGACAGCCCAGTTGCCGGTCTAACGGTCTCCCGGTGCAAATCTGGCGCTAGATCCGACGTTTGCGACCGATACCATGCGCCACGCGCAGATATGACCGAGCGTCGGTCCGCCGCGCCGGCTCAGCCGCTCTCGCCGACGTCATGGATGCTCCCCATCCCCACGCTCGCCCCCTGCGCGTGCCCGCCGGGCGCGGTGGCCGCGTCCTTCATCTCGAAGCGCGATGGCGGCGCGGCGGCGGCATAGCCTGCGATCGTCTCGGAGGTCAGCTCGTATCCGAAGCGGATGGCGGCCACGTTCTCGTCGACATAGCGGCGCGGCAGCGACTCGCGGATCGAGGTCTCGTCGAACTCGATCTCCGCCAGCCGCAGCAGGCGGCCGAGCGCGATCATGTTGCCGAACAGCTCCTTGCCGAAGTGCTGCGAGCCGAGCGACGCGAACGGGATCTGCTCCTGGCCCGGCACGCCGAGCCCCAGGTCGGTGATGACCGTCCGGCCGCTGATCCGCAGATGCCCCTTGTCGGCGAGCTTGAGCATGATGTCCGCCTCCTCGACCACCGGGTTGGCGATCGGCACGTCGTCGAAGATGAGGAAGGCGTCGGACATGCTGCCGCGCACGCTCGAGTCGTAGTCGAAGAGGACGGTCACCTCCTTGCCCATCCGCGCGAGCAGCGCGCCCATCACGCCGGCGATGACCCGCACCCCCTGGCCACCGACCCCGTCGAGCGCGATGCGCGTCGTCACCCGTCGAGCGCCTCGGGGTCGATGCCCGCCTCGCGCAGCGCATCGTCCAGCGTGATCTCGCGGGTAGCGACCCGCAGCTTCACGTCGCCCGGCAGCTTCGCCATCAGCGCGGCCCGTCGCATCGCCTCGGCGCGCTTCACGTCCTTCGGATCCACGCGGACCGATGGCTGACGCGCATCCTCCGCGGTCCGGGGCGCGGCTGGCTGGGTGTCACTCCCCGGCTCGCCGCCGATGAGGTTGCGTCCCTCGGCGGCGGCCTCGGCCTTCTGCGCGTCGAGCTCGCCCTTGCGCTCCGACTCCGGGTCGGCGCCGGTGGCCGACCGCGCCACATCGCCCGCGGGCTGCGCCATGGCAGGCGGCGCGCTGGCACCGGTGCGCAGCCATTCGGGGATCTCCAGGCCGGCGCCGGTCAGCGCCTCGACGAGCGTGATCTCGCGCTGCGCGACCCGCATCTTCACCTCGGCCGGCAGCTGCCCCATGAGCGCGGCACGCTCCTGCGACTCGGCGCGGCGACGCGCCTTCTCGTCGTCGGAGGCGGGCGCTTTCGGAGCCTCCGCCGTGGCGCCCGCCTCCCCCGGGGAGTCGGTGGCCGACGCCATCGGTCCGGCCGGCTGCACCGGCAGCGCCGGCGGGCGCTGCGCATCGGTCTGGTTGTGCCCGTTCCGTGCGGGATGCTCGACGGGGTACACGATCCCGATCTCGAACGGGTTGAGCTGGGTCGCGTCCTTGCCGGCTCGCCTGTAGGTCTTGCGGTAGAAGGTGAGCATCTCGTTCGCGCTGGCGAAGCCGATGCGCCGCCCGTTGTTCTCGATGCACTGGCTCGTGATGTCGACGAAGCTGAAGCCGTCCCACTCGATCGCCTCTTTGATGGCGTTGCGCATGTGGAGCTGGTGGTAGACGGTCGTCTTGGCGTAGAGGCTGTGCGGGGAGGAGCGGACGAGGCCCTGAAGGTTGATCGGCGTGTTCGGGTTGCCACTCGGCGAGCTGAGCGTCTTGGTGCCGGTGGGCGTGGTCGGGCCGGTCTGACCGCCGGTCAGGCCGTAGATCTCGTTGTTGTTGCAGAGCACGGTGACGTGGGCGTTGCGCCGGATGGCGTGGATGAGATGGTTGCCGCCGATGCTCGCCGTGTCGCCGTCCCCGGCGACCACGATCACGTTCAGCTCGGGGCGCACCGTCTTGATCGCCTCTGCGACCGGCAGCGTGCGGCCGTGGAGCGTATAGACCGCCTCGTGCTTGAGGTAGCCGCCCATCCGCCCGGTGCAGCCGATGCCGGTCACGATCACGGTGTTCGTCTCGTCGAGGCCCATCTCGTCGAGGACCATGGCGAGCTGCATCATGATCGTCCCGATCCCACAGCCCGGACACCAGATGGTCGGGAACAGCTCGACCTTGAGGCGGTCCTTATAGGTCATCTCGGCCATCGCGAGCTCAGGCACGGGAGGCCTCGTCAGGTCGGGCGGCATTTGCGTATATACGCACGAGACGCATCCCTACCCCACACCCAGCGGTGAGCGCGGCTCGGCGCCGCTCGGCTCGGGCGGGATCGGCGGCTCCGACGGCCCGCCGCCGAGCACCCGCTCGACGCCCGCCCGCACGGCCTCGGCACTGACACGGCCGCCGAGCAGCGGGACGCGCTTCACGGGCCGATGGAGCGCCAGCTCGACCATGTCGGCGTACTGGCCGTCGTTCGCCTCCGCCACCACGATCTCGTCGTAGCGACGCGCGATCGCGGCGAGCTCATCGGTCAGCATGGGATGGATGCGGATCGGCCGGAACAGCGCGAAGTCCTCGCGCAGCGGGGCCGCCACCCGCGACACGATGCCGTAGGCGATGAGCAGCGTCTTCGCGTCCACGTTCCAGCCGTGCTCGTAGAGCGCATAGCGCTTCGCCACCTCGAGGTGGCGGTGCTTGGCCGCGTAGAACTGGCGGAGGTACTCGTCGGCGTCGGCGGTGGCGGGCTCACCGGCGTTCGGACCCGCCTCGTACATCAGCACGCCGGCGAAGAAGCGCGGGTGACCGATCTCGTGGCGCGCGAGCGGCGCGGCCTGGCGGGGCGCGACCGGGGTATCGGCGGCGACGGCGTCGAGATCGACGACCTCGTTGAGATGGGCGACGAACGTGTCGGACAGCAGGACGACCGGAGAGCGGCTCTCCTCCGCGGCGTTGAAGGCGGCGACCGTCATCCGGAACGCCTCCTCGACCCCGTTCGGATAGAACGCCAGCGGCGTGTAATCGCCGGTGCTCCCCCATTTGACCTGCATGATGTCGCCCTGCCCGGGCATGGTCGGCATGCCCGTCGCCGGGCCCACGCGCTGGACATTGACGAAGACGCACGGTACCCCGACCTTCTGGGCGTAGCCGACCGCTTCCTGCATGAGGCTGAAGCCGGGCCCCGAGGTGGCGGTGAACGACTTCGCGCCCGCCAGCGACGCGCCGATGATCGCGTTCGCGCTGGCGATCTCGTCCTCGGCCTGGAGGAAGCCGAACTCCGGATGCTCGGCCGCCCAGCCGGAGGCGACGTTGAGGATCTCGGTCGACGGGCTGATCGGGTAGCCGGCGTAGTAGTTCGCCCCCGCCGCCAGCGCGCCGCGGAATACCGCCTCGTTCCCCTGGCTCAGCTTGCGGACCACGTACCTACTCGCCCTTGGCCTCGTGGGCGGCGACCGCGGCCGGAATCATCTCGATCGCCAGGTCGGGGCAGTACCGCTCACAGAGGCCACAGAGGATGCAGTTGTCCTCCTCGAGAATCGCGTCGTTGCGGAGGACGAGCGTGTTCTTGGGACAGATGTCGATACAGATGTCGCAACGCTTGCAGAAGACCGGGTTCCAGCTGATGTTCGCGTAATCGACCCAGCGGATCCCGTCGCGATGGTCGGTCGACGTGCCGCTGCCGAAGTCGAGGGCAGAGGCAGCGCGCTGGTCCGGATCGGTCATGGGGGCTCGATTGTAGACCGATGGACCGATGCGGCGGCCTCGGGGCCGCCGCAGCAGCGATCAGGACCCGGACGCAGAGTCATCGGGCCGTCACGCGACGGTCATACACTGCCGCTCCGATGGCTCACGTCCTCGTCGTCGACGACGACCCCAAGATCCGCGACCTGCTGCGCCTCTACCTCGTGCGCGAGGGGCATCGCGTGACGGCCGCAGGCGACGGCGAGGCTGCGCTCGAGGCGGCACGCACCGGGAAGCCCGATCTCGTGGTGCTCGACGTGATGCTCCCCGGCATGGATGGCGTGGAGGTCTGCCGCCGCCTGCGCGAGCAGAGCAACATGCCCGTCATCCTGCTGACCGCGCGCACCGGCGACTCGGACAAGGTGATCGGGCTCGACGCGGGGGCCGACGACTACGTCGTGAAGCCGTTCTCGCCGCGCGAGCTGATGGCCCGCGTGCGTGCCCAGCTCCGTCGCCACCGCCCCGCGGCGACCGACGAGCCAACGCTGGTCGCCGACGGCCTCGAGCTCGATCCGAACGCAGTCACGGTTCGCCTCGACGGCGCCGAGCTGGCGCTGACACCGTTCGAGTTCCGCATCCTCGCCGCGCTCATGCGGCGTCCGAAGCGCGTCTTCACGCGCGACGACCTCATCGACGCGATCCATCGCGACGATGATCCCGGCATCTTCGACCGCACGATCGACGTCCATCTCGGCCGGCTGCGCCGCAAGCTCCGGGACGACGCCGTCCAGCCGCGCTTCATCGGTACGGTGCGCACCGTCGGCTACAGGTTCGTCGCCGATGTGGTGGAGCGGCCGGCGACGCCGTGATCACGCTTCGCGTCCGGCTCGTCGCGCTCTTCGTCCTGCTGGCGCTCATCGTGGCCGCGGTCATCGTCCTTGCGGTCGAGCGCTTCAGCGCCGACCAGGTCATGCGCCTCGCCATGGAGACCGGGCTCTCGGAGGCCGATGCCCAGGCGATGTTCGACACGACCGTCGGTCGCGTGGTGCTCATCGCTGCCATCGTCGGGGTCGTGCTCGGCTCGCTCGCCGCGTGGTGGCTGATGGTCCGGCTGCTCGGTCCCCTGCGTCGCCTGACCGATGCCACCCGTGCCGTCGCCGCGGGCGACCTCGCCGCCCGCGTACCGTCGCCGCCCGACCCCGAGCTCCGCGAACTGGCGGACGCGTTCAACGGCATGGCCGACTCGCTCCAACGGGCGGAGGAGCTGCGCCGACGCCTCGTGGAGGACGTGGCCCACGAGCTGCGCACTCCACTCACCAGCCTTCGCGGCTACACCGAGGCGCTCGCGGACGGCGTCGCCGAGCCGACGCCGGAGATGCTCCGCATCCTGCACGAGGAGATGCTGCGGCTGTCGCGCCTCGTCGAGCAGCTCGACCTGCTGGCGCGCGGCGATCCGGCCGGCCGCGCCCTGGCGATGGCGCCGCTCGACCTGCCGGCGATCGTGGCGCGTGCCACGGAGATCGTTGCGCCCGACCTCGCCGCGCGTCGCGTTGCCCTCGACGTCCGCTGCCAGCCGGGCCTGCCAGCGGTTGACGGCGACGCCGACGCGATCGGCCAGGTGCTCGGCAACCTCCTCCAGAACGCGGTGCGCTATACCGATGCCGCCGGGGCGGTCAGCGTGGCGGTCACACCCGACGCCGGCGGCATCCGGACGACGGTCACGAACACCGGTGCGCCGATCCCGCCCGCCGAGCTGCCGCTCATCTGGGAGCGGCTGTATCGCGTCGACCGCAGCCGCGACCGCGCGTCCGGTGGGTCCGGCATCGGCCTGGCGATCGTCCGCGACATCGTCCGCGCCCACGGCGGCGAGGTGGGCGCCACGTCCGCCAACGGCCGCACCGAGGTCTGGTTCACCCTGCCGGCGGGCCGTGCCACTCGGTGATGTGCGCCAGGGCGCACGCAGCTTCGATGGTGTGCGACCGGACGCACGCATCTACGAAGGTGGAGCCGAGACTGGCTCAACATGGATCGCCTTGTGCGCCACGGGGCACTTCCACCTCATTCCACGCTTGGATAGAGTGCGAACTTGCCAGTTGGGTGCGCTGCGGCACACGCCGCCTCAGCTGGGTGCGCGTCGATGCACGCCGCCTCGGCACATCGCGTTCCAAGGACCGATACCATCGGACCGATGCACGCTGCCCGCCGCCGCGCCGCGGCCCTGACCCTCCTCCTGCTTGCCGCGTGCTCGAGTGCCAGCCCGAGCCCGCCGACATCGGTCCAGGCGGAGGCAACGGCCACGCCGGTGCCGACCGCGACCCCGCTGCCAACGCCGGTGACAGTGACGACGCCGCTTGCCCTCGTGACCGGCTACATCAACCTCAAGGCCGATGCGACGCTCGCCGAGCTCCCCACCCTCGCCCCGCGCACGGTCTGCGGCGTGACGACCGACCTCGCGACCGGCGACTGCGTCGCGCCCAACGCCATCGCTGACGCGCTCAGCACGGACCCGACCGCTTATCTCCTGATCCCGCCCGGCCTCGTGACCCCGCTCACCAAGGTGCTGCCCATCGACGGCGCGGACCTGTTCGGCAACCCCGAGGCACGCGGCAAGGCCTATCCGGTGACCGGCACCGCGACCGGGCTGCCCGCCGCGGACACCGCCTATGCCGCGGCCGAGATCCGCACCCTCATGTCGCTCGGCGACTCCTGCCCGGACCGCGGCGTGGCGTATGCCGCCATCACGCAGGGCAAGGGCTGGGAGTACGTCTTCGGCGGCGGGACGGCGAAGTACACCGCGGTCTACCCGAATCCCGCGCCGCGCGGGCAGGTGGGCAACGGCTACAACATCGTCAACGCCGTCCCCACCGACAACGCCGGGGCGGTGGCGAAGCTGGTGAGCGGCGCTGACATCACGCTCGATGATTTCGAATGCCCGGTCGTCGACAACTGGCGCGTCCACGACGGGGTGGTGTTCAGCATCGATCCGCGCGTGCTCGACCACCTCAAGGCCGATTACGGCGTCGACGTCGCGACGATGGCTGCCAACCATGGCTTCGACCAGGGCGTGTCGGGATTCCTCGAGACGATCCAGCATTTCAAGGCGGTCGGCATTCCCACTGCCGGCGTGGGCGCCGATCTCGACGCCGCGCTCGCGCCCGCCATCGTCAACGTCGGTGGCCTGCGTTTCGCGTTCGTCGGCTTCAACGAGGTCCCCGGATCGCAGGCCGCCGCCCCCGGTACGCCCGGGGTGGCATGGCTCTCCGACGCGAACGTCACCACCGCCGTCGATCGCGCCAAGGCCCAGGCTGACATCGTGTTCTGCGTTCCCCAGTGGTGGGGCGGCGCCGAGTACCACGACGACTGGCGCAACGACATGCGACGCCAGCAGGCCTTCTTCTTCCAGGCCGGCTGCGACCAGGTCGTCGGGCACGGGACGCACTGGTCGGGACCGATCGACTTCACGACCGATGCGCGCGGCACCCACGTGACGATGGTCAGCCACGGCAACTTCCTGTTCGGCCAGTCCTGGAGCCAGCAGACCCAGGAGGGCGTGACGCTGGAGCTGGCGTTCCGCGGATCGCAGCTTGTCCAGGCGCGCATGCACCCGTACGTCATGCTCGAGCAGGCGCAGACCAACCTGACCGATCCGGAGACCGATGGCGCCTACGTCCTCCGCCGCATCTTCGCCGCCTCCGGCCTCGAGTAGCCGATGACCGTCGCGGCCGTCCCGCTCGTCGAGTCGCTCCCCTCGCGCGTCCTGGCGCGACTCACCGGCGCGAGCCTCCGCTCCGCGCAGCGCTGGCGGAGCGGCGCGCGACCTCGGCCCGGGACGCTCGAGCGGCTGCGGGCCGTCGACGAGGTGCTCGCGCTCCTCGGTCGCGGCGCATCCCCCGCCGCGCGGCGCGCATGGCTCGAGGCGCCGAACGCGGTGCTCGGCGGGGAGCGGCCGCTCGAGCGGCTCGCCCGCGGCGACGTCGGCGCGGTGCGCGGCGCGGCCGAGAGCTACGCGGTCGGGGACTTCGTCTGACGCCGCTCGTCACCACCTTCAGCGGCCGGGTGCACCGCCAGACGGGCGTCGAGTTCCCCGCCCTGCCGCCATCGCATCCGGCACCGGCGCCCGCTCGATGGCATCGCACCGGTGATCCGTGGCCGCTGTACGCGACCCTCGAGCCTGCCACCGCCTGGGCGGAGTGGCAGGCGGCGACCGGCGGCGCCATCGACCCGCCCGGTGAGCGGCGGCGGCTCTGGACGCTCGACGTCGACGCGCTGCCGGTCATCGACCTGCGCGACCCGGCCGCACGCGCCGCGGTCGGGGTCGAGCTCGACGAGCTGAGGGGGGCGTGGCCAGTGACCCAGGCGCTCGGGCCGCGCCTCCGCGCGCTCGGGGCGGCCGGGGTGATCGCTCCGTCGGCGGCGCGCGCCGGCCACTGGAATCTCGTCGTCTTTCCCGCCGGCTTCGGCCGGGTATCGGTCCGTGACGGGCGGACGATGCACCCGGCGCCGCCGGATGCTCAGCCCAGGCGGCGCCGCATCTCGGTGCCGTAGTCGGCGTAGAAGCGCGAGATGAGCGGCAGCTCGAAGGCGCGCATGATCGCCTCGCGTGGCTCCCGCGCGAGCAGGAAGCGGAAGGACGCGACGAGGAGCTCTTCCGGCGACGCGGCCCGTGGCGCCAGGCGGGCGAGCGCCGCCCGATCGACGCTGACGGCGTGCTCGGTGCTCCCCGGATCATCCCCGACCCGGACCTCGCAGCGCCAGCCCGCCTCCGAGGGCTCGCAGGTCACGCTGATCGGCGGTCTGCCCGGATCCTGAAGGGTCATCGGTCCAGCTCGGTCATTCGGCGCCGACCGCCTCCGGCGAGGCGCCGGTCTCCTCGATCTCTCGCGGCCGGCCGCTGACCATCGCCACCACCGCGGCGATGATGATCGCGGCGGCAAGCAGGGTCCGCGGTGTGATCGGCTCCGAGCGGAGCCAGGCTCCCAGGGCGACGGCCACCACCGGGTTGGCGTAGGCGTACGTCGCGACCGTGCTGACCGGCGCGTTGTGGAGCAGCCAGATGTAGGCGCTGAAGCCGACCAGCGATCCGACGACGATGAGGTACCCGAGCGCGACGAGGCTCTGGGTGGAGTAGGTCGTTGGATCCGCGCGACCCGGCTCCCCGGTGAGGATGCTCGCCACGACGAGCGCGGCGCCCCCGGCGAGCATCTCCATCCCGGTCGCGATCCACGGGCTGCGTGGCAGCGGCGCCCGACGCTGGTAGAGCGAGCCGGCCGCCCAGCTGAGCGTCGCGATGAGGACGAGCCCCACCCCCGCCGGGTTGATCGCGGCGATGCCGTTCGTCGGCGCCACCAGCACCACCACCCCGGCGAAGCCGGCGGCCACGCCACCCAGGACGAGGGCGCTCGGGCGGCGTCGAGAGAGCAGCGCGTCGAACAGGTTCAGCCAGATCGGGACCGTGGCGACGAGGACCGCGGCGATGCCCGATGGCAGCAGGCCGGGCTGCTCGGCGAGCACCACGAAGCCGTTGCCGCCCAGCAGAAGCAGCGAGCCGATGATCAGCGCCGAGCGCCAGTGGACCCAGGAGGGGCGCTCGCGCTCGTCCGCGCGACGCCGCAGCCGGCCGTGGATCCACAGCAGGCCGAGCATGAGGAGGCCGGCGATCGCGTAGCGGACACCCGCCGACCCGAACGGTGGCAGCGTGTCGACGACGTACGCGATCGCGAGATACGTGCTACCCCACACGATGTAGATCGCGAGGAGCGCGATGACGGTCGGGAGGAGCGGGGCGGATGGGCGCACGGCGTCGGGCATCGTTGTCATTGTGAAGTGATCAGCGCCGAGATGCCCGGGCGCGTGAGATCCGAGCATGCCGGCGGTCGATGTTCCGCGCTGTCATTCGTCGGATGATCGTCAGCACATCGCCACCCACGAGCAGGAGATTCGCACCGATGCAGTACATGGTCCTCATCGCCAGCACCCCCGACGGCTGGGACAGGCTCTCCGAGGACGAGCAGGGCGCCCTCTTCGAGCGGATCGGCACCTGGTGGGGCGAGCAGCGCGCGGCGGGGCGCATCGTCGAGGGCTACCAGCTCCAGGGGGTCGAGACGGCGACGACGGTCCGCATCGCCCCCGACGGCGAGGTGACCGTCACCGACGGGCCGTTCGCCGAGGCGAAGGAGATCGTCGGCGGCTACGCGATCATCGACGTTCCCGACCTCGACGCCGCCATCGCCATGTGGCGGACGTGGCCATCCCCGGACCTGTGCGAGATTCGGCCGGTCGTCCCGAGCGACGTGCGGCCGGACATGTGAGCCGGCCGGGAACGGGCAGGTAGCATCGGTCGCGTGCCGAGCCGTGCGGAGGTCGAACGGAGCCTGGCGGAGGTGGTGCGCGAGGAGCGCGGCCGCCTCGTGGCGGGCCTGGTCCGCATCCTCGACGACTGGGATGCGGCCGAGGAGATCGCCCAGGACGCGCTCGTCAGCGCGCTCGAGCACTGGCCGCGCAGCGGCATTCCCGAGCGGCCCGGCGCGTGGCTGACGACGACCGCGCGACGCCTGGCGATCGATCGGCTGCGGCGCTCGGCGCGCTACCGCGACCGTCTCACCGCGCTCGGCGTTGAGGCGAGCGGGATGGACACCTCCCCCGCCACCGGCGGCCTCCTCGACGCGGACGATCGGCTCCGGCTGCTCTTCACCTGCTGCCACCCGGCGCTCCGCGAGGACGCCCGCGTGGCCCTGACGCTGCGCACCGTCGGCGGGCTTGACACTGGCGCCGTCGCACGTGCCTTCCTCGTCCCGGAGACAACGGTCGCCCAGCGCATCGTGCGCGCCAAGCGGAAGATCCGCGACGCCGGCATCCCGTACCGGGTCCCGGACGCCGCCGAGCTGCCGGAACGCCTCGACGGCGTGCTGCGCGTCCTCTACCTCATCTTCAACGAGGGCTACCTCGCCTCGTCCGGCGAGACCGCCGAGCGCCGCGACCTCGCGCGCGACGCGGCGTGGCTCACCTCGCTCCTGGTGCGCCTCATGCCCGACGAGCCGGAGCCGATGGGCCTGCTCGCCCTCATGCGTTTCCACCTGGCGCGGGCCGATGCGCGCTTCGCCGACGACGGCGATCTCGTCCTGCTGCCCGACCAGGACCGCTCGCGCTGGGACCGCGTCGAGATCCGGGCGGCGGATGCTCTGCTGCGGCACGCGCTGCGACGCCGCCAGCCGGGTCGCTACCAGCTCCAGGCGGCGATCATCGCCTGCCATGCCATGGCGCCGTCCTACGCGGCCACCGACTGGCCGGCGATCGTCGCCCTCTACGACCGCCTCCTCGTCCTCGAGCCAACGCCGGTGGTGGCGCTCAACCGCGCCGTGGCGGTCGCCGAGCGCGACGGGCCAGAGGCGGCGCTGCGCGAGCTCGAGCCGCTGGGCGCGCGCCTCGACGGTTGGCACCTCTACCACGCGGCGCGCGGCGAGCTGCTCCGCCGCCTCGGCCGCCGCGAGGAGGCGCGGCGCGCTGTCGCCCGCGCGCTCACCCTGGTGGCGAACCCGGGCGAGCGCCGGCTGCTCGTGGCGCGGCTGGATCAGCTCGGCAGCGAGCGCTCCGCGGGACCGATGTAGCGCACGTCGGGCCGAATGAGGCGGTTGTCGGCGGCCTGCTCGATCGCGTGCGCGGTCCATCCCGCATGCCGCGCCAGGGCGAAGACCGCCGGGTAGAGGTGGGGTGGCAGTCCGATCCCCTGGAGCACGGCGGCGGCGTAGTACTCGACGTTCGTCTTGATCACGCGGTGCGGCTTCAGCTCGGCGAGCACGCGGAGCGCGACGTCCTCCACCTCCACCGCGGTCTCGAGCCAGGCAGCGGCGCCGGCGAGATGCTCGGCCACACCCCGCAGCGCCGCGGCCCGCGGATCGTAGGCGCGGTAGACGCGATGCCCGAAGCCCATGATCCGCTCCCCGCGCGCCACCGCCTCGCGGATCCACGCTTCAGCGCGCTCCGGCGACCCGATCTCGTGGAGCTGGCTGACCACCTCCGAGGGCGCGCCGCCGTGGAGCGGGCCCTTCAGCGCGCCGATCGCGCCCGCCACCGCGCTCGCGAGGTCGCTGCGCGTCGAGGTGATGACCCGGGCCGTGAACGTCGACGCGTTGAAGCCGTGCTCGGCAGCGACGATGAAGTAGGCGTCGAGCGCGCGCGCCGCCGCGGGGTCGGGCCGCTTCGCGGTCAGCTGATAGAGGAATCCTGCCGCGACGTCGAGCGACGGATCGGGCGGGATCGGCTCCTGGCCCTCCTTCAGCCGCGCGAACGCCGCCAGCACGGATGGCGCGAGCGAGGTCAGCGCCCGAGCCTGCTCCGCGGTTGGCGGATAGGTGGCGCGGATCGCCGCGCCCCACGCGGACATCGCAGTGCGCAGCGCGTCCATCGCGAGCGCATCGCGCGGCAGCGCGCGCAGGGTGTCGAGCACCGGCTGGGGCAGCGGCGCGGTTGCGAGGCGCGCATCGGGCCGCCACGCGTCGGTCCACAGCAGCTCGGCCACGCTCGCATAGCTGCCCCGCTCCACCAGCTCACCGATCGGGTAGCCACGGTAGGTCAGCCGGCCGGCTGCGCCGTCGACCTTCGAGAGGGCCGTCTCGCCGGCAAGGACGCCTTCCAGGCCGGGCGACAGCGGACGCGTGTCAGTCATGCTCGTCGAGTGTACCGGCCGGCACCGTAACGCCGACCCCGCGGTGCGCGTCCCATGAGTGCCGCGACCATCAGGCGTGGCGCATCATCGGCAATCGCACCTGGAGAGCCCACCGTGACCCGACGCCATCATCTCGCCGGTCTCATGACCTTCATCGTCCTTCTCACCGCCTGTTCCGGTGGCCCCGGCGCCAGCGGCACCGCCACCGCGTCCTCCACCGCCGGCTCGTCGACCGGCTCGAGCGCCGGGTCGCCGTCAACGACGGCCAGCGGCACGCCGGTCGAGATCCCCTCGCTGAGCGCCGAGCCGAGCGCCGAGCCGTCCGATTCCGCGCTCCAGGCATTCGGCTGCACCTTCCCAATCCACGGCGACGGCACCATGCCGCGCGCCCAGCTGACCGACGTCCGGGTGGCCACCCATGACGGATACGATCGGATCGTGTTCGAGTTCGCCAACGGCGTGCCCGAGCTCACCATCAGCCAGGCGACGCCACCGCTCCTCGCCGACGCCTCCGGCATGGAGCTCAACGTGGACGGCACCGCCTTCCTCCAGATCCTCATGCACGGCGGCACGAAGCAGACCGATGCCGGTGGCTCGAGCTACACCGGCTCCACCGACTTCACGCCCGGCTTCGACCAGCTCGTCGAGCTCATCGAGGGCGGCGATTTCGAAGCGGTGAACACCTGGTACGCCGGCCTGAACGCCAATGGGTGCGCGCGGGCCTTCACGCTCAGCAATCCGTCGCGGATCGTCGTCGACGTCCAGCGGTGAACGAGGGCCAGCCGCTCCTGCGGCCAGCGTGATCGGGCAGGGCCGACTACCATCGGCCCATGCCTGATCGACCGACTGCCCCGCGCGGTGACCTCGATACATCGAAGTCCTACCGCGCCCGATTCAAGACCGCCAGGGGCGAGATCGTCTGCGAGCTCTACGCCGACCGCGTCCCGATGACCGTCGAGAACTTCGTCAACCTCGCCCGCGCCGGCTTCTACGACGGCACCACCTTCCACCGCGTGATCGGTGGCTTCATGGCCCAGGGTGGCGATCCCACCGGCACGGGCCATGGAGGACCCGGCTACGAGTTCGCCGATGAGTTCCACCCCACCCTCCGTCACTCCGGCGGCGGCACGCTCTCGATGGCGAACGCCGGGCCGAACACCAACGGCAGCCAGTTCTTCATCACCTTCGCCGCCACCCCGCACCTCGACAACCGCCACAGCGTGTTCGGCCGCGTCGTCGAGGGCATGGACGTCCTCAACCGGATTCGCGAGCGTGACCCGCAGCACGACCGGGAGCCGGGCGACGCCATCGAGACGATCGAGATCGAGGAGAGCTGACTCCCTAGCCCGCCGGCGCGAGATCCACGGGGCTCGGCGCCGGGCTCGCGCCGCGGATGATGAGCGTGTCGAGCGCGGTCGTCGAGTACCGATCGACCCAGTCGAGGACATCGTCCGCGTACGCCCCGGACGGGTTGTAGCGGACGAGCGCTGCCCGCAGCGCGGCGCGATCGGAGTACAGCCCGGGCTCGCGGAGGCAGAGGTGCGCCGCCGCCGTGAGCGCCGCGTCGTAGAGGTTGTCGGGGTCGGCGATCCCGTCGCCGTTGCCGTCGCGTTTCAGCTCGCGCCACGTGGTGGGGATGAACTGGAGCGGCCCCATCGCCCGGTCCCAGGTCGCGTCGCCGTCGAGCGCTCCGCCGTCGGTGTCGGGGATCGCCTGCCGTCCACCCTCGCCGTTGAGCGCGGGCCCGCGGATCGCGGGCGCGACGTTGCCGTGCGCGTCGAGCTCGCGCGGACCGTCGACGCGACCGTGGTTCGACTCCACTCGACCGATGCCGGCCAGGATCTGCCAATCGACCTGGCATCCATCGGCGATGGTCGGCGACTGATCGGCGGCGGAACGGTAGGCGTCATAGGCGACCTCCGGGATCCGAGTGCCCATGAAGTCGGCCTGGGGCAGGGTGCAGGCACCGACCGCGAGCGCCGTCGCCACCAGCACGACGATCGGGCGCGCCAGCCAGCGACGAGCGGAGTCATCCATGCTCGCGCAGTGTGGCCGAAGGCCGCCGCGCGCGCATCGGGGCCATCTCGCCGATCCCGTACCATCGGTCCGTGGCGCCTCGGTTGACCCTCGACGACCTCGCGCGCCTCCCTGCCCCTGGCATGGATGCGCCGACGAAGCTCGCCTTCAGCTTCGACGGCCGTGCGGTGACCTTCCTCGCCGCCACCGACGGCTCGAACCTCCTCTCCCTCTGGCGCTTGGATCTGGCTGGCGGCGCGCGGCGCGAGCTGCTCGGACCGGTGGCGGCGACCGACGAAGCGACGTTGCGCATCGACGACGTCCTGCGCCGCGAGCGCACCCGCGAGCGGGCGCTCGGCGTGACGGACTATCACGTCGCCGACCTCACGGAGCGCGATGTCGTGCTCGCGCATTTCGATGGGCGCCCATACCTGTCGTTCAACGGCCGGCCCGCAGCGGTCATCGACGCCCTCGACGACCTGCAGGAGGTGCGGCTCGCCCCGGACGCTCGGCGGATCGCCTGGGTGCGCGGCGGCGAGCTGTTCGCTGCTGATCTCACGCCGGACGGGGCGCTCGCCGGCACGCGGCAATGCTCGAACGATGCCGGCGACGGGGTGACGAACGGGCTCGCGGACTACCTCGCCGCCGAGGAGCTCGGCCGCCACCGTGGATTCTGGTGGAGCGTGGACGGCGGGGCCATCGCCTACGCCCATGTCGATGAGCGCGAGATCCCGCCGTTCCTGATCCAGCATCTCGCCGCCGATCCGCCGCGGCTCGAGACGCATCGGTATTCATTTCCTGGAGCGACGAATCCCACCGTCGAGCTGCGGGTCGTCAGCATTGCCGATGGCCAGACCTTCACGGCCGCGCTCGGCATGGTGCCCGGCGATTACCTTGCCCGCGTTGTCACCGATCCCGGCGGCGGCTGGCTGGTGGCCATCCTCGGCCGCGACCAGCGACGCCTGCGATGGGTGCGGGTCGGCAGCGACGGCACGGCCGCTGAGCTGTGGGCCGAGGTTGGCGAGCCGTGGCTCAACCTCGACGACCACACCCGCGTCCTCGGCGACGGCCGCATCCTGCGCGCGAGCGAGACGAGCGGCTATCGCCATCTCGAGCTCCGGGGGGCGGACGGGAGCCTCGAGCGGCGGCTCACCGACGGCCCGTGGGTCGTCACGGACATTGCGGCCGTCGACGAGCAGCGCGACGAGATCCTCTTCGTGGCAACCCGCGACAGTGTGCTGGAACGGCATCTCTACCGCGTCTCGCTCGACGCGCCGCGCCCGGTCAGCGCCCCGGATCGTCTCACCGCGGAGCCCGGATGGCACGAGGTCGTCGCCAGCCGCGACGGGACGCGCTGGATCGACCGCTGGTCGAGCGTGTCGTCGGCGCCGCGCGTCGTCGTCGCCGATCGCGACGGACCGATCCAGGTGCTCCACGAGCCGTCCGCATCGCTCGCCGAGATCGGCATCCGTGCGCCGATCCTCACGACCGTCACGGCCGCCGATGGCATCACCGAGCTGCAGGCCGCGATCTACGGGCCGGATGCGCCGGCGAGCGAGCCACCGCCCGGCGTGCTGTGGGTCTATGGCGGCCCGCATTCGCAGAAGGTCGCCGACAGCTGGGAGCTGACGGTCACCCTGTGGCGTCAGCTCGTCGCGCAGCTCGGCTGCGCGGTGATGGTCATCGACAACCGCGGGACGTTCGACCGCGGCCTCGCGTTCGAGGCGGCGGCCGTCCACCGTCGCCTCGGAAGGGTCGAGCTGGACGACCAGGTCGCCGCCATCGACGAGCTCGCGGCCCGCGGCCTCGTCGATCCGGCACGGATCGCGATCACCGGTGACAGCTACGGCGGCTTCATGACCATCCGCGCCATGCTCTGCCGGCCTGAGCGCTTCCGCGCGGGCGTCGCGTGGGCCCCCGTCATCGACTGGGCGAGCTACGACTCCGCCTACACCGAGCGTTACCTCGGGACACCGCGCGATAATCCCGACGGCTACCGCGACTCCGGGCTGCTGGAGCATGCCGCACGGCTCGCAGGTCCGCTGCTCATCCAGCACGGCATGGTCGACGAGAACGTCCACCTGCGGCACACGATCCGCTTCCTGGGCGCGCTCAACGAGGCCGGCATCGCCTGCGAGCTCCAGCTGTTCCCCGGCTCGCGTCACGCTGCACGCGGCACCGCGACCCTGCGCAGCCGGGATCGCCGGGCGATCGAGTTCCTGTGCGGGGCGCTCGGCGTGCCGCTGCCGGCGGCATGGACGGGCCTCGCGACCGACCCTCACCGCTGAGGGCCGGCCGCGGCGCTCCCCCCGGAAGGCCGAGGGTCAGGCGGCCTCGTACAGCAGGCTGAAGGTGGTGGCCGGGTCGGGGGCGAAGAGGGTGCGCGTGCCGCAGGCCTCGCAGACGAGCTCGTCGCTCGGCTCGTCGAGGGCGAACGCGACCTCGTCCTCGCACCAGGGGCAGAGAAGCAGGACAGTCATGCCGCGATTGTTGGTGGCCCTCGTGACACCTAGCGTGTCGCGATCGCACGGGCCGCCACCGATCGCGTGCGGGCATTCCCGTACCCTCGATGCGTTGCTGTTTGCGTGGTTGCGCAAATGCGTGATACGCTGCGCCGCGATGGATGTCATGTACTCCCTCACGGCGGACGGGCAGCGCGCCCGCTCGGCCGAGATCGCACGAGCCCTGGCCGATCCGAAGCGGATCTGCGTCCTGGAGCAGCTCGCCGATGGCGAGCGCAGCGTCAGCGACCTGTCGCGTGACGCTGGCTGTGCGGTTCCCAACATGAGCCAGCACCTGGCGGTGCTGCGAAGCGCGGGCCTCGTCATGAGTCGTCGTGCTGGCAGCACCGTTCTCTATCGGCTCGCGGATGACCGCGTTCGTGAGCTCACGCTCCTGCTCGCCAGCGTGGCCGGCGGCCGGACCGGATCCTTCACCCTGTCACGAAAGGACTGATCAGACCGATGTCTTCCAACGTTCAAGAAGTCACCGACGCCACGTTCGACGCCGACGTGCTCCAGAACGACAAGCCGGTGGTCGTCGACTTCTGGGCCGCCTGGTGCGGGCCGTGCCGCATGGTCGCGCCCGAGATCGACAAGCTGGCGGAAAAGTACGCGGGCAGCGTCGAGGTTCGCAAGCTCGACGTCGACGCGAACCCACAGACGGCGATGAAGTACGGGATCATGAGCATCCCCACCGTCGCGTTCTTCCAGAAGGGCCAGGCACCGCGCGCCGCGGTCGGGTTCCGACCGCTCGAGGCGCTCGAGCAGGCCTTCAACCTGGAGGCCGTCAGCCAGCCCGGTTGACCTGACCCACCACCCGGGTCCTGACGCCGCTCCCCGAGATCCCGGAGAGCGGCGTCGTCGTGTCCGCGGCTCATCCCTCGGTCCCGCGGCGGTCTCGGAGAGGGCTGCCGCATACTGCACCGCGCATGGCCCCGAACCACCGCTCGCGCACCTGGCCGCTTTCCGCAGGGCTTCTCGCCGTCGCTCTGGTTGTCGTGCTGCTGTCGGCGCCCGCGGCGCGGGGCGCGGAGGATGGACTGCGGATCGTCACCGACGCCACGTACGACGTGCTGCCGACCGACGGACTCGTGCAAATCACCATCGACGCCACGGCGACGAACACGACCCCCAACACGGCCGACGGGCGGACCTACTTCTCGGGCCTCACCTTCGCGCTGCCCCCGCGAGCGACGCACATCGCCGCGTCATCCGAAGGCGTCGCGCTTCCGCTGGTCGTTCGCGAGGCGGCCGACACCTTCACCGCCGTCGAGCTCACATACCACCGCCACGTCTTCTACAACCAGACCTACCGCTATCGGGTGGCCTTCGACCTGCTCGACGCTGGCGACGCGCCGGATCGCGACGTGCGGATCACGCGCAGCGTGGTCGCGTTCCCGGTCTGGGCGTTCGGCTCGTCAGGGACGACCGGCAGCAGCGTCAGCGTGCGGCTCCCCGCTGGGTACACGCCGTCGGTCGAGGGCGGCCCGCTGAACACGAGCCACGACGGCGGCGGGGTGACGAGCCTCTCCGCCACCGACCTGCCCGACCCGTTGAACTTCTTCGCGTACGTCTCCGCCGATCAGCCGGGAGCGTTCGCCGAGACGCAGACGACCGCGGACCTCGGATCGTCGAGCGCGCCGATCGACATCCGCGCCTGGGACGATGACCCCGCCTGGGGCACCCGGATGACCGATCTCATGGGACGCGGCATCCCCCAGCTCGCGGCCATGATCGGCCTGCCCTACCCGGTCCATGGCCGGCTGCAGGTCGAGGAGGCGGCAACCTCGCGCCTCGGCGAATACGCGGGGACCTACAACGACACGACTGAGCTGATTACGGTGCGCTACGACGCCGATGCCATCGTCGCCCTCCACGAGGCGACGCACATCTGGTTCAACGAGAGCCTCCTGCGCGGCCGATGGATCGGCGAGGCGTTCGCCGAGTACTACGGCGTCCGGGCCGCGCACGCCATCGGTGAGCCGGGCCAGGTCTTCAAGCTCGGCGCCGAGGAGCTTCGTCACCGGATCCCGCTCAACAACTGGGGCGGCGTCGGCGTGGAGGATTTCCGCGTCGAGGACTTCGCATATGCCGCCACGTACAACCTCGCCACGCTCATCGCCGACCGCGCCGATGCCGACGGGCTGCGCGCCGTCTGGCGGGCAGCGCACGATGGCGAGATGTCGTACCAGGCCCCCGATGCAGCCGCCGGCGCGGCACCGGACCGCGGGGCCTCCGCGCTCGTCGATGATTGGCAGCGGCTCCTCGACCTGCTCGAGAATCGGACCGGGGCTGCCTACGACGACCTGTGGCGCGAGTGGGTCGTCAACGGCGAGCAGGCGAGGCTGCTCGACGCGCGGGCGGCGGCGCGCGACGACTACGCAGCCACGGTCACGGCGGCGGACGACTGGCAGCTGCCGCGCGCGGTGCGCATCGAGCTGGGCGCTTGGCAGTTCAGCGCGGTGACCGATGACCTGGCCGCCGCCCGCGACGTGCTGACCCAGCGCCCCACGATCGCCGCCGACGCGGCCGCGCTCGATCTCACGCCCTCCGACGCGCTCCGCGCGGCCTTCGAGGGGAATGGCGGCCTTGAGTCAGCCGTGACGACCGCGTCCGCCGAGCTCAGCGCGCTCGATACCCTGCGCCGCGCCGGAGCTCGGCTCGACGCGCCGCCGTCCGCGCTCGAAACGGTCGGCCTGATGGGCGCGAACCCGGCCGCCGATCTCGCCGCCGCCCGCGACGCCTACGAGGCGGGCGACCTCGACGCCGTCGAGGCGCGCGGCGAGACCGCCCTGACGGCGCGTGAAGGTGCCGATGCGGCGGGCCGCCAGCGGGTGGGCTTCGCGGGCGGCGCCGTGCTGGGGCTCGACCTCGTCACAATGTCCGCCTTCGCCATGCGGCGCCGCCGACGGCGCATCGCGGGGCGCGGCGCGGCGACCCCATTGCCTCCCTCAGCGGCGAGCGGCCAATGACCGACCGCGACCGCTCCTTGTGGTCCGTGCTGCTCGGGACGTTCACGCTTCGCTTCTCGACCGGCCTCACCGGCGGGCTGCTCACCTACTACCTCGCCGACCTTCCCGACCATGGCGGCCCGGAGGTGGGCGGGTTCATCCTCGGCCTGCTGGTCGCGACCTACTACGTTGCCGAGCTCATCCTGTCGCCCGGCTTCGGCGTGCTCTCGGACCGCCTGGGCGCGCATCGGGTCATGCAATGGGGACCGGTCTTCGGGGCGATCGCGGTGCTCATGACCGCCAACACCACGAACCTCGTCCTTCTGGGCCTGACCCGCTTGCTGGAGGGCGCCGCCGCCGGAGCGAGCATCCCCTCGATCCTCGGCTACATCGCGCTCGCCACCAGCCGCGACGCGGCGCTGCGCGGCAGGATCGTGGCCCGCTTCGAGGCGGCCACGCTGGCCGGCATCGGGGTCGGGATCGTGGCCGCCGGTCCGCTGTGGGATGGCATCGCCCGCGGCGCCTTCGTCCTCAACGCCGGGATCTACGCGGTCAGCTTCGTCATCTACCGCTGGGGCGTCGCGGACGTCGCCGGGGTCCGCGCGAGCGATGAGCACGAGGCGGTCACCGCGGTCCATGGCGAGCGCTTCAGCCTGGCTCGCTACCGGCGCGTGATCGCCAGCCCGGGGGTGTGGCTCCTCGCACCGACCTGGGTGGCGCTGAATGCGGTCCTCGGCTCGTGGACCACCCAATCGGTCTTCCAGCTCGTGAAGGACCCGACGAGCGAGTTCGCCGGCCAGCTGCTGATGGGCGGCTTCCAGCCGACCCAGGTGAGCATCGGCATGGCCGCCGCGCTGGTCGTCTTCTTCGGCGGCCTCCTCTACTGGGGCAATCGGTTCAAGCGCTACCGGCGGACGACGATCATCGTGGTCGGCATCGCCGGCGGGCTGGCGATGATGACGGCGATCTTCGCCATCAACCACTCGCAGCCGTTCGGCCTGGCGCTCCAGGGACCGATGGTGCTGCTCCTCCTGGCCGGGCTGTTCGTCCTGGCCGGCGCGACGCCAGCCGCGCTCGGGCTGCTGGCCGACATCAGCGAATCGCACCCGGCCGATCGCGGCGCGATCATGGGCCTCTACTCGGTCTTCCTGGCGATCGGCCAGATCGTGGGGGCGCTCGTCTCGGGCTGGGCGGCCGATTGGCGCGGGATCGACGGCCTGCTCGCGGCCTCGCTGCTGCTCCTGCTGATCGCCATCCTGCCGCTCCGCCGCCTGCGGCGCTCGGAGCACCTGGTCGGCGCGCCCTACCACTCCGCGACCGACCTCGCCACCGGCTGAGCGCGGGCGGCTCAGCCGCGCTCGGCGGCGAGTCAGCCGCGCTGCGCCGGCGGACCGATGAGGTTCAGGTAGCGTCCGAGGAGGAGGTAGCCACCGACCACGATGGCGGCCATGATTCCGCCGAGCACCAGCACCGCCCGCAGCATGAGCGCAGGCTCCGGAGGTCCCTCGGTGACGAACTTGGCGACCACGATGCCGCCCGCGGCGAGGAGCGCCACGCCCGCGACCGTCAGCCACGGAGCGCGGCGTGGCCCGAGCCGCGCGCCAGCGAGCCGCTCGATCCACGCGGCGAGCGCGCCGAGTGGACGGCGGACGACGGCGGTGGGACCCGGGGCGCGTGCCGCCACGAGGCGCAGGAAGGCGGATGCATCGGCCAGGAAGTCGTCGCGCCGTTCGCCCGCGCGTGCCGCAGGCCACGCCCGCAGGACCGCGATCGTGGCGGGGATGGCGGTTGCGAGGCTCGCGCCGAGCAGCCCAATGAGCGGGCCGATGCTCGCGTCCCAGGCCGCGGCGCGGGTGCCGGTGAGCAGGGCGAAGGTCGCGGCACCGGTCGCGGCCCAGATCGCGACCAGGGCGACCGCGATGCCGTGGAGGATGTCGCGTCGCGCGGCGGCGGGAATGATGGGCTCGGGGTTCCAACGCTGGACGCGGACGAACGTCAGGACGGCGACGAACGCGACGAGCATCGCCCCGATCGACACGAATGCGTCCGGCGGATCCTCCGCCCACGGGCTCGCGGCCCGGATCTGCGCGACCTGGGTGCTCACCCAGTAGAAGGCCCCGAAGGCGACCACCGCCAGCGCCGCGAGGTTGCCCGCCCGACGCACGGCCTTCGATGACTGCGCGGAGTTCTCCGCCTCGCGCTCCATGCGGCCGATGATACGCCGGGCGGCGCCCGGTATCCTTGGCGGCCACATGCGCCTATCGAACCTGTTCTTCACCTCGCTGCGCGACGATCCGGCCGAGGCCGAGATGGCGTCGCACCGCCTCCTGCTGCGCGCCGGGTACGTCCGACAGCTCGGGACCGGCATCTACTCGCTCCTGCCGCTCGGGTTCCGGGTCCAGCAGCGGATCGAGCAGGTCATCCGCGAGGAGATGGACGCCATCGGCGGACAGGAGATGGAGATGCCGGTCGTCCATCCGGCGGACCTGTGGCGGCAGTCGGGACGGTACGCGAAGATCGGGCCGGAGATGGTCCGCTTCAAGGACCGATCCGGGCGCGACATGGTGCTGGCCATGACTCACGAGGAGGTCGTCGCGAGCCTCGTCCGCGACCTGGTCAACAGCTACCGCCAGCTGCCGGCCATCGTCTACCACTTCCAGACCAAGTTCCGCGACGAGCCGCGGGCGCGCGGCGGGCTCATCCGGGTCCGCGAGTTCGTGATGAAGGACAGCTACAGCATCGACGCCGACGAGGGGGGGCTTGACCGCTCGTACGACCTCCATCACGGCGCCTACGAGCGGATCTTCGCGCGGCTCGGGCTGACGACGATCGCGGTCGGCGCCGACGTGGGGATCATGGGCGGCAGCCTGGCCCACGAGTTCATGGTCCTCAACGAGCACGGCGAGGACACCATCGTCCTGTGCGACGCCTGCGGCTACGCCGCGAACCAGCAGATCGCGCAGGTCGGGACTGACGAGCCGGCCGTGGAGGAGCAGCTCCCCGTCGAGGAGGTGGACACGCCGGGCACCGACACCATCGCCTCGCTCGCCGAGCTGCTCGGGGTGGGGCGCGAACGGACGGCGAAGGCGGCATTCTTCGTCGCCGGCGACGGACGGCTCATCACCGCCATCGTGCGCGGCGACCACGACGTCAACGAGACGAAGCTCACGAACGCGGTGAAGGCGGTGGGCGGCCTGCGCCCCGCCCAGGCGGAGGAGATCCGTGCGGCGGGCATGGAGCCGGGCTACGGCTCGCCGATCGGCGCGCACGACACGGTGGTGGTGGTCGACGAGCTGGCGGCGCGCTCGCCGAACCTCGTGGCGGGAGCGAACCGCGCCAATGTCCACCTGCGCAACGTGAACGTGCCGCGCGACGTCCGGCCCGATGTCATCGCCGACATCACGAATGCCCGCGCCGGCGACCGATGCCCGAACTGCGGCGAGGCGGTCCGGCTGGCGAACGGGATCGAGGTCGGCAACATCTTCAAGCTCGGCGACGACTTCACGCGCGCCTTCGACGCTACCTACCTGGCCGAGGACGGCAGCCGCCGCCATCCGATCATGGGCAGCTACGGCATCGGTCTCGGGCGGGCGATGGCCTGCATCGTCGAGGAGCATCACGACGAGCGCGGCATCGCCTGGCCGGTGGCGGTCGCTCCGTATCGAGCGCACCTGGTGTCGATCGGTGCGCACCGCGACGAGGCGGTCCGTGAGGCGGCTGAGGGCCTCTACCAGCGCCTGACCGACGCCGGGGTCGACGTCCTGTACGACGACCGCGAGGAGTCGCCCGGCGTCAAGCTCACAGACGCGGAGCTGCTCGGGATGCCGACGATCGTCACCATCTCGCCCCGCTCGCTTGCCGGCGGTGGCGCCGAGGTGACCGATCGCGCCTCCGGCGACCGCTCGATGCGCCCGATCGCTGATCTCGAGGCGGAGCTGGCGGACGCGGGCTGATGCCACGCGATCCGAACATCCCCGCCGCCTTCGACGTCTACACGCTCGTCCTGCTGCGGCGGCCGGCGAACGCGCCCACGATGCCCGACGCGGAGCTCGACGCGCTCCAGGCCGGTCACTTCGCGTACCGCGCCGAGCTCCACCGGCGGGGCATCCTGGTCGTCAACGGGCCGCTCATCGAGCAGTCCGACCTGTCGCTCCGCGGGATGTCGATCTTCGCGACCGATCCAGCCGAGGCCGCGCGCCTCAGCGAGGGCGATCCATCGGTCCAGGCCGGGCGGCTCGCCTTCGAGGTCATGGAGTGGTGGGTCGCCGCCGAGAGCCTCGCCTTCCCGCACGCGGAGCGGCCCGTCGGCAATCGACGCGCGATGCCCGACGACTGAGGGAGACCCTCGACCTGGCGAGCGGGAGCTGAGCCCCGCCCTCAGCGAAGCTTCTCGAGCACCTCGCGGCCGATCCGCTCCAGCTTCGCGACGTCGTGTGCGCCGCGCACGCTGAACAGGATGTGCTGCGCACCCGCCTCGGCAAGGGCGCCGAAGCGCTCGACCGTGGCCGCCGGCTCCTCGGAATCGAGGTCGATCCGCTGCAAGGTGCTGCGCTCGATCTCCTCGTAGGGACGGCCGAGCCGCTCGCAGTGCTCCCGGAGGACCGCATACTTGTGCGCGATCTGCGCCGGGCCGCCGAAGACGTTCGTCGCATCCCCGTACTGGGCCACGAGGCGCAGCGTCTTCCGCTCGCCGCCGCCGCCGATCATGATCGGGATCCGGGGCCGCGACAGCGACTGTGGGGAGTTGAGCAGGCGCGTGGCGGTGACAATGCGGCCGTCGTAGCGACCGCCGGTACCGCGCTCCCCGCTCCACATCTCGTGCGCCATCCTCAGCGTGTCCTCGAGCATCCGAAACCGCTCGGCCAGCGGTGGCATCGGGAAGCCGAGCCCGGTCGACTCCTCCTCGTTCCATGCCGCGCCGATGCCGAACCAGGCGCGCCCGCCGGACAGGACGTCGAGCGTGGTTGCCGACTTGATCCAGAGCGGCGCGTGGCGGTAGTGGATCCCGCCGACCATGAGTCCCAGTCGCGCGCGCTTCGCGTGCGCCGCCGCGTATCCGAGCGCAGTCATGCCCTCGAGCATCGGCTCCTCGGCGCGGCCCACGCTCCGGATCTGAAAGAAGTGATCCATGACCCAGATCGAGTCGAAGCCGACCGCATCGGCCGTCTCGACGACGCGCGCGAAGGTGGGACCGATCTCGACGTCGCCGCCGGGCCAGGTGAACGAGCTGATCTGGAGTCCGAATTTCAGAGGCATCTCCGCATGATGGACCGATGTCGGGGCGGCCGCTGTGGCCGCCCCGGAACGTCATCGGTCTAGTCGGTCAGCTCACCCGCCAGGTACGCGTCGTACGCGGCCATGTCGAACAGGCCGTGGCCGGAGAGGTTGAAGAGGATGACCCGCTCCTCCCCGGACTCGCGGGCGTCGAGCGCCTCGTCGATCGCGGCCCGGATGGCGTGCGACGTCTCCGGGGCCGGGATGATCCCCTCCGCCCGCGCGAACTGGAGGGCCGCGTCGAAGCATTCGGTCTGGCGATACGCCTTCGCCTCCAGGAAGCCCAGGTCGTACAGGTGCGACACCATCGGCGCCATGCCGTGGTAGCGGAGCCCGCCGGCGTGGATCGGCGCCGGACGGAAATCGTTGCCGAGGGTGTACATCTTCAGCAGCGGCGTCGTCCCCGCCGTGTCGCCGAAGTCGTACCGGTACTCGCCCTGCGTGAGGCTCGGGCAGGACGCGGGCTCGACCGCCACGAAGCGCGTCGGAGAGCTGCCACGCAATCGGTCCCGCAAAAACGGAAACGCGATGCCCGCGAAGTTCGAGCCGCCACCGGCACAGCCGATGATGACGTCCGGCGCCTCGCCGGCCATCTCCATCTGCGCCATCGCCTCCTGGCCGATGACGGTCTGGTGGAGCAGGACGTGGTTCAGGACGCTGCCCAGCGAGTACTTCACGTCGTCGTGGGTGGCGGCCACCTCGATCGCCTCGCTGATCGCGATCCCCAGGCTGCCGCTCGACTCCGGGTCCTCGGCGAGGATGGCGCGGCCGGCGTTCGTGCGCTCCGATGGTGAGGCGACGACATCGGCCCCGAAGGACTGGATGAAGCTGCGCCGATACGGCTTCTGGTCGTAGCTGACCTTCACCATGAAGACCTCGACATCGAGGCCGAACATCTGCCCCGCGACCGCGAGCGCGCTGCCCCACTGGCCGGCGCCGGTCTCGGTGGCGAGCTTGGTCAGGCCCTCCGCTCGGTTGTAGTAGGCCTGCGGGATGGCGGTGTTCAGCTTGTGGCTGCCCGCCGGCGAGACGCTCTCGTTCTTGAAGTAGATGTGGGCCGGCGTCCCGAGCGCCCGCTCGAGGCCGAGCGCGCGATGGAGCGGCGTGGGCCGGAAGATCCGGTACACCTCGCGCACCGCCTCGGGGATCTCGATCAGCGCGTCGCCGCTCACCTCCTGGCGGATGAGCTCCATCGGGAAGAGGGGCGCGAGCGCCTCCGGACCTATCGGCTCGCGGGTCCCCGGATGGAGCGGCGGCGGGAGCGGGACCGGCAGGTCGGCCGCGATGTTGACGTAGTGCGTCGGCAGCCGGTCCTCGGGCAGGACGAAGCGACGCTGGGTGCGGGAGATGGTGACCGTCATGGCTGGTTCAAAGCCTCCGTGAGAACAACACGACCCCATCGCCGCAACGGGCGAGGGGGTCATCTCACGGTGCCACCGTTGTTTTCCGGGGTGTTCTCGTCCCCGGCTCTGTTCGACCACGGACCGATGCGCTGCTGCGCTTCGCTCGATGGCCTCGGCCTCGGTATCGGTGCCTCTCCGCCGGTGGCTAGTTGCCTCGGTGCCTTGCGGGCGCCGTGCGTTCGCCGCCGGAGCTCTCGGGGCCATTCGCCACTCGCGCTGCCGCCGGGGTCTCAGCCTTCCCGGCTCCCTGTGGGCTCGCCCTGAGCGGGTACTCGTCCCGATCATCGCCGTCTTCGGTTGTGAGGCGGCACGGTACGCGGCACCGCGGTGCGGTGTCAAGGCAGGTGCAGGCGTTTCTGTCCGATTCGCGCCCCCGTGGCGTCAGGGCAGGTTGCGGGACCCGTTTCCTGTCTAACTCGATTCAGGCGCAAGCGTCGAGCGTGACATGGCAGGAAAGCGGCGCGCGGGTCGGCCCTAACTCGCACTCCGATGAAGTTAGGCAGAAAACCAAGCCCCCGATCGGCTGGCACGGGCTGTGCGCTGGGCAGCGTCGATGACCGAGCGCAACCGCCGCGCGCCTGCCGACCTCGAGGCGCTGGCCTGGCTCATGGACAACAGCATCCCCATCCCTGGCACGGGGCGCCGGATCGGGCTCGACGCGATCATCGGCCTCGTGCCGGGGATCGGCGACCTCGTCAGCAGCGGCGCGTCGCTGTTCGTCGTCGTCCGCGCCGCGGGGCATGGCATCCCGCGGGTGACCGTGATGCGCATGCTCGTGAACCTCGGCCTCGACCTGGTGATCGGCGCGATCCCGGTCGTGGGCGACGCGTTCGACATGTGGTTCAAGGCGAACGAGCGGAACCTCGACCTGTTTCGGCGCCACGCTTTCGCGGCGGGAGCCGACACGCGCGGCGACTGGTCGTTCGTCATCGGTGTGCTGGCCGCGGGCGGCGCGATCATCGTCGCCGGCATCGTGCTGACGATCTGGATCCTGGCCCAGCTCATCGGCGCATTCGGCTGATCGGTCGTTGGCACGGACCCTGCGTCAACGCGTGTGCAGACACGCACGAGGCAGACTGATGAGCGACCAGGCCAACCGCACGGGCGGCGAGACGACGAGCAGCGAGCAGGAACCGACCGAGATCGGTGCCCACGACGGCACGCAGGCCGAGCAGGCCGCGGACGAGACGACGAACCTCGGCCAGGAGGAGATCGGCGAGGACTCGGAGCCGGTGGTGACCGGCGGCTGATCAGCCGCCCTCGGCAGCGGGGCTGGCGGCGGCATGCGGCGGCACGAGCGGGAGCGTGATCGTGAAGCAGGTCCGCCCTGGCTCCGAGGCGACCTCGATCTGGCCGCCATGGCGCGCCACCACCTGGTGCGCGATGTGGAGGCCGAGCCCGGTGCCGATACCGGGTCCCTTGGTCGTGAAGAACGGCTCGAAGAGGCGTGGCAGCACGTCCACGGGAATGCCCGGGCCGTCGTCGCAGATCCGGACGGCGACTCCGCCCTCCTCGGCGTGGTCCGCGCTCACCGAGATCGTTCCACGGCCATCGAGCGCGTCGACCGCGTTGTCGATGAGGTTCGTCCACACCTGGTTCAGCTCGCCGCCGTAGGCCTCGATCTGCGGCATGTTCGCGGCGTAGTGCTCCTCGACGTCGATTCCCTTGAGCCGATGGCGGAGGATCACGAGCGTGTCGGCGATCCCCTCGCAGACGTCGACACGCTGAACGGGCGCCTGGTCGAGGTAGGCGTAGCCCTTCGTGGCGCGCACGATCTCGCTGATCCGCGTGGCCGCCATCGTCACCTCGCCGACGAGCGCACGGGCGGTGGCCACGCTCTCCATCCAGGCGATGGCGGCGTCGATCGCGTCGTCCCGATACGGGGTGAGGGCGCGCTCGACCTCGTCCGGCGTCCAGCCGGCCGCCACGAGGCCCGCCGCCGAGGCATCGGGATCAGTCGCGCCGAGGGTGCCGAGGAGGTCGGCCATCGCGTCGGTGCGATCCGCGCGATCGAGGGCACCGGTCGGGACGTCGCCACCCGGCCTGGCGGCGACCAGGCCGGCGAGGCGTGGCGTGTCAACCGCCGCCAGCACCTTGGCCGCCCGATTCCGCGCCTCGAGCTGCTCGCCGAGCGCCTCGACCGAGCGCCGAATGGCGGCGGCCGGATTGTTGAGCTCATGGGCGAGGCCCGCGGCGAGCGTCCCCAGCGAGGCGAGCTTCTCGCGCTGGCCAAGGAGCGCCTCCGTCGAGCGCAGGCGGCTGAGCGTGGTGCGGATCATGGCGAGCGCCGCCTCGGGTCGGGTCTCGAGCAGCTCGAACAGCGCGGCGCGCGGCAGGCGGAGCGCATCGACCGCCGTCACGGCACGCACCGTCGCGTTCCGCGGCCGGCTCTCGAGGAGTGACATCTCGCCCTGGATGCTCCCCGGCCCCACGCGCGCCAGCGGGAGCTCATCAACGCCCGTCCCGCGCACCACGTCGACCTCGCCGGCGGCGATGACGAAGAGAGAGTCACCGGCATCGCCCTCGCGAAGCAGCGACTCACCCGCCGCGACCCGAACCGGCTCGACGAGGGTCGCCAGGCGATCGAGGTCGTCGTCGGGCAGGTCGCGGAACAGGTCACTGGCGCGCAGCGCCTCGCGCGCATTTGACAGCGGTCCGGGCTCGCTCACAGGGTGGCCAGGTACTGGTGGACGAACTGGACGGCCATCGACCCCTCGCCGACCGCGCTGGCGATGCGCTTCACGGACCGATGCCGCACGTCCCCGGCGGCGAAGACGCCGGGCATGCTCGTCTCGAGCAGGAATGGCTCCCGGGCGCTCCCCCAGCCGGCCGGCGGCCGGCCATCGGTGAGGATCGCCGGCCCGGTCATGACGAAGCCCGCCTGGTCCCGCAGCACCGCCTCACCGAGCCAGTCGGTGCGCGGTTGCTGGCCGATGAAGACGAACATCGCGGAGACCCCGAGGTCGGTCGTTGTGTCGCCCTCGGTGAGCGTCGCCCCCTCGAGATGCGCCTCGCCGCGCACCGCGCCGATTGCCGCGTTGAGATGGACGGTGACGTTGTCGAGCGCCTCGATCTGCTCGATCAGGTACTGGCTCATGCCGCTGATCGCGCCGCCGCGGATGACGAGATGCACGCGGCGCGCGAAGCGGGCGAGGTAGACGACCGCCTGCCCTGCCGAGTTGCCGCCGCCGACGACCGCGACCTCCGCGTCGCGATACAGGCCGGCCTCGGTCGTGGCCGCGCCGTAGTAGACGCCGGCGCCGGCGAGCCGCTCCGCGTCCGGCAGGTCGAGGGTGCGGTAGCTCACGCCGGTGGCGACGATCACCGTCTGGCAGCTGATCTCGCCC
>JBBQXD010000007.1:0-97000 GCA_038209995.1 Candidatus Limnocylindria bacterium | reverse complement strand
TTGTCCGTATAGGTGTACAAAAGAAAAACTCCTTCTCGTGCGGCTCCAGCGATCCTGTCTCGCCGAAGCCTGAGAGGAGTGTCGTTGTGCCGCGTTGCTGTGGCCCTGTGTCTGGGCGTTGTCAGCGCAGCGTAGCACACCTGCCGAGAGGTGTCGCCGGTCAACCTCGACGAGCCCTTGCTCGCACCTCGTGGACTCCCGCCATGGCACGTGACGTCAAGCTTGCGCATCTCGCCCGCGTCCCGCTCTTCGCGCACATGACGCGTGGCCAGCTGCGCCGTCTCGGACACTGGCTGACGAGGTCGCGATGGAGGCCGGGAAGACGCTCGCCAAGAAGGGCCACAGCGGTCACGAGTTCTTCATCGTCATGGACGGCAAGGTGGCCGTGTCTGATGGACGAACGAAGATCGACGAGCTCGGGCCGGGTGACTTCTTCGGCGAGATCTCGCGACCTGACGCGCGCTCTCAGCCGCCGGTTGGCTCGAGGCGGACGATCGGAATGATCCGCTTCGTCTTCTCCGAGTACTCGGCGAACCAGGGGAGCTGGGCGACGTGCTGCCCCCACAGCCGGTCGCGCTCCGGGCCCCTTGCGATGACCGTGGCGGTCGCGGCGAACGTCCGGTTCTCGACCTCGATCGCGACCACGGGATGCTTCCGGACGTTGTGGACCCAGGCGGGAACGGTCGGGGATCCGCCGGCGGTGCCCGCGACCACGAAGGCGCCCTTGTCGCGGGTGAAGGTCAGGATGGCGCGCCGCGGCATGCCGGTCCGGGCCCCCGTGTCGCTCATCACGAGCAGCGGGTGGCCTTTGAGGGGGCCGGCGGTGACCGCTCCGCCGTGGCTGCGCATATCCTTGATCAGCGCGTCCCCGAACGCCTGCGGATCCCAATCGTTCAATCGTCTGCTCCCGGTGCAGTTGCGCACGCAACTATGGCAGAATTCGGGCCATGACGCTGAGGGCCAGAGACCTCGCGCCGCATGGCCGCGGGTCGCCGCTGAGGCAAATACCGCTACCGCAGTCTTTCGTACGCCGACAAGGTGAGGAACTCGGCGAAATCGTCGGCCAGGACGAGGTCATCGAGGAGGGCGGCGGCATCGCGCCAGGGAGCGTCGGGCGAGCCTGAACGGAGCGTGGCGAGCTCCTCGTCGCAAAGCGCGGCGTATCGGTCAGGCGTGAGTGGCTGGCCGTCGTCGAGGGGGATGCCGTTGACGCGCCACTGCCACAGCTGCGAGCGGCTGATCTCGGCGGTCGCCGCATCCTCCATGAGGTTGTTGATCGCGGCGGCGCCGTTGCCATTGAGCCACGAGGCAAGGTAGGCGAGACCAACCGAGATGTTGGCGCGGACGCCCGCCTCGGTGATCCGGCCGCCGGGGACGCGAACGTCGAGCAGGTCACGGGCCGCGGCGCCGACCTCCGGGCGAAGGCGCTCCTTCTGGTTCGGCCGCTCGCCGAGGACGCCATCGAAGATCTCGCGCGCCACCGGCACGAAATCCGGGTGCGCGACCCAGGTGCCGTCGAAGCCGTCGTCGGACTCGCGCTCCTTGTCGACGCGGACGGCGGCGAGGGCGCGTTCGTTGACCTCCGCGTCGCGGCGGGAGGGGATGAAGGCCGCCATGCCGCCGATCGCATGGGCGCCACGGCGATGGCAGGTCTGGACGAGAAGCTCGGTGTAGGCGCGCATGAACGGCACCGTCATCGTCACCTGGACGCGGTCCGGCAGGATCATGTCGACGCGGCCGTGGAATTTCTTGATGACGCTGAAGATGTAGTCCCAGCGGCCGGCGTTGAGCCCGGCGGCGTGGTCGCGCAGCTCGAAGAGTATCTCCTCCATCTCGAACGCGGCGAGGATCGTCTCGATGAGCACCGTCGCGCGGATCGAGCCCTGGGGCACGTCGAGGGCGCGCTGCGCGGCCACGAAGATCTCGTTCCACAGTGCCGCCTCGAGGTGGCTCTCGAGCTTCGGCAGGTAGAGGTACGGTCCGCTGCCGCGCGCGAGCAGCTCGCGGGCGTTGTGGAAGAACCACATCCCGAAATCGAAGATGCTCGCGCTGATCGGCGCACCGTCGACGAGCACGTGTGCCTCGTCGAGGTGCCAGCCGCGCGGCCGGATGCAGAGCGTCGCGATGCGCTCGTCGAGCGCGTACGCCTTCTCATCGGTCTGGTGGGTGAGCGTGCGGCGAACGGCCTGCGCGACCGCCCAGTGTCCCGTGACCACGTTGGCCCAGGTGGGGGAGAGGGCATCCTCGAAATCGGCCATGAAGACCGATGCACCCGAGTTCAGGGCGTTGATCATCATCTTCGGATCGACCGGGCCGGTGATCTCCACCCGGCGGTCATCGAAGTCCGGCGGGGTCGCCGCGACACGCCACTTCGGATCGCGGCTCTCGATCGGGTTGGGCACGAAGTCCGGCATCTCGCCGGCATCGATGCGCCGCTGACGGGCGGCCCGATCGGCGAGCAGGCGGAGGCGCTCCGGGTTGAAATGCCGATGGAGCTGCTCGACGAAGGCGAGCGCGGCGGGGGTGAGGATCTCGTTGACGTGCGGGACGTCGGTGCGGGTGAGGGTGGCGGTCACCCCGTCACGATACCGTGGTGGCCAGGTTCGCCGGGACGCCGCGACGCTCGATGGCGGGGCGTGAGCGCCGGCACAGCGAGCCGTCGTGCCGACGCGCGAAGTCGTCCGTCACGCGCGCTCCGCGCGGGTGACGAGGAAAAGACGCGGCCGACGGCCGGCGCGCGCCTCGGTCAGCAGATCGTCGAAGCGGCGGTCGCGGGTCTCCTGCCGCTTGGCGGCCATGACCCAGTCGGCAGCCCGGCGTCGGAACGACGGCGTCTCGGATCGCCAATGGGCGAAGGCGGCCGCATCCGCCTCCAGGCTCCGACGCATCTCGGGGCTGAGCTCAAGCGGCTCTCGCTCGTACGAGTAGCTCGCATCCCGGCGGCGATCGCGCTCCTCGAAGGCGCGCAGGCCGGCCGCGTGCATGCGCCCGGCGGCGGTGAGCGTGGCGATCTTCGCGATGTTGATCGCGCTCCAGCTGGAGGTCCGCCGGCGCGGGGTGTAGCGATTGGCGACCACCTCGTCGTCGATGCGGCGCGTCAGGCCATCGATCCAGCCGAAGCAGAGCGCCTCCTCGACGGCCTCGGCATAGGTCATCGACATCTTCGGGACGCCCTTCTTGTAGTAGCCGACCCACAGCTCCCCTGCGGCGTGATGATGCTCCTCGAGCCAGGCGCGGAAGTCCGATGCGGTCGAAAAGATCACGTAGTCGGGCGTCGTGGGGGAAGCCGTCACCCGGCGATCGTCGCAGATCGACGACAGGCGTGGTGTCGACAGCGCGATAGCGCTCCATTGCGCAACCTCCTAAGATCGGCGCGTTACGCAGCGCAGGGACACGCAATGCCGCTCTTCCTCGACGAGCACGAGTTCATCCCGGGGCTGACCGCGGAAGGCCTTGCCCAGGCGCACGCCCGCGACGTGGAGGTCGGCCCGCAGTACGGGGTCACCTACCTCCGCTACTGGTATGACGAGGCGACCGGGAAGGTCTTCTGCCTCGTCGACGCTCCGACCGAGGCGGCTGCCTCCGACGTCCACCGAGAGGCGCACGGGCTGGTCGCAGATCGCCTCGTGGCGGTGACCGAGGGCGGGTAGCCCCCGGCTAGTCTCTCTGGGCGGCTCGTTCGAGGACCGCCGGCCACGAATCGGCCCGGCCCTCGTTGAACGCGTCGCGCACCGCCTCGGCCCCCACCGCCTCGCCGAGCCCCGCCACGAAGCGCTGGACCCGTGTCGCGTTCGCGGGCGAGAGGGGAGCCCCGGCCCGCTCGCGGATCGCCTCCGCCGCCCCCAGAAGTGCTGCGGCGCGCGCGGGCCGGTCCTCGGTGACGCCGGCCAGGCGTTCGAGCGCCGACGCCACCCCGATCCGGTCGCCGAGGGTGCCACGGATGGCGACGCTCTGCTGGTAGAGGCGCTCCGCCTCGCCCAGGTCGCCCTCCTCGGCCGCGAGGTCGCCCAGGCTGGCGCTCATCCGGGCCTCGGCCTGCCGGTCGCCGGTTCGCTGGTGGATCGCGATCGCCTCCCGGTAGCGTTCCCGCGCCGTCGCCCGGTCACCCCGGCCCCGGGCCGATTGAGCGAGCTTGGCGGTCGCATGTGCCACGCCGAAGTCATCGCCTAACTCGCGGAACGTGCTGATGCTCTCGGCGTAGAGGCGGTCTGCCTCGGGGGCATCCCCTTGCCGCGCGGCCACGTCGGCCAGGTTGATGAGTGAGAACGCGGCCCCATGCCGGTCCCCGGCATCGAGCGAAAGCCGGATCGCCTCCGCGAAGAGCCGTCGCGCGCGATCGAGATCGCCACGCTCGACCGCGACGTTGGCGCTGTTGCTGCAGGCTGCCGCGACCGCGATCGGGTTCCCGAGCTCGCGGTGCAGAAGCAGGCTCGCGTCGTGGAACGCTCCCGCGGCCACCAGGTCGCCCTGCTGCGCCGCGAGCACACCCGCGCCGGTCAGGGCGCTCGCACGGCGGGGTGACACTTCACCACCGACCCGCCCCAGTGCGCGTGAGAGCCATGCCGTGCCCTCGGCCAGGTCGCCGCGGACCTCCCAGAAACGCCACAGGCCCGACGCCAGGCTGAGCTCGGCATCGGCTCCCTCCGGGTCGTCGTCCGCCCAGCGCAGCGCCGCCCGCAGGTTGTCGTGGTCGCGCGCCAGGCGCGCCACCCAGTCGGCCTGCACTGGACCTGAGAAGAAGGCCGGCCGCGCGCTCTCGACCAGCGCCACGAACCAATTGCGATGACGGACATGTAACTCGGCCGCCTCGTCCGAGTCGGCGAGCCGCTCCTGGGCGTAGTCGCGGATCGTCTCCAGCATCCGAAAGCGCGCCTCCGCTCCCTCCTCCTCGCTCAGGAGCAGCGATCGGTCGATCAGGCGACCGAGGAGGTCGAGCATGTCGGCCGCATCGACCGCGCCGCCGGGGCAGATCGCCTCGGCGGCCTCGAGCGAGAAGCTGCCACTGAAGACAGAGAGTCGCGGGATGAGGGCCTGCTCGGCTCGGGAGAGCAGGTCGAAGCTCCAGTCGAAGGCCGCGCGCAGCGTCCGATGGCGCGGCAGGGCGGTCCGGGTGCCGCCCGTGAGCAGCCGGAAGCGGTCGTCGAGGCGGGCCGCGATCTGATGCGGGGGCAACGACCGAATGCGCGCCGCAGCGAGCTCGACGGCCAGCGGGATGCCGTCGAGGCGCCGGCAGATCTGGGCGATGGCCGCGGCATTTTCCGTGGTCAGCGCGAACGCTGGCGTCACGGCGCGCGCGCGATCGACGAAGAGGCGCACCGCGTCGCATCGCGTGAGCCCGGGCAGGTCGTCGTCGGCGACCGATGCGAGGGGCAGCGACATGGACGGCACCGGCATGAGGCTCTCGCCCGGGATCCCGAGCGCCTCGCGGCTGGTGGCCAGGAGCTGGAGGTGCGGGCAGTGGCGCAGCAGCTCATCGGCGGTGGCGACGACCGCGTCGAGCAGGTGCTCGCAGTTGTCGAGGATCAGCAGTGTTGGCTTTTCGGCGATCGACTCGATCAACGTGGCTACCATCTCGGTGCCGGGCCGCTGCTTGACCCGCAGGGCCGATCCGACGGCGGCGATCACGAGATCGCCCTCCGCGACCGAAGCGAGCTCGACGAGCCACACGCCGCCATCGAAGCCATCGACGAGGTGCGCGCCGATCTCGAGCGCAAGGCGGGTCTTGCCGACACCGCCGGGTCCGGTGAGGGTGAGGGTCGTCGCATCGCGCAGCCGTTCTTCGGCCTCGAGGATCTCGTGGTCGCGGCCGACGAAGCTCGACAGCTGGCGCGGAAGGTTGTTCGGCAGTGTTTCGAGCGAGCGGATCGGGGGGAACTCCGCGCGGAGCCCTTCCCCGAGGAGCTGGTAGAGGCGTTCGGGCGCGTCGAGGCCGCGCAGCCGATGCTCGCCGAGATCGTGGAGCGACACACCGTCCGGCATGCTGCCGCCAATCAGTGTCCGCGCTGTCTGCGAGACGAGAATCTGGCCACCATGCCCCGCGGTACAGATGCGTGAGGCGCGGTGGACGTCGATCCCGACATAGCCGGTCACCGCGCTGATCGGCTCGCCTGTGTGGATCCCCATCCGGACCCGCACGTCGGCGCCGACCGGCCACTCGTGCTCGGTGAGCGCCCGCTGCGCTGCCACGGCCGCCGCGATCGCCCCGCGCGCGGTCTGGAATGAGTAGAAGAGCCCATCGCCGGCGGCATCGACCCGTGAGCCGCTGTGCCCATCGGCGGCAGTGCTCACGATCCGATGATGGTCCGCCAGCAGGCTCGCATACGCGTCGCCGAGCTGCTGAAGCAGCCGCGTCGAGCCCTCGATGTCGGTGAAGACCAGGGTGACGGTGCCGCTCGGAAGCGCGGGATCGGCCACTACCACTGGCCCTCGTCGCGGATGAGGCGCCGAAGCACGCGTCCGGCGACCACGCGCCGGTACTCGGCGGTCGAGCGCACGTCGTCGATCGGGTGCAGCTCGGCGGTCAGGGCGGCGACCGCGTGATCGGCGGTCGCCGCCGTCGGGGCTGCACCCTCGAGAGCCGTCTCCGTCGACGCCGCGCGGACGGGCGTCGCGGCCACCGAGCCGAGCGCCACCCGGACATCGGTCCATGGGGCACCCGTTGCGTCGTCGGGCTGGCGCCAGGCGAGAGCGATGACGACCTTGCTGATCGCCTGGGCGCGGCGGCTGCCGACCTTGCGGAACCGGAGCTGGCGGTCGGCGATGATCGGGATGCGAATGCGAATGACGAGCTCGTCGTCCGCCCGTGCCGTGCGGCGGTACGCCGGCCAGAAGTCCGCGGCCGGCACGGTCCGCTCGCCGCGGATCGACCCGAGCACGATCTCGGCATCGGTGGCCAGCCAGATCGGAAGCGTGTCGCCGGCCGGGGAGGCGTTCACCACGTTGCCACCCACGGTGCCCCGGTTCTGGACCTGCACCGCGCCGATGGTGGCGGCCGCCTCGGTGAGCGCGGGCAGAAACTCGGCCACGATGGGGGAGTGACGAAGATCGGTGTAGGTGGTGAGCGCACCGAGCACGATCGCGGCTCCCTCATGGACGATGCCACGCAGCTCGTCGAGCGCCCACAGGTCGAGGATCCGATCCGGTGGCTCCCCCAGCTCCCCGGTGAGCTGGACCATCAGGTCGGTGCCACCCGCGATCGGGCGCCACGCTTCGGCGGCGAGGAGCTCGTAGGCCTCGTCGAGCGTGCGGGGAGCGGCGAGCGGGGGCTCGACGGCGTTCGGCATCGGTCCGGCAGCTTCGGTCAGCGACCGCGCTCGGCGGCGAGCGCGATGGCCTCGACGATCTTCGTGTAGCCCGTGCAGCGGCAGAGGTTGCCGGCAATCGCCTCCCTGATGTTCGCGTCGCTCGGCTCCGCGCCGGTGGCCAGGAACGCCGTACCGGCCATGAGCATGCCCGGCGTGCAGATCCCGCATTGCGCACCGCCGGTCTCGAGAAACGCGGCCTGGAGAAGGTCGAGCTGCCCATCGCGCGCGAGGCCCTCGACGGTCCGCACCGACGTGCCCGCTGCCTGGCTGACGGGCACGAGGCAGGCGTCCACGACGGCGCCGTCGAGGAGGACGGAGCAGGCGCCGCACTCCCCCTCGCCGCAGCCCTCCTTGGTGCCGGTGAGCGCGAGGTCCTCGCGGAGGACGTCGAGGAGGCGCCGCGAACCGATCGCCTCGACCTCGACTGGGTCGCCGTTCACGGTGAAGGCGAAGCTCACGACTCGCCCTCCGGGGCCGGGGCGTGGAAGGGCATCTCGTCGCCACCGGGTGCCAACTCCTCGATCGGCGGGGTGCGTCGCGGCGGCTCCTCGACGGAGATGCCGGGGGCCTGCGGCGCATGCCCGCCGGTGAGCGCTGCAACGATTCGCTCCGGGGTGGCCGGAAGATCGTGGATCCAGGCACCGGTGGCGTCGTGGATGGCGGCCACGACCGCCGGCGCCCCGACGTCCATCGGCAGCTCACCGATCCCCTTCGCCCCGTGTGGTACGCCGGAATATGGCTTCTCGACGAGGATCGTCTGGATGCGGGGCGCGTCGAGCGCGGTGGGGATCAGGTAGGTCGCGAGGCGGTCGTTGAGGTAGCGGCCGTCGACGAGCTTCATCTCCTCGATCGTCGCGTAGCCGATCGCCTGCAGCGTGCCGCCCTCGACCTGGCCTTCGGCGAGGACGGGGTGGATGATGCGGCCGGCGTCGTCGGCAGCGACGCAGTCGCGCACGGCAACCTCGCCTGTGTCGAGGTCGACGTCGACCCGGACGACGCAGGCCGCCCAGCCGAATGCCGGGTACGCGTCGCCGGTGTAGGCCCTGTCGTCGAACGGCTCTCCGGGATACGGCGTGAACTTCTCGTCGCAACGGAGCGGCCCCGCCTCGCGATACGCCGCCGCGAACGTCCGTCCGGTCCGTTCCTCGACCGTCGCCCGCAGCCGCTCAGCGGCCCTGATGATCAGCCCGCCGACGACCATCGCGGTCCGCGATGCGACCGTGGGCCCGGAGTCGGGGACGATCGAGGTGTCCTGGGGCGCGAGCTCGACCTCGTCGAGGCCCACGTCCAGCGCTTCTGCAACGAGCTGCGGGAAGATCGTCTTCGTGCCCTGGCCCATCTCCGTCTGCGCGGTGAGGACCCGGATCCGCCCGTCATCGGTCAGCTCGACCGATGCGACCGATCCCATCCGCGCCTCGCCGCTGCCGGTGAAGCCGGCGCCATGCCACGCGAGCGCCAGGCCGATGCCGGAGGCGAGGCGGGCGCCATCGGTACGACCCTCGCGCATCGCACGGGTCTGCGCGTGTGAGCGGTCGAAGCTCGATGCCTCGGCCGCTGCCTCGAGGACGTCGATGCCGGCCACCGACTCGCGCAGCACCTGGCCGGTGGGCGTCGTGTCGCCGTCGCGGTAGACCCAGCGCCGCCGCAGGTCGAGGGGTGAGACGTCCAGCGCCTCGGCGATCCGATTGACCTGCATCTCGGCCGCGAACTCGGTCTGCGGTGCGCCGAAGCCGCGGAAGGCGCCGTTCGGCGGCGTGTTCGTTGCCATCGCCCGCCCGGTGATCCGCACGTTCTCGCACCGATATGGGCCGCCCGCGTGCAGGATGCCGCGAGACAGGACGACCGGCGTGAGCGTGCAATACGCCCCGCCGTCCATGATCACCTCGATCTCCTGGGCCACCAGCTCGCCGGCGGCGTCCACCCCGGAGCGATAGCGGATGACCGCCGGGTGGCGCTTCGTGGTGGCGCTGATGTCCTCGTGGCGGTCGTAGATCATCCGCACCGGGCGATGGCACTTCAGCGCCAGCAGCGCGGCGTGGAGCGCGATGATCGAGGGGTATTCCTCCTTGCCGCCGAAGCCGCCACCGGTCTCGGCTTGGACGACCACCGCCAGCTCGTTGCCCATGTTCAGCGCCCGCTTCATCGCCTTGTGGATGTAGTAGGGGCACTGGAGGGAGCCGTGGATGGTGATGCCGCCGTCGTCCCGCGGCGCCGCGATCATGGCCTGGTTCTCGATGTAGAGCTGCTCCTGGTGACCGACGCGGTACGTGCCCTCGACGACGAGCTCAGCGTGCTTCATGGCGGCGGACGCGTCACCGCGGGAGACCGTGTACTCGGCGAACTGGCGATCGCTCTCAAGGGGGTCGAACGTGGCGGTGAGGCGCGTCGTGCGCAGCCGCACGAGTCGCTTTGCCTCGCGCAACGTCGCGCGGTCCGGAGCCGCGATCAGCGCGCAGGCCTCGGCCTGGTGCCGGATCTCCCCGCCCTTCGGCACGAGCACCGGCTGGTCATCATCGATGAGGCTGACGATGTTCTCGCCCGGGACATCGTCGGCGGTGACGATGACGACCCGCTTCCAGTCGAACCGGTCGTCCAGCTCGAGACCGCTGAACCGCGCGTGCGGCTCGGTCGAGCGGATCGTGGTGCCGTACCACGCTCCGGGCACGACGAGATCGTCGGCGTACTTCGCCTCACCGGTGAGCTTCGCCGGCCCCTCGCGTCGCAGTGGAGCGGCGCGCCGCGCCCGACCGGGAACCTGGGTGTGGGGAGGCACGACGAGCGGCGTCGTTTCCGCCGGGGCGAAAGCCGGCGTGGCGATGCCCGGCGGCAGCGTGCGGGTCGTCAGGGTCGGCCGATCCATCGGTGCATCCTAGCGCCCGATGGCGCGCGATTTCGCGCGACCGATGGATGCGGCAGCCCTGACGCTTCTCCCCCGCATGGCGGAGCCGGTCGGCAGGCTAGTCGCGACCGCGCCGCAGCGCGCGTCCCGGTTGCGCGCCGGTGTGACGGCCGCCATCGACGACCAGGGTGCCGTTGACGATGACGTGCTCGATGCCGTCCGGAAGTCGACGCGGCTCGTCGTAGGTGGCATTCGCGCGCACCCGTGCCGGGTCGAAGACGACGAGGTCGGCGGCGAGCCCATCGGCGAGGCGTCCCCGACTCCGGAGGCCGAGCCGTGCCGCGGGCGCGCCGGTCATGCGCCGCACCGCCTCCTCAAGCGTCAGCAGGCCCTCGTCGCGCACGAACTGGCCGAGCACGCGCGGGTACGAACCGTACGTGCGCGGCGCCGGCCTGGCGCCGAAAAACGTCGAGTCGGTGCTGATCATCGCCCCCGGGTGCGCGAGGAAGCGCCGAATGCCCTTGGTCCATGGCCCCGAGGTCACCTGCGCCACACCCAGGTTCTCGCCGAGCAGAAGGTCGCAGATGGCATCCACCGCGTCGCTGCCGGTGTCGCGCATCACGTCGGCGACCGTCCGAGACTCCCAGCGAAGGTGCTCGGGTCGGGTGAAGGCACCCAGCCGCACGTCGGCCCAGCCCGCGGTCGATGTGTAGGCCGCGCCCCGATCCCGGAGCTCGTCGCGCAGGCGGTTCCGAATACCGTGGTCGGCGAGTCGCTCCTTGATCGTGCGCGGACCGTCGGACTGGACCCAGGGCGGAAGCTGGATGAGCAGCCGCGTCGAGGCCCATTCGGAGGGGTACATGTCGAACGTCACGTCGAGGCCGACGGCACGCGCATCGTCGACGAGCGCAAGGAGCTGCTCGGGCGGGCCCGGGTGCGTCTGGCGGTGATAGAAGTGGGTGATGTGCGACGGGCCCTCGCCGCGTCTGCCGATCTCGATTGCCTCGCGGAACGGGTCGAGGAAGCGATCGCCGAGCGGATAGCGCACGTGGGTGTGGTAGAAGCCGCCGAGGCGCGCCGCCTCGTTCGTGAGGGCGGCGAGCTCATCGGTCGAGGCATATGACCCCGGCGGATAGTCGAGGCCCGAGGAGACGCCGAACGCGCCGGCCTCCATCGCCTCACGGAGCGCCGACCGCATGGTCGCCAACTGGGCTTCCGATGCCGCCGCCTCGCTCCAGCCGACGGCACCGATGCGCAGCGCGCTGTTGCCGACCAGGATGCCGATGTTCACGGCCTGGCCGCGGTCGTAGCGGTCCAGGTAGGACGGGACATTGTCCCAGTCGTAGGCGATGTCGGGGCGCCCGTCCAGGCCGGCATTCAGCTCGACGAACGCCTCGAGATCGGCGCGGCTGGCAAAGGGCGCGTAGCCGTTCCCGTCAACGCCGATGATCTCGGTGGTGACTCCCTGGTGGACCTTCGGCTCGTGCCGCGGATCCGCCAGGATCGCGAGGCCGCCGTGTGAGTGCAGGTCGATGAAGCCGGGCGCGACCACGAGGCTGGCGGCGTCGATCGTCCGCTCCGCGACCGGCGCCTCCTCCGCCGGACCGATGAGTCGCAGACGGCCATTCGAGATCGCGATCGAGCCCTGCCGGCGTTCGGCGCCGGAGCCGTCGACCAGCGTCCCATGCGCGATGAGGAGCTCAGCGGGGGAGCCGCTCATCGCTCGTCCGCGCCGTCCACCATCGGGCCGTCGACGCGCCGCCCCCGCACCCACGCCGCACGCACCATGTCGCGATGCGTTCGAAAGATGAGCCGCGAGGCGAGGTCAGAGGCCTCGTCATCCGGCTCTGCCGGCGGCATCGGGACGCCGGGCAGCGGCTCGGTCAGGGAAGGGTCGATGCCGATGAGGTCCGCCTCCTTGCCGACCTCGATCGAGCCAATGACGTCACCCAGCCCGAGCGCCCGTGCGCCCCCCAGGCTGCCGAGCGCGAGCCACTCGAGCGGGGAGCGGGGTGGCTCGGCATCGCCGAGCATGGCGCGGCGGCCGTTCTGCGTGTAGGCGCCGGCTCGCATGTTGGTGAACAGCGAGACGTCCGGGCCCGCGGCGACGTCGGATCCGAGGCCCACCGAGAGCCCGGCCGCAAGGTACCGGCCCAGCGGCATGGCGCCCGATGCAAGGAACAGGTTCGAGGCAGGGCAATGCGCGACGTGCGCGCCGGTGACGACGAGCCGGGCGACCTCGCGATCCGAGAGGTGGATCGCGTGGGCCAGGATCGAGCGCGGGCCGAGACCGCCGGCGCGGTCGTAGACATCGGTGTAGTCCAGGGCGTCGGGGAAGAGGCGGGCGACCTCCTCGATCTCGGCCCGGTCCTCGGACAGGTGCGTCTGCCAGTACGCCCCCGTCTGGCGGGCCAGGACCGCGGATTCGCGGAGCATGTCCGCCGAGCACGAGACCGCGAAGCGCGGTGTCACCGCGTAGCGCAGCCGACCGCGGTCGCGGCCATGCCAGCGCGAGATGAGGTCAGCCGACTGGCGGAGTGAAACCGCGAGGACTTCGGCGTCACCGAGCGCGGGGTCATAGCGCAGGCGATCCATCATCACCTTGCCAATGACAGCGCGGATGCCGTGCGCCTCCGCCGCCTCGAATGCCGCATCGAGGCTCGCCTCGTACACCGCCCCGTAGAGCACGACGGTCGTCGTCCCGGCGGCGGCGAACGCGCGATAGGCAGCCGGCGCAAGGCGCTCGGCCGCCGGCCGGTCGAAGGCGCGCTCGAGCGGAAAGATGTAGCGCTCGAGCCAGTTCAGGAGGTGGAGCCCGGCGCCGCGGCCGGCGTTCGGCAGCTGGGGCAGATGGGCGTGGAGGTCCACCATGCCGGGCAGCAGCACCATCGGTCGCACGTCGATCCCGTCGGTGTCGCCCGCTCCCCAGCCCCGTGCGGCCTCGATGCGGCCGTCGGCTCCGACCTCGACGCGCGCATCGGGCTCCCAGCGATGCCCGCCGGCAGCGAGCGGCGTGAGGAGGCGTGTCCGCAGGACGAACGGCGGGCCGGAGGGCAGCCCGGCGATGGTCAAGGGGCCGGCACGATGGCCGCCATGCGACGCGCGAAGTCGGCGCGCAGGAGGCGTTGCTCATCGACATCGAGCCAGCTGGCCTCGATCCCGTCCTGCGCGACCGCGATCATCTCGTCCCACGGCATCTCCAGGGCGGCAGCGACGTATCGGTATTCACGACCGAGGTCGAGGTCGGTCATGGCCGGATCGTCGGTATTGAGCGTGGCGAGTAGGCCGGCGCCCCGCATCCGGCGAAATGGATGATCGGCCAGCGTGGGGTAGCGGTTGGCGATGACCACGTTGGAGGTCGGGCAGACCGTGAGGGGAATGCGCGCCTCGCTGAAGTGGCGGACCAGCGCCGGGTCGTCCATGATCGCGAGGCCATGGTCGATGCGTTCGGCCCCCAGCGCCTCGAGCGCGACCCTGATGTTCTCGGGCCCCGTGTCCTCTCCCGCGTGCGCGGTGAGACGGAATCCCGCTCGTCGCGCGGTGGCGAACGCGCCCGCGAAGCCACGGAGGTCGACACCGCGCTCGGTCGAGTCCATGCCGATGCCTATCACGCGGTCCGCACGCCCGGCCCGACGCAGCGCGACTGCCGCATCGACCATCTCCTGCCCCGGCCCGGGGCCGAACGAGCGGTCCATGTCGCATATCAGCATGCTGCGCGCCCCGGTTTCCGCCTCGGCGCGCTCGACGCCCCGCGTCAGGCCGGCGACGATCTCGCCGAGCGATTGGCCTGCCGCAAGGTGACGCCCCGGCGTGAAGAACATCTCGCGGTACCGCAGGCCCTTGGGCACTGCGTCGACGATCGATTCGTAGGCGGCACGCTCCCAGTCGTCGGGATCGGCGAGGACCGATTGCACGAGCCAGAAGATGGCCAGGAATGAATCGAGCGAATCGTAGCGGTACAGCTCCGTCGGATCCTCCGACGGCAGGCGGACGCCATTCTTGGCAGCCATCTCGACCACCGTGGTCGGTCGGATCGTACCCTCGACGTGGCAGTGCAGCTCGACCTTCGGGATCGCGTCGTAGGCGTCCGGCTCGGCCATTACCGCAGTATATGGAGCCAGGAGCATGAGCGGCTCGGTGGCGGGCATCGTCCTGGCGGCGGGTGAGAGCCGGCGCTTCGGCGGCCGAAAGCAGCTGGCGACCCTCGACAGGCGCACCCTCCTCGAGCATGTTCTGGAGCTCGCCGATCACGCCGGGCTGGACCCGATCGTGGCCGTCGTGCCGGTGTGGCTGACGCGGCCGCCCGCCTTCCCCGAGCCGCGGCACATCTGGGTGCGCAACCCGCACCCCGCAGGCGGGATGAGCCATTCGCTGCGCCTCGGCTTCGCGGCGCTTCCGCCGCGAGCGGAGGCGGCGGTCGTCCTGCTCGGCGACCAGCCGACCCTCCCGGCGGCGCAGATCGCCGCCCTGATCGCGGCGCGCGGCGACAGGCCGCTGATTGCGACGCGCGTCGACGGCCACCCGACGCCACCGGTCCTCGTCGAGCGCACCCATTTCGATCTCGTGGGCGCTGCCGTGGGCGATGCCGGCCTGCGCGACGTGCTCGGGCAACATCCCGAATGGGTGAAGGTGGTGGCGATGCACGAGGGAGTGCCGGACATCGACACGCGGGCGGACCTCGACGCGCTCCGCGACCGGTAGAATCGGTCACATGTTCAATTCGGGCCGCTGCGAGCGCCACGCATGACCGTCGAGCACGTCACCGCCGCCGAGGTCGCCGAGGACGAGCGCACGCTCGAGTCCACGGTCCGCCCCCGCCGGCTCGATGAGTTCGCCGGCCAGGACCGCGTTAAGGAGAACCTGGCGATCCTCATCGATGCCGCGCACCATCGTGGCGAGCCGGTCGACCACGTCCTCCTCTACGGCCCGCCCGGGCTCGGCAAGACGACGCTGGCGAACATCGTGGCAGCCGAGATGGGCGCCCAGATCCGGACCACCTCCGGCCCCGCCGTCGAGCGCGCCGGTGACCTCGCCGCCATCCTCACCGGCCTCGGCAAGGGCGACGTCCTCTTCATCGACGAGATCCATCGGCTCAGCCATGCCGTCGAGGAGATCCTCTACCCGGCGATGGAGGACTACGCGCTCGACCTCGTGCTCGGCAAGGGACCGGGCGCGCGGACCGTGCGGCTCCAGATCGAGCACGTGACGGTGATCGGGGCCACGACCCGGGTGGGGAGCATCACCGGCCCGCTGCGCGACCGCTTCGGCGTGACCTACCGGCTCGACTACTACACGCAGCCGGAGCTGGAGCGGATCATCCGACGCTCGGCCGGCCTGCTCGACATCTCCGTGACCGATGACGCGGCGGCGCTGGTCGGGCGGCGCTCGCGGGGCACGCCGCGCATCGCGAACCGGCTCCTGAAGCGGGTCCGCGACTACGCGCAGGTCCGTGGTGGCAGTGACGGGTCGGTGACGACCGAGCTCGCCGCCGACGCGCTCGGCCTGCTGGAGATCGACGAACGTGGCCTCGACGCGATGGACCGCCAGCTGCTGCGCGCCATGGCCGAGCATCACGGGGGTGGGCCGGTTGGCCTCGCCACCATGGCGGCCACCGTCTCGGAGCCGATCGAGACGATCGAGGACGTCGTCGAACCTTACCTCATGCAGATCGGCTTCCTCGCTCGCACGCCCCGCGGACGCCAGCTCACCCCGAGCGGCTGGGAGCACCTCGGCCTCACGCCGCCGTCCACGGCGGCGACATCGGTCCAGCCCGGCCTCTTCGACCGCTAGCCGGGGGTGCGAAAAACCCCGTCGCGCCGCGAGGCCGCGGACTACGATCCGCGCTGGTGCCACCGGGATCGTCCGGCGGGCCGCACGGAGGAGGTTCACGTTGGTGGACACGACCGCCCAGCCAGGGGTCCGAAATGACGAGCCGGAGACCGGCCTCGCGGGCTTCTTTCATTTCAGGGAGCGGGGGACCGATCTCGGAACCGAGCTGCGCGCCGGCCTGACGACCTTCATGGTCATGGCGTACATCCTGTTCCTCAACGGCGCCATCTTGACCGCCGGGTTCGACGCGACCGGCAAGGCCGATCCGCATTGGAATCTGGCCACGATCGCGGCGGGCACTGCCCTCGTCGCCGGCGTGATGACGATCATCATGGGCGTGGTGGCGAACTATCCCTTCGCCCTCGCGGCCGGCCTCGGGATCAACGCCATCGTCGCCTTCTCGCTCACCGGGCGCGGCCTCTCCGCGGCCGGTGCGATGGGCGTGATCGTCATCGAGGGCCTCCTCGTCACCGTCGCGGTGCTGGCCGGTCTGCGCGAGGCGATCATGAATGCGGTGCCGGTGTCGCTGAAACGGGCGATCGGCGTCGGCATCGGCCTCTTCATCCTGTTCATCGGCTTCGCCAATGGCGGGCTGATCAAGTCGAACGTGCCCGCAACTCTGGTCACCGTCTCGTTCCCCACCACGAACGCGCAGTGGGTGTTCCTCGCCGGCCTGCTGATCACCATCGTGCTCTACGTGATGCGGATCAAGGCAGCGCTCGTCATCAGCATCCTGGTGACGACGGTCATCGCCCTCGTCGTCGGCGTGGCGACCATCCCAGACAGCAGCCAGCTGCTCGCGACGCCGAAGTTCGACACGCTCGGCCAGTTCGACGTGGCCCAGGTCTTCAGCGTCCTGCCGCTCGTCACGGCCCTGCTCGTGATCTTCGCGATCATGCTCACCGACTTCTTCGACACGATGGGAACGGTCACCGGGGTCGCCGCCGAGGCCGGACTCGCACGTCCGGACGGCTCGGTGCCGGGTGTCGGTCGGGCGCTGCTCGTGGACTCGCTTGCCGCGGTGGCCGGCGGAGCATCGGGCGTCAGCTCGAACACCACCTATATCGAGAGCGCTGCCGGCGTTGCGGACGGGGGCCGCACGGGGATGACGTCGGTCACCACCGGCGTCCTGTTCCTGGCAGCGATCCTCCTCTCGCCGATCGCCCTCATCGTGCCGTCGGCCGCGACCGCACCGGCCCTGGTGCTCGTCGGCTACCTGATGTTCACGCTCATCAAGGACATCCCGGTCGCGGACGTCGAGGAGGGTCTGCCGGCCCTCCTGACGATGATCCTCATGCCGCTGACGTACGACATCACGGTCGGCATCGGCGCCGGCTTCATCAGCTGGGTCCTGATCAAGGTCGTGCGCGGCAAGATGGCGCAGATCCATTGGCTGATGTGGGTCGTCTCGATCGCCTTCCTGGTCTTCTTTGCGCAGGACTGGATCACCAGCATCATCAAGTGACGCGCAGCTGACCGATGGCGCCCGGCCGGGCCTTCCGGCCGGGCGCTACGCTGTCCGCGCCCATGAGCGTCACATCAGATCCGCCGCGCCTGCGGGTCGACGACTTCGACTACGACCTGCCGCAGACGGCGATCGCCCAGACCCCGGCGCAGCCACGCGACGCAGCGCGGCTCCTCGTCCTCGATCGCGAGGCGTCGCGTCCGGGTGTCCCGGCCCTCACCCATGCCACGTTCCGGGACATCGGGGAGTGGCTCGTCGCGGGCGACCTGCTGGTCGTCAACGACAGCCGAGTCATCCCGGCCCGCCTCCGTGGGCGGCGAGGCGGGCGCGGAGCAGTGGAGATCCTGGCGCTCCGGCCCTTCGACGACGACCCGTCCCGCTGGCTGACGCTGGTCCGGCCTTCGCGCCGCCTGCAGGTGGGCGCCACCGTCGACCTGTCGAGCGGGGATCGCGTGGTCGTCGGCGAGCGGCGTGATGACGGCACCCGCGTCGTCAGCTTTCCCCGCGACCCGCTCGCGGTCATGGCCGAGGCCGGCGAGATGCCGCTGCCCCCGTACATCCACGATCGATCCGTACCCGCTGATCGTTACCAGACCGTCTATGCCGATCCGCCGGGGTCCGCCGCCGCTCCCACGGCGGGGCTCCACTTCACGCCCTCGCTACTGGCGTCACTTGCCGAGGCCGGCGTCGGGCGCGCGGCCGTGACCCTCCACGTCGGCCTCGACACATTCCGCCCGCTCGAGGGAGCATTCGTCGACGAGCATCGCATCCACCGCGAGTGGTATGCCGTGCCGGTGGCGACCCGCGCCGCGATCGAGGCGACGCGCACCGCGGGACGGCGCGTTGTGGCGGTGGGCACCACGAGCATGCGCGTGCTGGAGACGGCGGCGCATGACCGGGAGCCTGCTGGCTGGAGCGACCTCTATGTCACGCCTCCCCATGCGTTCGCGGCGGCGGATCTCCTGGTCACGAACTTCCACCTCCCGCGCAGCTCGCTCCTGCTTCTCGTCACGGCCTTCGTCCAGCACGGGATGGCGCCCGGCACGGCGGCGCTCACGGCGCGCGACACGCTCCTCGCCGCGTATCGGGAGGCCCTGGCGCGAGGCTATCGGTTCTTCAGCTTCGGCGATGCGATGCTGATCCGCTAACCGTCGGGCTCAGCGGTGAAGCGGCCCACGCAGACCCAGCGGGTCGGGATCGTCGTCATCGAGGGTGATCGGCTCCTCCCCGCCGCCCACCTCGCCGAGGTTGAGGACCTCCTCCTCATCGGCGAGCGGCGCGTCGCCGTTTGCGGCGGGCGCAGGAGGTGCGGCCGAACGACGGAAGGGCCCGATCGACATGCCGATGCCGCGGTCTCGTCCCCGGGGCGCATCGGTGGCGCCGTTGGTGTTCGCCGCCGTCGCCACCGGTGCGGGCTCGGTGGTCACCGGCCCGTCCATCGCCTCGGTCTCGATCCCAGGCGGGAGCTCATGCTCCTCCGCGGTCGGGGTCTCGTTCACGGCCGACGCCACCGGGTCCTCGGTCGCACGCATGCCACCATCGCCGCCAGCCGCATCCGGCGACGGTGCCCCGTCCTCGCGCTGGTCCGCGAGCGATGGCCCCGTCGACTCGTCGCCGGCCGCTTCCGGGATGGCCTCCGACGATTGAGCCGGCTGGCCAATGGCGTCGCTCGCCCCGTGCGCGTCGGCCTGCGGGTCGCCGGTCGCGGCAACCCCGGGCATCGCCTCGGCCGCGGGGCGGATCGGCTGCGGCTCGGGCGCCGGTGCCGCGGGCGTCGCCATCGGGGGTGGAATGGCGGGGCGGCCGGTCGGCGCCACCCGCTCGACATCGGTCCCAGCCTCCGGTGGCGGGGGAGTCATCGGCGGGACGACGCGCAGCGTCTCGCGTCGAGCCGGGACCTCCTCCTGGGCGGCCTGCCATCCCGCTGGCTCGGCCATCACGGCACAGACCTTGGCGAGGTCGCAGAGGGCGGCGCCGAGCTCCGGCGCGTCCGTCTCCGCCTCGAAGCCGGGGCGCGCCAGGCGCAGCCACCAGCGGGTGCGGTGCTCGAGCGCCCACACGCGGTACGTCTCATTGCGGAGGTCGACCCCGCGCACCGCCTGCCATGGCCACAGGCGGGCGGTGAAGCCATAGCGTGCGGATGATCCGCCGCGCGGGGCGTACCAGCCGTCGATGAGCCCCACCTCGGTCGCCACCAGCACCCGTCGCTCTTCGTCCTGGCCGCGCCGCGGATCGACCGCATACAGGGCGATCTCGTCGACGCCAAGCGTCGCGAGTTGCGCGGCGATCCATTCCCGGAGCTCGTCGTTCAGGTAGGGCATCCGCGGCCACTCGGCCATCCGTACCACGACCATGCCTCGTGCGAGGTGTGAAAGCCTATCCTCTCGCCGATGACTGCGCATCCCCCCAATGTCGCGGCTCCGGCGGCGGCGCCCATCCGGTTCACGTCGCGGTCGACTGGCGTCGGACGCGCACGACTCGGGCGCCTCGAGACCGCGCACGGGGTCGTCGACACGCCCCAGTTCATGCCGGTCGGGACACAGGCGACGGTCAAGTCGCTCACGCCCGGTGACCTCCGCAGCGCCGGCGCGCAGATCATCCTCGGCAACACCTATCACCTCAGCCTGCGGCCGACCGCCGAGCGCATCGCGCGGCTCGGCGGCCTCCATCGGTTCATGGGCTGGGATGGACCGATCCTCACCGATTCGGGAGGCTTCCAGGTCTTCAGCCTCGCTCGGCTGCGGAAGGTCGACGAGGACGGCGTCACGTTCGCCAGCCACCTGGACGGGGCGCAGCACCGGCTCACTCCGGAGCGCGCGATCGAGATCCAGGAGCTGCTCGGCAGCGATATCGCGATGGTGCTCGACCAGCTCGTCGACCCCTCCCTTCCGCCGGCGGAGGTGGCCGAGGCGATGAAGCGCACCCATCGCTGGGCGGCGCGCTGCCTGGCGGCGCGGAGGCGCCCGGAGATGGCGCTCTTCGGCATCATCCAGGGCGGGGTCGACCCGGATCTCCGCGGGCGCTCGACGGCGGCCATCGCGGCCCTGCCGTTCGATGGGATCGCGATCGGCGGCCTCTCGGTGGGGGAGTCGAAGGCCGAGATGGCGGCCGCGCTCGAGGTGGTCGGCGCCACGCTCGCTGGCGATCATCGTGTCCGGTACCTCATGGGCGTCGGCTCGCCCGTCGATCTCTTCACCGCGGTTGAGCGCGGGATCGACCTCTTCGACTGCGTCCTGCCGACCCGCGTGGCGCGCAACGGGCAGCTGTGGACGAGCGAGGGACGGCTCAACCTACGCAACGCGCGCTTCCAGGACGATCCCGAGCCGATCGATGCGGCGTGCCGCTGCGAGGCCTGTACGAATCATTCGCGCGCCTACCTGGCGCACCTCTTCAGGGCCGATGAGCTGCTCGCATATCGCCTCGCATCGGTCCATAACGTCACCTATACTCTGTCCCTGATGGCGAACATCCGTTCGGTGTTGGCCGACGGATCGTTCGACTCGCTGCGCGACGACGTGGCCGCTCAATACCAGCGCGCACCGGGCGCGGGTCGCTAAGCCGCCGCTAATGGGCCGATAAGGCTCGCTGGCGCAGGATGCGAGGGACCTCGGCCGGCCACCAACAGATGGAGGATCGAGCCAGATGGGGAGCCGAAACCGACCCCGCCACCAGGAGAAGCGCAAGCCGAAGGGCGGCGTGAAGGCGGCAAAGCACCCACCGGCAGCCCCGGCCTACGAGCCGCCGATGTCGGTCGAGGTGATCAAGCCCCGGCGCAAGCCGCGCAGCGAGGAGCCGGACACGGAGGCGTGACCCCTCCCGCCGGTGGAGACGATGGAAGGAGCCAACAGACCCATGGACGCCCCGGCGGCCACCGCCCAGGCCCCCACTTCAGCCCAGAAGAACGGCGAGCGCAGCCGCGCCGTCGACGCGGCGATCCTGCAGATCGAGAAGCAGTTCGGCCGTGGCGCGATCATGCGCCTCGGCGATCGTGACGCCCAGAACGTCGAGGTGATCTCCACCGGCTCCGTGGCCCTCGACCTGGCGCTCGGCGTCGGCGGCGTGCCGCGCGGCCGGATCACCGAGATCTACGGTCCCGAGTCGAGCGGCAAGACCACCCTCTGCTACCACGTCATCGGGAATGCGCAGGCGAACGGCGGCGTGGCCGCCTTCATCGACGCCGAGCACGCCCTGGACCCGGGATACGCCAAGAACGTCGGCGTGAACGTCGATGATCTCCTCGTCAGTCAGCCGGATACCGGCGAGCAGGCCCTCGAGATCGCCGAGACCCTCATTCGTTCCGGCGGCGTGGACGTCGTCGTCATCGATTCGGTCGCCGCGCTCGTGCCACGTGCCGAGATCGAGGGCGAGATGGGGGACAGCTTCGTCGGCCTCCAGGCCCGCCTCATGAGCCAGGCACTCCGCAAGCTGACCGGCGCTGTGAATCGGTCCAAGACGGCGCTCGTCTTCACGAACCAGCTGCGCGAGAAGATCGGCGTCATGTTCGGCAATCCCGAGACGACGCCCGGCGGCAAGGCGCTGAAGTTCTACGCCAGTGTGCGGATGGACATCCGGCGGATCGAGACGCTCAAGACCGGGACCGATGCGATCGGCTCGCGGACGCGGGTCAAGGTCGTGAAGAACAAGGTCGCCTCGCCGTTCCGGATCGCCGAGTTCGACATCATGTACAACGAGGGGATCAGCCGCGAGGGCGGGCTGCTCGACGTCGGCATTGCCGCCGGCGTTCTCGCCAAGACCGGCGCGTGGTTCAACTACGGCGAGGTGCGGCTCGGCCAGGGCCGAGAGAATGCGCGCGACTTCCTGCGCTCGAATCCCGAGATCGCGCAGAAGATCGAGGACGAGATCCGCGGCAAGGTCGCGAGCATCGACGTCGGGGTCGAGGGCATCAGCGAAGCGGAGTGATCGCGTCGCGACTCCTGCGCGACCACCGCCACCGCCAATGGGATGCGCCGCGCGATGCGTGATCGTCGGCAGCCCCCCCCAAGGGAGCCGCCCGGCCCGAACCAGGCGCTCGAGATCGCGGCGCGCTTCCTGGCCACCCGCCCCAGGACGCGGTGGGAGGTCGGCCGACGACTGACGCGCGGCGGCGTCACCCCCGACGTGGCGGAGGCCACGCTCGACCGCCTCGCGCAGCTCGGCCTCATCGACGATGCCGACTTTGCGCACTGGTGGCATGCCCAGCGCGACCGGCACAGCCCGCGAGGTCGTCGCATGCTCGAGGCCGAGCTGCGCGCCAAGGGCGTGCCGCGCGACGTGATCGAATTGATGCGCGACGCGGAGCCGGAGCGCGGCCCGGACGACGTCGGGCTGCCGGCGAGCGAGGAGGCGCGTGCAGCGGTCGCGCTCGATGGGCATCTCCGGGGCCGGCAGCTCCCGTCGGACCCGAGGGCGCTGCAGCGCATCGGGCAGTACCTGATGCGGCGTGGGTTCGACGCGGCCGTCGCGCGTTCGACGATCCGCGCACGCGCGGCTGCCGATAATGACGCGGCCAAGGTGACCGAGGCGGAGGACGAGGCCTGATCGGCCGCCATCCCGGAACGCTAGGCTACGCGCCATGCGCTACGCCCTCATGTCGGAGCCCCAGCAGGGCCTGACCTACGCCGAGATCCTCGCCCTGGCCCGCGCGGTCGAGGACGCGGGCCTGGAGGCCTACTTCCGCTCCGATCACTACGGCTCGTTCCCGGGCCCCGGCGACCAGCCGACGACCGATGCGTGGGCCACCATTGCCGGGCTGGCGCGCGAGACCTCGCGGATCGGGCTCGGCACCCTGGTGAGCCCCATCACGTACCGGCTGCCGGGGAACATCGCCAAGGTCGTGGCGACGGTCGATGAGATGAGCGCCGGACGGGTCGCGCTCGGCCTCGGCGCCGGCTGGCACGCGCAGGAGCACGCGGCGCACGGCTTTGCCTTCCCCCCGCTTGCCGAGCGCTACGACATGCTCGAGGAGACGCTGGCCATCGTCCATGGCCTCTGGCGCGAGCCCGACAGCTGGTCCTTCGCGGGGGCCCATTGGCAGGTCCGCGACGCGGCCTTCCGGCCGCGGCCGGCTCGCGCGGGTCGGCCACACCCGCCGATCATCCTCGGCGGCGGGGGTGGCCCGCGGTTCGCGGCCCTCGCCGCGCGCTACGCGGACGAGGTGAACATCGTGTCGGCCACGCCGCAGCGCGTGCGAGGCGCGTATGGGCGCGTTCGCGAGGCGTGCCGCCAGATCGGGCGCGACCCGGGTGAGCTCACCTACTCGGCGATGACCGGCGTCCTGGTGGCCGTCACGGGTGCCGAGCTGGAGCAGCGGATCCACGACCAGATCGCCTTCACCACCGAGGGCGGCGAGGATGCGGGCCGCGATGCAGCCGCCTGGCTGGCGGAACGTCGCCAACGCTGGGTGATCGGCACTGCGGACGAGGCGCGGACCCGGGTCGAGGAGCTCGCCGACGCCGGGGTCGAGCGCGTGATGCTCCAGGATTTCCTCCCGCGCGACCTCGACATGGTGGCCGACATCGGGCGCATCTTCGCCGGCTGACCCGTCTCCGGGCGCGACCCGCGATGTGCGCTACACTCCAGCCTCGGGTCCTGATGATCCCGAACATGACCGACCGACCTTGACCGATGTGCCGCTGCCGGCACCCCAGAGACACTGCCCATCCGGGGCTCCATCGACGGAGGGAGCCGATTGCCTGATCCGGTCGTCGCCACCGTGGCGATCATCGCGCTGCTCGTCGGCGCGAGCCTGGGATACCTGGGGCGACGGTTCGTCGCCGGCACCGCCGTCAAGCACGCCGATTCGTATGCGGCGCGGATCATCGCCGAGGCGCGGGCAAAGCAGAAGGAGATCGTCCTCGCGGGGAAGGACGAGGCGCTCGGCGTACAGCGGTCCGCGGAGGAGGAGGCGCGCGAGAAGCGAGCCGATCTCCAGCGCCAGGAGCGGCTGCTCCTCGACCGCGCCGAGTCCCTCGATCGCAAGCTCGATGGCCTCGAGCGCCGCGAGGAGGCGTTCGAGACGCGGCAGCGCGAGGTGGAGGCCGAGCGCACGCGCCTGGCGGAGCTCCAGCAGCGCCAGCTCGCCGAGCTCGAGCGCGTCGGCGGCCTTTCGGTCGCGGAGGCGCGCGAGGCGCTCATCGGTCAGATCGTCGACGAGGCACAGGCCGAGGCGGCGCACCGCGTCCGGGAGATCGAGCGCCACGCGCTCGACGAGGGCGAGGAGCGTGCGCGACGGGTGCTCACGACCGTCATGCAGCGCATCGCGGCCGAGCACACCTCGGAGGCGACGGTGACGGTCGTCCAGCTGCCGAACGAGGAGATGAAGGGGCGGATCATCGGTCGCGAGGGCCGTAACATCCGTGCCCTCGAGCAGGCCACCGGCGTGGATCTCATCATCGACGACACCCCGGAGGCGGTCGTGCTCTCCGGCTTCGACCCGATCCGCCGCGAGGTGGCGCGGATGACCCTCATCAAGCTGATGAGCGACGGGCGAATCCATCCGGGGCGGATCGAGGAGACGGTCGCGAAGTGCCGCGCCGAGCTCGAGATCGTCATGCGGCAGGCGGGGGAGCAGGCCGCGTATGACGCAGGCGTTCCGGGACTCCATCCGGAGCTCATCAAGCTCCTCGGCAGGCTGAAGTACCGCACCAGCTACGGCCAGAACGTGCTCAACCATTGCATCGAGACAGCCCAGCTCTCCGGGCTGCTGGCGGCGGAGATCGGCGCCAACATCAACGAGTCGAAGAAGGGCGGCCTGCTCCACGACATCGGCAAGGCGGTCGACCACGAGGTCGAGGGTCCGCATGCCGCGATCGGCGGCGACATCGCCCGCCGCCACGGCGTGAACGCGGTGGTGTGCAACGCGATCGCCGCACACCACCAGGAGGTGGAGCAGGAGAGCACCGAGGCGACCGTCGTCCAGATCGCTGACGCCATCAGTGCCTCGCGGCCCGGCGCGCGCGGGGAGAGCCTCGACAACTACGTGAAGCGCCTCGACGATCTCCAGCAGATCGCGCTGAGCTTCCCTGGCGTCGAGCGTTGCTACGCGATCCAGGCCGGTCGCGAGATTCGGATCCTGGTGCGGCCCGAGGACATGGACGATCTCGCCGCCAGCCGCCTTGCGCGCGACGTGGTGCGCAAGATCGAGGACCAGCTCCAGTACCCGGGCCAGATCAAGGTCACCGTCATCCGCGAGACCCGCGCGGTCGACTACGCGCGGTGAGCGCCACGGCCGCTGGCCTGCGCGTCCTGCTCCTCGGCGACATCATCGGCAAGCCGGGCCGGGCGGCGGTTGCGCACGTCCTGCCCGACCTGCGCGCCGAGCTCGAGATCGACCTGGTGGTGGCCAATGGCGAGAACGTCGCCGCCGGGATGGGCCTGACCCCATCCCTGGCGGAGGAGCTGCTGCGGTCGGGCATCGACGTCATCACCAGCGGCAACCACATCTGGGACAAGCGCGAGATCTACGACTACCTCGACGGTGATCGGCCGGTTCTGCGTCCGCTGAACTACCCGCATGATGCGCCCGGCCGCGGCTGGCTGGTCGCGCACGCCGCCGACGGCACGGAGGTGGCGGTGATCAACGTCATGGGTCGCGTCTTCATGAACCAGCTCGACTCGCCGTTCGCCGCGATGGACACCCTGCTCGACGAGGCGGCCGAGCCATTGCCGCCGGTGCGGCTCGTCGATTTCCACTGCGAGATCACGTCGGAGAAGAACGCGATGGGCTGGTACCTCGACGGGCGCGTCACCGGCGTCGTCGGCACTCACACCCACGTCCCGACCGCCGACGCGCGGCTGCTGCCCAAGGGCACCGCCTACATCAGCGATCTCGGCATGACCGGCCCCCGCGACTCAATCATCGGCTTCACGATCGAGACCGTCATCCCGCGCTTCACCCACCATCTGCCGACCCGCTTCCAGGTCGGCAGCGGCCCGGTCAGCCTCAACGCGGTCGTCATCGAGGCGCATCGCGCCACCGGCCGGGCGATCAGCATCACCCAGCTGCAGCGGCTCGTCGAGGTCGACTAGACCGATGCGGACGCCGCCCTCGGCGCCGCCCCTGCTCGCCATCGTGGGCCCCACCGCCGCCGGCAAGACCGATCTCGCCCTTGCCCTCGCCGCCCGGCTCCCGGTCGAAGTTCTGGTCGCCGACTCCCGGCAGGTGTATCGCGGGATGGACATCGGCACCGCCAAGCCGGGCGCTCGGGCACGAGCGGCGGTCCCGCACCATCTGCTCGACCTCGTGGCGCCCGATGCGCGGTTCACGCTGGCCGACTGGCTGGCGACCGCCTGGCCGGCGCTGCGCGCGGTGGGGGAGCACGGTCGGCTGCCGCTCGTGGTGGGTGGCACCGGGCTGTACGTCAGCGCCCTCGTCGACGGCTATCAGCTGCCAGGGATCGGCCACGACCCGGCGCTGCGCGCCCGGCTCAACGATGAGCTCGCGGACGAGGGCCTTGCGTCGCTCGCCGCTCGCCTGGCGTCGCTCGACTCGGCCGCGGCCGCGCGGACCGACCTCGCCAATCCGCGTCGCGTGATCCCTGCGCTCGAGCGCACCATGCTGGGCGCGGATGCGGTCAAGGCGACCCGGTACCCGGGACGAGTGCAGATCATCGGTCTGCGCCGCCCAGTCCCCATTCTGGAGGCGCGCATCGCCGGCCGTGCGGCCGCGATGTTCGGCGCCGGGCTGCTCGACGAGGTCGCCGGTCTGCTGGGCGCGGGCTATGGCCGCCAGCTGCGCCCGCTCGACAGCCACGGATACCGGGAGGCGGTGCGGCACCTGGCGGGGGAGCTAAGGCTGGAGGAGGCGATCGCGTCGACGATCCTGCGCACCCGCCAATACGCGAAGCGTCAGCGCACCTGGTGGCGCCGCGAGACCCGCGTGCAGTGGCTCGACGCTGGCGACGGGCCAGCCGACGCGCCGCGGCTGGTGGACGCGGTGCTCGCCGCGGCGGGGGAGTGATCAGCCGGTGGAGAGCCCGATCGACTGCCGCCATGCCGCCACCCCCACGAGCTCGTCGTCGAGATGGCGCGGCCTCGGCAGCTCGCCGCCGCCCCTGCGCGCCGGGAATGGCGGCAGCGGGGCGGGACGCCCCAGCAGATAGCCCTGTCCGGCGCGCACACCGAGCTTCGCCACCTGGGTGACCTGACCCTCGTGCTCGAGGCCCTCCGCGATGACGAGCGCATCGGTCTGCGTCGCCAGCCCGACCACCGAGCCGATGACCGCGTTCGACGGCGCACCGGGCCCGCTGTGCTGGACCAGGCTGAGATCAACCTTGAGGACGTCGAAGCGGACCTGGGCGAGCAGGCGCAGCCCGGCGTTGCCGGCACCGAGGTCGTCGGCCGCGAAGCGGATACCATGCCGGCGGAACGCGTCGAATTTCGAGCGCGCGGCGTCCGGATCGCGGAGCGGACGGTGCTCGGTGAGCTCGATGACGATCCGATTCGGCGCGATCCCGTGACGCTCGAGGATCGCCAGCAGCGTCGCGGTTCCAAACTCGGGTGCCTCGACGGTCTGGGCCGAGACATTCACGCTAAGGAAGTGCGTTTCGGGCAGGTCGCGTGCGCCGCCGACGATGACGTCCAGGCACGCGAGGTCGAGATCGACGATATGGCCGGTCGCCTCCGCCGCGGCGAACAGGTCGCCCGGTCCGGCGAACGGGATCTCGTCGCCGGGACGGATGAGCCCCTCGTAGCCGAGCACCACGGCCGAGGCGAGCTCGACGATCGGCTGGTAGACCGGCCGCAGCTGCCGGCGGGCGATGACGTCGGCGATCGTGCTGAGCTGCTCGGCCGGGAGCGTCCGCGGGCTGGCGGTGCCGGGCTCGTAGCGCACGACCTCCGTCCGCCCGGCGCGCTTCGCCTCGTACAGGGCGGCATCGGCCTGGAGGTACAGCTGGTCGCGGTTGGCGGCCAGCAGAGGGATCGAGGAGACGCCTGCCGAGAACGAGATGCCGTCGTCCCCGAGCTCCCGGAGGACGGGCTGCAGGGCGCTCACCAGGAGGCGACGGGTGACAATCCAGGCACCCTCGGCATCGGTGTGCGGAAGCAGCAGCGCGAATTCGTCGCCGCCGATCCGGAATGACCGATCGGGTCGGCGGGCCGACAGCTCGAGGAGGCGCCCGAAGCGGGCGAGGACCTTGTCCCCGGCGGCGTGCCCCTGGGTGTCGTTCACCGCCTTGAATCCGTCGAGATCGATGAGGACGAGTGCGAGTGGCACGTCGTAGCGCTGCGAGGCCTCGGACAGGCGATCGAGCTCCTCCTGGAATGACCGATGGTTGCCGAGCTTCGTCAGGGGGTCGTGAGGCGCCTCGGCGATGGCCACCTCATACGCGACCTGGAGCTCCTCGCGCGAGCGCTTGAGCGGCGCGATCGCGAGGTGGACGAGGCCGATCCCGGTCGCCATCGCGGCGGCCAGTGCGACGGCGCCGGCCATCAGCGAGCTGTCGGGCAGGAGTCCCTGCGCGATCATCCGCGTCAGCAGGCCGGCGGCAACGGCGGCCGCGACCGCCGCTCCGACGCGCAGCGTCAAGGGGAGGTGAGGTCGCCCCTCGGAGCCGCTCGAATCGTGGTTGAACATTCGCACCTGTGCCGTTGCCCCCGGCTGACTACGAGAAGGTATGACACACGAAGGCAACACAGGGCAGTAGGCGAAAGGTACCGGCCGCGGCTACGATGGAACCGAACACATGTCCGAACGCGCCGCCACCATCGACCTTACCGCGCCCGACGAGCGCGCGTTCCTGATCGGCATCGACCGCCCGGGTGACGCGGGCTGGCCAGTTCGTCGCAGCCTCGCCGAGCTGGAAGCGCTGGCAGAGACGGCCGGCGCCGCGGTCGTCGGCAGCGCCTTCCAGCGCCGGTCCGCGGCGGACCCGCTCTGGTATTTCGGAAAGGGCCGCGCCGCCGAGCTGCTCGACGAGAAGGCGGCGAGGGACTTCAACACCCTCGTCGTCGACGACGAGCTGACCCCGAACCAGCAGCGCAACCTGGAGCGGCTGCTCGATTGCAAGGTCCTCGACCGGTCGGCCCTCATCATCGATATCTTCGCGCAGCGCGCGCGGACAAAGGAGGGTCGCCTCCAGGTCGAGCTGGCCGGGCTTGAGTACCACCTGCCGCGCCTGACGCGGATGTGGACCCACCTCTCGCGTACCCGTGGCGGCATCGGGACGCGGGGCGGTCCGGGCGAGACGCAGCTCGAGACGGACCGCCGCCTGATCGGGGAGCGCATCCAGCGGCTGAAGCGCGAGCTGCGCGACGTGAAGCGTCACCGCGCCACCGCATCGCGACGGCGCGATGCCTCCCAGACAGTCGCCATCGCCCTGGTCGGCTACACGAACGCCGGCAAGTCGACGCTCCTCAACCGGCTCGCGGCGGCGGACATCTACGCGGCTGACAAGCTCTTCGCCACGCTCGACCCGACCAGCCGCCAGGTGACGCTGCCGACCGGGCAGCGAATCGTCGTTTCCGACACCGTGGGGTTCATCAACAAGCTGCCGCATCACCTCATCGACGCATTTCGCGCCACCCTCGAGGAGGTGCTGCGGGCCGACATGCTGCTCGAGGTGGTGGATGCCTCGGATCCTACCTTCGTGGGCCAGCAGGCAGCCGTGCAGTCTGTGCTCGACGAGCTCGGGGCGGGGGAGACTCCGCGGATCACCGTCTACAACAAGGTCGACCTGCTCGACGAGGACCTGCGGACCGATGCCCACCTGCCCGACGACGAGCGCGTCGCGTTCGTGAGCGCCGCCACCGGCGAGGGAACCGATGCCCTGCTCGTCAAGGTCGCCGATGCACTGAGGACCGCGATGGTGCCGATTGATGCAGTAGTGCCGTACGAGCGCGGCGAGCTCGTGGCGCGGGCCCGGACGGCCGGAGACGTGACCGAGGGCTATACCGAGGGCGGCATCAGGGTGTCGGGGCACCTGCCGGCCGCCATCGCCGCCGAAGTCGCCGCGGCCGCTCGCGCGGAGCGCGCCTCAGATGCCGAGCGAGCCGTCCCGCGCTGAGACGAGAGCGGGCTCGGCCGCTCTGCCGCTCGACCGCGCCGGACGATTTGCCCTAGAACCCAGCCCGGCGAAGAGCCATGCGGACCAGGAATGCGCCGAGCTCGTCCTGCACGAAGAAGCTCAACCAGACGAGCAGCAAGGCCCAGCGCGGCGAGGCCAGAGGGTCTGTGCATCGCGTTGCATGCTCAGTTCGCCGCCGCGGCGCCATCCCACTTCCGGACGACACGGGCATCCGAAGGTCACCGGGAGCGTGGGCGATTGCCGGCTCAACGGGCCGGCATTGCTCAATGCGGAACTTCCGCAAAGATACGTTATGTGATGTTCACGCGCACGTGCATCAGCCCCTGAGCTGTGAACTCTCAAAGAAACGTCTACTGCGAGGTTCGCGCGCTGGTATCCGTCACATGCAATTAGTCACTCGCGATCCGAGCCAGCCACTCAAGCAAACCGCGGAGGCACTGCTCCAGCCGCGTGCCGCTGGCGAGCGAACCGCTCGAGAATCGCTACCTCGCCAGCCTGGTCTTTGCGTTGCCGGTATATGACCGCCAGGCTCTCGTACGCTGCCGGCGCAACGCCGAACCCCTCGGAGCGCGATTCGGCCTCCGTCGCGTCGACGATTTCAAGTAGAAGGTCGACGGCCGCGGACTGCTCCCCGATGTCACGGAGGCGGTCGACCTCGGAGTGCCATGCCGAGTGATGGTGCCCGCGTACCGTTCCCGGACCAGTCTCGTTTCCAGGTAGGATCGCCGGCCTCGCTGCGGCGATTTCCGCCTTCGACTTCCCATCGAGTGCTCGGGCGAGCAGGTCGGCCTGGCCAGCCGGCCCGGACGCGTACAGGGTGACGCGGTAGTCGCCTCGGTCCGAAGGCGACGTGTTCCAGCCACCGTAGATGTCCGCCCTGCAGTAGGCCACGCGCCCTGCCGTTTGGATACGTTCGACCAGCGGCCAGAAGGCAGCGGCGTCTTCTCGGGCCAGATGGCCAACCTTGCGCCCGTCGATAAAGACGCCCACGGCGTGCGGGTCGTACGGGTTGCCGTGCTCCGCCACCAGGGTTCCCCAGGTGATCACCCGAATCCCTTCGACCCTCGGGCCACCGGTGATTAGCTCGATCGCGTCGCGATAGTGGCTTTCGCCAACCACGCTGAGTGACCCTCCCGACGCCATCAGTTTCAGCGCCTCCGCAGGCAGGTCGCCGCGACGATCACCGAGGTCGACGGGCTGGGCGGCTGGTTGGTTCGGCTCCTCGCGTGTCAGCAGCTTCCGCAGGAAGGACATAGTCAGGAGGTCTCCACGAGTGCATGCTAGCGCGAGCGACAAGGTCAGAAAGGCGGGGGGGCGTGACACTTGGTTTCTGCACGATCGACTTCGAGACCGCGAACTGGTATCGGGGCAGCCCAATGCGCTGTCGGTCTTGTGCGGGTGGTCGACGGCCAGATCGTCGACAGTCGACGCTGGCTGATGCGCCCGCCCTAAGGCCATGACGAGTTCGATCCTTTCAATGTCGAGATCCACGGCATCACCGCTGCGATGGTCCGAGATCAGCCCCGGTTCGAGGATCGGCTGCCGGACATCATGGCCTTCGCCGGCGGTCTCCCGTTCGTCGCCCACAACGCCGCCTTCGACATGGGCGTCATCCGTGACGCCTTCGAAGTGAGCGACCTCCCGTGGCCCAAGGCCTCATACGCCTGCACGCTGATTTTCTCGCGGGTCACCTGGAATCTCCTGTCGTACTCGTTGCCGTTAGGACTCCGTCTGGTAGCCGCCGACGTCGATGGCCTCGTGGGCCTGCGACTCTGCGGTGCTGCCGAAGCGCAGCGGGAGCCGGGATTCGACGACCCTCGAGGTGAGGCCCTTGCCGGGCTCGATCGGCTCGGTGCGCACTCGCTCCCCTCCACCGATCTCGTACGGGAAGCGGATCATGTTCGTGGCCTGGTCGTAGAGCGCGACGAACAGCGTATCGGCCGCGAAGGTCTGATGCACTCGGCTCAACGCACCTCACCACGTGATGCGCGCGATGACCGGTAGATGATCGCTCCCCCGCCACCTGTCGCCGATGCCGGCATCGACCACGCGGATGGCCGGCGACAGGAAGACGGCATCGAGGCGGAGGATCGGTGACATCCAGGCCGCCGCCAGCGGTCGCCAGGTGGGCATCGGCGCAGCGGCGCAGGCATCGGTCATGCGCGGTAGATGCGGATCCCGGACGTTGAAGTCGCCCGCCACGACGAGTGGCGCGTCGCCGGTGACCAGTATTTCGGCCCATGACGCCAGCTCGGCACGCTGACCATCGCGGCGCGCCCGTCGGCCGGGGAGCAGGGGGGCCATGAGATGGACCGATGCCACCGTGAGCGGGCCGGCGGCGGTCCTCAGGCGGGCCCAGGCCACGCGGGGGCGGTCCCACGGCGGGTCGGTCGGCTCGAGGATGCCCTGCTCGTCGACGAGCAGCCGCGCTGCGACCACGATCCCCGGTCGCGTGCCCGCCGTCCGCCACCACAGCTGCGTGGCGAATGTGGGCGGCAGCAGGTCGCCGACACGGTCGCCATCCGCCTCCTGGAGGAGCAGCACGTCCGGCTGCCACGCTTCCAGCGCACCGGCGAGATCGATCCGCCGCGGGTCGCGGCCCTGGAGGTTCCAGCTGGCGACGACGAGCTCCGGCACCGATCGCTCGCGAGCCGCGTTCAGCGCCGGTCGGCGGGCACGCCGAGCGTAATCGCGGCGGCGATGGAGGCCACCGCCAGGCCGAGCGCCTCGGAGCCGCTCAACGCTGCGTCGGAGGCGAAGAGCTCCGCGGCGGACGCCGGGATCGCACCGAGGACGGCCGGCACGAGCGTCCAGCCGAGCACGAGCACGGTGGGCGCGGTCGCCCCGGGGAGCCGCATCATGCGCGTCGCCACAGCCGTGAGGACGCCGAGAAAGGCCGCGAGCAAAAGGATCAGGATCAGCGACGGCGTGTCGCGCGCGCCCGATGCCTCCACGAGCCGCACCGATCCCTGTTGCGCCACGGTGACGAGGAGCGCCAGGATGCCGCCGAGGAACGCCTCGCGGATCCCGGTCATGCGTCGGTCAGGCTGGTGTGGGCGTCGAGCACGCCGGCCGCGAGTGCGGCGCCGAGCCCGCGGGCGATCCGATACGACTTGCCGGCACCCATGACGAGCACCGCGTCCCCCGCGCGGAGGTGGCGGGCCACGTACTCGGTCGTCGCATCGACGTCGCCGGTGGCGATGGTCGGCACCGCGCTGACGCGCTCGATGACGTCCGCGAGATCCTCAGCTGACGTGGCGCGCATCGCCTCGGGCGTGTCGCGGCTGGCGAAGATGTCGGCGATCACGACCTCATCGGCCCCCCGGAAGCTCTCGCCGAAGGCATCGAGGAGCAGCGCGGTGCGCGAGTACATGTGCGGCTCGAAGACCGCCCATAGGCGCCGCTCGCCGACGAGCTGCCGCGCGGCCGAGATCGCGGCCCGCACCTCGGTCGGGTGGTGGCCATAGTCGTCGTAGACGGTCACGCCGGCAGTATCGGCGATCAGCTCCATCCGTCGCCCGGCCCCATGGAACGTTGCCAGCGCAACTGCCAGCGCATCCGGTGCGGCCCCCAGCCGCCGGGCGAGCGCCAGGGCAGCCGTCGCGTTGAGGACGTTGTGGGGGCCCGCCAGGCGCATGCGGTACGCCTGCCCGTCGAGCTCGAACGCGGTCCCTGAGGCGTCATAGCGCACGCTGACGGCCACGAGATGGCCACCGGGCCCATACCGCATCGCGCTCCCCTGCCAGCCATCCAGGCGTGCCAGGAGGTCGTTCAGCCCGGGATCGCCGGCGGCGGCGAGCACGAAAGGCACCGGACCCACGCGGGGGTCGGCGCGCATCCCGCGCACGAAGCGTTCGAAGCTGGCAAGCACGGCGTCCCGATCGGCGAAGTAGTCCGGGTGGTCCATCTCCAGGTTCGTGAGGATCGCGGCGGCTGGGTGATAGCTGAGGAAGTTGTCGGCGAACTCGTCCGCCTCGACGACGAACGGCGCCCCACCGCCAGGACGGACCGATGCGCCGCCCCAATCGGCGATCGTCGCGCCGACCTCCACGGTCGGATCCAGGCCGGCGCCGATGAGCAGGTGCCCGAGCAGCGCCGTCGTCGTCGACTTGCCGTGCGTGCCGGCGACCGCCAGGCCGAGGTGCTGCTCCGCGTCCATCAGCTCCCCGAGCAGGGCCTGCCAGTTCACGACGGACAGGCCTCGCTGCAGCGCGGCGGCGAGCTCCGTGTGGTCCCGCACCGCGCGGATCGCCGGGGAGATCGCCACGCGGTCGACGCCCTCCAGATGTGCCGCGTCGTGGCCGGCGATGACGCGGATGCCGGCCGCGTCGAGCGGCGGCGTGTAGGGAGACGCGCCGTCGATGTCGCAGCCATCGACGACCGCCCCGGCTCGCGCACAGAGCAGCGCGACGCCGGCCGCTCCCGAGCCCGCGATGCCGATCACGTGGATTCTCTCGCCGCCGCGGACCACTCCCCTACTCCGTCACGAGCCGATGCGCCAGCTCGAGCGCCAGCAGCGTGCTGGCGCGATTGTTCCCGTCCCGGTCGTGCGGCCACACGACGCGCTCGATGACCGCCGGCCCACCGCGGCGCACCGCCGCGACGTAGGTCAGGCCCACCGGCTTGTCGTCCGATTCCCCATCGGGCCCGGCGATGCCGGTCACCGCGACGGCAAGGCCGACTCCAGGGAAGCGGTCGAGCAGCCCGTCGGCCATCGCCTCGGCCACCTGCGGCGAGACCGCCCCGGCGCGCTCGATGAGCGCGGAACTTACGTCGAGCAACTGCTCCTTGAGCAGGTTGGAATAGCTGATCACGCCGCCGAGGTAGTGTTCGCTCGCCTTCGGGATACCGGTGATGACGTGCCCGATGAGGCCGCCGGTGCACGACTCGGCCGTCGCCATCTGGAGATGCGCCGACAGGAGTGCACGGCCTAGGCGACGCGCGGCGCCTTCGAGCTTGCGATCGGTCGGAGGGCGAGCGGCTGGCATCGGTCTAGCGGTAATTGGTGAACTGCAGCGCCACCGGGTACTCGAGGCCCTTGAGGTGCGCGATCACGCCCTGCAGCTCGTCGCGGCTCTTGGCCGAGACCCGGACCGCGTCGCCCTGGATGTTGGGCTTGGTCTTGGGAAACCTGTCGCGGATGATCTTGCTGATCTCCTTGGCCTGCTCGCTGCTCAGGCCGCGCTTGAGGGCGATTGCCTGACGGATGGTGCCCCCGGCCGCCGGCTCGAGCTTGCCCCACTCGAAGATCTTGAGGCTCAGGTTGCGGCGCACGGCCTTCGATTGGATCAGGTCCTTCACCGACCCGGCACGGTACTCGTCGTCGGCATGGAGGGTGATGGCGTCCTTGCCGAGCTCGATCTCCACCTTGCTGCCCTTGAAGTCGAAGCGGGTCGCCACCTCGCGGCGCACCTGGTCGAGGGCGTTCACCAGCTCCTGCTGGTCGAACTCGCTGACGACGTCGAACGAGGAATCTGCCATGGGTCTCCTTCCAACAATTGCCGGACCGATGTCGAGGGCGTGTCAGCGACGGGCGACCCGCCACTCCACGACCGCACCCGATCCCCCCATCGGCCCGACGCGAATGCCATTGATGGTCACGGTCACCGCCTGGGCGTTGCCGGCGCGAATCCGGAGATCGCGCTGCGCGGCGAGGCTCACCGTCTCGCCAGGGTCGCTGATGCCGCCGGACACGCCGGCCTTCGGTCGCCCATCCTCGTCTGCCTCGAGGTACGACGGCGCGCCGGCGATCGCGAGCGTCGCCGCCAGGCCCGTGGCCGGCGCAACGACGACGCTCCGCGTCACCGGAGCCCCGGGCCCGCCCGCCACCGTGAAGGTGATGGTCCAGCTGCCCGCAGGCAGGCCGAGCGACCCGGTGAACGCACCGCTCGTGTCGGCGGTGAGGCTCAGCGGCGCGGGCGCCGTCGAGAGCGCTGCCGTCACGGGGACCGCCCTCCCCCTCCCGTCCACGATCGTGAACGTCACCGGAGGCGCCGCGGTCGCGGTAGCGGTCACGCTCAGCGTCGCGTTCGCAGCCGCTGTCCCGGCGACCGGGATCGCGCCGGAGGCCGAGGCGCCCTCGGCCGGCGCAGCCACCGTGATGGCCCCGACGCCGGCGCTCGGGGATGCTCCGCCGAGCACGACGGTGATCTCGCGCGTGACCTCCACGCTGTCGCGCCCGGTCTTCTGATCGAAGGCCTTGAGCACGACCACGTTGCGGCCCGGCTCGAGGCCCACCGTCACGTCGAAATCCCCGAGCTCGTTCGCGATGGCGATCGGGTTCTCGGTGAGGCCGCTGACGGTGACTCGCGCCCCGGGCGCGGTCGCGCCGCGGATGGTGTACGTCGTGCCGTCGTACGCGGCGAGCGGCCCGGCTGGGTCGAAGACGCGGAGGTCCGGCGTGCCCGCGAAGACCAGGAGCTGGCCACCGATGTACGCGAAGACGACAAGCACCAGGACCGTGAGCATCGCCGCCACGACGACCCCGGGCGTCACGACGAACGAGCGGCGCCGCCGCACGGAGATCGGCCGCGGCGGAGCGCCGACGGTGGGGCGCTCGGCGGCATGCGGGCTCGTCTCGAGGCGATAGAGATCGATGAGGTATTCCGGGTCGAGGCCCAGGTAAAGCCCGTAGTTCCGCAGGAAGCCCTTCGTGTACACGGCGCCGGGCAGCTCACGGTACTCGCTGCGCTCGAGCGCGGAGAGATAGCGGGACCGGATCCTCGTCTCGCGCTCGACCCGGATCAGGTCGACCCCCTTTACCTCGCGCGCCGCCCGCAGCACCTCCCCGAGCTTGTGAACGCCCTCGTCGGTCACCTGTCATCCTCGTCCGGTCCGACATCGCCGCCCCAGCCGTCGGCCGTGACGAGCACCTCGCGGAAGCGGCTCCCGTCAGCCGGTCCGACGATGCCGCGGTCCTCCATCTGGTCGAGGACGCGGGCTGCGCGTGCGTACCCGATCCGCAGCCGCCGCTGGAGCAGGCTCGCCGATGCCTTGTCCGAGCGGCGCACGATGTCGATCGCCTGGCTGAGCAGTGGATCGGCGTCGGCGTCCACGTCGTCCGCGCCCGGCCGTCCGCCCGGCTTCCCGTCACGGCGCGGCGCCGTGATCTCGGGACGGTACTGCGGACCGCCCTGCGCCTTCCAGTGGCGCGCCAGCTCCTCGATCTCGGCGTCGGTCACCAGCACGCCCTGCAGACGGACCGCGCGCGGCGCGTCGATCGGCTGGTAGAGCATGTCGCCCCGGCCGAGGAGATCCTCCGCGCCGACCGTGTCGAGGATGGTGCGCGAGTCGACGCCGCTGGTCATGGCGAACGCGATGCGGCTGGGGATGTTGGCCTTGATGAGCCCGGTGATGACCTGCACGCTCGGCCGCTGGGTCGCGACCACGAGGTGGATCCCGGTCGCCCGCGCGAGCTGGGCGATCCGGGTGATCGTGGACTCGACCTCGTAGGCACTGACGATCATCAGGTCCGCCAGCTCGTCGATGACGACCACGATGTACGGCATCCGCGGTTGGCCGGTCCGCAGCGCGTCGTTGTAGGCCGCGATGTTCCGCACGCCGCGCTGCGCGAACTCGTGGTAGCGGCTCTCCATCGTGCCGACCGTCCACTTCAGCGCGTTCACCGCCTGCTCGGCCTCGACGATCACCTCGCACAACAGGTGCGGGATGCCCCGGTACTGGGCCATCTCCACCCGCTTGGGGTCGATCATGATGAACTTCACGTCCCGCGGCGTGGCCTTCATGAGCAGCGAGCAGACGAGGGCGTTGACGCAGACGCTCTTGCCCGAGCCGGTGGCACCCGCGATGAGGACGTGCGGCATCTTGCCCAGGTCGGCGCTGAACGGCTGCCCGGCGACATCCTGGCCCAGCGCGAAGGCGAGGCTGCTCTTCGCCGCCATGTCGTCGAAGTTGTGGCTCGCCAGCACCTCCTTGAGCGTCACGAGGTCGAACGCGTTGTTCGGAATCTCGATGCCCACGAAGCCCTCACCCGGAATCGGGGCCTGGATGCGGATCGAGCGCGCGGCGAGGGCCAGGGCCAAGTTGTCGGCGAGGCCCTCGATCCGTGACAGCTTGATCCCGGGCTCGACCTCGAGCGCGTACTGGGTGACGACCGGCCCCTCCTGGATCCGCGCGATCTTGACGCCGATCCCGAAGTGGCGAAGCGTGTCACGGATGCGCTGGCCCTTGGCGTGGAGGTCCATCTGCGCCGCGGTCGAGGGCGGCGCGTCGGCGAGGACGTCGAAGGTGGGGAGGTCCCAGATGCGCTGCGTCTCCTCGAGCGCCGCATCGGCATCCGCGCCGACGACCGACTCCGCCCCAGTCAGGTGCGCATGTTCCTCGGCGTCGAGCTCGGCAGCGGGAGCACCCTCGTCGTCGACGCCGCCGACGGGGAAGGCGGTCGCCACGGGCGGCACGATCGGACGCGCCACCCGGGGCTCCGCATGTCCATTCTCGGGACGCTGGCGGCGGACGATGAGCGGAGGCTCGTCTTCGTGGGCGTCGTTGCCGCCCGCGAGCGCGCCGCGCATGCGATCGATGAGGCCTGCCCGTGGCTCGGGCTCCGGCGCGGGGGGAACGGTCGCCGTTCGCGTGCCGCGGCCTCGCGCGCTCGCCCGCCTGGCCTCGCCCTCGGCCACATCCCGCCGCGCATCTCGTTCCTGCAGCCAGGCGGCCACGATGTCGCCGATCGTCATGTTGAAGTACAGCAGCAGGCCGATGACGACGATGAGGACGAGGACCACCCACGCCCCGGCCGCCCCGATCGCACCGCTCACCGCGGCGCTCACCCCGTAGCCGATCAGGCCTCCACCGTCCCCGCGCGCGATCGCCTCCGTCCCGGCCCCGATCCCAAGGTGGAACATTCCGAGCAGGCCGATCGCGACCAGCGCGGCGCCGGTCGCGGCCATCCAGCGCTCAGCCGGCATCGTCTTCATCCACAGCATGAGCGCGAACCCGGCGAGGAGCGGCGGCGCGAACGCGATCCCCCAGCCGAGGAGGTTCGAGAGCAGGTCGTGCCACGGGCGGACGATCGCGCCGGCGTCAGGTGCGAAGAGCGCGATGACGCTGATGATCGCCATGAAGACGAGCACCAGGGCGAGAGCTTCGCGCACGAACCGCGGGCTGATCGACGTCGTGGTGCGACGACGGCGGCTCGTCCGGCTACGGCTCGTGCGGCGGGTGCGCATCGCTCAGACCTCCAGCACGATCGGCAGGATCATCGGCCGCCGCTTCGTCTGCTGAAAGAAATAGCGCGACAGGGTGTCGCGAATCTTCGACTTGAGGTAACCGGTCTCTGCGGCATGGTCGTCGGCCGCCGGCTGGCGGAGCGCCTTCGCGAGATGGTCGCGAGCGGCCGCCATGAGCGGGTCGTCCGGATCGGACAGGAATCCGCGGCTCACGATGTCGGGTCCCGAAACCGCGCGCCCGGTGGCCGAGTCGACGGTGAGCGCGACCATGACGACGCCGTCGCTGGCCAGCATCCGGCGGTCGCGCAGGATCACGCCGTCCTGGCCGTCGATCGAAGCGATGCCGTCCACGAGGACCGCCCCGGCGGTGACGCTGCCCGCGAGCCGCGCGCGGCTGCCGTCGAACTCCACGACCTGGCCGTTCTCGAGCACGAAGATGCGATCGACCTCGACGCCGGCACCCTCGGCCAGGAGCGCGTGCTGCACGAGCATCCGGTACTCGCCGTGCACCGGGATGAAATGCCGCGGCTTCACGAGCCCGAGCATGAGCTTCAGCTCCTCGCGCGAGCCGTGCCCGGAGACGTGGCAGTGCTTCAGTGGCTCGTAGTGCACCATCGCCCCCTCCTTGAAGAGGTTGTCGATGGTCTTCGCGACCGCCTCCTCGTTGCCCGGGATTGGCGACGCGGAGATGATCACCGTGTCGCCCGGCTCGATGGTCACGTTTCGATGATCGCGGTTGCTCATCCGCGTCAGCCCCGACATCGGCTCGCCCTGGGAGCCGGTGGTCATGACGACGAGCTGCTCCTTCGGGATGCGCTGCAGCTGGTCCTTCTTGACGAGCGTCCCGTCACGCGTGTTCAGGTATCCGAGCTCGACGGCGATGGCCGAGTTCTGCTCCATGCTGCGGCCCAGCGCGACCATCTTGCGGCCATGGTCCGCGGCGGCGTCGATCACCTGCTGGACGCGGCCGATGTTGCTCGCGAAGGTCGCCACGATGACCCGCCCGTTCGCCTCGCCGATGAGCTGATGGAGCGACTCCCCGACCGTCATCTCCGAGAGGGTGTAACCCTCCCGCTCGGCGCGGGTCGAGTCGGAGAGGAGGAAGTCCACGCCGGCGTTGCCGATCTCCGCGATGAGACCCAGATCGGCGCGGACGCCGTCCGGAGGCGTCATGTCAAACTTGAAGTCGCCGGTGTGGACGACCGTGCCGGCCGGCGCCTGGATCGCATACCCCACGCCGTCCGGGATCGAGTGGTTGACGCGGAATGGAATGACGGTGAACGAGGCGATCGAGAAGGCGCGGCCCGGCACGACCGTCCGCAGCTCTGTCATCTCGGTGAGCTTGTGCTCCCGCAGCTTGACCTGGACGAGCCCGCTGGTGAGCGGCGTCGCATAGATCGGCGTCCCGGGAATCCGCGGCAGGACGTATGGCAAGGCCCCGGTATGGTCCTCGTGGCCGTGGGTGAGGAGGATCGCCCGCACCCGGTCGCGATGCTCCTCGAGGTACGTCGCATCGGGGATCACGAGGTCGATCCCCAGCATCTCCGGCTCCGGGAACGCGAGGCCGCAGTCGACGACGACGATGTCGTCCCCCGCCTCGATGGCGGTGATGTTCTTTCCGACCTCGCCCACCCCGCCGAGCGGGATGATGCGCAGGGTGTCTGGCATGAAGGCTCCTAGAAGAGGGTCAGTTGCTGTGCCTCGTCCGCGGCGCGAGCGCGATCCACGTCCTGGGCGTCCTCCGGCTCACCGATGACCATCGGCGGCATCTCATCGTGTTCCTCATGGACCGATGTCGCCCGCTCGGCCTCGATCGCCTCGCGGGCCTCGAGCAGCGCGGCGGGCAGTCTGCGGATGTCCCGGAAGAGGGTCTCCCGCAGCGAGGCCTGGTGCAGTGCCGCAGCGGGATGGTACATCGGGAAGACATGGCGGCCCCGTGCACGGCGGAGCGTCCCGTGCACGGCACCGATCCGCTCGCCGGGCAGGTAGCGCTGCAGTGAGTGGCGACCGAGGGTGACGACGAGGCTCGGGGCGAGCACCGTCTCCAGGCGGTCGAGGTACTCCGCGCAGGCGGCGATCTCGTCAGGCTCGGGGTCGCGGTTGCCGGGTGGCCGGCACTTCACGACATTGGCGATGAACACGTCATGTCGCTCCCAGCCGATGCTCCGGATGAGCTCGTCGAGCAGCTGCCCGGCGGGCCCCACGAAAGGCCTCCCGGTCGCATCCTCCCGCGCCCCCGGCCCCTCCCCCACCAGCAGCACATCGGTCAAAGGATTGCCCTCGCCCGGCACGGCCTGGTTGCGGTTTCGCGCCAGGGGGCAGCGCATGCAGACCCGCACCTCCGCGGCGATGACGGCGAGGTCGCTGTCGGTGCCCACGCTCACGCCCTCCGGATGTCGCGGCCCCTGGAACGAACGAGGCGGGCCGTCCTGGCCCGCCTCGGTGCGTCGTCGCCTACCGACGGCGCGGTGGCCGCTCTCGGCTGCGATCGCCGAAGCGGGGACGGTCGCCGCGCCCGACAGGACGCTCGCCACGGTCACCGCGAGAATCGAACGGCTCAGCCTGCGACAGATCGGGCTGGCCGTCGCCACCGCTCTCCGCGTCGCCGTTGCGCGCCATGTGGCGTTCCATGGCGGCGCGACGGGACAGGTTGACACGACCCATGCGGTCGATCTCGGTCACCACCACGATGAGCTCGTCGCCGATGCTCACCACGTCCTCGACCCGCGGGACTCGTCGATCGGACAGCTCGCTGATGTGGACGAGCCCCTCCTTGCCGGGCAGGATCTCGACGAAGGCGCCGAAGTTCATGATGCGGGTCACCTTGCCGAGGTACTCCTTGCCGACCTCGACGTCCTTCGTCAGGCCCTCGATCCAGGCGATCGCCTTCTGGGCGGCCTCGCCGCTCGTGGCGGCGATCTGGATCGTGCCGTCATCCTCGATGTTGATCTCCGTCCCGGTCTCGGCGGTGATCTGGCGGATCACCTTGCCGCCGGCCCCGATGACGTCGCGGATCTTGTCGACCGGGATCTTGATGGTCGTGATCCGCGGTGCGAACGGAGACAGCTCCTCGCGACTGGCGCTGATGACCGAGGTCATCTTGTCGAGGATGAAGAGCCTCGCCACCCGAGCCTGCTCGAGCGCGTCGCGCATGATCTCGACCGTGATGCCGGCCACCTTGATGTCCATCTGCAGGGCCGTCACGCCCTCGGCGGTGCCGGTCACCTTGAAGTCCATGTCGCCGTAGGCATCCTCCTTGCCAGTGATGTCGGTGAGGACCGCGTAGCGGCCGGTCGCCTTGTCACTGATCAGGCCCATGGCGGCGCCGGCGACCGGTGCCTTGATTGGGACGCCGGCATCCATGAGCGCCAGCGTGGAGCCGCAGGTGGAGGCCATGCTGGTCGAGCCGTTGCTGCTCACCACCTCGCTCACCACGCGGATCACGTACGGGAACTCGGCCTCGGTCGGGAGGACCGGCAGCAGCGCACGCTCGGCGAGCGCACCGTGGCCGATCTCCCGGCGGCCTGGGCCGCGCATGAACTTCGCCTCGCCCACCGAGTAGGGCGGCATGTTGTAGTGATGCAGGTAGCGCTTCTCGGTCTCCGGCGAGATCGTGTCCATGCGCTGCCTGTCGCTGGACGGGCCCAGCGTGGCGATGCTCAGCGCCTGGGTCTGGCCGCGCTGGAAGAGGCCCGAGCCGTGGGTGCGCGGCAGCACGCCGACCTCCACGGTGATCGGCCGGATGGTGGCCGTGTCGCGGCCGTCGATCCGCACGTTCTCCGACAGCACCAGCTCGCGAACCGTCGCCTTGGTGAGGACGTCCATGAGCGGCGAGCCGATGCCGTGCCGGCGCCGGATGTCCTCGAAGCGCTCGCCCTGCTCGCTTCGATCGTAGTGATCGCGCGCCTCGCGAACCTCGTCGGCGATGTCGCTGCGGATCGCGCCCAGCCGGTCCGCCAGCCCAGCGGTGAGGTTGATGAACAGGTCCGCAGTCGCCTCCGCGTCGGGCATGGCCCGATGGGCTGCGCCGTGATCGCGGCCGAAGACGAAGCGAACCAGGTCGGCCAGCTTGTAGCTGCCCGCCTCGGGATACAGCTGGTACGCCAGCTCCAGGGTGTCGAAGATGGCCGCCGGCTCCCACGTCATGTCGGTCGGGAGGTGGCGAGTGATGAACGGAAGGTCGAAGGCGATGTTGTGCGCCACGAGCGGCGCCGAGCCGATGAACTCGACGAGCTTGGGGAGCACCTCGGCAGCCGTCGGGGCCTGCGAGACGTCCGAGTCGGAGATGCCATGGATCTGGTGCCCGATGATCGAGCGGCCCGGGTTGACGAGCGACTCGAAGCGGTCGACGACCTTGCCGTCGCGAACTCGCAGCGCGGCGACGTCGACGATGGAGCCGAGCTCGGGCTTCATCGAGGTCGTCTCGAGGTCGACGACGACAAACTCGCCCTCGCCGTTCGCCAGGCGATCGCCGAGCTTGGCGACACTGTCCGCCTTCGGACCGATGAACGGCTGCTTCTTGGGCTTGCCGACCGTCGCGACCAGCTTGTCCTGCAGGTCGATGCTCTTCTGCGCCTCGGCATGACCGTAGGCGATCGCATCGGCCATTACGGACTCGGGGACGATCTTGGCGCCGGCCTCGACCATCATCACCGCGTCGCGGGTGCCGGCGACGACGAGGTCAAGGTCGCTCTCCGCGAGCTGCGACGTCGTCGGGTTGGTGACGAACTCGCCGTTGACTCGGCCGACCCGCACGGCGCCCACGGGACCCATGAACGGGATGCCGCTGATCGACAGCGCCGCCGACGCGCCATTCAGGGCGAGGATGTCCGGGTCATTCTCCTGGTCGGCCGAGAGGACGGTCAGGACGACCTGGACGTCGTTGTAGTAGCCCTTCGGGAAGAGCGGCCGGATCGGCCGGTCGGTGAGGCGCATCGCGAGGATCGCAGCCTCCGATGGGCGCGACTCGCGCTTGATGAAGCCGCCGGGAATCTTGCCGGCCGCGTACATCCGCTCCTCGTAGTCGACGGTGAGCGGGAAGAAGTCGGCGCCGTCGCGCGACTCCTTCGCGGCGACCGCGGTGGCGAGGACGACGCTGTCGCCGTAACGAACGAGGACGGCCCCGTCGGCCTGCTCGGCGAGCTTCCCCGCCTCGAGCGAGAAGGTCTGGTCGCCGATCGGCGCCTCAACCTTGTTGGACAAGTGATGCCTCCAGTTGTGTGCTGCCCCTGCGCATGCCGGTCGCTCGGCCTCGGCGCGATGCTCGCGCGTGCTGGGCGGCGCTCCACGGCGCTCCGTCAGGGGGAGAATGGTCAATCGATCCGCAGCCACGGCGGACGCCAGTGCCACGTATGAGGCGACCCAGGCACGGCCCGGGTCGGGTAGGTTGTCTAGCGGCGCAGTCCGAGCCGGCCGATGACGGCCCGGTATCGGTCCACGTCGTTGCGCACGAGGTACGCGAGCAGCCGGCGCCGCTGGCCGACGAGCTTGAGCAGACCCCGGCGCGAGTGGTTGTCGTTCTGGTAGGTGCGCAGGTGGTCCGTCAGCGACTTGATCCGCTCGGTGAGGAGCGCGATCTGCACCTCGGGTGAGCCCGTATCGCCATCGTGCGTGGCGTAGTCATCGACGATCGCGCTCTTCGCGTCCTTGGCGAGCGGCACAGATTCCTCCACATTCGTTTCCGTAACGGTCGAAGTTTAGCAGAGGCGACCGTATGTCGCTCGCTTCAGAGCAGGATCGCGCGGGCTCGGCGCTCGTCGTCGCGCATCTGGCGCACGAGGTCTTCGACCGATGAGAACCGCAGCTCGTCGCGGATGCGCGCCGTCAATTCGAGCTCGAGCGGCCGGTCGTAGAGGTCCCCCGCGAAGTCGAGCAGATGGGCCTCCACGAGCACCGGAGCATTGTCCTTGAAGGTGGGCCGCACCCCGACGCTCACGAGTGCCGGGTGGCCCGGGCGCGTCCCCAGGCCGGATGCGTGGCCCGCGTAGATCCCCAGCTTGGGAAGGGCGGGCAGGTAGTCGAAGGCGAGGTTCGCGGTCGGATAGCCGAGCTCCCGCCCGCGGCCATCCCCATGGACCACGCTGCCGGCGAGGTATGGCGCGCGGCCGAGGAGCACCGCCGCCGCCCCGACCTCTCCGCGTGCCAGCAGCTCCCGCACGCGGGTGGAGGAGACCGGGCCGCCAGCGTCGCCGGCGAGCGGCTCCAGGATCACGATGTCGAAGCCGACCGACCGACCGTGGACGCGCATGGCGTCGGGCGTGCCGGCACGTGCCCGCCCGAATGCGCTCTCCGGGGTCATCACCAGCGCTCGCAGCTCGATGGCCGGCGCCAGCGCGGCGAGGAATGTCTCGGGGGCCAGGTCACGCACGGCCGCCGTGAAGTCGAGCGCGAAGGCGATGTCGGCACCCACTTCGCGCAGGCGACGGAGATTCTCCGCGGTTGGCGCCAGGCGCGGAACGCGGTGGTCAGGTCGGATGACCTCGGCCGGGGGCGGGTCGAACAGGAGCGCCACCGCGGCCACGCCGCGCTCGTCGGCGGCGCGGCGGGTGGCTGCCACGAGCGCCTGATGGCCGAGGTGCACGCCGTCGAATACGCCCATGCACACCGCCGCCGGGCCAACGGCCGGCAGGTTCCCGAATGCCGCCGCCTCGCTGACCGCGGTCACTCGGCGGACGCCTCACCGGACGCGGCGATCACCTTGTCGGGCTGCAGCCGCCCGCCGGCCACAGTCCCGACCCCGAGGAAGGCGTCGGCCGCATCGAGCACGACGCACCGCCCCTCCGGGGCTGCACCGTCGACGTCCACGAGCGAGCCATGGAGGAAGGCGGCCGCCGCCGCCTCGCCGAGGGTCAGGTGCGGCAGGGGCAGGAGGCCGGCGACCGGGAGGAGGGCCTCGGCGAAACGGCCGGATCTCGACAGCTCCTCGAGGGCCTCGGGACGCCAGCCGTCCTCGGCCAGCAGGCCGGCCGCCTCCCGCCGCCGCAGCGCATGCAGGTGGCCTCCGCACCCGAGCGCGTCGCCGAGGTCGCGGGCGATCGAGCGGACGAACGTGCCCGCGCCGCACACGAGCTCGAGCGAGACATCGGTCCATCCATCGCCCTCGGAGAGGTCGGTCAGCTCGAGGCGCTCGACGGTGACCGTCCGCGACGCGAGCTCGAGCGGCTGTCCGGCGCGTGCCGCGCGGTGCGCCGTCTGGCCGCCCTGCTTTCGTGCCGAGAAGGCCGGCGGTCGCTGCCCGAAGGTGCCGCGAAACGCGGCCAGCGCGGCCTCGATGGCCGCACGGTCGGGCAGCGGCAGTCCGGTGACGAGGAGCGGCCCCTCGCCGTCGTCGGTGGCCGATCGGATGCCGAGCCGCACGACGGCGTCGTAGCGCTTCCGGCCACCGGTCAGCTCCTCGCTGAAGCGGGTCGCGCGGCCGACGAGGATCGGCAGCACTCCCGACGCCAGGGGGTCCAGGGTCCCCGCGTGTCCGATGCGCCGCATGCCGGTCAGCCGTCGCATGAGCGCGACCATGTCATGGCTCGTGACCCCGACCGGCTTGTCGAGGTTAACGACGCCCAGCATCGGCGCCGTCGAGCTCGGCCTCGCAGGCCGTCAGCATTCGGGCCCGAGCCTCCTCCAGCGGTGCGTCGATCGTGCAGCCGGCGGCCCGGGCGTGTCCGCCGCCGCCGAACGAGCGGGTGATGGCGACGGCATCGGCGCGCTCGGTGGTGCGCACGCTGATGCGCACCTGGGAGGAGGACTGCTCCTTAAAGAGGACGTTGATCGCCGCGTCGCGGGTGATCCCCAGCAGGTCGACGAAGCCCTCCGCGGCGGTCGCATCGGCGCCCGTGTCGCGCAGCATCTCGAGCGTCATCGCGGCATGCACGATCGCTCCGCCGCGCCGCTCCCCCATGCCCGCCAGCATGCGGCCCCAGAGCGCGACGCTGGCGAAGGGCTTGTCGGCGTAGATGGCGCGGTTGATGCGATGCAGATCGGCGCCGGCCTCGACGAGGGTGGCCGCCACGCGCAGCGTGCGCGGGGTGGCATTCGGGTGAACGAAGGTGTGGGTGTCCTGGACGATCCCCGCCAGCAGGCACGTCGCGAGCTCGGCGTCGAGCCCGACGCCGAGCTCGGGGAGCAGGAGCGCGATCATCTCGCACGTGGCTGCCGCCGCGGGATCGATGAAAGCGATGGCCCCTTCGCCCTCATTGGAGATGTGATGGTCGATGTTCGCGATCGTCGCGCGTTCGAGCCAGGCGCCGCAGTCCCGCGCCACCGCCCCGGTGCGCGACAGCGGCGCGTCGACGACGATGGCGAGGCCGGGCTCGAGCTGGGGCGCGCGGCGCACCTCCGCGACGCGCGGGACGAAGCCAAGGAACGGTGGTGGCACGTCAGCGCTCACCACCTCGGCCTGCTTGCCGAGCCGTTCGGCGGCGATCCGCAGTGCCATCGCCGCCCCCAGGGTGTCGGCGTCGGGGTTCTCGTGGCAGATCGTCGTGATGCGGTCGGCGCCGCGGATGGCGGCGACGACCTCGGATGCGGCCATCAGGCGTCTTCTCCTGCGTCGGGGATGTCCGGCTGCTCCGCGCGCCCGTCCTCGATCTCGCGGAGCAGCTTCAGGACGCGGTCCCCCGCCTCGATCGAGTCGTCGCGCCGCAGGCTCAGCTCCGGCACGGTGCGGATCGTCAGCCGCGCCGCCAGCTTGCGGCGCAACCACGGTGCCGCGTCGCGGAGGGCGGCCATCGAGCGCTCGCGCTCCTCCTCGCTGCCGTAGACGCTCACGTAGACCCGGGCATGCCCCAGATCCCGGGCCGTTTCGACGCGCGTGATCGTCGCAAACCCGAGCCGCGGGTCCTTCATCTCGCGCTGCAGCAGCTCCATGAGCTCCTGCTGGATCTGGCTGTCGAGCCGATCGGTCCGCTGGCTCATCGGTTCATGCCCGCCGACTAGAGCGTCTGCGCCTCGGCGATCATCTGGAAGCATTCGATGACGTCGCCCTCGGCGAGATCATCGACGTCCAGCCCGATGCCGCACTCGAATCCGGTCGCGACCTCTCGCACGTCGTCCTTGAATCGCTTGAGCGACGTGATGCGGGTCTCGGCCAGCAGCTTGCCGGCGCGGAACAGGCGGACCTGGCCACCGCGGCTGATCCGTCCATCAGTCACGTACGAGCCGGCGATATTGCCGGCCCGCCCGGCCTTGATGATCATGCGAACCTCGGCGTGACCCTCGATCTGCTCGACGAGCTTGGGGGTGAGCATGCCGGACAGGGCCTGGGTCACGTCGTCGGTGAGCTTGTAGATCACGTCGTAAAGCCGCACATCCACGCCGGTCGCGTCGACCGAGCGATGGGCGCCGGGATCGAGCTTCGTGTTGAAGCCGATGACCACCGCGTCGGACGCCGACGCGAGGTTGATGTCCGACTCGTTGATGTCGCCCGCGCTCTCGCGAATGATGTTGATCCGGACCTCATCGTTCGTGAGTCGTTCGAGCGCGTGCCGGATCGCGCCGAGCGATCCCTGCACGTCGGTCTTCAGCACGACGCGCAGCTCCTTGACGTCCGCCTGGCCGATCTGGGCGCTGATCTCCTCGAGGGTCGATGCGGTGCGGCCATCGCCGCCGGCCGTTGCCGCGGTCGCCTTCTCGGCCATGTCGCGCGCCGCCTTCTCGTCGGCGACGACGCGGAGGATGTCGCCCGCCTCGGGCAGGTCCCCCAGGCCGGTGATCTCGGCGGCTGTGGCCGGCTCGGCAGTCTTGATGCGCTTGCCGGCCGCGTTGGTGAGGGCACGGACGCGGCCGAAGGTGCGGCCCACGGAGACCACGTCACCGATCTTCAAGGTGCCGGTCTGCACGAGCACGGTGGCGACATTGCCGCGGCCGGTCTCGACCTTGCTCTCGATGATGGTGCCGACCGCCGGCCGGTTCGGGTTGGCCTTGAGATCCTGGAGGTCGGCGACCAGCAGGACCATCTCCATCATGTCGTCGAGGCCGGTGCGCTGCTTGGCGCTCACCGGCACGGCGATGACGTCGCCGCCGTACTCCTCGACGAGGACCTTGTTGTCGGCGAGCTCCTGCTTCACGCGGTCGGGCTGGGCATCGGCCTTGTCGATCTTGTTGATCGCCACGATCATCGGCACCCGCGCGGCGCGGACGTGGTCGATCGCCTCCTTCGTCTGTGGCATGACCCCGTCGTCGGCCGCCACCACGATGATCGCGATGTCGGTCACCTGGGCGCCCCGCGCACGCATGGCGGTGAACGCCTCGTGCCCGGGCGTGTCGAGGAAGACGATCCGCTTCCCGTTGTGGGTGATCTCGGATGCGCCGATGTGCTGGGTGATGCCACCCCGCTCGCCGGCCGCGACCTTCGTGTCGCGGATGGCGTCTAGAAGGCTCGTCTTGCCGTGGTCGACATGGCCCATGATCGTCACCACCGGCGCCCGGGTCACCAGGTCGGCCGCTGCGTCGTCGTCCCACAGGGCGGGGCGGGTGGACTTCTCCTCCTCGCTGCCGGGAGCGACGAGATCCTGCGAGGCAGCCTCCTCGGCAGCGGCGCGCTCGGCCACGCCACGCTGGCTCGTCTCGAAGCCGAGCTCGGCGGCCACAAGCGACGCGGTGTCGTAGTCGATCGTCTGGTTGATGGTGGCGAAGATCCCGTTCCGGATCAGCTCCTTGATGACGTCGGCGTGGCTGACCGACAGGGCCTCGGCGAGGTCCTTGACCGAGACGGAGCTCGGCAGCTCGACAGGGCCGGCCGGACGCGGTGGCGCGGGCGCCTCCATCGTGGCCGCCCCGCTCTGCGGGCCGGGACGGCGACGCGCGGGACGCGGTCCTCGGCGCGGAAGGTATCTACGTGGGGGCATGGTTCTCCTCGAAGCTGAGCGTCCCCGGCGTCACGTTGACGCCGAGCGCTCGGTTCACTGCCTCGGCCACGCGGGCCGGCTGGCGGCAATCTGGTGCATCACAGATGTAGGTTCCCCGCCCGGCGAGCCTGCCGGTCGGGTCGATCGCCACCGACCCGTCCGAGCTGCGCACGATGCGGGTCAGCGATCGCTTGGCACGCACCTGGCGGCAGGCCGCGCAGGTGCGCATCGGGATGTGGTCAGGTCGTCGCTTCGGCATCGGCCGGCGCCTCCGCCTCCTGCGGCTCGTCGTCGGGCGAGCCATCGCCGGCGGCCGCAGCGGCGACGCCGGCGTCCGATCGAATGTCGATGCGCCACCCGGTGAGCTTCGCGGCCAGGCGGGCGTTCTGGCCCTCCTTGCCGATCGCCAGGCTGAGCTGGCGCTCCGGAACGACGACGTTCGCGATCTTGTGCTCCTCGTCGACCCGCACGCTCAGCACCTCGGCAGGGCTGAGGGCCTCGGCGACGAAGCGGGCCGGATCCTCGTCCCACAGGACGACGTCGACCTTCTCGCCGTTAAGCTCGGCAACGATCGCCTGGATCCGCGCCCCGCGCTGCCCGACCGCGGCGCCCTTGGCGTCGACGCCGGTCTGCCGGCTCTCGACGGCGACCTTCGATCGGCTCCCCGCCTCGCGCGCGATCCCACGAATCACGACCGTGCCGTTGTAGATCTCAGGGATCTCCATCTCCATGAGGCGACGGAGGAAGCCCCGGTGCGTTCGGCTGGCGACGATCACCGGGCCGCGCGTCGTCCGGCGCACCTCGAGGACATATGCCTTCAGATGCTGCCCGATGCGGTATGCCTCGCCGGGAAGCTGCTCGCTCACGGCGAGCACCGCCTCCACGCCCTTCCCCATGTCGAGGACCACGGCCTGGTCGGTCGTGCGGTGCACGACGCCGGTCATGATCTCGCCCTCGCGGGACGCGTACTGCTGGTAGACAACGTCACGCTCGGCCTCGCGGAGACGCTGGCGGTAGACCTGCCCCGCGGTCTGCGCGGCGATGCGCCCGAGCTGGGCCTGGGTCACGTTCTCGGGGATGCGGACCTTGCCGCCGACGCCGGTCGAGGGGTCGTGCTTCTGAGCATCGGCCACGGTCATCTGGAGGTCGGGGTCCTCGACCTCCTCCGGCGTTGCGACCACCTCGTACTCGCGGTAGACGCTGATCTGGCCGCTCTCGGGGTCGACGACCACGACGACGTTCTCTGGAGCGTCCGCGTTGCGACGGTAGGCCGATTCAATCGCCTGCTCCAGGGTGTGGATGAGGACCTCCTGCGGCACACCCTTCTCGGCGTTGAGCTGCAGCAGAGCCCCGATGAAATCTCGATTCACGGCCCCACCTCGCTCACCGTCGGACGAAAAAAAAAGTGGGTTGGCGAACCGACCCACGTCTCCACGTAACTCGATATCAATTCGGTCTGCGGCTGGCCACCGAAACCGGAGCGGAGTATACCAGCCGAGCGCTGAACCCGCCACGTCGGGCAGGCTCGACCAGCCCGGCGAGCCGTGCTCAGCCGGAGTCGGGAGGGCGGTCTCGAGGCGCCGTCAGCTGCCGGGTAGGCGCTGAAGATCCTGGATCGTGATGAGCACGACCAGCAGCAGCAGCATGACGAAGCCGGTGGCGTAGATCAATGCCTCGCGTTCGCGTCCCAACCGGCGCCGGCGGGCACCCTCGAGGAGCGTGACCGCGATCCGCCCGCCGTCGAGCGGCGGGAAGGGCAGCACGTTGAGGACCGCGAGGTTGATCGACAGCAGCGCGGCAAGCTGCAGCTGCACGACGAGCGGCTCGCGCACCACCTCTCCGATGATCTGGGCAATGCCGATCGGGCCTCGGGCATCGCCGGTGCTGGGCGCCAGCCCGATGAGGCCGAGCACGGTTCTGCCCAGCGCGGCGGGGATCTGGACCGCCGTCGACCAGGTCTGATCGAGGCCCATGCCGAGCGCGCCGGCCGGCCCATCGGCCAGCGGCGGGAAGTCGCGAACCGGGGAGTCCCAGCCGAATCCGATGGCGCCGATCCCCGACAGCCGCTGCTCGGCGGTCAGGACACGCGGCGTGACCGTGATCGTCTGCGACGCGCCGTCTCGGCTGATGCTCAGGCTCACCGGCGCGCCGGCATGACCCTGGATATACAGGAGCAGGTCGCTCGCGCGCGCGAAGACCTGCCCGTCCGCGGCGGCGATCCGGTCGCCCAGCCGGAGGACGCCCTCCGCCGGACTGCCGGGCTGCAGGTCGGTCACGGTGATCGGCGCGACGCGGTCAGGCTGCGGCTGCGCCGCCGCGATCGCGAGCAGGCCGACGGCCAGCAGAAAGTTCATCACGACCCCGGCCAGGAGCACCGCGAGGCGCACCCAGAGTGGCTTGCGTCCGAACGAGCCGGTCATCTCGCGCTCGACGGCAGCCGCGGAGAGGCCGCGCTGACGGAGACGATCGGCCTCGCTCTCGCCATCGGCGCTATCCTCGCCGAGCATCTTCACGAAGCCACCGAGGGGGATCGCGTTCACGCTGTATCGCGTCCCGCGCCAGATGAGCGAGGCGAGACGGGGCGGGAAGCCGATCCCGAACTCGTGGACCGTGATGCCCGACAGCTTGGCGACCATGAAGTGACCGAGCTCGTGCACCACCACGAGCACCACGATGAGGACCAGGGTGGCAAGGATCGTGGTGACGATATCCATCGGTCTACGCAGCCAGCTCGGCGGTCAGCGTGTCACGCACCTCGCGGTCGAGATCGATGATCTCCTCCAGCGCCGGCTCCCCCGCTCCCCCCCAGCGCGCGACCGCGGCATCGATGACGCCGCCGATCTCACCGAATGGGAGGCGCCGATCGAGAAACGCCGCGACCGCGACCTCGTCGGCAGCGTTGAGGATGGCGCCGCGGTTCCCCCCCGCCTCGGCGGCCCGACGCGCAGCGTCGTAGGCGGGGTAGGCGCCCGGCTCGAGCGGGGTGAACGTCAGCGCGCCCCACGTCTCGGGCGTGCCGTGGACCGACGGGGCGGGCAGGCGCTCCGGATACGTCAACGCGTGCTGGATCGGGAGGCGCATGTCCGGCAGGCCGAGCTGGGCCTTGTACGAGCCGTCGACGAACTCGACGAGCGAGTGAACGACGCTCTGGGGGTGGATCACGGCGTCGATCTTAGCGTAGGGCAGGCGGTACAGCCACGTCGCCTCGATGACCTCGAAGGCCTTGTTGACGAGCGTCGCGGAGTCGACGGTGATCTTCGGTCCCATGCGCCACGTGGGATGTGCGAGGGCAGCATCCGGTTCCACGTCATGCACCGATGCGGGCGCCCGCCCGCGAAACGGGCCGCCGCTCGCGGTGAGGACGAGGCGCCGCACCGCGTCCCGCGCCTCCCCGACGAGGCACTGCCAGATCGCGGAATGCTCGCTGTCGATGGGCCGCAGCCGGTCGAGCGGGTCGCCGCCGAGCGCATCGAGTGCCGCGGCCACGAGGTGGCCGCCGGTGACGAGCGTCTCCTTGTTGGCAAGCGCCACTCGTCGCCCGGAGCGCAGCGCGGCGAGGACGGCAGGCAGGGCGGTCATGCCGGTGGTGGCGACGACGACGATGTCGACGTCGTGGAGGGTCGCCAGGCCGACCAGGCCGTCCCCGACCCAGCGGGCCGCGTCAAGGTCGGCAGGTCGCTCGGGGGCCCAGGCGCGAGCTCTCGGATGTGCGGCGAGCTGGGCGGCCAGCTCCGGCGAGCCGTGTCCGCTGGCAAGGCCGCGGACGACGAACCGATCGGGATGCGCCGCAATGACATCGAGCGTCTGCCGCCCGATCGATCCGGTCGATCCGAGGACAGCGATCCCGATCACACCGACTGGCCCGCGACGAGCAGGGCGTAGCCGACGAGGATCGGCGCCGCGAACAGGAACGAGTCGATGCGGTCGAGGAATCCCCCGTGCCCGGGCACCAGGTCACCGGAGTCCTTCCGCCCCGCGGCGCGCTTGAGCATCGATTCGGCGAGGTCGCCCGCCTGGGCGGCGAGGGCGACCAGCGGACCGATGACGAGCGGATGCCACGGCGCGATGCCGGTGAGCCAGGTGCCGATCCCGGCGGCGATCGTCGCCAGCAGCAGGCCGCCGACGAGACCCTCGACCGTTTTCGACGGGCTGAGGTGCTCGATGAGGTGGCGGCGCCCGAGCCACTGTCCGGCGAGGTAGGCGCCCGTGTCATATCCCCACACGACGAGGACCAGCAGCAGGACCCAGGCCGAGCCGGAGCGAATCTCGAGCCCGCCGACGGCGGTGGTGGCGGAGCCGCCGGCCGGCGCCAGATGGCCGGCCAGGTCGATGAACGGCAGCAGCAGCCCGACATAGAGCATGCCGAACGACGTCATCGCCCACGACAGGAAGCCGGCGCGCGCATCGGCGCGCGTGAAGGCGACCGCGGCGAGCACGATCATCGCGCCAGCCACCGTCATCGTGACCAGGCCGGGCGGATCGCTCTGGCGCAGGACGTCGGACAGCAGGCCGCCGACGAGCGACACGTTGGCGGCGACGATGCCGGCCGCCGTCACGGCCAGGCCGGCGACCAGGCCGAGCACCTGCGGCGGCTCGAAGCCGCCGGCATCGAGGAGCGCGATCACCTCGATGAGCGCGAGGAAGGCGATGATGCCGAGCAGCAGCGCGAGCCATGGCTCGCCGAAGTAGGCGACCGCCAGGACGATCGGCCCGAGGACCGCGGCAGTGAGGAGGCGCGTGCGCAGCATCGGGCTCAGGAGCCGAACCGGCGCTGGCGTCGCGCGAACTCGTCGAGCGCGGCGACGAGATCGGCCTCGGCGAAGTCGGGCCACAGGGTCGGTGTGAACATGAGCTCGGCGTAGCTCGTCTGCCACAGCAGGAAGTTGCTCATGCGCTGCTCGCCACCGGTGCGAATCAGGAGGTCGACGTCCGGCTGGCCGCTCGTGTAGAGGTGCTCCGCGATCCGCGCCTCGTCGACATCCGCCGGCGCGACGTCGGCGGCCATCAGCGCACGCAGCGCGTCGACGAGCTCGGTGCGCCCGGAGTAGTTGAAGGCGATGTTCAGCGCCATACGGCGACCGCCACGCGTTCGCTCCTCCGCGGTGCGGATGCTGCGCTGCACGTCGATCGGTGCCTCGTGGAGGCGCCCGATGACCCGAACCCGCACGCCCTCGGTGATGAGCTCCGCGGTGTGCTGCTGGACCGCTGCGTCAATGAGCCCGAACAGGCCCGTCACCTCGTCCTCGGGACGGCTCCAGTTCTCCTGGCTGAACACGTAGAGCGAGAGCACCTCGATGCCGTGGTCAGGTGCGACGCGCACGATCGGCCGGATCGCCTCCACTCCCTGGACGTGGCCGGCGATGCTCGGCAGCCCCTTCGCGGCCGCCCAGCGCCGGTTCCCGTCCATGATGATGGCGACGTGGCGCGCGCCGTGTTCGGGCGGCGATGGGGTCAGACCTCCATCACCTCGGCTTCCTTGCGCTCGGTCCGCTCATCGACGGCCACGATGTACCGATCGGTGAGCTTCTGGAGCGCGTCGAGCTCCCGTCGCTCCTCGTCCTCGGAGACGCTGCCCTCGCGCTGGGCCTTCTTGAGCAGGTCGGCGGCCTCGCGGCGGTGGTGGCGAATCTCGACCCTCGCGTCCTCCGCGCGCTTGCGGACCTGCTTCACCATCTCGCGGCGACGCTCCTCGCTGAGCGGTGGCACGTTGAGGCGCACGACCGTTCCATCCACATTCGGGACGAGGCCGATGTCGCTCTTGGTGAGCGCCTTCTCGATCGCGCCGAGCACGGAGCGGTCCCACGGCTGGATCACGATGAGATGCGCGTCCGGTGTGCTGATGCCCGCGATCTGGTTCAGCGGCGTCTGGGTGCCGTAGTAGTCGACAGTGATGCGGTCGACGAGCGCGGTCGAGGCCCGGCCCGTGCGGATACCGCCCTGGTCGCGCTCCATCGCGTCGACGGCGCGCTGCATCTTCGGCTCGATCTCGGCGAGCACCGGGTGGGTCATTCCGTCACCTCACCATCGATGAGCGTTCCGATCTGCTCGCCGCGGACGGCGCGCACGATGTTCCCGACCTCGGTCATGTCGAAGACGACGATCGGGAGGTCATTGTCCATCGCCAGGCTCACCGCCGTCGCGTCAAGGGCGTTCAGCCGGTTCGCCAGGACATCGGTGTAGCTGATGCGCTCGAACCGCCGTGCCTCGGGATGCGTCTCCGGGTCGGCATCGTAGACGCCGTCCACGCGGGTCGCCTTGAGGATCACCTCGGCGCCGATCTCGACGGCGCGCAGCGTGGCCGCGGTGTCGGTCGTGAAGTACGGGTTGCCCGTTCCGGCGACCATGACCACGACCCTCCGCTTCTCGAGGTGACGGACGGCGCGGCGACGGATGTACGGCTCGCAGATCTCGTTCATCGCGATCGCGGACATCACGCGCGTCGGCGTGCCGGCCTGCTCCAATGCGTCCTGCATGGCGAGGCCGTTCATCACGGTCGCCAGCATGCCCATGTAGTCGCCCGTCGCGCGATCCATCCCCGATTCCGAGGCAGCGAGGCCGCGGAAGATGTTGCCGCCGCCGACGACGAGCGCCACCTGGACGCCCTCCGCCTGGGCGGTGCCGACCTGTTGCGCGATCTCGCGCACGACCGACGGATCGATGCCATAGGGCCGCGTGCCCATGAGCGCCTCACCGGAGAGCTTCAGCAGCACCCGGCGCGACTGGAGGGGGGCGCGGCCCGCGTCGGGCATCGGTCAGGCAACCTCCGCGGGCTCAGCCTCGACCTGATCGCCGGACGGCGTCCTGGCACCTTCCTCGCCCACCGCCATGCGGCTGAAGCGGGCCACCCGGATGTTCTCGCCCAGCAGGGCGATCTTCTCGGTCACGAGGTCGCCGATCTTCTTCTCGGTGTCGCGGTACGGCAGCTCCAGGAGGCAGTGCTCGCCGAACCACTTGTTCAGCTTGCCGTCCACGATCAGCCCGATCCGGTCTGCAGGACGGCCCTCCGCCTCGGCATCGCGCGCGAAGGTCACGCGCTGCGCATCGGCGACCGCGGCCGGCACGTCATCGCGCCCGACATAGCTCGGGTTGAGGCCGGCGACCTGCATGGCGAGCTCGCGCGCGAGCTGCTGGAAGTCATCGGTGCGGGCGACGAAGTCGGTCTCGCAGTTGAGCTCGAGGAGAACGCCGAGGCGCGCTCCGTGATGAATGTAGCTGGCGACGACGCCCTCGCGGGCGACGCGGCCGGCCTTCTTGGCGGCAGCGCTCAGGCCCTTGGCGCGGAGCCATTGCGTCGCCCTGTCGACGTCACCCTCCGATTCCTCGAGCGCGCGCTTGCAGTCCATGATGCCTGCCCCCGTCTGCTCGCGGAGGCGCTTGACGTCCTCTGGCTTGATCATCTGCTTGTTCCTTGGTCCTTCGCTGGGAATGGTTGCCCCGGGTCGACGCCGCCCTCGATGGTGCGGGGGTCAGACGGCGGGGCGCTCTCGATGATCGATCGCCCGCTCGTGTTCGCGGTCCGCGACCTCACTCTCGGACTCCTCGCCGAGCTCGATGGCGCGTCTCGCGCGAGCGCGCCGCTCCTCCTCGTCGTCCTCCTCCTCCGGCTCGGGCTCGAAGACGAGCGCCTCGCCGCCGGCAAGCGCCGCGGAGTAGTCCGCCTCGGAGGTCAGTGCCGCCTCGTCGACCGGGGGCATCGCCTCGGCCTGCTCGAACTCCTCGTCCAGGCGCGCCTGGCGCTCCTGGCTGGCGGAGAGCACCGCCTCCGACACGGTGGAGCAGATCAGCTTCACGGAGCGGATGGCGTCATCGTTGGCCGGGATGACCCAGTCGATGAGGTCGGGGTCGCAATTCGTGTCGGTGATCGCGATGATCGGGATCTCGAGGCGCCGCGCCTCGGCGACGGCGATCGTCTCGCGGTGCGGATCGACGATGAACACCGCGCCGGGGAGGCGTCGCATGCGGCGGATGCCGCCCAGCGTCGCATTCAGCTTGGTGATCTCGTCGGTGAGCTTCGAGGCCTCTTTCTTCGTGAGGCGCTCGAACTCGCCCGCGTCGCGCCGCGCCTCGAGCGCCTCGAGGCGCTGGATGCGGCGCTTGATGGTCGTGAAGTTGGTGAGCATGCCGCCCAGCCAGCGGTTGTTCACCCAGTGCTGGCCGCTGCGCTCAGCCTCGGTGGCGAGCGCCTCCTGGGCCTGCTTCTTCGTACCGACGAAGAGGATGCTGTCGCCGCGGCGGACGACCTCGCGCACGAAGTCAAGGGCGGCGTCGAGCAGCTGCACCGTCTGGGCAAGATCGATGATGTGGATCCCGTTCCGCTCCGCGAAGATGTACTCGCGCATCTTCGGGTTCCAGCGGCGCGTCTGGTGCCCGAAGTGGACGCCCGCTTCGAGCAGCTGCTTCATGGTCGTGGCAGCCATGGAGAACCTCCGGTTGTTCCTCCGCCTGCCGTCGCCTTCCGTGGTCGACCGCGTTGCGCGGCACCGTTGACCGAACGGAATCAGGCTGGCGTGTGTGATAGTGGTCACCCCGGAGCGGCGCGCGAACGCGGAGCCGATCCTCGCAGGGCTGGCCGATCATAGCACGCGTCGCCCCCCGCTGGCCCCCGATCCGTGGTGGGCACACCGGTACCGAAGTACCCGCAACTCCACCGCTTCGTACATTGCGACGCCGCCGTCCTCCTCTAGCCTGACCAGCGTGCGTCGTCGCGGCCCGCTGCGGCATTCGCCCACGCGACCCACCGACCCAGGCCGGAGGACCGATGCGATCCCGATCCCTTCCGCTCCTTGCGACCGGAGCCCTCAGCGCCCTCGTCGCCCTCAGCGCCGTGTCGTCCTCCGCGTTTGCCGCCGATGAGGTGGTCGTCGGCAGCGGCGACACGCTCTCGGCGATCGCGGCGGCGCATGGCACGACCGTCGCGCGGCTCGCGAGCCTCAATCACATCGCCGATCCGAACCGGATCTACGTCGGACAGCATCTGCGGCTCGTCCCCCGCGGCACGACCGCGACCCCGTCGACTGCTCCGGCAGCGGCCGCGAAGCCGACGGTCCGCGTGCACGTGGTGCGCGTCGGCGAGCACCTCACCGGCATCGCGCGCCACTACCACACGACGGTCGCCGCGATCGCGCGCCTCAACCGCATCGCCAACCCGTCGTTCATCCGCGTGGGACAGCGGCTCCAGATCCCGGGCGCGGTGGCGGCCGCCGCCCGCGCCGCAGCAATGCCTGCCTCGATGGCCGCGCTCGTGGCGGGTCGCGCCGCCATCGGTCGCGTGATCGCCGACGAGGCAGCCCGGCTCGGCGTCCCGGTCCCCCTCGCCAAAGCCGTGGCGTGGCAGGAGTCGGGCTGGCGCCAGGGGGTCACGAGCCGCGCCGGGGCGATCGGCGTGATGCAGCTCATGCCCGGCACCGCAGCATGGGTCGGTGACGCGATGCTCGGCGCATCGGTCGACCCGCGCGACCTGCGACAGAACGTGCGCGCCGGCGTGCGGCTCCTCCGTCACTACGTCGACCGCTATCACGGCGACCGTGCCCTCGTGCTGGCCGCCTACTACCAGGGCCAGCGCGCGCTGGAGAAGCACGGCATCTACCCGATCAGCCGCCCGTACATCGCGGCGGTCCGCGCGCTGGAGCGGATCTTCGGCGGCCGCTGAGGCTCCCCGCTCACCAGCCGTCGATGGCCGGCATCCGCGTCGCGCGCCAGCGGGCCGCGTCACTCCCGTTTGTGCTCCCCTCGGGGCTGAGGGTCACAAGATCGAGGCGTGTCCTCCGCACGCCGACCACCTCGCGGCTCGAGTAAGCCAGCAGCGCGCGGCGCAGACGGGCGACGTGCCGTGGCCCCACCGTCTCGGCCGGGGCCCCCACGCGGGCCGAGCGGCGTGCGCGGACCTCGATGCCGACGAGCGTGCCCATCGGGTCGAGTGTCACGAGGTCGAGCTCCCCGTCCGGCACGCGCCAGCGGTGGGCGAGGACGGTCCAGCCCTCCCCCACCAGCCAGCGCCCGACCGCCGCCTCGGCATCGCGCCCGAGCCGGTGCCGCGGATCAGGCATCGCCGTCGAGGTCGTCGAGCAGGACCGCGGCGTCTGCGGCGTCGGCCATGATCGCGAAGCTCATCTCGTCGTCCTCGCCGACCGACATCGCGACGTCCGGGCCGAAGTCGAGCTCGAATGAGAGCTGTCGACCGGCGAGGAGCGTCCGCACCGGGGCGAACGAGCGCCGGTGCCACTCGCACGGCCCGTCGTCGATAAGGGCGGTGAGGTGGCGCGGGGTGCCGTAGCCCTTGTTACGCGCGAAGCCGTACGAGGGATAGCGAAGGTCCATCTCGTCGCAGATGCGGTCGCGGGTGACCTTGGCGACGATGCTCGCCGCCGCGATCGAGGCGCTGATCGCATCGCCGTCGATGATCGCTCGCTGCGGCAGGTCGACGACCGGCAGGCGGAGCGCATCGATGAGCAGATGATCGGCCGGCGCTGCCAGGCGCTCGATCGCCTGGCGCATCGCGAGCTTCGTCGCCTGCAGGATGTTGATGCGATCGATCACCTCGACCTCCACGCAGCCGACGCCGATCGCCTCGGCCCGGTCGAGGATGAGCTCGTAGAGCTGTTCGCGCCGCGCACGCGACACGACCTTGCTGTCCCGCAGCCCCTTCAGCCGCGGACGAGGCGGCAGGATCACCGCCGCCGCCACGACCGGACCGGCCAGGCATCCCCGCCCGACCTCATCGATCCCCGCGATGCGCTCGAAGCCGGCGAGCCGCAGCTCGCGCTCGTGCCGGAAATGGGCGTCGCGCGGCCGTGACGGGCGACGACGGCGATGGACGGAGGGGCGCATCGCGGCGAACCGGCCGCTCGGGCGATCAGCTCGGGCGGCGCTCGCGGAGCGTGGCAGCCTTGCCGACACGCTTGCGGAGGAAGTACAGCTGCGCCCGGCGGGCGACACCATGACGGACGACCTCGATCTTCTCGACCCGCGGCGCATGCACCAGGAAGGTGCGCTCCACGCCGACGCCGCTGGCGATGCGGCGGACGGTGATCGACTTGTTGAGGCCACCGTTGCGCATCCGCATCACGGTGCCCTCGAAGACCTGGATCCGCTCCCGGTTCCCTTCGACCACCTTCACCGAAACGCGGACCGTATCGCCGGGGGCGATCTCCGGCACGTCGGTGCGGAGCTGCTCGCGCTCGAGCTCCTTGATGGCGTTCATGGTGGGGCGACCTCGTTATCGCGGCGTTAGCGGCCGCTTACTCGTCTCGTGGCGATGCGTGGGCTCAGCCGATAAGGGGTGCGCACACATGCGAACGCGACCGCGAGAGCGGCCGCGACGGCGGGAGTATAGCAGCGCCGTCGGGACGCCGACAAGGCTCTTACTCCGCGGTCGGATCCTCGTGGAGCAGGTAGAGGTCACGCCGATCCGCCGCCGTCAAGGGAGCATCCTCGAGCAGCTCCGGACGGCGAAGCAGCGTCCGCCGCAGCGATTCACGGCGGCGCCAGCGCTCGACCGCGCCGTGGTGCCCCGAACGCAGGACCGGCGGCACCTCGAGGTCGGCAAACCGCTCGGGACGGGTGTACTGGGGATATTCGAGCAGCCCGGTGGCGAACGAATCGTCGAGGTGCGACGCTTCCTCGATCACGCCTGGCACGAGCCGGGCCACCGCATCGATGAGCACCAGCGCGGGGAGCTCTCCCCCGGTCAGGACGTAGTCGCCGATGCTCACCTCGCGGTCGATGATCGTGCGCACCCGCTCGTCGATACCCTCGTAGCGGCCGCAGACCAGGGCGATCCGCTGCTTCGCGGCCAGCTCTCGAGCCAGCCGATCGGTGAGCGGCTCCCCGGCGGGATCGAGAAGGACGGCGAGCGCGCCGGCGGCCCTGAGCGGCTCGATGGCCGCGAAGAGCGGTTCCGGCCGCATGACCATCCCCGCGCCCCCGCCGTACGGCTGGTCGTCAACGGATCGATGCCGGCCCAGGCCATGCTCCCGCAGGTCATGGACCGCGAAGAGCAGCAGCCCGCGCTCCGCCGCCCTGCCGAGGATCGACGTGCGCAGTGGCAGCTCGAAGAGCTCGGGGAAGATCGTGATCACGTCGAACTGCATCGGTCTGCTCCTTTCAGCGGACCTCGTCAGCCGCATAGTCGACGACCATGCGACCCGCTTCGAGATCGATCTCGCGAACCATGTGGCGCAGCGCGGGGACGAGCAGCTCACCCTCGGGACCGTCGATGCGATAGACCTCGGTGTCGCCGGCCCGGAAGACCTCGACGACCTCGCCGAGCGAGCGGCCGGCGGTGTCGCTGACCGCCAGGCCGACGAGCTGATGCCAGTAGAACCGACCTGGCTCGAGCGTTGCCGGCTCGACCTCGAGATAGCGACCCATGAGCGCCTCGGCGGCGTCGCGCGTCGTGATCCCCGACAGCATGATCGCCAGGACCCGCCCACCCCATTCGGCGCGAACGACCTCGCGCTCCGCCGCCTCGCCCTCGACGACCAGCCGCGCCCCGACATCGAGGTGCTCGGGCCAATCGGTCAGGACCTCGACCCGTACCGCGCCGCGGAGCCCCTTCGCTCCGGTGACCCGCGCGACGGCGACCCGGGCCGGCTGTTCAGGCGTCGTCGCCGACGATCTCCAGCTCGACGTGGCGTCCATCGCGCGTCGCCATCGCGCGCAGCAGCGTCCGGATCGCATTCGCGATGCGCCCGTCGCGGCCGATGACGCGGCCCATGTCACGCTCGTCGACGGCGAGGACGAGGACGACCTCCTCGTCATCTTCCTCCTCGACCTCGACGCTCACAGCATCGGGATGATCGACCAGCCCGCGCGCGATGTACTCGAGCAGCTCCTTCATGCCGGCGCCTGTGACTCGGCGGCTGCTTTCGGCCTGGCTGCGGCGCGCTTGCGCGGTGCGGGCTTCGCGGCCGGAGCCGCTGCCGCAGTGACGCCGATGCCGGCCTGCTTCATGAGCTTCGCAACGGTCTCGGAGGGCTGCGCGCCGTTGCCGATCCAAACCTCCAGCCTGTCGGCGTCGATCTGGACGGTGGCGGGATCTGTCAGCGGATCGTAGAAGCCGAGGATCTCCAACGCCCTGCCATCCCGTGGCCGGCGGCTGTCAATGGCGATGACGCGATAGCTCGGTCGCTTGGTGGCTCCGATGCGCGTCAGTCGAATGCGAACTGCCAAGAATGTCTTCCTCTCTGGTTGGGCCATGCTCGAACGCGCTGCGACCGATCAGGCTAGCGGATCGTCAGCGTCAGGTGAAACTCGAATCGTCCCTCACGCGCCGGCGAGGTGAGGCCGAACGCCTCGAGGTGGGCAAGGATATCGCGTGACCCGGCAGGCAGGCCGGCACCCGCCATGTCGAGCACAAGCGGCATGAGCGACTTGAGGTCCACGTAGACCTCGGCGCCGCCGCGTTCCCCTCCCGCGAAGGCATCCCGGTAGCGTGGCACCGTGTCGAGCGTCTGGCCGGCGGCCCGGGCCTCGAGCGCCGCGGTGACGTCATCGGCCGCGAGGCCCAGGACGATGAGCCCGTTCGCGTCGGCCCAGCTGACGGTGCCGACCTGTGGCACCGCGACGGTGAGGATCGTCGTGCCTGCGGCCTCGGTGCGATCGATAGCGGATCCGCGCGATTCGAGTGCGGCGCTGATCCGATCGAGCGCATCGCTCGCCGCACCCGCGTTGGCCGGCCGGAGGAGGAGGGCGCCGTGGAGCCGCTGGTCGGCAATGCCGGTGGCGGTGATACCGACCTCGCCATCGAGGAGGGGCAGCAGGTCATTGTCGATGTTGATCCCCAGGCCGAACGCCGCCAGCGCGCGGAGCTGGTCGATGGTGGCGCCGACGTCCGCGTTCTGCGCTTTCACCTCGGTTTCGACGCGCTGCAGCGTCGCGCGCAGGTTGAAGAGCATGGCCGCGATCTCGGTGTCCTGTGGCATCGCGTTCGCGAGCTGCGCGACCTGCGAGCCGGCGGCGAGGGCATCGCGAACCGCAGCGCCGGCCGAGCCGGTCTCGACCGGCATCTGAGCGACGAGGCCGAAGCCCGCCTCCTCGGCCCGCAGCGCCATCGACAGCGTGGAGAGTCCGGCTGTGTCGCTCGCCGCGCCGCCGGCTGCCTGTACGATCGAGGGCCGCAGGTCGAGCCAGGCGCTCGCGAGTCGATCGGCGGGCAGCGCGCGCATCGCCTCGCTGAAGGCGCTCACGCTGGCAAGGCCCTGGGCTCGTCCCTGCGCCACGTCGATGCTGCCGTGGACCGCGGCGTCGTCCTGGCCGAGCACGAGCATCCCGGAGACGATCGCGTACGAGGTGCCCGATCCGCTCCGCACCGCGACGCCCCGGTATGTCGCCTCGGTGGTGCCCGACGCGCCCGGCAGGCCGCCGATCGCCGCGAGCGCCGCGGCCTCGTCCTTCACGTCGGCGATGACGACGATGTCGGTCGGCTGGCCCGCGTCATCCATCCCGCGGGCTGCGATGGCGAGCTGGTTCCCGAGCCAGGGCTTGACGTCCGCGCGGTAGTCGATCCCCGCCTCGCCCAGGAAGCGCTGCGCGAGCTCGTCGATCTTCGTGTCGAGCGCCGCGCGATCCTCGAAGCCGGGCAGCCGCGACAGGACGCTGGCGAGCTGCGCCTGTTGGCCGCTCGAAGGCTGGAGATAGACGCTCGCGTAGAGCACCGCGTCCGCTGGGGCGAGGTTCGCCGCGCGGTCCGTGGTGGCGCCGCCCAGGAGCAGCGAGAAGGCGATCACGCCGACGCCCGCGAGGGCCAGGAGCGAGGTCAGGCCAATGACGAGGCGATGCATCGGCTCAGGCTAACGCCCGAAGAGGCCCCGCATCCCGCCCGGGAGCCCCGAGAGTCCCGGCATGCGACCCGATCCGAGCGACTTCATGAGCTTCTGCATCTCGGCGAACTGCTTGAGGAGCCGATTGACATCGGCGGCGGTGGTGCCGCTGCCGAGCGCGATGCGCCGTCGGCGACTCGCCTTGATGAGCTCCGGGCGTCGTCGCTCGGCGGGCGTCATCGAATCGATGATCGCCTCGATCCGCTTGAGCTGTCCATCGTCGACCGCCTGCTGGGCGGCGCCCGCCATCTGACCCGCGCCGGGGATCATCGAGAGTACCTGGCCGATCGGTCCCATCTTCTTGATCTGGGTGAGCTGGCTGCGGAAGTCCTCGAGGCTGAAGCGCTGCTCCATCATGCGCTGCGCGACGCGCTCCGCCTCTTCGGAGTCCACGCTTTCCTGGACCCGCTCGACCAGCGACAAAATGTCCCCCATGCCGAGGATCCGCTGGGCGAGCCGGTCCGGGTGGAACGGCTCGAGCCCGTCGGTCCGCTCGCCGGTGCCGATGAAGGCGACCGGCAGCCCGGTGACGCTGCGGATGCCCAGTGCCGCGCCGCCCCGTGCGTCGCCATCCATCTTGGTGAGGACCAGGGCGCTGAGCGGCAGGCGGGCGTGGAACGCCTCGGCGACCTTCACCGCCTCCTGGCCGGTCATCGCGTCGATGACGAGCAGCGTCTCGGCCGGGGTCACCCCACCGCTGATTCGAACCAGCTCGTCCATCATCGGCTCGTCCACGTGCAGTCGCCCTGCGGTGTCGAGGATCATGACGTCGATCCCCTTCTGGCGCGCGACCTCGAGTCCGGAGCGCGCCACCTCGAGCGCCGGCGTCCCGACCGGGCGGCTGTGGACCTCGACGCCGACCTGGTCGCCGAGCTGCATGAGCTGGTCGACCGCCGCGGGGCGGTAGACATCGGCGGCCACGAGAAGCGGCTTCTTGCCCTCCTTGCGCAATCGCACCGCCATCTTGGCCGCGGTCGTCGTCTTGCCCGACCCCTGGAGGCCGACGAGCATGAGGACGGACGGCCGCGGTGCGAGCTGCAGGTGATAGCGCGCCCCACCGAGCGTCGCGACAAGCTCGTCGTGGACGATCTTGACGATCTGCTGGCCGGCGTTCAGCCCGGACAGGACCTCGAGGCCGAGCGTCTTCTCGCGGACGCGGCCCACGAAATCCTTCACGACCCGGAAGTTGACGTCGGCCTCGAGGAGGGCGAGGCGAATCTCGCGCAGCGCGACGTCCAGATCGGCTTCGGTGATGCGGGCCTTGCCACGCAGGCGCTCGGTGATCGCCTGCAAGCGCGCGGAGAGGGATTCGAACATGAATGGACCGATGCGGGCTGCGCGCTCACGGACTCAGCGGCGCGTCAAACGGTCGCCCATTCTAGCGCACGCTCAGTCCGCGAACAGCCACTCGACATAGGCGGCCGCGTCGAACGGCGCCAGCGCATCGATCTCCTCGCCGACGCCGGCGAACACGATCGGCACGCCGAGGCGATCCGCGACCGCCACCGCCACGCCGCCCTTGGCCGAGCCGTCAAGCTTGGTCAGCACGATCCCCGTCACCCCGGCCTCACGGCTGAACGCCTCGGCCTGGAGGAGCCCGTTCTGCCCGGTCGTGGCGTCGATCACGAGCAGCACATGACGCGGCTGGCCCGGGAGGCGACGCTCGATCACGGTGCGGATCTTGGACAGCTCCGCCATGAGCTGCGGCTTGTTCTGGAGGCGGCCGGCGGTGTCGACCAGGACCGCATCCAGATTACGGGCCTCGGCGGCGGCCACCGCGTCGAACGCGACCGCACCCGGATCGGCTCCCGCCCGCTGCGCGATGACCGGTACCCCGACCTGCTCTCCCCAGATGCGGAGCTGCTCGATCGCCGCGGCGCGGAACGTGTCGGCAGCCGCGAGGGCGACCTGCCTCCCCTCGCCGTGGAGACGCGCCGCCAGCTTGCCGATGGTCGTCGTCTTCCCGGTCCCGTTGACGCCAACGAACAGGATGATCGCCGGCGCCGGGCCGAGCTCGAATGCCCCCGATCCGGCCGCCAACAACCGATCGCGAACCTCGGCGGCCAGGGCGCGGCGCACATCGTCGCCGCTCCGCCCTCCGGCGCGTTGGAAGCGCTCCCGCGCCGCATCGATCAGCACAAGTGTCGTCGTCGCCCCAACGTCGGCCGCAATGAGTGCCTCCTCGACCTCGTCCCACGTCGCATCGGTGGCCGGCGCGCCGACGCCCAGGATCGAGCGGAGGCGCGACCCCAGCCCGGAGGGCCTGGCACTCAGCCCCATGCCGGCCATGCCGGTCGCAGCGCGAGACGGGCGCGCGACGGTCGTCGGCGGCGGGACGGCGTCGTCGGTCGGCTGCGGCGGAGTGGCCGTCTCCCGACGGCGGCGGAACATCAGGCCGGAACCTCGACGGGGATGTCGGCGAGCCGCAACGACAGGACCCGGGAGACCGCGGCATCGGTCATTGTCACCCCGTAGATCGTGTCGGCCACCTCGATCGTGGCGCGGTTGTGGGTGATGACCACGAAGTCGATGGCCTGCGACAGCCGGCGGAGGGCGTCCGCGAAGCGGCCGATGTTCGCCTCGTCGAGTGCGGCATCCACCTCGTCGAGGATGCAGAACGGCACCGGGTTGACGCTCAGCATCGCGAAGAGCAGCGCCACACCGGCGAGGGCACGCTCGCCCCCGGAGAGCATGGCGAGCCGCTGGAGGCGCTTCCTGGGCGGCCGCACGACGATCTCGATCCCGCCCGGCGCCTCGCCGTCCTCGCCGTCGGAGAGCTGGAGCGAGGCCGACCCACCGGCGAAGAGCAGCTGGCAGAACTCGTCGAAGCGCGCCGCGATCTGGGTGAAGGCCGCGTTGAACTGCCCGGCGATCTCGGCCTCGAGCGTGGTGATCAGCTGGTTCGTGGACCCGATCGCGGCGGTCAGATCGGTCTCCTGTCCGGTCAGCTCGTCAAGCCTGCCGGCCAGCTCGCCGTGCTCCTCGACGGCGAATGGGTTGACCGATCCGATCTGGCTCAGCGTGCGCCGCACGCGTCGCAGCTCGGCATCGAGCCCGGCATCATCGAGCCCGGCGAGCTCATCGCCGAGCTCGGCGTCGGCTGCCTCCTCGGCCGCCGCGTCATCCTCGCGCATGCCGGCGTCCGGCAGCCCTTCGATCGCCAGCTCGCGCTCGCGGCTGAGGGCGGTGAGCGCGTCCTCGGCGCGTGACGCTGCGATCGCCGCGGCCTGCCAGGTGCGCTCCAGGTCGCCCAGTCGACCCGGCCCGCCGCCCCCACTGCGCTCGCGCTCCAGGAGCTCGCGACGGTGTGCTTCGCGAAGGCCCTCCGCGGCCTGCAGCGCGGCGACTGCACGCTCGTCCGCCTCGCTGGCGGCCGCGGTGGTGGCAGCGATCGCCTGCAGCAGGTCCTCGATTGCCGCGAGCGCACGCTCGTGCTCCGGCAGCGTCGCTTCCAGCTGTGCGATGCGCGCCTCGGCGAGCGCGCGGTCGCTTCGCCGACCCGCGGATCGGGCTTCCGCCTCCTCGGCCGCTCCGCGCGCCGCCTGCCAGACGCCCCGTGCAACGTCCCGCGCGGTTGCGGCCTCGTCACGATCAGCGAGGGCCTCGGCAGCCGACGCGGTCAGCGCTTCCACGCGCGACGAGGGGGCATGCTCGCTCGCCCCGGCTGCGACCGGCGCCATCGAGCTCAGCGCGGCGAGCTCTTGGGTCACCCGCGCCAGATCTGCGCGTGATGCCTCGGCCCGGCGCGCGAGATCCTCGACCATGCGGTGCGCCTCCCGAACCGAGCGATCGGCCTCTGCCTGCGCCGTTCCTGCAGCCGCGAGGCCGTCCGCCGCGCGTTCCTGTTCGCGCGCGGCGAGCACGATGGCGTTCGTCGCAGCCTCGCGCTCGGTCGCCAGCCGTTCGTGCTCGGCCGACAGCTCGCGACGGCGAGCGTGCAGGCGTGCCGACTCTCCGCCGTGACGGTCGAGCCGGCCACGGATGGCGAGCATGCCCCGACCATCCGCGAGGTCGCCCGCCTCGGTCACCGCGATCCAGCCCGGCGGAAGACGGTCCCAGCCGGCGAGGAGCGCCGCCAGCGTGGGGGCGATGGCGACGCGGCGCAGCGCGATCGGCAGCGCATCGGTTCCGATCCACTCGGCCAACGTGCGCTCGCCGCCGACCGCGGCAAGCGCAGCCGCACGCCCTTCGAGCGAGACCTCGCCGGTGGCCAGGAGGTGGGCGATTCCGCCGGTCCCATCGACATGGGCAACCGGTGAGCGGCCGTCCTCCCATGCCACGGCCTGGTCGAGCTCGCCGCCCACGACGGCCTCGAGCGCCAGCCATGCCGCTTCCGGGGCGGTGACCTCGTCGAGCAGCGGGCGCCACCCGCTCGCGGCCAGGCGCGCCCCGAGACGGTCGCCATGCTCCCTGCGTTGGCGGAGCGCCTCCAGCTCGCCTGCCACCGCCGCGGCGCGGCGCTCGGCCACGGCAAGCCGCTCCCGGGCCGCCTGGTGGTCTGTCGCCGCGCTCGCCAGCGCCGCCATGGCAGCCTCCAGCGCCCCGGCGGCCTGCAGCAGACCAGCGTCCGCCGCCGCCTGGGCGCGGGTCTGGGCCGCGTGCTCGGCCGTCAGGGCCTCAAGGGTCATCGTGGCATTCGCACGCTCCCCCTCGAGGCGTTCACGTCGCTCATCGGCTGCCGCTCGCCGCTCTGCTTCACGCGCGGCCTCGGCGAGACGCGCTGCCTCGCTGCGCCGCACCGCGGCAAGCTCCTCCTCGGCGGCGAGCAGGCGCGCATCCGCATCCGCGAGGCGAGTGATGGCGGCTCGCCACCCATCCTCGGCCGCCGCCGCCCGGCTGATCGCCGGTGCCACGACCGCATCGACGGCATTGCCGTCGGCGAGCGACGCCCGTGCCTGCCGCGCGGCGGCCAGCTCGGATGACGTTCGGTCGCGCGTAGTGATCAGCTCCGATCTGCGCAGCTCCGCGGCGTCGCGTCGAGACTCCGCGCGGATGAGCCCCTCCCGCGTGGCGGCCCGCGCGCTCGCAGCCTCCCGCGCGGCTCGTTCGGCATCCCAGTAGGCGACCTCGGCGCGCGCCATGGCCGTGCGGCCCGCCTCCTCGCCCGCGCGATGCGCCTCGAGCGCGGCCTCGGCGGCCGCGGCGGCTCGGCGTGCCTCGCCGAGCTCGGAGCGGAGCAGTCGCTCGCGCCGCCGATGCGACTCCGCGATCAGGCTTCGCGCGCGGCGACCCAGCGTCGCGTGCTCCTGTTGATGCTGCGCCTGGAGCTCGAGCCGCCGGACCTGCGGCCTGAGCTCGGCCACCAGGTCGGCCACGCGGACGAGATTGTCACGCGACTTCGCGAGCCGGGCGAGCGCCTCGTTCTTGCGGACCTGGAGCGTCTTCACGCCGGCCGCCTCCTCGAAGAGCTGCCGGCGCTCCTCCGGTCGCAGGGACAGCGCGGCGTCGACGGTCCCCTGCCCGACGACGACGAGCGCGTTCGCGCCCAGCTGGCTCTCTCCGAGCAGGTCGACGATATCCCGCAAGCGCGCCCGCACGCCGTTGATCAGGTACTCGCTCTCGCCGGACCGGTATGCTCGGCGGCCGATCGACACCTCGGCGAAGTCGATCGGGAGCTGGCCGTCGGCGTTGTCGAGCGTGAGGATCGCCTCTGCCATGCCCTGCGCGCGACGCGCCTGCGAGCCGCCGAAGATGACGTCCTCGGCGCGGCGGGTGCGGAGATACCGGTTCGACTGCTCCCCGAGGACCCAGCGCACTGCATCGGCCATGTTGCTCTTGCCCGACCCGTTGGGGCCGATGACCGCGTTCACGCCGCTCTCGAACACGAAGCGCGTGGGATCGGCAAACGACTTGAATCCGTGGAGGCGCAGCTCGCGGAGACGGCTCATCGGTCGGTCACCGGGGTGGGCATCTCGTCGAGGATGGCGAGGGACGCCTCGGCGGCACGCTCCTCCGCGCGCTGCCGGCTCGATCCTTCGCCCACCGCCAGCTGCTCGCCGGCGAGCACGGCAGCGACGGTGAAGTGCTGCGCGTGGGGCGGTCCCGAGGTGCCGACGAGGAGGTAGTGGGGTCGTGTCCGCCGATGCCGCTGGCTCCACTCCTGGAGGCGGCTCTTCGCTGACTTCGGCGGCCCGTCACCCTCGCCACGGAGATCGAGGCGCTCGGCGAAGAGGCGCCGCAGCCAGCGGCGGGTGATGTCGAGCCCCTCGCTGAGGAAGAGCGCGCCGGCAACGGCCTCGAACGTGCCGGCGAGGACCGACGGACGTGTCGCACCGCCCGCTTCGGCCTCGCCGCGGCCCAGCAGGAGGAAGCTGTGCATCTCGAGCTGAAGGGCGAGCGCGGCAAGGGCGTCGCGATTCACGAGCGCGGCGCGGCGGGCGGTGAGGAAGCCCTCGTCCTCGTCGAGGTAGCGCTCGTAGAGCAGGCGAGAAACGACGAGACCCACGACAGCGTCACCCAGGAACTCGAGCCGCTCGTTGTGACCCGCGACGGTGGAGGGATTCTCGTTGAAGTAGGAGCTGTGGACGAACGCCTGACGGAGGGCCTCCGGGTCGGTCAGCTCGATCCCGAGCCGTGCCCCGAGCGTGTCGAGGCTCGGTGGCGGGGTGCTGGCCATCGCGCCTCCGGCGCTACTGCTGGTGCTCCTCGATGTACTCGACGGCGTCGGAGACCTTCTGGATCTTCTCGGCATCCTCGTCCGAGATCTCCATGCCGAACTCCTCCTCGAGGCTCATGATCAGTTCCACCAGGTCCAGCGAGTCGGCATTCAGGTCCTCGACGAACGAGGCCTGCATGGTGACCTCTTCCTCGTCGACGCCAAGCTGCTCGACGATGAGCTTCTTGAGTCGGTCGAAGGTGGTTCCGTCTGTCACGCTTTCAGTCTCCTCCACCCGGTGATCTCGAGACGCTTCCCATGACGCCGTTCACGAGCCGTCGGGCCGCGTCTCCGGCATAGATCCGGGCGAGGGATACCGCGTCATTGATGGTCTCCCCTGCCGGAGTCGCGGCGGAGTATAGCACCTCCCAGATGGCGATCCGGAGGATCGCGCGCTCGACTTTTCCGAGTTCGGTGACCGGGATTGCGGGGGCGACAGCGCCGATGCGCGCATCGATCGCCGCACGCTCGGCAGCCACGCCATCGATGATCCGGCGCGCATGGTCGCGGACCTCGATCTCGGCTCCCCGATCGTGGGCGAGGCGACGGAGGGCCTCGCCGGCCGTGGCCGCGCCGAACTCGGCCTCGAAGAGGGCGAGCAGGGCCAGCCTTCGCGCCCGCATCCCGGCGCGATCCTCAACGCGATGGCGCGTGGCGGTGCGGCTCAGCTGGCGGCTCCCGGTCCGGTCGCGAGCGTCTCCGTCCCGGCCACCGGATCGGCCTGCAGCGCCGGATGGCTGCGCGTCCATTCGGCGATGACGTCCGGGATCCTGGCCCGCGACGCCTCGGAGGCGACCCGGATCGCGTGTTCGATCATCCGCGCCTTGGCGCGACCATGCGTCACGATGCTCACGCCGCGAACGCCGAGGAGCGGCGCCCCGCCGTACTGCTCGTAGTCGAAGCGCTGCCGCATCCGGTCGAAGCCAGGCTTGAGCGCCAGGAGCGCGAGCGGCGCGATCGGTCCCTGCTGCAGATCGGCGCGCAGGGAGCGAAAGATGTAGCTCGTCAGCCCCTCGAAGAGCTTGATCACGACGTTGCCGACGAATCCGTCGCAGACGACCACGGCGGCCCGATGCGCGATCATCTCGTGCGCCTCGACGTTCCCGACGAAATGGAGGTCCGCCGCCGCCAGGCGCTCGTGGGCGGCGCGGGCGAGTGCGTCGCCCTTCTCCACCTCCTCGCCGATGTTCAGCAGACCGATGCGCGGGTTGGGGACGTGGAGCACGCGTTCGGCGAAGATCGCGCCCATGGCGGCGAACTGCACGAGGTTCGACGCGCTGGAGTCGACGTTGGCGCCGACGTCGAGCAGCATGATCGGGCCGGTGGCCGTGACCATGTGCGCCGGCAGGGCGGGTCGATCGATGCCATCGATGCGACCGAGGCGGAAGACCGCGGCGGCCATCGTCGCGCCGGTCGACCCGGCGCTGATCACGGCATCCGCGGCGCCGTCCCGCACGAGGTCGGTCGCCACCCGGATCGATGCGCGGCGCTTCGATCGCAGGGCGGCGGCGGGATGATCACCCATCTCGATGACCTCGGGCCCGTCGACGAAGCTCACGCTCGCCGGCCGGCCGTGGCCGTACGCGGCGACCTCGGCCTCGATGCGTGGCACGTCACCGACGAGGATCACCTCATCGGCGTTGGCGGCGGCGTAGTTGATCGCCCCCCGCACCACCTCGCGCGGGGCATGGTCGCCGCCCATCGCGTCGACGGCGATGCGCATGGCGCTCAACTGCCGCGACGCGTCATCGTCGCCTCAGCGCTGGCCCTCGGCCGGCGAGACGGACTCGATCGCGATGGCCTCGCGACCGTCGTAGTAGCCGCAGGTCGGGCAGACGTGGTGCGCACGCTTCAGCTCGTGGCAGTGGTCACACTCGACGAGGGCCGGTGCACTGATCGCGAGGTGGGCGCGGCGCTCACCCTGGCGGGCCTTGGATACTTTTCGCTTGGGAACGCCCACGAATGACTCCTGAGCAACCTGATCGTGTGTCGGACGAAGTGCGGGACGCCGCAGTATAGCCGGGCAGGATCGGGCTGGCGAACGCCGCCCGGCGGCTACTGGCGCATGACGGCGTCGTCCTCGAGGAGCCGCGCGAGCCCTGCCAGGCGCGGATCGATCTCGTCGCCACCATGGTCGTGCGGCCCATCGGCCAGTGAGCGTCCGCAGACGGCGCACAGCCCCGGACAGTCCGGCCGGCACAGCGGATGCATCGGCTCGGTGAGCGCGAGCTCGTCGTGGAGCACCGTTCGCAGGTCGATCTCGTGGCGCGCGTCGATCCGCTGTGCCTCCTCGTCGCCGAGATCGGTCACGACCGGCGCGCCGCTGAGCGGATCGATGGTCGGCAGGAACTCCTCCTCGATCGTGGCCTCGGCGTCCTCGACGAACGAGTCGAGGCAGCGGGCGCACGTCCGTCGCAGCGGGGCGCGCACGGCGCCGCGCGCCATGATGCCGCGATTCGTCCGCTGCAGCCGCAGATCGGCATCGAGCGGCCCGGCAAGCTCCACGTCCGGGCCAAGGGCCACGTAGTGGTCGCGGAGATGGACGTCGCGCACCGAGCCGGCCGGCTCCTGGAGGAGCCCGCCGACGTGGAAGGAGGTCATGCCCGAGGAGCGGCTCCGGCCTGCTCCGCTGCCGTCTCGCCCACGTCCATCGGCGTGCCGCCGTCATTCGGCCGATGGCGCTCGTCGAGCATGTCGAGCCCGCGCTTGATGCTGGTCAGCGCCTTGATGCACTCGCCCTCGAGGCGAATGAGCACATCCGCGGCGTACTCGTCTGCGCCACGACGCACCTCGATCGCATCGGCGCGGGCCTGGTCGATGAGCTCGGCGGCGCGCTGCTGGGCCAGCTGCACGAGCTCACGCTCCCCGAGCATCTGGACCGCCTGCTCCTGGGCACGGGCGATCACCTGGTCGCCCTCGTCGCGGGCGCGCTCGGTGATCCGCATCGCCTCCTCGGTGATGCGCTTCGCCTGGCGCACCTCGTCGGGCACCGAGACGCGCAGCTGGTCGATCAGCTCGAGCAGCGCCGCCTGGTCGAGGACGACGTTGTTCGTGAGGGGCAGCTTCTTCGCCGCGGCGACGAGGGATTCGAGGCGCTCGACGAGAAAGATGATGTCCGTGGTCGAAGCCTCCCGTGCATGACACGCGGGTGGCGCGTGTCGAGCGGATCATAGCGTCGCCCGATCGGAGCGTCCACGCATCCCGGAGGCGGTGCATGCTCAGCGGCGGGCGAACCGCTCGCGAAGGGCGGCGTCGACCGGATCGGGGACCATCCCCGACACGTCACCGCCGAACAGCGCGACCTCCTTGGTGAGCGATGATGAGAGGTAGCCGTACTCGAGCGCGCTCATCAGGAACGTCGTGTCGATCTCGGGCGCGAGCTTGCGGTTCGTGTGGGCCATCTGCAGCTCCGCCTCGAAGTCGCTCACCGCGCGCAGTCCGCGGACGATGAACGTGGCCTCGTGGCGGCGCGCGAAATCGACGGTCAGCCCGTCGAAGGCTTCCACGGCCACGTGGGCGCCCAGCGACGCCACCGCTTCGCGGATCAGGGCGACCCGCTCGTCGATCGGAAAGAGCGCTTGCTTCTTCGAGTTGCTCAGGACGCCGACCACGAGCCGATCGAACAGGTCGGCGGCGCGACCCGCGACGTCGAGGTGGGCGTTCGTCATCGGGTCGAATGATCCGGGGAACACCGCGGTGCGGCTCATGGGCTCCTCCTGTCATCGGCGAGGAAGGTGAGCGTGGTCTCGCCGAACCGGCGCTCGCGAACCGCGGCCAGGCCCTGCGGGGCGGTCACGGCCGTGCGCCAGAAGTGCTTGACGACGACCATCCCTCCCGGCGCCAGCAGCGGCACGACCCCTTCGAGCGGCGCGAGGATAGCACGCTCCCCGTAGGGCGGATCGAGCGTCACGAGATCCCAGGGCCCCCCGATGGCGGCCGCGAGAAAGCGCAGCACATCCTGCTGCCTGACCGATGCCGGCGCGGTGAGCCGCGTCCGATCCAGGTTTGCGCGCAGGGTCGCCACCGCGGTCTGCGACTGCTCGACGAACGTCGCGGCGATGGCGCCCCGCGACAGCGCCTCGATCCCGATCGCGCCGCTCCCCGCATACAGGTCGAGGACGCGCGCATCGATCACCCGCTCGCCGAGGATCGCGAAGAGCGTCTCCTTGACCCGGTCGGTGATCGGCCGCGTGCCCCGGTCGTGCGGCGCGCTGATCGGTACCCCGCGCGCGGTGCCGGCGATCACGCGCACCTACGCCTCCGCGTCGGCGTCGCCGCTCTGCTCGCGCGCCACGAACGCGGCCCGGTCCCTGGCCAGCCCCGGTCGATGCGCCAGCGTGGGATCCGCCTCGAGCAGCTCGTCGGCCAGCGCGCGCGCGCGCTCGGCCAGGACGAGGTGGCGGGGCTCGAAGAGGCTGGCCACGCGGAGGGGCGGAAGGCCCGCCTGCCGCGTGCCGAGCAGGTTGCCGGCACCCCGCAGCGCGAGATCGGCCTCCGCAATCACGAACCCGTCGCTCGATCCCCGAACGACCTCCAGGCGCTCCCGGCTCCGCTGGTCGGCGGCATCGGAGAGGAGGATGCAGAACGAGCGCTCGCTCCCCCGTCCCACCCGACCGCGCAGCTGGTGGAGCTGCGCGAGCCCGAAGCGCTCGGCATCCTCGATCACCATGACGCTCGCATTCGGAACGTCGATGCCGACCTCGATGACCGTGGTCGCCACGAGGAGGTCCATCTCGCCGGCGGCGAACGCGGTCATCGTGGCGTCGCGATCGGCCGCCTTCTGCTGCCCGTGCACGAGCCCGATGCGGAGCGCGGGCAGCGCGGCGCGCAGGCGCTCCGCCTCCGCCTCCGCGGACGCCGCTTCGAGCGCCGCCGACTCGAGGATGAGCGGCACCACGACGAATGCCTGGCGCCCGGCGGCGGCCTCGTCGGCCAGGAAGGCCTCGATCTTCGGCAGCGCGGCGCGGTCCCTGATCTCGGTGCGGATCGGCTTGCGCCCGGGCGGCAGCTCGCGGATCGTGCTGATCGCCAGATCGCCATAGAAGGTCAGCGCCATCGTCCGCGGGATCGGGGTCGCGGTCAGGGCCAGGACATGCGGCTCGAAATCGCCGGCCTTGGCCTGCAGTGCCGCCCGCTGGGCGACGCCGAACCGATGCTGCTCGTCGACGACCGCCAGGCCGAGCCGGGGCAGCGTCACCCCGTCGCTGATCACCGCATGGGTCCCGATCACCACGTCGGCCATGCCGCCCGCCAGCGCTTCGTGGACGTCGCGACGGCGCGCGGCGCCGAGCGAGCCGGAGAGGAATTCGGCCCGGACACCGAGCGCCTCGAGGAGCGGAGCGAGACTGGCATGATGCTGGCGGGCAAGGATCTCGGTGGGCGCCATGAGCGCGCCCTGCCATCCCGCGCGCACCCCGGCTGCCAGGGCGATCGCGGCCACCGCCGTCTTGCCGCTGCCGACGTCCCCCTGCAGAAGCCGACGCATCGGCCGCTCCGCGGCGAGGTCGGCGAGCACGTCATCGACGGCGCGTGACTGGTCGCCGGTGAGCAAGAAGGGAAGCGCGGCGACGAGCGCGTCCCGCTCGGTGGCATCGACCGCGATTCGCGGCGAGCGAAGCGAGGTGCGGGCGACGCGAGCCTGGCCGAGCGTGAGCTGGAGGGCGAGCAGCTCGTCGAAGGCCAGTCGGTCGAGGCTTGCCGCGACGTCACCGGCCGCCTCCGGAAAGTGGACCGTCGCCAGCGCATCGGCCAGTGCTGGGAGCGATCCGCGTTCCGCGCTGCTGAGCGGGTCGACAAGCGCGGGCAGCGCCCGTTCGAGGACCCGCGCGAGGAGCTCGCGAAGGCGCTTCTGGGTCACGCCGGCGGTGGACGGATAGACCGGTACCACCCGCGCGGTGTGAATCGAGGCGTGCCCCACCGGCGTGAAGTCCGGCGAGGTGAACTGCGGGCGCCAGCCATACATGGTGACCTTTCCGCTCACCACGATCTCGTCGCCGACCTTGAGGCGCCGCTCCACGTAACGGCGGCCGAACCAGATCGCCTCGGCGCTCCCGGTGCCGTCGGCGAGCTGCGCGATCACGCGCTGCGGCCGACGCCCGAAGCCGGCCTCGACCTTCAGGCCGGTCACGCGCACCACCGCGGACTGCTTCTCGTCCTCGACCAGCTCCCCCAGGGAGCGGAGCTCACTGAAGTCGTCATACCGGAACGGGAGGTGGAAGATCGCCTCGCGGGCGGTCCCGATGCCCAGGCGGCGAAGGGCGGCGGCACCCCGCGCCAGGTCGGGCATGGCTCGCGCGATCGGCGCGTCGAGATCGTCGGCCTGGAGCGCCACCTGCCCCGCGACGGTCACCGGCGGCGGGCCGCGCTCGATTGCATGGCCCGATCGTAGCGTGCTACGATCCCGATCGCTCCGGCGCCAGGCGCCGGTCGTTTCATGATTGGAGATCCGTTCCCCATGGCTCGAGCCTGCGACATCTGCGGCAAGCGCCCCATCACCGGCTGGAACCCGCAGTCGGTGGGGATGAACCGGAAGCGCGCTCTGCGCCGGTGGCTGCCCAACCTGGGGCCGATGACCGTCGTCACCGACGGCAAGGTGATGAAGGTTCACGCCTGCAGCCGCTGCCGCAGGACCGCCGAAAAGGTCTGACCCGCTCCCTTCCGGGAAGCATTGCGCCCGCGTCCTGCGACGCGGGCGTCCTCATGTCAGGACGAGGCGGGCGCCGCGTCGATCACGAGCGTGAACGGCCCATCGTTCACCAGCTCGACCTCCATCGCCGCCCCGAACCTTCCGCTCTCGACGGTCACGCCCGCGGCGCGCAGGCGGGCGATGAAGCGAGCCACGAGCGGCTCGGCCTGCTCCGGCAGCGCGGCGTCGCTGAATCCCGGCCTGCGCCCTCGTCGGAGATCGGCGAGCAGGGTGAGCTGGCTCACCACGAGCAGCGCGCCATCGACGTCGGCGATCGATTGGTCAGTCCGTCCGGTCTCGTCCTCGAAGTAGCGGAGCGCGGCGAGCTTGTCCGCCATGCCGTCGACCTGTGCCGCATCGTCGTTGCCCGCGATGCCGACCAGCACCACCGCACCCGCTCCGATCTCGCCGACGGTCGCCCCAGCGACGCGCACCGCGGCGCGGGTGACGCGCTGCACGACGAGCCGCACCGCGCCTAGCCCGAGGGGGACGGCGCGACGGTCGGTGAGGTGCCGGCCTCGGTCATTGGTCCCGAATCCTCGTTCGGCGTGGGTTCGCCGAGCGCAGCCTCGGTGAACGTCGCGCGTGCGTTCCACGTCATCCATCCCGAGGTGGCGTTGTCGGCCGTCGCCTGCTTCTCGGCGAGGATCTGTGCGGCGCTGTACGGGGCGAAGGATAGATAGCCGAAGTCCTGGATCCACGGCCGAATCGACACCGAGACGCCCTGGGCCTGCCGGTTCATGATCTTCAGCGTGTTGTTGATGACGTCGTAGGGGTGGTTGTTCGGGATCGGGAAGCCGAAGACGCCGGGACCGTAATGACTCGGGTAGACCATCGGGCAGAAGTAATCGACGTACGGCATGATCACCTCCGGCCGCTGGCCGATGCCCTGGTCATCGGCGACGATGAAGCTGATCGGGAAGACGTCGGCCCCCAGGAATGCGCGGGTGTGATGCAGGCGCTGGCTGATGACGCGCAGCACGCGCTGGATCGCCGGCAGGCGGAACGACTGGGTGTTCGGCAGGTTCGTGTCCGCGACCGCATAGGGACCGTCGCTGAAGAAGCGGATGTAGTCGAGCTGCACCTCGTCGAAGCCCTTGTCGGCGAGGTCGCCGGCGACCGCGGCCAGGTACTCCCCCACCCCCGGTGCCGCCGGGTCGAGCCACTCGCCGCCGATGTTGTCGCGCCACGGCTCGCCGGTCGCGGCGTTCATGACGGCCAGCTCGGGTCGGGCGCCGGCGAGCGTGTCGTCCTTCATCGAGACCATGCGGGCGATCGTGTAGATGCCGCGCGCCTTCAGCTTCGGCAGCAGCTCGGCGAGATCGAAGAGCGGATGGTCCATGACCGCGCCGACGGCCTTCGCCTCTGGGAGATCGGTCGCCCAGTAGAGGTTGCCGTTGGTCTCCTTGACGTCGATCACCATCGCATTCGCGTCGGTCCGGTCGAGGAGGGCGAGCATCGCATCGAGTCGGCCCGGCGCCTCGAAGACGGCGGCCGGCGCGTACAGCGCATGGACGCTGAACGGCTCCATCGCCACGTCACGAATCATCGACGCCTCGATCGGCAGCTCGGCGAGCCGGTAGCCGGCCCGCTTGTAGATCAGCGTTCCGGTCTCGGGAACGCCCGTCAGCGTGTACGTCCCGTGCTCGTCGGTGGTGGCCACCGCGCCCTCGGCCTGGGCATCGACGAAGACATCGACGCCGGCCAGCGGTGCCCCGGTCGCGTCTGAGACGGTCCCGACGAGCGTGTTGTCGCGCAGCTCGATCTGCAGGTCACCGGTCGGCGGCACCGTGCCGCGCGCGTCGTCGAACCCGTCGGCGCTCGCCGTGACGGCGGCGCCCGGCAGGGCGGTGACCGCCGCGCCCCCGCCGGCGTCGGTCACGACCGATGCCCCACCCAGCTCGACCGTTGCCCCCGCGAGCGGGTCGCCGCTGAAGCGGTCGACGACGGCGACCGTGAGCGCCCGCGGCGGAGTGGGCGTCGGCGAGCCGCCGATCGGGAACGGCCCGTTGTCGCCGCAGGCGGCGAGCGCGAGCGCAACGACGAAAAGGAGGGCGATCGATCGGGTCCGGGTCAGCATGGCACCTTCATGTGGTCGCGCGACCGTGGTCCCAGGCCGCGGCCATCGGTTCAGTCATCCGCGAGGGCGGCGCGGCGGAGGTCGGCGACGACCGGGGCGAGGTCGCCGTCATGACGATACAGCGCCGACCCGGCGACCATCACGGCCCCTCCGGCACGCCGCGCGCGACCGATCGTGTCGTCGTTCACGCCGCCATCGACACCGATCGGGAGGTCGAGGCCGCGACGCTCGATCTCGTCGCGAAGGGCGGCCATCTTCGGCAGGACGTCCTCGCGGAACGGCTGCCCGCCCCAGCCGGGCTGCACGGTCATCACGATCAGGAGCTCGACGGCATCGAGGTACGGCAGCACCGATGCGCCCGGCGTATCCGGGTTGAGGGCAATGCCGGGGGCGCGGCCGGCGGCGCGGATCGCCTCGATCACGGCCCACGGATCATCCTCGGCCTCGACGTGGAAGACGACGAGGTTGCTCCCCGCGTCCGCGAACGCATCGACGTAGGCAAGCGGCCGGCTGATCATGAGGTGGCTGTGGAACGGCAGCGTGGCGTGCGGGCGGAGCGCGCCGACGACCACCGGTCCCATCGTGATGTTGTCGACGAAGTGGCCGTCCATGATGTCGAGATGGATCGAGTCGCACCCGGCGCCGACGGCGCGCCGCACCTCGTCGCCGAGGCGCGCGAAGTCGGCATTCAGGATGCTGGCACTGATCTCGAGGTCCCTCATGCGCCCGCGACCGATGCCGACGCGGCCCGCACCCCGCGTGGCAGCTCACGCCCGGCGAGCTGGGCATGGAGCTGGCCGCAGGCCGCATCGATCTCGCGCCCCCGCGTGTCGCGGACGGTGACCGCGATCCCGTCGGCGCGCAGCTGAGCGACGAAGCGGGCGATCCCGGCCGCCGGCGTGCCGCTCCAGCGCGACCCCGGCGTCGGGTTCAGCGGGATCAGGTTCACGTGGCTCAGCCACCCGTGGGCCACGGCAGCGAGGGCTCGCGCCTGGTCCGGCGTGTCGTTCAGCCCGTCGATCATCACGTACTCCAGGCTCACCCGTCGACCGCCGGCCGCGGCGAACCGGCGCCCGGCATCGATGACCGATGCCACCGGCCATCTGCGGTTGATCGGCACCAGCTCGTCGCGCAGGTCATCGGTCGCCGCGTGAAGGCTGATCGCCAGGTTCACCTGGGGAAGCTCCTCGATCATGCGGTCGATCCCGGGCACGACGCCCGACGTGCTCACCGTGATGCGACGCGCGCCGATGCCCAGACGCTGCGGGTCGTTGAGGAGCCGAATCGCTTCGAAGGCCCGATCCGCATTGTTGAGCGGCTCACCCATGCCCATGAAGACGATGTGATACGTGTCACGTCGCCCGCTCGTCCGCCAGTCGGGACCTAGGGCGTGCCACGGCGGCCTGTGCCAGTGGAGCACCTGGTCGACGATCTCGCCCGGGGACAGCTGGCGTGCGAAGCCCGCCTGTCCGGTGGCGCAGAACGGACAGTTCACCGCGCACCCGGCCTGTGACGAGATGCAGATCGTCGTGCGCTCCGCCATCCGCCCGCGCGCCGGGTAGCGCATGAGGACCGACTCCACCCGTTGCCCGTCGTGGAGCTCGTGGACCGCCTTGGCGGTGAGGCCGGCGTCGGCGGTCAGGACGTGGCTCGCCTCGATCGTGCTGAAGCGCAGCGCATCCGGCAGCGCGGCACGCAGGCTGGCGGGCAGGTCGGTCAGGTCGTCGAAGTCGCCCGCATCGCCGCGATGGGCGCCGGCGAGGATCTGCGTCGCCCGATACGCGGGCTCGCCGCGGGCGGTGTGCCACGCGGCGAGCGCATCGGGTGCGATCTCACTGATCGCCGGCAGCGGGCCGGCCAGGGCGACCTCAGTCACGACGCCCGAAGACGAGCCAGGCGTAGTAGAGGAACGTCAGCAGGGCCGTCAGGGCGCCCGCGACGTACGTCCAGGCGGCGGCCTTGAGGACGTCGCGGGCGCCGGTCTGTCGCTCGGCGGAGAGGCCGAGCGTGTTCACGAAGGCGAGCGCCTTCCCGGACGCACCGATCTCGACCGGAAGGGTCGCGAACGTGAACAGGACCGCGGCCGCGAAGCCGATGAGCCCCACGATCGCGAGGCCGGTGATCTGGAACCAGACGCCGGCGATGACCAGCCACGGCGCGATGCCGGAGCCGAACTGGGCGGCCGGCACGATGGCCTGGCGGAGCCGCATTGCCTGCTCCCCGTTGTGGTCCTGGACGGCGTGCCCGACCTCGTGGGCGATGACGGCCGCCGCCGCGACCGAAAGGCGCGGGCTTGCGACCGCGAGGCCGCTCGTGGTCAGCGCGGCGGCATCGGCCACCTGGCTGCTGACCCGCAGGACCTTCCCGCGCGGGTCGTAATGGTCGGTGAGCTGCCCAGGGGTCGGCTCGATGGTGACCGCGGTGAGGCCCTGCCGGTCGAGGAGGCGGCGCGCGAAGTCAAAGGCGCTGAGGTTGATGCCGGAATCGACCTTCGCCCACTTCGCGTAGGTTGCCCGCACGCGCCATGCCGCCCAGCCGGTGATGGCCAGCGTCGGCAGGAGGACGAAGACGAGGTAGATCGGGTCGAAGAGCATGGTTGCGTTCCCCACCTCCGAGGGGGATGGCCGGAGTATATCCGAGCGCCGGGACCGCCTCGGACGAGCCGGTCGGGAGCCCGCCCCGTCAGCCGATGCCGAGCAGGATGTGCTGGCGCTGGAGGCCGTTCCGCCACGCGGCGGCGTCCATGGCCGCGCGCCCCTCTTGCTGGACCGTCTCGAGCGCCAGAGCGCCGACGCCGCAGGCCACCCGCACCGGGTCGCCGGGGATCACCGAGCCGACCGGCAGGCCATCGAACCCCGGCAGCGGGTGCGCGCGCCGGACGTGGATCCGGCGACCGTCGAGTGTCGTCCACGCTCCGGGCCACGGCTGGAGGCCACGCACTCGCCGATCGACCTCGGCCGCGGGGCGAGACCAGTCGATCCGGCCGTCCTCGCGGCGGAAGGGGCGGACGAGGGTCACGTTCTTCTCGTCCTGGCCGCGCGGCTCCAGCGCGCCAGCCGCCCACCGGACGAGCTCGGCAGGAACCTCGCGTGCCGACAGCTCCGCCAGCTGGGCTTCCAGCTCGGGCGTCGTCTCGCGGCCGGACAGCGGCACGCGCCATTGGCCGACGATCGGGCCGGCGTCCAGCCTCGACTCCATGATCATGAGCGTGACGCCGCCCTCGGCATCGCCCGCCAGGATCGTCCCGGCCACCGGTGCCGCCCCGCGATGGCGCGGCAGGAGCGACGGATGGACATTGAGCGGCGGTCGCGGCGCGATGGCCAGCAGGTCGTCGGGCACGAGCTGCCCGTAGGCGACGAGGAGCAGGCCATCGGGCCGCCATTCCATGATGAGCTTCCGGCCCTCGTCGGAACGCAGCTGGCGCGGCGTCTCGACCCGCAGGCCGTACCCGCGGGCCCAGGCGCTGACCGGGGAGGGACGAACCCGCATCCCGCGCCCGGCGGGTCGATCGGGCTGGCTGAGGACCAGCAGGTCATCGGCCACCTCGGGGAGGCGTTGCAGCAACGGGACGCCGAAGGCCCCGGTGCCGATGAAGGCGACGCGCCCGATCCGACTCACGCGACGGGTGACATCGGTCTCAGATGCCGGCGGCAGTCTCTTCGTTGACCTCGTCGGCGTGCTCGCTGACGCGGACGAGTTCCTCGAGGCTGTCGAGGTAGTCGATGTAGAGAACCCCGTTCAGATGGTCGATCTCGTGCTGGAGCGCCCGCGCCAGCAGCTCCTCGCCCTTGATGCGGAACTCCTTCCCATGCCGGTCGCGTGCCTTGACGGTCACTTTCTGGTGACGCGTGACCTCGGCGACAAAGCCCGGGATCGAGAGGCAGCCCTCCCAGTCGATCACCTCGCCGGAGGCCTTGACGATCTGCGGGTTGACCAGCTCGTAGACCGTGTCCTCGAGCTCGATCACCGCGACCTGGAGCGGGATGCCGACCTGGTTGGCGGCGATGCCGATGCCGGGCGCGTCGCGCATCGTCTCGAGCATGTCGTCGAGCAGCCGATGCAGGCTCGCGTCGTACGAGGAGACCTTCTTCGTCTTCTCGCGCAGGATGGGGGCTTCGGCGGTGAGGATCTCGCGGACGACCATACGCGCATTGTACCGACGCGCTTTGGCGGGCGACGAGCTCGGTCTCGGCGGCTCGCCAATCAGCCGATGACGTTCATCACGTCGTAGACCGCCCCGTTTACAAAGTCGATCACGACGATCGAACCTCTACCGCTGAGTGGGGCACTGTTGTCGAAGAGGACCACCACCCACACCCAGCGGTCATGAGGCAGACCGGGAGCGGCGTGATAGCCCTCTGGCGAGTCGAGGAGCTCCCCCGCCGGACCCGCCTTTGCGACCGTCACCGGCAACTCCGCCGATTGCGGTGCTGAGGCTCTCGCGGCAGCAATCGCCTGTCCCATGGTCAGCCCTCCGCTTGGTGTCGCCGCGCCCGACGGCAATGGGCTGACCTCGAGCGTCGGCCAGATCGAGGCGGGCAATGGACTGTTCCCGGCGGTCGCACGTAACCGTGGACCCAGCAGCGAGCCCGCTGTGGCCGCGCCCACCACAACGATCACGGCAGCTGTGGCGACGACCGCTGCCGTGCGCAATCTCGAGTGGCGCTGGGCTCGGGTCGCGGCTGTCACCGTGCGCTCAAGGTCAAATGCGTCCATCCCCTGCTCGCTGAATTCCCGGATCCGGGCGATCACGCGAGGATCGAGATCTTCGTCGTCAACCATCGCCCAGTTCCTGTTGCAGTTGAGCGCGGATCCGCTTGAGCCGCGTTCGCACTCCTTCCGGCGAAATGCCGATCAACCGCCCAATCTCGATGGAGTTCATCCCCACCACGTGACGCATTCCCAACAGTTCGCGGTCCTCGGGACGGAGGGTCCGGAGCGCGTCGCCGAGACCAACGTCCTCGCCCGGATCGCGTCCTCCGGCAACCACGGGCGCCGTCTCAAGCGACTGGGCGAAGTGCCGCCGATTGCGGCGCAGCAACTGCTTGGCCTCGTTCGCGGCAACCCTCAGGAGCCATGGCCGCAGGCTGCTAAGCTCCCGGACCGTGTGGATCTGGAGCCATGCCTGGCGCCAGGCATTCTGCGCCGCATCCTCCGCCAGGCTGCGATCCACCATGATGAGCGTGCACAGGCGCAACACGTCTGGCCCGTACTCGGCAACCAGCGAGGCAAATGCCTCGGCATCGCCGGCTCGAGCGCGATTACGTCGGTGGTCGGCCAATTCGGTCATTGTCGAGAGCGCACACGTCGTTCCAGATGCCGGCGACATGGCTGCCGTTTCATAGTTCCGGACCTAGAGCAGCGACTCGGGATCGACGTCGATCGCCACGCCGGGCGGGACGCGCTCGAGCGCAACCACCCGCAGCTCCTCGGTGTCGGCGCGCACCACGACCTGCATCCGCCAGCGGCCCGCCCGCCGTGGGACGTAGGCGGGCAGCGGGCCGAGCGCCTCGACGCCGTCGCCGCTCACCGCCGTCGCCGCCTCGCGGCCACGGGCCTCCGCACGGTCGCGGTCCGCATCGGCCACCAGCAGGCGCGCCAGCACGGTTGCCGGCGGGTAGCCGAGCAGGTGGCGTCGCGGCAGCTCCTCGTCGGCGAAGACATCGACATCGAGCGCGGCCGCGGCTCGCACCGCGTAGTGGGTGGGCGCGTAGGTCTGGATGATGACCCGCCCCGGCATCGGCCCCCGGCCGGCGCGCCCAGCGACCTGCGCCAGCAACTGGAACGTCCGCTCCGGGGCGCGGTAGTCGGGCAGGTTGAGCGTCACGTCGGCGGCGATGACTGCGGACAGGGTCACGGACGGCAGGTCGAGCCCCTTGGCCGCCAGCTGAGTGCCGATGAGCACGTCGAAGGCGCCCGCCACGAAGTCGTCGTATACGGTCTCGTAGCCGCGCCCGGCCGCGAGGACGTCCGAGTCGAGGCGCGCGGCGCGCAGCCGCGGGAAGCGGGCACGCAGCTCAGCCTCGACCCGCTGCGTCCCGGCACCGAAGTAGCGGATGCGCCGCGAGCCGCAGCGCGGGCAGGTCTCCGGCGGATCCGCGCTGCGGCCGCAGTGGTGGCAGCGCAGCCGGCCGCCCGAGAGGTGGAACACGTACGGCAGGTCGCAGTTCGGGCAGCGGACGCTCTCGCCGCAGTCGCGGCACAGGACGAACGTCGCCGCGCCGCGACGGTTGATGAGCAGGATCGCCTGCTCCCTGCCGCCGCGCAGGGACGAGAGGGCTTCGGTGAGACGCCCGCTGAAGATGGACCGATTCCCGGCGGCGAGCTCATCCCTGAGGTCGACGATCTCGACCGAAGGCGCTGCGCCCACCCGTCGCTCACGGAGCCGCATGCGCTCCACCATCCCGCCGCGGGCTCGGCTGATGGTGACGACGTCCGGCGTCGCCGTCCCGGTCACGAGGTGGGCCCCTGTGAGCCGGGCCCGGCGACGGGCAACCCAGCGCGCGTCGAGGCGCGGGGTGCGATCGGACTTGTAGGCCCCGTCATGAGCCTCGTCGATGACGATCAGCCGCAGGTCGGCCAGCGGCGCCATGACCGCCGACCGGGTCCCGACGACCACGCGCGCCTCGCCGCGCAGCACGCGCCACCACGCATCGTGCCGCTCCCCCGCCGAGAGGCCCGAATGGAGCGTCACGACCGCGTCCCCGGCCACCGCCGCCACCCGGTCGACGAGTTGCGCCACACCGGAGAGCTCCGGGACGAGGAGGATGGCGGTGCCACCGGCCGCGAGCGTCGTGCCCAGGGCGGCGAGGTAGACATCGGTCTTGCCGGCCGCCGCGACGCCCTCGAGCAGCAGCTCCGCGCCCGGCGCCAGGCCGGCGATCGCCGCGACCGCCTGCCGCTGCTCGGGCGCCAGGTCGTGGCCGGCGGGCGCGTGGCGCGCGCGATGCGCGAGCGGGTCGCGGACCTCGGCGCGCCAGTCGAGCACCGCCGCCCCTCGCTCGACCAGGCGGCGCGCCGGTGGCAGGAGCCGTGCCATATCGATCCCGAGCTCGGCCGCCAGCTCGGGAAAGGTCCGCTCGCCGGCCGCGACGGCGGCCAGCAGGGCCGCCTGCAGCGGCGCCCGCCTCGGGGCCTCGATGGCGCCATCCGATGCGCGAAGGACACGGACCCGCTGTTCGGCGACCTCGGGCGGGCGAAGCGTCCACGCGGCGCGGATGGCGCCGGAGCGACGGATCCGCTCGAGCCACGCCTCGCGACCGCGCCGGGGGGCATGGCGCAGCAGCGGTGCGTCCTCGATGAGCCCCTCGCCGTCGGCAAGGCCACGGAGCTCCCCCGGCAGGGCAGCGGCGTCGGTGACCTGCCACGTTCGTCGCAGGCGCGACTCCAGTCCCGGCGGCAGCATCGAGGCGAGCGTCGTGCCGACCGGTGCCCGGTAGTAGGCCGCGATCTCCTCGGCAAGGACCAGGAGGTCCGGAGTGAGCATCGGCTCGGAGACGATGGCCTCGACCTCGCGGAGCTCGGCTGGGTCGGCATCGGCCTCGCCGGATCCGGGAAGGAGGTAGCCCAGGGCGAGCCGTCGCCCATACGGAGCGAGGACGAGTGACCCCGCCGCAGCCGGGCCGAGCGCATCGGGCAGGAGGTAGGTGAAGGTACGCTCCGGGCGGTCGGCGAGGGCGTCGACCGCGACGCGCACCTGGCGGCCGGCCATCGGGTCGCTCAGACGCGGACCGTGCGCGGCGGCTCGCGGCGCGCTTCGGCCTGGATGATCTCCCAGATCTGCTCCGCCGCCTCCTCGGGATGATCGGTCTCGTTGACGACGACGTAGTCGTAGTCATCGGTCTGGGCCATCCAGCGCTCGGCGTCGCGCCTGCGACGTGCGAGGCTGGCCGGGTCCTCGGATCCGCGGCCGGCCAACCGCTCTTCGAGGTCCTCCATCGACGGTGGCATGACGAAGATGAGCAGCGCGTCGGGGACCGTTGCCCGTACCGCGCGCGCGCCCTGCGGGTCGATCGTCAGGATCGCGTCGCGCCCCGCGGCCAGGATGCCCCGCACCTGCCCGATCGGCGTGCCATACCAGTTGCCGTGGACATTCGCCGATTCGAGGAGGCCGTCCTGCGCACGCAGCTCCTCGAACTCGCGCACCGGCAGGAAGTGGTAGTGCACCTTGTCGATCTCGTCGGCGCGTCGCTCGCGGGTGGTGGCGGTGACGATCGGGATCACCTGGGGGTGATCGTGCGCGAGGACCGCCACCATCGTGCTCTTTCCGACGCCGGATGGCCCGCTGACAACGACGAGCATCGGGTTCGGGAAGGTCATCTTCTTGCTCGGCGCGGCGTCGGGCGGCCCCACGCGGTCCCCGTCCATCGGCGGCTCGTCACTCATGGCGCCTCCTTGGCATCCGCCCCCTCGACCGATGCTCCCACGCCGACCGGCAGCCGATCGCTGACGAGCTCTGCCGCCTCGAGCGATGCGCCGAGGTCGGCCGGCAGCTCGCTCCACGCGGTGAGCCTGGCTCCGTCCAACGGGCGGGCGAGGGCGATTCGCGCGGCGTGCAGGAACTGGCGCGAAAGCCCGCCGGGCCCGACCCCGCCACCGTAGCGGAGGTCGCCGGCGATCGGCAGCCGAAGGTAGGCGAGGTGGGCACGGATCTGGTGCGTGCGACCAGTGAGCGGGCGCAGGGCTAGCAGGGTGTAGCCGCCGCCCGTGGCCAGGACCTCGTAGGCGGTCACCGCCTCGCGGCCGTCGGCCACGACCGCCATGCGCTGCCGGTCGCGCGGGTCGCGTCCGATCGGCGCCTCGACCCGGCCGCGCGTCGCGGGCGCGTCACCGCGCACGAGCGCCAGGTACTCCTTCTCCACCGCCCGCTCTCCGAACTGCCGCATGAGGCTCGCCTGTGCCTGGTCGGTCTTCGCGACGAGCAGCAGGCCGGAGGTGTCCTTGTCGAGCCGGTGCACGATGCCGGGTCGCTCGACGCCCGCGATGCCGCCGAGCCGCTCGCCGCGGACCCGCGCCCGGCCGAGGAGAGCGTGCACGAGCGTGCCGGTGGCATGCCCCGCGCTCGGATGGACGACGAGCCCGGACGGCTTGTCGACGATGAGCATGCTCGCGTCCTCGTAGGCGATGCGCAGCGGGATCTCCTCGGGAACGAGCGACCGATCCGGCTCGGCCGAGAGCTCGACGGTCACCCGCTCACCGCCGGCAAGGCGGTCGCTGGAGCGTGCGCGATGGCCATCGACGGTCGCCCGCCCATCCCCGATGAGGCGCTGTGCGTGCGCCCGGCTGATCTCCGCCACCCGCGCCACCGCCAGGTCGAAGCGACCGCGCTCAGCCTCCCCCTCGACGACGCGAGTGACGGGCGGTGGCTGCATCACGTGGGGGCGCGGTCCCGGCGTTGCTCGTCGCTGAAGAAGGTGAGCACGATGACGAGGAGCCCGATCCCGACCACGACCCCGGAATCGGCGACGTTGAAGGTCGGCCAGCGCACGGTGCCGATCCCGACCGACAGCCAGTCGGTCACGTGGCCGAGCCGCACGCGGTCGATGAAGTTCCCGAGCGTCCCGCCCAGGATCACGCCCAGGATGACCTGCAGCCATCGCGTGCGCCCGACAAAGGACCGATGGAAGTACGTGATCATCGCGAGCGCGAAGACGGTCACGACGAGGAAGAGGACCAGGCCGCCCTCGAACAGGCTGAAGGCGGCGCCCGAGTTCTGGACGTGCCAGAGCTGGACGAGATCACCAATCACCGCCACCCGGCCGTTGAGCGGGATCGAGGCGACGATGAGCGCCTTGCTGACCTGGTCGGCGAGGAGGACGATCGCCGCGACGCCGAGGAGGACGAGCAGGTCGGCTCGGCCGCCGGCGCGCGGCGCATCGGTGCTCATGGTGGCTCGCATGATACGTTGAACGCGACGCGCGGCCCTCAGGCGCGAGCGACCATGAGCTCGACCGGCGTGCCGTTCACGGTCGTCATCTCGGACCGGTCGGGCGATGCGAGCCGTGCGTCCGGGCCGATCTCCAGCGAGGTCGCGAGCAGCTCGCCGGCCAGCCAGTCGCGGTGCGGCGCCAGCCGCTCGGCGACGTCTTTGGCAACGGCCACTGCGACCCGGATGCGATCGGCGAGCTCGAAGCCGGCGACCTTGCGGAGATTCTGGAGCCGGTGTGCGAGCTCGCGGGCCAGGCCCTCTGCCTCGAGCTCGGGGGTGAGCCGGGTGTCGAGCGCCACGAGGAGGTCGCCGTCCTCGGCGACCTCGAGCCCGGCGCGTCCGCGCGCGACCAGCTGAAACTCGTCGGCAGCCAGCAGCACGCCGCCGGCGACCGCCGTGCCGTCGTCCCGCACCTCCCACTCGCCGGTGTGCACGGCGGCCATCACGCGGCCGACATCGGCACCATGCCGCGGTCCGATCACCGGCAGCAGCGGATAGAGCGAGCGCTCGACGAGCTCCGAGTCGTCGGGGATGAGCTCCAGATCGCGCGCGTTCAGCTCGTCGAGCACGATCCGGGTCAGCTCGTCGCCAACGTCCCGGACGTCGGCCAGGCCCGCGGCCCCGGCCGGCAGCCTGGCTCGCACGACGGCGAGCGGCTGGCGCGTCTTCAGCTTCGCCGCGGCCCGCGCCGCGCGGCCGAGTGCCACCGTGCGCTGGGCGAGGCTCATCGCGCGCTCGAGCTCAGGATCGCGCGCTTCGCGCCGCTCGACGGGGAACTCGGCGAGGTGGACGCTGTCGGGTGCCGCTTCGTCGACCGCGGCGACGAGGTTCTCCCAGAGCGCGTCCGCCACGTGGGGCAGCATCGGCGCCAGCAGGCGGCTGACATCGACGAGCACGCGATGGAGCGTGGCAAACGCGGCGCGCTTGTCGGCGTCGAGCTCCCCCTTCCAGAAGCGGCGCCGGTTCAGGCGCACGTACCATCCGGAAAGGTCCTCGACCACGAAGGCCTCGACTGCGCGGGCGGCGCGCGCGGCGTCGTAGCCGTCGAAGGCGGCCCGTACCTCGGCGATGAGCGACTCGAGCCGCGAGCCGAGCCAACGGTCGAGGAGGGAGCGGGCGGCATCGGCGCCATCGGTCTGGTCCGGGGTCCAGCCGTCGAGGCGCGCATAGCTGATGAAGAAGGCGTACGTGTTCCAGAGCGGGAGCAGGAAGCGCCGCACCACCTCGTGCGCCGGGCCATACCCGAAGTTCAGGTTGGTGGCCGGGTTCGTCGAGCAGAAGAGCCAGCGCATGACGTCGGCACCGATCTCCTCGGCAGCCTCGTCGAACCAGATCGCGTTGCCCTTGCTCTTGTGCATCTCCTCGCCGTGCTCGTCGCGCATCAGGGCGTAGCCGAACAGCGTCCGGGCGGGGGCGCGGCCGGTCATGACCGTCGACTCGGCGATGAGGGCGTAGAACCAGTTCCGGAACTGGCCGGGGAACGACTCGGTGATGAGGTCCGCGGGATACCAGCGCGCCCAATCCTCGCGGTCGTCGATCCAACCCATCGTCGACAGGCCGACGATGCCCGCATCGAGCCACGGGTTGCCGACGTCGGTGGTCCGTCGGGCACGGCCGCCACACGACGAGCACGCGATCTCGACCGCGTCGATCCACGGGCGATGCGGCGAGTGACCGTCGAACGCCTGCCAACCCGCGATCGCACGCTCGCGGAGCTCGTCCTTCGACTCGATCACCTCCCAGGCGTCGCAATCGCCGCACTCCCAGATCGGCAGCGCGAGACCGTAGTAGCGCTTCTTGCTGATCATCCAGTCGCCCATGTTGCGCAGCCAGTCGAGCTCACGCTCCTCGAGGCCGATGCCGTCCGGCAGCCAGGTCATGGTGCGCGTCGCCGCCGAGAGCGGCTCACGCAGCGGGTCCATGCGGATGAACCACTCGTCGACGAGGCGGAACAGGAGCTGCGTGCCGCATCGCCAGCAGACCGGGTAATGGTGCCGGTACTGCTCGCGCGCGACCACCAGCCCCTTGCGCTCGAGGTCGGCGGCCACGTCGAAGGCGAGGTCGTCCTGCGGGTCCGGTGTCGCCCCAGCGAAGCGGCCGGTCTGCCAGCCGTATCCCTCGCGGAAGACCCCGAACTCGTCGATCGGGTCGAGGACGGCGAGGCCGAACTCCTTCGCCACCGCGAAGTCCTCCTGCCCGCAGCCGGGTGCCATGTGGACGATCCCGGTCCCCTCCTCGTCCGAGACCTCGCTCCAGGCGACGACCCGGTGCTCGACGCCGGCCGCGACCGGCAGCTCGTCATACGGGCCACGATAGGCCAGGCCAATGAGCTCGCTGCCCGGCGCCTCACGGACGACCGGCGCGTCGCCCGCGACGCGGGCCCGCGACCCGTGGCTCACCCACCAGCGACGGCCGTCGGTGCCCTCGACGAGGATGTAGGTGAGCCCAGGGTTCACCGCTGCAGCGACGTTCGAGGAGAGGGTCCATGGCGTCGTCGTCCAGACGAGGAGGTCCTCGTCCTCGTGCCCGGGCGTGGTGATCGGGAAGCGGACCGTCAGCGAGAGGTGGCTGATCTCCCGGTAGCCCTCGGTCGCGATCTCCATGTTCGAGAGCCCGGTGCCACACCGCGGGCACCACGGCATGACGTCATGGCCGCGGTAGACGAGGCCGCGGCGATGGCACTCGGCCAGGAAGGCCCAGATCGTGTAGTTGTTTTCGTCCGAGTTCGTGTAGTAGCTGTGGTCCCAGTCCATCCAGTAGCCGAGTCGCTTGCTCTGCTCGGTCTGGATGCCGGCAAAGGTGTCGACCCGCGCCTTGCACAGTTCGACAAAGCGATCGATGCCGAACGCCTCGATCTGGCGCTTGTTGTTGAAGCCGAGCTGCTTCTCGACCTCGACCTCGATCCACAGCCCCTGGCAGTCGAACCCGTTCTGGTAGCGCTGGCGCTCGCCGAGCATGGTGTGGTAACGCTGGAACAGGTCCTTGTACGTGCGGCCCCAGGCGTGGTGGACGCCCATCGGGTTGTTCGCAGTCATCGGTCCGTCCAGGAAGCTGAAGCGCCGCTCAGAGGCCGCGTTGCGCGCGAGGTAGCGCACCATTGTGTCGCGCTCGCGCCAGCGCTCGATCTGCGCCCGCTCGAGCGCCGGCACGTCGAGCTGCTTGGAAACCGCCTTGAACACGCGTCGTCCTTCCCGGTGCTTCGCCTTCGTGACACACAAAACCCGTCCCGTTTGCCGGGACGGGGTGCAGCGCCTGCTTCCCGCGGTACCACCCGCGCTTGACCGATGCCGCGCCGCGGCGGGCACCGATCCGCTCGTTCGTCACGGGCGCGGCATGGCCGCGTCGATGACGTCGCCGCTGGTATCGGGTGGCGGACCCGGGAGGCGTTACGCGCGCCCGCAGGCGGTTGGCGCCTCCGGCTCGGGAGGGATGGTCGATCGTCTCGCCGCTGCCCGCTTGCACCGTCCGGGCTCGCTCACCGCGCGATGGTGACGCTCGATCGTGGCTCCGTCATGGCCGGCGTCAGTTGTGAACGCCGATGGTCGCAGCGCCGTGCGGCGCTTGTCAATTCGGCGACGGAAGGAGCGACCATGCCAGCAGGAACAGGGCGATGGCGGCGGTGATCGCTACGAGTGGTGCCAGGCGTGGCCACCAGGCGCGAGCCATCAGGACGGCCCCTGATCCCATCGGTCCCATCGTGAGGAGGCCGGCCGCCAGACCGCGTGCCCGGGTCCCGTGATCCGCGCCGACGATGGCGATGAGCGCCCAGGTCGCCGCCGCCGCGAGCGTGGGGGCGAGCGACAGGACGATGAGCGCGCCCGTTCCTGGCGGCGCGGTGACGGTGGTCCGCCGGCGTCGACGGTGGCTGGTCGGGATGACGGCCGCCCGCGCGCGCGGCTCGGCCGCTGCAGCCGCTTCCGCCGCGGCAGCCAGGGCCGTCGGCGGGGCCGTCGGCGGGGCCGTCGCCTGCGCCACAGCGTCGCGCGACCGGCGCCCCGGCCAGCGCAGCCGCGCGCGGGCCGCCGGTTCCGGCGGGGCGTGGGTGACCGCGGCCGCGCGCTCCGCCTCGACCCGCACGCGCTCCGCCTCGGCGGCGGTCGCCACCGCCCGTTCGGCCTCGGCCACGCCGATCGCGGCAACGCGGTCCGCCGCCAGCCGCTCCTCGAGGATCTGGCGCTCGATGCCGCTCAGGAAGCGCGGCTCGATCTCGGCCGCCGCTCGCTCAGCGGCTGCGGCGCGGGCCGCGGCGTCGGTGGCGGGGATGCGCGCGGCGAGGGCATGGGTGCGCTCGACGACCTGCTCGAGGCGCGCCTGGACGCGTGCCGACGCCGCGAGGCCGTTCAGGAGCTGCTGTTCGAGCGCCGGTGCGATCAGCAGCCTGCCCTGGTCGGTCGGAACGAGGATCGCGGTCGCGCTGGACGCGAGGCGGATGACGCTGATGCGCTCATCGCCGCGCAGGGTCGCGCTGCTCACCGGCCGCGTCCACGACGCGAGATGCAGGCGCATGCTGGCGGCATTCGGACCACGCAGCGCGACGCGCGTCACCGATCCGCGCTGGAGGCCGTAGATCCGCTCGCCGCCGAGCCAATCGACGCGGAGGCTGCCCACCTCGATCCGCAGGCGTACCGACAGGGCCACCAGCAGGAGCCACGCTCCGAGCGCGGCGACGAGGGCCGCGACGGCGTATGCCGCGAGCCGCAGGGGATCGGTGAGGAGAACCGCCGCGGCGATCGCGCCGCCGGCTGCGACGACCCATAGCACGGCGGGCGCGACCAGGATGCGGCGAGACTCGCGGGCGAGGCGCACCTCGGCGATGGCGACGGTCGGGTCGGCCATCGGCTCAGGCCTTCTCGGTGACGCGGTACTCGAGGTAGCGGCCGGTGAGCAGCCGCGTCTGGGCGTCGAGAGCCGGCAGGTTGCTGAAGAGGATGCCCACGAATGGCAGGCCGATCCATTGCGCGTACGACAGGAAGCGCGGCCAGAAGCCCCACTCCGCGGGCCGCGGCGGGACGATGCGGTACTCGACCCAGATGAGGACGAAGAGCGCCACGATGCCGATCGAGAGCATCGTCGAGGCGTAGAGCGGCAGATTCTGGCCGAGCGTCGTCTCCGCGAAGGCCGGGTTGAGGAGCAGCGGGACCGTGGCGCCGAAGGTGATCACCAGCGGCGCGATGGCCCAGTTGATGTGCTCGCCGAAGAGGTTGATCACCCGCCACGCCCGCGACCAGAACGAGATCTCAGAGTGGCGGATCGCGTTCTGCACCACGTACGGGATGTCGGTCACGCCCCACGCCCAGCGACGCGCCTGCATGTACTGGGTGGCGAGCGAACGCCAGTAGGTCTTGGCGCGGACCGCATCGCCGTAGATGGGGATGAAGAGCGGGACGGCGCGGAAGCGGTCGCCGTAGGTGAAGTAACTCTTCCAGTAGAAGCGACTGTCCTCGGGGATCGCATCGGTCGCCCAGTAGCCCACCTCGTGGACCATGTGGAGGGTGGTCGAGTAGCTGCCGAAGCTCTGGAGCTTCTCAGGGAGCACGCTCCGCCACATCTGGAGCTGGGTGAGGATCGCGGCGAAGAGGCGGAGGAGGAGCGGCGCCTCCCAGATGTTGTTGTGGAAGTACGGGATCGGCTGGTAGAGCTGCGTCTCGCGGTTCGGATCCGTCAGGTGGACCCAGGTCAGGTAGTTGAAGTACTGCGGATGGACGCGATAGTCGGCGTCGAGGTCGGTGACGAGGATGAGGCTCGGGTCCATCCCCCGCTCGCGCACGAGCAGGCGGTAGAGCCAGCGGCCGCCCCACGCCATCGCGCTGCTCTTGCCGACCACGATCCCCGGCTCGAGCGGATCGAGGATGTGGATGAACTCCGCGAATGCGCCCCGAAACTCGGACTGGAGGGTCTTCACGCTGGCGATGCCGGGCTCGTCCGTCTCGCGCGTGATGATCGCGCAGATCTTGCGCTGTGCAGGCCACTTCGCCTCGGCGAGAGCGCGGACCGTGTGCCGCAGCTTCTCGAGCGGCTCGGTATAGGTCGGGATGAGGGCCAGGTGAATCAGGTCGTCCGCCGATGGTGGCGGCTGCGGCAGCGCCTCGACCGCCCGCAGCTCAGCCAGCTCGCGCCTCAGCCGCCGCCGCTCCGCCCCGCTCGGACGGGCCAGCGCGCTGACGCCGAGCGCCTCGCGAGGCAGATCGGTGCCGAGCGATCTGAGGCGGGCCTCAAGGATCGCTCGGCGGGCCGTCGGATCGGCGAGGCCGGCAAGCCGCTCGGTCCAGTCGACGGCAAGCACGTCCCGGATCCGACGGAACGCGATGATCACCGCGCCGCCGAACCAGAGCGCGCGGCACA
>JBBQXD010000006.1:0-116639 GCA_038209995.1 Candidatus Limnocylindria bacterium | reverse complement strand
GCCCTTCCCGGGCGGCGAGGCCGAGCGCCCCCGTCGCCTCCGGCTCGTCCATCTCGCCGTCGCCGAGAAAGGCCCAGACTCGGCTCGCCGCGGTGTCAGCGATGCCGCGCGCGGCGAGGTAGCGGTTGAATCGCGCCTGGTAGATCGCGTTCATCGCTCCCAGGCCCATGCTCACCGTCGGGAACTGCCAGAACTCGGGCATGAGCCGCGGGTGCGGATACGAGGAGAGGCCGCTGGGCCACAGCGCCTCGCGTCGGAAGTGGTCGAGCTGCTCCTCGTCGATCCGGCCCTCGAGGAATGCGCGCGCGTAGATGCCCGGCGCGGCGTGGCCCTGGAAGAAGACCTGGTCGCCGGTCGCGTCGTCGTTGCCGCGGAAGAAGTGGTTGAAGCCCACCTCGTAGAGGCTCGCCGCGCTGGCGTAGGTGGAAAGATGGCCGCCGATCCCATCGAACCGGGTGTTCGCGCGCAGCACCATCGCCAGCGCGTTCCAGCGGATGAGGCGGCGCACCTTGAGCTCCATCGCCTCGTCACCGGGGAAGTAGGGCTCCTGCTCCGGGCTGATCGTGTTGATGTAGCGGGTCTGGACGAGGTTCGGCAGCCCGACCTGGAGCTGTCGCGCGCGCTTCAGGAGGCGGAAGAGCAGGAAGCGGGCACGGTCCGGACCCGCCTGCTGCACGACCGCGTCGAGCGAGTCCACCCACTCCTGCGTCTCGACCGGATCGATGTCCGGGAGCTGCTGCTTGAACTGGTCGAAGATCTCGTGCATCTGGCCCATCGGTGCTCATGGTACAGACCGATGCGCGAGCGCGCGCTCGCCGTCCCTGCCAGTGCGGGCCGCATCCCCGCTTCGGCTGCGCCATGATGGGCCGACCGATGCGCAGCCGCACGATCTACGCCGAGCCGCCGCCGGCACACCGCGTCCTCATCCTCGGCGGTGGGTTCGCCGGCGTCTCCACCGCCCAGCAGCTCGAGCGGCGCCTCGCCCGTCGCCGGGACGTCGAGATCTGGCTCGTCAACGACGAGAACTTCACCCTGTTCACGCCGCTCCTGCCCGAGGTCTGCTCCGGCGTCCTCGAGCCGCGGCACGTCGTGAACCCGCTGCGCGGCATGGTGCGCAAGCCCTCGACGTGGTGCATCACCGCCGAGGTCGAGCGCATCGACCTCGACGAGCGGCTGGTCAGCGTGGTCGGCGGCGACGGCGAGCCGCACCGCCTCCGCTTCGACACGCTCGTGCTCGCGATGGGCGGGGAGACGGCCACGTTCGGGATCCCCGGCCTCGCCGAGCACGCGGTGGGGATGAAGACGCTCGCCAACGCCTTCAGCCTCCGCAACCGGCTCATCGAGATGCTGGAGCGGGCCGAGCTCGAGTCGGATCCGGCCGAGCGGGCCGCGCTGCTGACGTTCGTCGTCGGCGGCGCGGGCTTCTCCGGGGTCGAGACCGCCGGCGAGATCGAGGACTTCGTCCGCCACGCCCGGCATCGGTATTACCCGAGCGTGCTCGACACCGAGGTCCAGGGGTTCTTGGTGGAGCTGAAGGACCGCATCCTGCCCGAGATGCCAGCCGACATGGCGGCCTATGCGACACGGCGGCTGACCCGGCGCGGCTACCAGATCCTCCTCTCGACGCCGATCAGGGAGGTCCGCGAGGATGCCGTCATCGTCGGCGATGAGCGGCGCGAGATCCCGACCCGCACCGTCATCTGGACCGGCGGCGTCAAGCCGGCGGCGCTCGTGGCGGAATCGGGCGTCGAGGTGGACCGCAGCGGTCGCGCGGTGACGCGCGCGACGCTCGAGACGAGCCGCCCCGGCGTCTACGCCATCGGCGATTGCGCGAGCATCCCGAACGTCGACGACCCCGAGGGTCGCCCGCATGGACCGACGGCGCAGAACGCCATCCGCGAGGCAAAGGCGCTGGCCGCCAATATCCTCGCCCGCATCGACGGCGGTGAGCAGCGGCCGTTCCGCTACCGCACGATCGGCACCCTGGCCAGCATCGGCAGCCATACCGGGGTCGGGGTGGTGTTCGGCATCCATGTCCGCGGCTGGGTCGCCTGGTTCATGTGGCGCGGCTACTACTGGAGCCGGCTGCCCGGATTCGGGCGCAAGGCGCGGGTCGGGCTCGACTGGCTCCTCACCGCGCTGTTCGGGATCGATGTCGTTCAGCTGCGCGTCGACGACCCGTCGAGCGCGATGGGATCCTCCGGCACCAGACGCCCGCGGCAGCGCTTCGTCGACCCGCGCGGCTGACGGCGCTATCCTCCAGCCACGATGTCACGAGAAGAGCGCCGCGCCTACCAGAAGATGAACCGCAACCGCGACCCGCTCGCGCCGCCGCCGCTGCCGCGGCAGACCCAGAGCCGCATCGAACGGGCGCGGCAGAAGCGCACCGCCCGACGGGGCGCGGGCGCAGCCGAGCTCGGCTGGGGTGGTCGCTGGCGGCTCATCACGATCGCCGGCGCGTTCGTCGTCGGGTTGCTCGGCCTCTCGATCACGTGGCAGAGCGGGATGCCGTTCGCGCTGTGGGTGGGCGCCGCGGCCGCAATCGCGTGGGTCGCGATCCTGGTGCTCGTGCGGCTCGCCCAGCGCCGTGCCCGGCAGGCAGCGGCGCCGCCGCGCGCCTGAGCCATCGCCGCGACGCGAACGCCCACCATGGCCCTTGCGCGAGGGGTCACAATAGGGGTCCGATACCCGCACGGAGAATCGTCAGTGGGGCACCACGACGACACGAAGGGGCGCTTCAGCACGGGCCAGGAAGACGACCCGACGCCGGATTCCGAACACCGAGGAGATTTCGCCGAGGGGCAGGAGGGCGAGCACGCCTCCGACGACCTTCGACGCGGCGACTACGCCGAAGGGCAGGAGGACCTGCCCCACTCCCATGTGGTTCCGACGCACGGTGACTTCGCGGAGGGGCAGGAGCGCGACGACCGCCATGACCCGGGCCATGACCACGGGCACGACCAGGGCCATGACCACGATCACGAGCACGATCACGATCACGACCACCACGATCACGACTGACCGCCGCGCCCGGGGCCGGGCGCCGCACTCGCGGAGGAGGTGCCGCTCGCTCGATTGATGCGTCCCGGTGAGCGCGCGCTCGCGCGCCCGCCGCTGATCCGAGCCACATCGCTGTACAGAGGGAATGGGCATGCTGACCGACGGCTTTCAGATCATGCTCGCCGAGATTGTCGGCACCGCGATCCTGATCATCCTTGGCGACGGCGTCGTCGCCGGTGTCCTCCTGACGCGATCCAAGGCGCAGAATGCGGGCTGGATCGTCATCACCACCGGCTGGGCACTCGCCGTGGCGGTGGCCGTGTACGCGATCGGGGGCCTCACCGGGGGACACCTGAATCCTGCCGTGACGCTGGGACTGGCGGCCATCGGGGCAACCAAATGGGACGTGGTCCCGTGGTACCTGGTGGGCGAGTTCGTGGGGGCGTTCCTCGGCGCGGTCATCGTCTGGCTGCACTACCTGCCGCACTGGGCCGAGACCGAGGATCCGGGGCTCAAGCTCGCGGTCTTCTCGACAGGTCCGGCGATCCGCAACACGACCGCCAACGTCATCAGCGAGGTCATCGGCACCTTCATCCTCGTCTTCGGGGTGCTGGCGATCACGAACGCGGGGAACAACCTCGGCCCGCTCGCGGCGCTGCTCGTCGGCTTCCTGGTGTGGGCCATCGGCCTGTCGCTCGGCGGTCCCACCGGCTACGCCATCAATCCCGCCCGCGACCTGGGGCCGCGCATCGCACATGCGCTGCTGCCGATCGCCGGGAAGGGCGACTCGGACTGGGCGTACAGCTGGATCCCGGTCGTCGGCCCGATCATCGGCGGCGTCCTGGGTGCGGTCGCCTACCAGGCCATCTTCACGAACTACCTCATGGGGTAGTCGCCGACCGAGGCGTCGAACGCGGCGGGAAACTCTCCCGCCGCGTTCGCATCGGTCCCCGCGGGCTGCGGCCGAGCAAGGAGCTACCTGATCGATGAAGAAGCTCATCAATGCACCCGACACCGTGGTCGACGAGGCGCTCGCCGGCATGCTGGCGGCCCACGGCGACCTGATCAAGGTTATCGAGCCGAACGTCGTGGTCCGGGCCGATGCGCCCCGCCCGGGCAAGGTCGGCGTCATCTCCGGCGGCGGCTCCGGGCACGAGCCGATGCACGGCGGTTTCGTCGGCATGGGCATGCTCGACGCGGCCTGTCCGGGCGCAGTCTTCACCTCGCCCGTGCCCGACCAGATGCTCGCCGCCACGAAGGCGGTCGACGGGGGTGCCGGCGTCCTCCACATCGTGAAGAACTACACCGGCGACATCATGAACTTCGAGCTCGCCGCCGAGCTTGCGCAGGCGGAGGGGATCGAGGTCAGCTCGGTCGTCATCGCCGATGACGTGGCCGTCCAGGACAGCCTCTACACCGCCGGCCGGCGCGGCGTCGGCGGGACCGTGCTCGCCGAGAAGATCGTGGGCGCGGCGGCCGAGGCGGGCCAGGACCTCGCCGTGGTCACCGCGCTCTGCCAACGCGTCCAGGACAACGTGCGCAGCATGGGCATGGCGCTCACGAGCTGCACCGTGCCGGCTGCCGGCAAGCCGACGTTCGAGATCGGCGACGACGAGATGGAGATCGGGATCGGCATCCACGGGGAGCCGGGACGCGAGCGCCGCAAGCTCGGCACCGCCGACGAGATCACCGAAGCGCTCATGGGACCGATCCTCGACGACGGGGGATTCGCGTCCGGCGACCGGGCGCTCGCCTTCGTCAACGGCATGGGCGGCACGCCGCTCATCGAGCTCTACGTCGTCTACAACAAGGTCGCCCAGATGTGCGCCGATCGCGGCGTGACGATCGAGCGCAACCTCGTGGGCAGCTACATCACCTCGCTCGAGATGGCGGGCTGCTCGATCACGCTCCTCAAGCTCGACGACGAGATGATCCGGCTCTGGGACGCGCCGGTGAACACCGCGGCCCTGCGCTGGGGCGCCTGAGCCGCCCGCATGAGCGACTTTGATGGAGCCGCGTTTACCCGGTTCGTGACGACGTTCGCGGATCGCCTCCACGAGCGCCGTGAGGAGCTCACCCAGCTCGACTCGGCGGTCGGCGACGCCGATCACGGGATCAACATGGACCGCGGCTTCACCGCCGTGCGCGCCAAGCTCGGCGAGGGCGCGACCGAGACGCTCGGCGCCGCCGCGAAGCTCGTCGGCATGACGCTCATCTCGACGGTGGGCGGCGCCTCCGGACCGCTGTACGGGACCTTCTTCCTCCGCCTCGCCACCGCCTTCGGCGACGAGGCCGCCACCGACGCCGTGGGACTCGGCACCGCCCTGCGGGCCGGGCTCGAGGGCGTCCGCCAGCGGGGCAAGGCGGAGCTCGACGACAAGACGATGGTCGACGCCATGGCGCCGGCGCTCGACGCGTATGACGCGACCGCCGGCGATGGCATCCGGCCGGCCCTCTCGGGCGCCGCGGCCGCGGCGGCCACGGGACGCGACCGGGTCACCCCCCTGGTGGCGCGCAAGGGGCGCGCCAGCTACCTGGGCGAGCGCGCGATGGGCCACCAGGATCCCGGCGCGACCTCCACCACCATCCTCTTCGAATCACTCCGCGACGCCGTCGCGGCGGGCTGACCCAGACGCGAACCGACCACGAAAGGAAGGCAGCGATCGACATGGCCAAGTACGTTCTCGCCCTCGACCAGGGAACCACCTCGTCGCGAGCGATCCTCTTCAACAAGGATGGCACGATCCACGCGACGGCCAACCAGGAGTTCCCCCAGATCTACCCGTCGCCCGGCCATGTCGAGCACGACCCAGAGGCGATCTGGGACTCCCAGCTGGCCGTGGCGAAGAAGGTGATGGCCGACGGCGGCGCCACGCCCGACGACATCGCCGCCATCGGCATCACGAACCAGCGCGAGACGACCGTAGTCTGGGACAAGGCGACCGGCAAGCCGGTGCAGAACGCGATCGTCTGGCAGAGCCGCATTACTGCCGCCTACTGCGACTCACTGAAGGCGAAGGGGATGGAGGACACGGTCCGCTCGAAGACCGGCCTGCCCATCGACGCCTACTTCTCCGGCACGAAGATCCGCCACATCCTCGAGAACAACCCCGGTACGCGCGAGAAGGCGGAGCGCGGCGAGGTGCTGTTCGGCAACGTCGACACGTTCCTGATCTGGCGTCTCACCGGCGGCAAGGTCCACGTCACCGATTACAGCAACGCCAGCCGGACGCTCGTCTTCAACATCCACACCCTCGACTGGGACGACGAGCTGCTGGCGGAGATGGGCATCCCGCGCGCCATGATGCCCACTCCGCGCCCTTCGTCCGAGGTGTTCGGCGAGACCGAGGCCGAGTTCTTCGGCTCACCGATCAAGATCGCCGGTGACGCCGGCGACCAGCAGGCCGCGACATTCGGGCAGGCATGCTTCGAGCCCGGGATGGCGAAGCAGACCTATGGCACTGGCGCGTTCATGCTCATCAACACCGGCGAGGAGGCGGTCCCGTCGAAGAACGGGCTGCTCACCACCGTCGCGTGGGGCTATGGCGGCAAGGTGACCTACGCCCTCGAGGGATCCGTCTTCATCGCCGGCGCCGCCGTGCAGTGGATCCGTGACGGCCTGAAGGTGATCACCAACTCGGCGGACGTCGAGAAGCTCGCAGGCAAGGTGGCTGACACCGAGGGCGTCTACATGGTGCCCGCCTTCGTTGGCCTCGGCGCGCCGTACTGGGACCAGTACGCGCGCGGCGTGATCGTCGGTCTCACCCGCGGCTCCACGATCGAGCACATCGCGAAGGCAACGGTCGACTCGATGGCCTATCAGACCCGCGAGGTGCTGGAGGCGATGCAGGCCGACTCTGGCGTGAAGCTCAGCGAGCTGAAGGTCGACGGCGGCGCGGTCGTGAATAACGACCTCATGCAGTTCCAGGCCGACATCCTCGGCGTGCCGGTCGAGCGGCCACAGGTCGCCGAGACGACCGCGCTGGGTGCGGCCTACCTGGCCGGCCTCGCCGTCGGGTTCTGGAAGGACATCGCCGACGTGGCGACGAACTGGGCGCTCGACCGTCGCTTCGAGCCCCAGATGGACGCGGAGAAGCGCGAGAAGCTCTTCCGCGGCTGGAAGAAGGCGGTCCAGCGAGCTCTCGACTGGGAAGAGCACTAGGATCGGACCGATGGGGGCGGCGTTCGCGCCGCCCCACCTTCGCCACACAGGGGTCCGGTTGACGCATGCCCGATGAGCCGACGGTGGGGATCGTGGTCGTCTCGCATTCGGCTGCGGTCGCCGAGGCGACCGTCGACCTCGTCCGACAGCTCGCGAACCTCGATCCCGGTGGCCCGCGACTCGTCGCCGCGGGCGGCATGGCCGACGGCGCGATCGGCACCGATGCCGCCCGGATCGCCGAGGCCATCGGCCGCGCCGACACCGGTGCCGGGGTGGTGGTCATCGCCGACCTCGGCGGGGCGGTGCTGTCGGCGCAGCTCGCGCTCGACGAGCTCCTCGCTCCGGAAGCCGCGTCGCGCGTGCGCCTCTCCGGCGGGCCCCTCGTCGAGGGCACGTTCATCGGCGCCGTCCAGGCGAGCGCCGGCGACTCGGTCGAGGGGGTGCGCGCCGCGGCCGACGAGGCCGGCGCGATGAACAAGCTCGGCAACGGCCGATGACGTGGCCGCTGGGGGCGCTCGCGCTCGTCGTCCTCGGCTACCTGCTCGGGGCGCTGCCGTTCGGCCTCATCCTCGGCCGTGTGACGCGCGGGATCGACATCCGTGACTTCGGCTCGCACCGCACCGGCGCGACGAATGCGCTCCGCACCCTCGGGGCGCGAATGGCGGCGCTCGTGTTCGTGCTCGACGTCGGCAAGGGTGTCGCGGCCGTGCTCCTCGCATACGCGCTCTACCAGGCGGGGCCGGCGGAAAGCGCGCCGTGGGTTGCCGCGGCGGCCGGCTTCGTCGCCATCGTGGGGCACATCTGGTCGGTGTTCATTCGTTTCACCGGCGGCCGCGGCGTGGCAACGTCGACCGGCGGGCTCGGCGCGATCGCGCCGCTTGCGCTCCTCGTCCTGGTGCCGGTGGTGGTGTTCGTCATCTGGCGCTGGCGATACGTCTCGGCAGGATCGATCGCGGGGTCGCTCCTCGCCCCGCTGGTGGTCGCGATCCTCGCGATCTTCGACCTGGCACCCTGGGCCGGCGTAGCCTACGCGCTCGCCGCCGGGCTGCTGGTGACGTGGGCACATGCCGATAACATCGCGCGGCTGCGGGCCGGCACCGAGCGCCGCATCGGACAGAAGGAGGAGGTCGCGCGTGTCTGACCCGGCGCCGGTGGTCGAGCGGACCATGCGCCCGGCGCGCATCGGCTCGGCGCCGAACCTGCTCGGCGTCGCGCGCATCCTCGCCACTCCCGTGGTGTGCGCGCTCGTCCTGATCGCGACGCCCGGCACCGGGCTCGCCGCCTTCGTCATCTTCGTTCTCGCCTCGCTCACCGACTGGGCGGACGGCTGGCTCGCCCGACGGCGCGATGAGGTGTCGCCGCTCGGCGTCTTCATGGACCTCACCGCCGACAAGGTCCTCGTGGCCGGCGTCCTCGTCGCGATGGTCGAGGTCGGGCTGCTCCCGACCTGGATCGTGGCCACGATCATCATCCGCGAGCTGGTGATCTCCGGCGTGCGGCAGGTGGCCGCGGCCGCGAACGTCGTCATTCCAGCCCGTGCACTCGGAAAGAGCAAGACCGCCACCACGCTGGCCGGCATGGCGATCCTCCTCCTCTCCTGGGATGCGTCCAACGGCGGCCCGCTCGCCGCCACGGGCGCCGGGCCGACGCTCGATGTGGTGGGCTTCTGGATCATGGTCGCCGCCACGGCACTCACCCTCGTCTCGGGCTGGGACTACCTGCGAGGCGCGTTGCCGATCCTGAGGGGCGGTCGGACGTGACTCGTGCGCCGGCCCGCTCCGAGGTCGACGTCCTCGTCGTCGGCGGGGGCGCGACCGGTGCCGGGATCCTGCGAGACCTGGCGATGCGCGGCATCGCGGCGCTCCTCGTCGAACGTGGCGACTTCGCCTCCGGGACCAGCGGCCGCTACCACGGCCTGCTCCACTCGGGCGGCCGCTACGTCGAGAGCGACCCGCTCTCCGCTCGTCACTGCGCCGCCGAGAACGCGATCCTGCGCCGCATCGCGCCGGCCGCGCTGGAGCTGACCGGTGGCTACTTCGTGGCCACCCCCGACGACCCCGACGACTACCTCGAGCGCTTCCCGGCGGCCTGCGCGACGGCGGGCATCGAGGCCGAGCCGATCCCGCTCGCGCAGCTCTTCGCGACCGAGCCGCTCCTGAACCGCCGCATCCGCGCCGCCTACCGGGTCCCGGACGCGTCGCTCGAGCCGTGGGAGCTCGTCGACGCCAACCTCGCGAGCGCCCGCGAGCACGGCGCGGACGCCTGGCGCTATCACGAGCTCGTCGGCGTCGAGCGCGACGCCGCGGGCGCCATCGCCGCGGCGCACCTCCACGACCATCACACGGGCGAGCGGCGCACGGTGGCCTGCCGCGCGATCGTCTCCGCCGCGGGGGCGTGGGCGGGCGAGGTGGCGCGCGTCGCCGGCGCACAGCTGACGATGAGCCCCGGCAAGGGCTCGATGCTCGTCCTCTCGCGCCGCGTGACGGCATCGGTCGTGAACCGGCTGGCGCCGCCCGGCGACGGCGACATCATCGTCCCCGTTCACACCGTGTGCATCCTCGGCACGACCGACATCACGATCCCGGATCCCGACGAGGTGCGTGTCACGCGGGAGGAGGTCGACGCCCTGCTCGTCGACGGCGAGCGGCTCGTCCCCGGCCTCGGCGGCGCGCGCGTGCTCCGTGCGTACGCCGGCGCGCGGCCGCTCTACGACGCCGCCGACGTGCAGGATGCCGAGCACCACGAGGGCTCCCGCGAGATCAGCCGCGCCCACCACGTCATCGATCACGGCCGCCGCGACGGCATCGGCGGTTTCTGGAGCATCGTGGGCGGGAAGCTGACGACGTATCGGCTCATGGCGGCCCAGACGGTCGACCGCGTGGCAGCGTCGCTCGGCGTGGACGCGCCGTGCCGCACGGCCGACGAGGAGCTGCCCGGGCCCGCACGGGGTGCGCACTACTGGCTCGGCGACCGCTTCGCCGCCCACGAGGCGACCGGCGGTGGCGACGCGGAGCTCGTCTGCGAATGCGAGATGGTGACCCGCGACCGGCTCGCGGCCGCCCTCGACGAGCGCGGCGACTCGTCGCTCGACGATCTCCGCCGCACGACGCGGCTCGGGATGGGCCCCTGCCAGGGTGCCTTCTGCATGGTGCGCGCGACCTCGCTCCTCGCCGCACGGCACGCCACGGGGGAGCTGCCGGCGGGCGCGCCGGACCCGAACCACGCACTTCTCGAGTTCCTGGCCGAGCGGACGCGCGGCACGCACCCCATCGCCTGGGGCGACCAGCTCGCCGAGCTGGCGCTCACCGCCGGCATCTTCCGCGGCACGCTGGCCGTCGACGGCCTGCGCGACCCGAAAGCGACCGATGGCGCGGGCTGACGTCGCCGTCATCGGCGGCGGGCTGGCGGGCCTGAGCTGCGGGGTCGCGCTCGCGGAGCGCGGCGCGAGCGTGTTCGTCGCCGCGAAGGGCATGGCGGCCACCCACTGGACCCACGGTGGCCTCGACGTTGCAGCGCCCTCGGGGGCGACCACCGCCCGAGAAGGGGTGGCGCGACTCGCGAAGGACCGGTCCCACCCGTTCGGTCGCCTGGCGCCGGTGATGCCCTCGGCGCTCGACGAGCACGTCACGCGCCTCGCCGACGCCGGTCTCCCGTACGTCGGCGGCCTCGATACCCCGCTCAAGCCGATCCCCACCGCGATCGGGACGCTGCGCCCGGCCGGCACCCTGCCGATCGGCCAGGCCGCGCTCCTCGAGCCGTGGCGCGGCGTCGGGCTGCTGCTCGTCGGCTTCCGGCGCTACCGCGACGCCTGGCCCGGACTTGCCGCCGGCAACCTGCGTGCTCGGCGCTGGCCCGATGGACCGGCGCGCATCGAGGCGATCGAGGTCGAGCTGCCCGAGCTCGCCGAGCTCCACAACCTCAACGCCCTGACGCTGGCGCGCCACTTCGACGACCCAACGTGGCGCCGCCGAGCCCTGCGCGCCATCGCGGACGCGATCCCGCCCGGGGCGTGGCGGCTGGGCGTCCCCGCGGTCCTCGGCCTGGCCGATCACCGCGCCGCGCTCGACGAGGCGACCGCCGCGTTCGGCGCGCCACCGTTCGAGATGGTGAGCGTCCCGCCATCGGTCCCAGGGCTGCGCGTCTACGAGGCGCTCCGGCGCCGGCTGGTCAAGGCCGGTGGGCGGCTGCAGTGGGGATTCCCGGTCGTCGAGGTGGAGCGCGACGGGGATCGCATCACCGCCATCCACACCGAGGGCGCATCGCGCACCCTGCGCATCCCGGCCGACGCCTTCGTGCTCGCCACCGGCGGGATTGCCGGCGGCGGCATCCGCGGCGCGCCCGACGGGACCCTCATCGAGCGCGTGTTCGGGCTGCCGGTCGCCGCGCCGCCGCGCGACGCGTGGTTCGGCGACGATCCGCTGACCGCCGCCCCACTCGACGGCGCCGGCATCGCCACCGACGACGAGCTGCGACCCGCGGACGGCCCGCGCAATGTGCGTGTCATCGGCTCGGCACTCAGTGGGATGCGCTACCTCGACGAGCGCTGCGGCGATGGCGTGGCCATCGCCAGCGCGCACCGAGTGGCGGCCGCGCTGGCCGGCGCGGGCGCATCGGTCCGGCAGGAGGCGAGCGCGTGACGTTCCATGACGCGGCGGCCCGCGAGTTTCCGCCGTTCAGCACCGACGCCTGCATCAAGTGCACGGTCTGCCAGACGGTCTGCCCGGTCGCCCGCGTGACCGATGCCTTTCCGGGACCGAAGTACGTCGGCCCCCAGGCCCAGCGCTTCCGCGGCCCGACGCACGCGGAGGCGATTCCCGATCACACCGTCGACCTGTGCTCCGGCTGCGGGATCTGCACCCGCGCCTGCCCGGCCGGCGTTCTGATCGCCGAGACGAATAACCGCGCGCGCGCGGCGATCGTCACGAGCCGCGGGGCGAGCATCCGCAACCGGCTCATCAGCGACACCGACCTGCTGGCGCGGCTGGGCGTGCCGCTGGCACCACTCGCCAACCTGGGGCTCCGGAACCGGCTGGCGCGCTGGATGGGGGAGAAGGTGCTCGGCGTCCACCGCCGGGGACCGCTGGCCTCCTTCGCGAGGCGCACGTTCGCGTCGACCTGGAAGCGCCGCGGCGGGCTCACCGCGCTGCCCGCAGGCGCCGACCCCGCACGCACCGTCGCCTACTTCCACGGCTGCGCGGTGAACGGCTTCGAGCCCGGCGTGGGGGAGGATGCGGTCGCGGTGCTGGAGCGCAACGGGTTCACGGTCATCGTCCCCAGGCAGGAGTGCTGCGGGCTGCCGTTCATCAGCAACGGCCTTTACGACCACGCCCGTCGCAAGGCGCAGCGCAACCTCGCCTCACTCGCGGCGTTCGCGCGCGCCGGGGTGAAGATCGTCGGCACGTCGACGTCGTGCACGCATGCGCTGAAGGCCGAGTACCGCGAGATGCTCGACCTCGACGACGCCGACGCCCGCGCCGTCGCCGATGCCACCTGGGACATCTGCGAGCTCCTCGCCAACCTCAACGACCGCGGTGAGCTCGACACGCGCTTCGGACCGATGCACGAGGCGCTGCCGTACCACCCCCCATGCCAGCTGAAATCGCACGGCATCGGCACTCCGGCGATGGACCTCTTCGGGCTCGTCCCCGGGCTGCACGCCGTCGACCAGGACCACGACTGCTGCGGCGCGGCCGGCACGTACGGGCTCAAGGCCGAGCGGTGGCAGATCGCCCAGGACGTGGGGGCGCCGCTCTTCGCGAAGGTGCGCGCCGCGGCAAAGGCGGGGGCGCGCCAGGCGGCCTGCGACTCGGAGACGTGCCGCTGGCAGATCGAGCAGTCGACCGGCGTCCGCACCCGCCACCCGATCGAGATCCTCGCTGAGGCCTACCGCCGAGCCGATGCGCCGGCGGATCCGCGCTGGCGTCGGATCGTCTGATCGGGAGTGGTGCGGGGAGGCCCGTGCCGCCCTGTCAGCCACCGCTCGTGACAGCGTGCGTCACGTGAGGCACGTGACAGCGTGTGTCACGACGGGTCTGCCACGCGGCGCGGCCGCTCGTGGCAGGCCACGCTCGGACCGAGGGTCGCCCTCGCGTGTCACTGCCGCCGAGGGCTACTTGATGAGCTTGCGCTCCATGCGTGCCATCGCGATCGCCATCATCACGACGAAGAAGACGACGAGGTAGCCGAAGTCCCAGGCCTGCGCCCAGCTGACGATCCCGGTGGTGAGGCCGCGGATGAGGTTGATCGCGTGGTAGAGCGGTGTCACCTCCATGAAGATCTGGATGTACCACGGGTAGGCGGTGATCGGGAAGAAGGTGCCGGAAAAGAGGAACATCGGCATCACGATGAGGCCCATCGGCACGTCGAAGTCCTGGACGGTGCGCAGGAACGAGGTTCCGGCCAGGCCCGCAGCGGCGAACGAGCCGGCGATGAGCAGCGCCACCGGCAGCGCGAGGACCGCCCACGGGGAGAGGATCAGTCCGGCGACGAGCATGATGACGAGCATGCTCACCGCGTAGAGCAGCGCGCGGAGCAGCGCCCACAGCATCTCGCCAATTGCGATCTCGCCGATGCCCATTGGCGTGGCGAGGATGCCGTCGTACGTCTTCGCGTAGTTGAGCTTGAAGAAGACGTTGAAGATCGTCTCGAACACCGCCCCGTTCATGGCCGCGGTCGCGAGCAGCGCCGGCGCGACATACGCCGCATACGAGATCTGGCGCCCATCGGCCAGGACGACAAAGGGGATCAGGCGGCCAACGCCCAGCCCGATCCCGAGCAGGTAGAAGATCGGCTCCAGGCCGCCGGACAGGATGACGATCGCCTGGTGGCGGTAGACCATGATGTTGCGCTGCACGAGGCGTCGCGCGCGCCACACCGGGCCGATGAGGCCGGCGAGGCCACCTGGTCCGACAGGCTCAGCCGGGCCGCGAGCGAGCGGACGGGAGTCGGTGGTCATCGGTCTATTTCGCCATCCGGCGGTGGAGGTTGCGATCCGCCAGCCAGAGGCCGATGGCGGCGAACGCGAGCAGGTAGAGCAGATGGAGCGGCGCCAGCGCGAGGTCGAGGCGGTTCAGGACGAGGCCGCGCACGAGCTCGACGCCGTGGAAGAGCGGCGTCGCCCACGCGATGCCCTGGATCGGTCCGGGCAGCGGGAAGAAGGTCCCGCTGAACAGGAAGAGCGGATTGACGATGAAGCGGAAGACCCAGCTGAAGCCGACGTCGTTCTTCTGGGTCGCGGTGAAGGCGATGAGGTTGGCGCTGAAGCCGAGGCCAGTCAGGACCACGACCGGGATCGCCAGCACAGCGAGCGGCGTGCGCGTGATCCCGAAGGCGGTGAGAACGATGAGAATGATGGTGGCGATCGTCGTCATGCGGAACGAGATCCAGCCCAGCTCGCCGAAGAGGATCTGCCGCGTCTCGAGGGGCGTCGAGAGCATCGCCTCGTAGTTCCGGCCCCACATGATCTTGTTCATGATCGGGTAGGTCGATTCGAAGGTCGCCGTCTGCATCGCCGTCGCGGCCATGAGCCCCGGACCGATGAAGTCGACGAACCGGATCCCCTCGAAGGCGGCGCTGTTCGCGGTGTTCACCAGGCCACCGAGCCCCAGGCCCATGGCGGTGAGGAACATGAGCGGCTGGAGGAAGCCGAAGAACAGGCTCCGATACCAGATGCGCCGATACACGAGCCAGTTGCGGCGGAAGACGCGCGAGGCCGGCAGGACGAGCGCCGTCATCGGTCCGGCGACCTCACTCGATGAGCGAGCGGCCGGTGAGCCGCAGGAACACGTCCTCCAGCGACGAGCGTCGCACGAAGGCGCCGGTGACATGGATGTGGCGCTCGTGGATCGCGTCGAGAGCGCGCTCGCCGTCATCGGTGTAGAGCAGGAGGCGGTCGGGGAGCTCCTCGACCCGATCGGCCAGCGCGTTGAGGGCGCCGTCCAGCCCGGCACGTACGTCGTCGGCCAGGCGCAGCTCGAGGACCTCCTTCGTGCTGTAGGTATCGATGAGCTCGCGCGGGGAGCCCTCGGCCACGATCTTCGCCTTGTCCATCACCACGAGCCGGTCGCACAGCTGCTCCGCCTCGTCCATGTCGTGGGTGGTGATGATGAGCGTGGCGCCGCGCTGCTTCAGCCGGTAGAGGCGGTCCCAGAGGAGGTGCCGCGCCTGCGGGTCGAGGCCGGTCGTCGGCTCGTCGAGGATGACGAGCTCCGGCTCGTTGATGAGCGCGCGGGCGATCGTCAGCCGCCGCTTCATGCCGCCCGACAGCGGCTCCACCTGGTCCTTCGCACGCTCGTCGAGTTGCACGAACTGGAGCAGCTCGTCGGCGCGCTCGCGGGCGACCTTGGCCGGGATGTCGAAGTAGCGCGCGTACATCTCGAGGTTCTCGCGCACGGTGAGCTCCGTGTCGAGGTTGTCGATCTGCGGCACCACGCCGAGCCGCGCCTTGATCTCGCGCGGCTGGGTGCGCGGATCCATGCCGATCACGCTCAGCTCACCGGAGGTGAAGGGGCTGGCACAGGCGATCATGCGCATCGTGCTCGTCTTGCCGGCCCCGTTCGGCCCGAGGAAGCCGAACGCCTGGCCCGGATGCACGTCGAACGCGATGCCGTCGACGGCGGTGAACTCGCCGAAGCGCTTCGTCAGGTCGCGGGCATGGACAAGGGAGGGGCCGCTGCTCATGGGGTTCGACATTCTAGACCGATGATGGACGGAACATCTCATGCCTGGCTGACGGCCGCCACCGACAGCCCCAACTTTCCCAATGGAGAGGGGTTTCCTCTACGCGGAGGTAGAAGTCGATGCGACCCACTAGTGCATCAGGCTCAGGCCCAAAATGATGGACTACCGGCGAGCCTGAATGCTTTGACGTTGCAGCTCGGCCGTCCTAATCTCGCGGCTGTCTAAAAGTTCGATCCCTGAGATACCTTAGGATTCGGGCGTTGTTGGGGCGCAAATCGCTTGCACCGTGACATTCGTGGATGCCAATACGGGTCGGATCATCTTCGGGGTCCAAGCTGGCCGCCAAGCGACCAAGTGACGTCGCGATGCCCACGAAGCGTGCAATAGGTGCTGGCCGGGTTCTCAATCTCATGGCTGCGCTCAGCGTGGCACTTCTCTCGGCATGTCGCATCGGCCCCGATGCGTCCCCTGGCCTCATCGATCGAACTGACGCGATCGCGCTCGCGCGACTGCACTTACCGCCGTCTTCCGGCGGCGTCACCCTCGTTGGAGCGGAGCGTGGGGCGGCTTCTCAGTTCGGGGAGCCGGCCCAGCTCGGACTGATATGGCGCGTTCAATTCGAAGGTCGGTTCTCCGGTGCGGCATGCGGGCCTGCGCCCGCGCCATCGACGTCAGCGGCACCATGTCCCCTGGTGGCTGACCGCGCGATCGTCTTTCTGCTCGCGACCGACGGCACTCTCGTCGTCACGCAATTGGTCGGCCAGGTAGCGCCTTGAAACACTGAGACCTGTTGCCGTCGCACCATCCTAGCGCCGGCGGTCCTCTATCTCCCCAGGCGTGGTCGAGCGCGTGCCACGCCGAGCCGCGGACCCAGCAGCGCGGCGACCAGAGCTTCACCGTCTTCGCCGGGTCCGCGAGCGGCGTGCCATGACGCGGGCCGCGAAGGCATTGAGGGCCACCTCGCGGAGGCGCGCGATGCCGCCGGTCGCGGCCGGCCGGCGACTGCCGAGCTTCCCGAGATCCGCTTCTCCGCCGCGAGGAGGTGGGCGATCATCTTCGTCAGCGTGCGGCCATCGCCCCACGGACCCTTCACCGGCTCATTGCCCTTCGCGCGCTCGGCCGTGTCATCGCGCGTCGACCGTGCGGCTCCGAGCAGCGCGCGCTGGCGGGCGAGCTCCTTGGTGTCGACCGGACGCGCATCGGCAGCGGGATGCGCGCCCGGGCGCCGAAGTAGGTGGTCGCGTCGCCGCCCAGCCGCTCGGCGATGGTTAACGACGGGGTGCCGGCTGGCACCGCGTGGAAGGCGCGCGAGGCAACGCGCGCGTATCAGTCTCGGTGGGCCCCGAGCGCGTCGAGCGCCTCCTCCTCCGTGCGACCACCCCGGCACCAGCCCGGCCAGTCGACCACGCCGGCCAGGACGCGCTTCGAGCCGCTCTCGACCCAGGCGTCCAGCGTGGAGGGCACCGCGCTCAGACCTCCCAGGTTTCGCCAGGCTCGAGGCGCACCACGCGCGCCGACGTATGCCGGGCGAGCTCGTCCGGGGTGCCGGCCAGCGCCGGAAAGGTGCCGAAATGCACGGGCAGAACGCTCTGCGCGCCCACGAGGTCGACGGCGCGCGCCGCATCGCGCGGTCCCATCGTGTAGTGGCCGCCGATCGGCAGGACGGCGACCGAGGGCGCCCATCGCTCACGGACGAGGGCCATGTCGCCGAAGAGATCGGTGTCGCCGCTGTGGTAGACGACGGTGCCGTCGTCGAAGGTGAGCACCCAGCCCCAGCAGCCGAGGTCGCGCGTGAGCTGCGTCTCGCCACCGGTCATGGTCGCGCCACCGGAGTGCTCGGCGTGGACCATCGTCAGGCCGATCCCGGCCACCTCGAAGGTGCCGCCCTTGTTCATGCCGACCGCCTCGATCCCGAGCCCGGCCAGGAACACGCTCATCTCGTGGGAGCAGACGACGGTCGTGCCGTCGTGCGCATCGGCGAGCAGCGCGATCTCGCGGCAGTCCTCGCCCACGTGGTCGAAGTGGCCGTGCGTCGGAGCGACGATGTCAGCCCGCTCGGGCGTTGCGAAGGCCGCCGGGTAGGTCGGGCCGCCGGTCCATCGGTCCACCCAGAGGTGGATGCCCTCCGGTGACCGATAGAGCACGCCACCGTGCCCGAGCCAGGTGATCTGCAGGTTCGCCACGGATGAGCTCCTCAACTGCGGTCGCGACCAGATCGTACCCGCAGCAGGGCCGATGCCGAACGATCCTCAACCGGGCGCGACGAGGCGCCCGGTCTCTGCCACACGGCGCAGCCACGGCAGTTCCCGCGCCATCGTCGTCTCGGGGCCGTGGCCGGGGAGGATGCGCACCGCGGCGGGGATCTCGGCGGCGAGGCGAGCGAGTGAGGCGATCATCTGCGCCTTGTCGCCGCCGGGAAGATCGGTCCGTCCCCAGCTCGACTCGAAGAGCGTGTCGCCGGACAGGAGGATGGCGCGGCGCGCCTCGTAGAGGCAGACCGAGCCTTCAGTGTGCCCCGGGGTGTGGAGCACGGTGAAGGCGAGCTCGCCGACCCGGACCTCGTCGCCCTCGCGCAGGTCGCGCTCGGCGGTCGATTCGCGCACCTCGAAGCCGTACGAGTTGTGGCCGACGAGGCGGTACGCGTCGTCGGGGTGGATGGCGATCGGGGCGCCCGTCGCCTCGTGGAGCTCCGCGTTGTCGAAGACGTGGTCGATGTGGCCGTGCGAGTCGGCGATCAGGTGCAGGCGCAAGCCCGCCTCCGCCACTCGCGCCGCCAGCGGCTTCGCCGCGCCCATCCCCGGGTCCAGCACGAGCGCGTCCGGTGAGCGGCCGTCCCAGACGAGATACGCATTCGTCTCCCACGGCCCGAAGCTGCCGGTCTCGATCCGCACGGCATGCTGCGTGTCGGCTGCCGGCGCCCCGGCCCGTTCCACGATGGTCTCCTCGCGCGGCGTCATTGCTCGCGGCCGCCGGCCGGGCCGACGGTTCCCGGCGTCCCCTGCACGAGCCGGCTGCCGAGGTGCGCGGCCAGCTGGCGTGCCAACTCGTCCTCGACGGTCTCCATCTCGACCGCGTGGCCGAGCTCGGCGGCAAGCGAGGTGACCGTCTTGTCCGGGATGCCGCACGGGATCATCTCATCGAACCAGCGCAGGTCGGTGCTCACGTTGAGCGCCAGCCCATGGGTGGTGACGCCGCGCTTCACGCGCACCCCTAACGCGGCAAGCTTCCGGTCGCCGTCCACCCATACGCCGATATGCTCGGGAAGGAGACCGGCGCTGACGCCGAACGTCGCCGCGGTGGCGATCACCGCTTCCTCGAGGGCGCGGACGTAGCGTCGCAGGTCGAGCGGGTCGCGGAGCTCGACGATCGGGTAGGCGACGATCTGGCCCGGACCGTGGAACGTGATGTCGCCGCCGCGGTCGATCCGCACGAGATCAGCCCCCATCTCGCGCAGCCGCTCGGGCGGGGCGAGGAGGTTCGCCTCGTCGCCGCCGCGGCCGAGCGTGAAGACCGGGAAGTGCTCGAGGAGGAGGAGCCGGTCGCCGATGCGGCGCTCGCGGCGCTGGGTGGCAAGCTCCTCCTGGAGCTCCCACGTGGGCTCGTAGGCCACGGTCCCGAGCCGGTCGAGGGTGAGGAGGCCGCCGTGTGCGGCGAGCACCGGGTGGTCGTCGCTCGCTGGGCGGTAGGGCGCGTTTCGGTCCGGCCGTCGCAGGGGGTGCGGGCTGGCTGTGGCGGAAGGGTGCGCGGAGATGTCGCGCAGGCGGGAGGCGGTCGACATCGGCCTAGACGGCTGCCGCGGCCTCGTGGCCGGGGACCTGCTCGGCCGCGTGGTAGCTGGAGCGGACCAGCGGGCCGGCCTGCACGTGCGCAAACCCCATCTCGAGACCGGTGCGCCGGAGGCTCATGAACTCGGCCGGCGTGTAGTACTTCATGAGCGGCAGGTGCTTCCGGCTGGGGCGCAGGTACTGCCCGATGGTGAGCACGTCGACCTCCGCCTCGCGCAGCAGGTGCATCGCCTCGATGATCTCGTCCCACGTCTCGCCAAGCCCGAGCATCATCCCAGTCTTTGTAACCATGCCGTCGAAGCCGATCTCGGTGGCGACCGTGCGGCCGTGGGTGAGGACGCTCACCGACCGATCCCAGCGCGCGCGCCGTCGGACCTGCTTCTGGAGGCGGGGGACCGTCTCGATGTTGTGGTTGAGGATGTCCGGCTGCGCCTCGACGACGGTGCGGATGTCGGTCGCGCGACCGTTGAGGTCGCTGATGAGGACCTCGATGCTCGTGCCGGGGTTCTCGAGCCGGATCTTGCGGATCGTCTCGGCCACCACCCCGGCCCCGCCATCGGGCAGGTCGTCGCGCGCGACCATGGTGACCACGACGTGCTGGAGGTGCATCTGCTTCGTCGCCTCGGCGACTCGGCGCGGTTCGTCGAGGTCGGTGATCGGTGGGCGACCGGTGTCGATGGCGCAGAAGCCGCAGTTCCGGGTGCAGACGCTGCCGAGGATCATGAAGGTCGCCGTCCCGAGGGCCCAGCACTCCCCGACGTTGGGGCAGCGGGCCTCCTCGCAGACCGTGTTCAGGCCCTCGGCGCGGATGACGCGCTTCGTGCCGGCGTACGTGCTGCCGGCCCCAATGCGCACCTTGAGCCACTCCGGCCGCCGGCCGCCCGGCCCGGCGTTCTCGGGCAGCGGGTCGCCCGGAGCGAGGAGGCCGCCATCGACCTCGGCGCCGCCCGGGTACATGACCTCGGACGGCGAGGCGTGCCCGCCGACCGGGTTGCTGACGACCGCCAGCTCGCCGAGCCCGGCGAAGTCGGGGCGAGACACGGTGCTCATGATCGGCAAGTCTAGACTGCGCCCGTGCGGGACGTCGTGGAGCTGGCCGACGAAATCACCGAGCAGCTGGCGGCGGTCGGGACCCCCGAGCGCGCGGCCGCGGAGCAGCGTTACCTCAAGAGCGATCTCGCCTTCCTCGGGGTGACGGTCTGGGAGATTCGGCGGATCGTGACCGCGTTCGACCGGTCGCTCGGGCTGGACCGCGACGGGGTGCTGGCGCTCGTCGACCAGCTCTGGCGCGCGCCGGTCCACGAGTGCCGCATGGCCGCGGTCGCGCTCCTGGAGCGTCACGTGCCTCGGCTGCACGCCGAGGATCTCGGCCTCGTGGAGCGCATGATTCGCGCCTCAGGCACCTGGGCGCTGAGCGACGCGCTCGCGACCAACGTCATCGGTCCGTTGCTCGTTCGACAGCCGGACGTGGCCGACGGGTGGCTCGAGCGGTGGGCGCAGGACCCCGATTTCTGGATTCGGCGCACGGCCCTGCTCGCCGAGATCGAGCCGCTGCGGCACGGGGCTGCGTTCGCGCGCTTCGCGCGGCACGCGGACGCGATGCTCGACGAGCGCGAGTTCTTCATCCGCAAGGCGATCGGCTGGGTGCTGCGCGAGGTATCGAAGCGGCGTCCTGACGAGGTGCTCGCCTTCATTGCGCCTCGGACCGGCCGCGCCTCGGGGGTCACGATGCGCGAGGTCGTCCGATACCTGCCCGATGCCGCCGAGGAGCTGATGGCGGCCTATTGCGAGCGTCGGCCGGCCCGGATGTAACGGCCAGGACCTGTGTACGGGCCGGGCCCGGGACGCGTCGTCGGGGTGGGGGACCGGTCGAGGGGCCACGCGCGTGGACGTAGGACCATCGACGCGAACGTCCTATCGACGGTACGGCCTCCCGATGCCTACCGTCGCGGCGACATGTCCAAGCGCCGGCCGATCACGCCGCGGTGGCTGAAGCCTCGCGGCCGCGCCACGAGCAGCCCCCGGCTGCTCGGGCTGGTGTACGGCGCCTTCCTCCTCCTCGTGGGGGTCACCGCGTCAGCCCTGGTCGTCGTCACCTCCGCCAACCTCTCCGCCGCCACGTTGAATGCCGTGGTGGGCCGTGACGCGTCCCTGATCGAGCTGTTCCTCAACTCGAACCTGCGGGCCGAGGACATCGACGCGGACGGTCCGACGGACGCGCGCGCCACCGAGCTCGGTGCGCAGCTGGCTGCATTGGCGACGGGCGACGACATCCTGCGCATCGAGGTGCGAGGCCTCGATGGGGTGGTGCTGGTCAGCGATCTGCCGACCCGCCGGGGTGAGCGACCGCCGGTCTCGACGGCCCTCGAGGCGGCTGCGGCAGGGGAGCCGTCGGTTGCCCTCGCGGACGATGCATCGGCCGTCGGCATCGCGATCTCGAACCAGGCGATGGAGGAGTACCTGCCGATTCTCGGGTCCGACGGCGGAGCGCTGGCGGTGGTGGCGATCTGGCGGGATGCGGCCCCGCTCCTCGCGACCCTCGACGCCACGCGGCGTGACGTCATGATCGTCGTCCTGGCAGCCGCGCTCGTCCTTGCCGCGCTCCTGTTCGTGGTCTTCCGCTCTGCCCAGGCACGCCTGACCCGTCAGCAGCGCCAGCTCGTCGAGTCGACCCGCCGTGACGCGCTGACCGAGATGCTCAACCACGGTGCCGTGGTCGGGCTCCTCGCCGAGGAGGTCGAAACGGCCCGAGCGGCTGGCACCACGATCGGCGTCGCGCTGGTCGACATCGACAACTTCCGCTTGTTCAACGCGACCCACGGTCACGACGCAGCGGACCACGTCCTGCTGCGCGTGGCGGACCAGGTCCGCGCCGCAGGGCAGGATGGCGGACGCGTGGCGCGCTACGGGCCCGATGAGTTCCTGATCGTGCGTCCCGGCGCCGGCGTCTCCGAGATGGAGGTCATCATCGAGCGGCTGCGGTCGGGCCTTGCCGACATCAGCGTCCAGTTCGGCGAGTCGGAGCGCCTGCCGGTGAGTGTCAGCGCAGGGATCTGCGCTTATCCCGAGCATGCCGCGTCGGTGACCGAGCTCCTCACCGCCGCCGCGGTCGCGGTGGAAGAGGCGAAGGCTGGCGGCGGGGACCTCGTCCGGGTGGCGGAGGTCGGCGAGGAGGATCGCGTGGTGGTAAGCCGCTTCGATGTCCTCCAGGGCCTCGTCATCGCGGTCGACACGAAGGATCACTACACGAAGCGGCACTCCGAGGATGTGGCGCGCTACGCGGTCTTCCTGGCCCGGCGTATGGGACTCGACGAGGAGACGCTGCGGACGATCCACCTCGCCGGTCTGCTCCACGACATCGGCAAGATCGGCATCCCCGACGTCATCCTGCGCAAGCCCTCGAAGCTCACCGCGGACGAGTACGGCATGTTCCAGCAGCACGTTGCGCTGGGCGACGCCATCGTGCGCGACGTGCCCAACGTCGACCTCGTGCGGGCCGGCATCCGCAACCACCACGAGCGCTGGGATGGCAACGGCTATCTCGAGGGGCTCGACGGAGACGCCATCCCTATGATCGGCCGCGTCCTCGCGGTGGCCGACGCCTTCAGCGCTATGACGACGACGCGTCCCTACCGCAAGGCGCTGTCGACCGCCGAGGCACTCAAGCGGCTGGGCGACGCGGCCGGCTCCCAGCTCCAGGAGGAGCTCGTCGTGGCCTTCATCACCGGCATCGAGACCGAAGCCGACGCTCCCCTCCCCGGCGAGGAGCCGACGTCGATCTGGCAACCGGAGCTCTGGGTGGCGTGATGCGCTTCGCGCGGCGCACCGCGACCGTGCTGGCCCTCGCCGCCTCCCTCGTGGCCGCGCTCCCAAGCGTTGTCGGCGCGCTCATGGTCTGGACGCTCGTCGGGCTGCCGCTGACGGTGACCGCCGGCCAGTTGACCATCTTCACCATGACGGCCACGAGCCTCGATCCTGCCAGTAAGCTGGGCTGCCTCGAGGTCGACCTGCCGTCGACCTTCCAGAGCATCACGGCTGGCGCCGCCACGCCCTCCACCGGCCGCAACGATTGGATCGCCAGCGTGAGCGGGACGGCGGTCGTGGTGCACACGACGACGGGCGGCGGGCTGCTCGGCAGCGGCGACTCGGTGACCTTCACCTTCAAGGCTCAGCCCACGGTTGCCGGCGCCGTCTCGTGGCCGAACCATGCGCATCGAAGGAAGGATTGCTCCGGGGTCGAGGAGACCGGGACGCCGATCGCGGTGACTGTGCTGCCGCCGATCCTGCCTACGCCGTCGCCGACCCCGGTCCCGACGCCGCGTGCGACCCCGATTCCGACTCCGGAGCCGACGCCACAGGCGACGTCGACACCTCCGACGCCCGACCCGAGCAGATCCGCCTCCGAGCCCGCTGATGGCGTCCCGTCCGCTTCCACCCGATCCCCCTCCTCGACGCCAGCGGCTGGATCCGGCACCGCCGCTAGCTCCGCGCGGCCATCGGGCGTGCCGTCGGCAGCGACCTCGGGTGGCCCGGTCGCCTCGCCATCCGCCGGCGTCGGCGTTCCGGCTCCCGCGGCATCGCCGGGGGGTCCCACCGTTGCCTTCGACGGGAGGAGGCTGAACCTGAACGCCACCTCGTTCGGGCCGCTCGGCGGCATCGAGATCTGGGCTGTCCCGGCCGCCACGCTCGGCCTGCCCGGCCTCCTGCTCGTGCTTGCCGCGATCGGGCTCCAGGCGATCGGCGGGCTCGCGTGGATCCCGGCGGTGCGGCGGCTGCGCGGTGACGAGGAGCAGCGTCCCGCCTAGGTGACGCGGTGGCCCGCCGGGTCGATGCCGCGCTGCTCCCCGCGCGCGACGATGTCGCGGATCCGATCCAGGCCGTTCCAGATGTCGACGAAGCGCGTGGTGAGCGGCGAGAAGCCGAGACGCAGGATGTCCGGGCGGCGGAAGTCCGGGATCACGTTGGCACGCTCGATAAGGGCCCGCGCAATCGGCGAGCCCTTCGGATGCCGGAGCGAGACGCGCGCGCCGCGTGCGTTCTCGTCGCGCGCGGTCGCCACCTCGAAGCCGAGCGTCGCCAGCCAGGCATCGGCGAGCTCGATGGCCAGCGTGGTGAGCGCCCGCCCCTTCGCCGCGATGCGTTCCGCCAACCGGTCGCCGACCTGCCGCGGCAGGTCGATCCAGGCCTCCCAGCCCCCGACGAGCTCGTCCGCCCAAGTGGCGAGCCCGGCTTCGATGGCGGCCCGGACCGATCTCGCGGGCATGCCGAGCGAGTTGCCCTCGAGGTAGATCCGGTCCGGATCACGCACCCTCGAATCGGTGGCGGAACGCGGCCAGCGGATCGGCCGGGTCGAGCGCGGCCGCGGCGTCTCGGCCCCGGGACGCTATGGGTCACGCTCGGCTCAGCCGAGCGGGGTATCGATGCCCCACGCCTCGAGGCGCTTGCGCACGTCGGCCAGGAAGAAGCCGACCAGCGCGCCGTCGAGGACCCGATGGTCGAACGAGCATGTCACGTTCATCATCGGCCGGATGGCGATCACGTCACTGCCCTCGACCTCGATGACCCGCGTGCGCTTGACGATCGCCTCCATCGACAGGATCGCGACCTCGGGGGCGTTGATGATCGGCATGCTCGAGACGGAGCCGAACCAGCCGGTGTTGTTCACGGTGAACGTGCCGCCCTGGATCTCGTCGAGCTTGAGCTTGTTGGTTCGGGCGCGCGCGGCGAGGTCCTGCACCTTGCGGTTGACGCCGCTGAGCGAGAGCTGGTCCGCGTCGTGGATGACCGGCACGATGAGGCCGTTGTCGATCGCCACCGCGATGCCGATGTTCATGCGCTGCTTCAGGAGGATCTTGTCGCCGGCGAACTGCGCGTTGAGGGTCGGGTGCTGGCGCAGCGTCTCGGTGACCGCCTTGATCACGGCCGCCACGTAGCTGATGCCGATCCCCTCGCGGGCCTTGTAGGCCGCCTGGTTCGCCTCGCGCCAGCGCACCACGTTCCCCATGTCGACCTCGATGACGGTATAGGCGTGCGGGACCGTCTGCTTGACCTGCGTCATCTTCGCCGCGATGCCCTTGCGCATCTGCGACAGGGCGATCTCGGTGTCGCCGCCGGCCGCCATGGGCGATGGAGGCGGTGGTGGGGAAACCGGCGCCGGCGCGGCGGCCGGGGGTGCCGGGGCCGCTGCCGGCGGGGTGCCGGCCGATGGGACAGCCATGGTCGGCGCAGGAGCGGCGGCCGGCGTCGCTGCCGGCGCCGCGGGCTGACCGGCCTGGGCAACGGCCTGCAGGACGTCCTCGCGGGTCACCCGCCGGTCGGAGCCGGTGCCGGTGATGCGGGCCACGTCGAGGTTGTGCTCACGTACGAGGCGCCGCACGGCGGGCGTCATGCGCATGGAGCCGTCGGTGGGCGGCGCGGGCGGCGCAGTGGCGGCCGCGGCCAGCGCGGGCGGTGTCTGCGGAGCTGGCGACGCCTCGGCGGGCGGCGCGGGCGGCGCTTCCGCCTCGCCGGCGGGGGCCGCCTGCTGCTGCTCGGCCGCGGCGGCCGGAGTCGGCTCCACGGCAACTGCCGGTGCCGCGTCGGGTGACGCGTCGGCAGCGGGAGGCGCCTCGGCCGGTGGCAGGCTCGCGGCGGCCTCGGATGGAGCGGCGGCTCCTTCGGCCGCGCCGGCGCCATCGGCGTCGATCTCGGCGAGCGGGGTGCCGACGGCGACCGTCTCGCCGTCGCCGATCATGATCTTCGTGATCGTGCCAGCCACCTCGGCCGGCACCTCGGCGTTCACCTTGTCGGTGACGACCTCGAACAGCGGGTCGTACTGCTCGACCGTGTCGCCTTCCTTGACGAGCCAGCGCTCGATCGTGCCCTCGGTGACCGACTCACCCAGCTGCGGCATCTTGATCGTCGTGGACATTGACCTTCCTCAGTTCTGTCGCGAGCGCACGGGGCGCGGGGTGGATGGCATTCAGTACGCGGCCAGCGCGCGGGCCGCGTCCACGATCTTGGCCGGGGAGATCATGAACCAGTCCTCGAGGCTGTGGTGGAACGGGACGCCCGGCACCTCCGGACCCGCGAGGCGCGTGACCGGCGCGTCGAGGTGCTCGAACCCCTCCTGGCCGATGAAGGCGGCCACCTCGGCGCCGAAGCCGCCGAAACGGTTCGCCTCGTGGACGACGAGCGCGCGGGAGGTCTTCTCGACCGATGCGAGGATCGCGACCGCGTCGAGGGGGCGCAGCGACCGCAGGTCGACCACCTCGGCCTCGATGCCGTCCTCGCGCGCGAGCGTTTCGGCCGCTTCGAGGGCGAAGGTGCGCATCATGCCGTAGCAGAAGATCGAGAGGTGCTTCCCTGGGCGCGCGAGATCGGCCTTGCCGATCGGGACGACCGTGTCACCGTCGGGCACCTCGGCCTTGAACAGGCGGTAGGTCTTCTTGTGCTCGAAGAACATTACCGGGTCGGGGTCGCGGACCGCCGCCTTGAGGAGCCCCTTGGCGTCGGCCGGGGTCCCGGGCGCGACGACCTTGAGCCCCACCGTCGACGTGAAGTAGGCCTCGTTCGACTGGCTGTGGTACAGCGCCCCATGGACGCCGCCGCCGTACGGCATGCGAATGACCATCGGCACCCCGAAGGCGCCGTTCGATCGGTATCGCATGCGGCTTATCTCGGACACGATCTGGTTGAAGGCGGGATAGACGAAGTCGGCGAACTGCATCTCGGCGATCGGACGCAGGCCGTAGATCGCGGCACCGGCCGCGGCACCGGCGATCATGGCCTCGCTGAGCGGCGTGTCGAGCACGCGCTTGCCCCCGTACTTTGCCCACAGTCCCTCGGTGGCGCCGAAGACGCCGCCCTTCCTGCCCACGTCCTCGCCGAGAACCATGACGCGCTCGTCACGCTGCATCTCCTCGTCCATCGCGAGGCGGACCGCCTCGAGGATGTTCAGCTCAGCCATGCGGCGCGTCCTCCGCGTACACGTGGCGGTGCGCGGTCGCGACGTCCGGCTCCGGCCGCGCCTCGGCCCGCCGGCTGGCGTCGTTCACCTCGGCCTTGACATCGGCCTTCAGCTGGGCGTCGACGTCGTCGTCGAGGAGCCCCCAGCCGCGGAGCTGGTTGCCGAAGATCATGATCGGGTCGTGCTCCTTGAGCGCCTCGACCTCGGCCGCGTCACGGTAGCGCCGCTGGTCGTCGTCCGAGGAATGGCTGGTCATGCGCACGACGTTGGCCTCGATGAGCGTCGGGCCCTCGCCGCGGGCCGCCCGCTCGTGCGCCTCCTTCGCCGCCTGGTAGCACGCGAGGAGATCGCCGCCGTCGACCGTGACGCCGGTGAACCCGTAGCCCGCCGCGCGGGCCGCGACCTGGCCGCCAGCGACCTGCATCGAGAGCGGGACGCTGATCGCGTAGCCGTTGTTCTCGCAGACGAAGATCACCGGCAGCCGGTGGACGCCGGCGAAGTTCATCGCCTCGTGGATCTCTCCCTGGTTGCTCGTCCCCTCGCCGAAGGTGGTGAGGGTCACGACGTCCTCGCCGCGCACCCAGGCGCCCATCGCGATGCCGACCGCATGGAGCACCTGCGTCCCGACCGGGGAGCTCAGCGACACGATGTTGTACGGCGCCCCACCGTAGTGGCCGGGCATCTGGCGGCCGCCGGAGCTCACGTCGTCGCCCTTCGCGAGGTGGGCGGTGATGATGTCCTCGGCGGTCATCCCGAACGTGATCGCCGACGCGATCGAGCGGTAGTACGGCGCCATCCAGTCCTGCCGCTGGCGAAGCGGCCACGCCGTCGCCACCTGGGCGCCCTCGTGGCCCTGGCCCGAGATGATGAAGGCGATCTTGCCGGCCCGCTGCATGAGCCACATCCGCTCGTCGACGCCACGTGCGAGCAGCATCTGCCGGTACATCGCCCGGACGTCGTCATCGGTCAGGCCGAGCTCGGCGTGCCGTGGCTGCGTCGCGGTCTCCTTGGCCAACGCTTCGACCTCCTAGACGTGGATCGCCGCGCCGTCGACCGCAAGCGCGGCCTCGGCGAGCACTTCGGTGAGCGTCGGATGGGCGTGAACGCTCATCGCGATCTCCGCCGCGGTGGCCTCCACCAGCCGTGCCAGGGTGGGCTCGGCCAGGAGGTCACCGGCGTGCGGACCGATGATATGGGCGCCGAGCAGGATCCCGGTGGCCGCGTCCGCGACGAGCTTCGCGAAGCCGTCGATCTCGCCGACGATCGTCGCCTTGCCGAGCGCCCGGAACGGGAACGAGCCGGTCTTCACCTCGTGCCCGGCCGCCGTCGCCTCCGCATCGGTCATGCCGACGCTCGCGATCTGCGGACGGCAGAAGGTGACCCGCGGCATGAGGTCCATGCGCACCGGCTCGGGATCGTGGCCCGCGAGGTGCTCGACCGCCACGACCGCCTCGTGGCTCGCGACGTGCGCGAGCGCGAAGCCGGGGACGATGTCGCCGATCGCGTAGAGATGCGGCACGCCCGTCTGCATGAACGCGTCAACCTTCACGTAGCCGCGCTCCAGCGCGATGCCGCCGATGCCCTCCAGGCCGATGTTCTCGGTGAGGGGTCGCCGACCGACCGCGACGAGGATCACGTCAGAGGTGACCTCGGTCCGCTTCCCGCCGTCCTTGCCGCCGATCGTGAAGCTGATCTCGCCATCGGCCTTCTTCAGCGTCTCGGTGTCGATCGTGCTCGCGGTGTGGATCGCGATGCCGCGCTTGCGGAAGATCCGCGCCAGCTCCTTGCTGACCTCCGAGTCCTCGAGCGGCACGACGCGATCGGCGAACTCGACGAGCGTCACCTCGGCGCCGAAGTCGCGGTACATGCTGGCCCACTCGACGCCGATCGCGCCGGCGCCGACGATCGTCACGCGCTTCGGCACGTCGTTCCGGGTCAGCGCCTCGTCGGAGGTGATGATGAGACGGCCGTCGGGATCGAGGCCGGGAAGGGAGCGCGGCGCGGAGCCGGTGGCGAGGATGAGGTTCGTTGCGCTCGCCTCGACGTCGCCGGCGGCACCGCCGCTGACCCGCACACTGGTGGGGCCGGTGAGCGTTCCATTGCCCGCGATGACGGTGACGTTGTTCTTCTTCATGAGGAACTCGACGCCCCCGACGTGCTTGTCGACCACCGCGTCGCGCCGCACGCCCAGCGCATCGTAGTCGAGGCTCACGCCCTCGTGCCCGGCCAGCCCGAACTCGCCGCCCCGCTCGGTCACGCGCTGCAACAGCTCGGCGGTCTCGAGGAGCGCCTTCGATGGGATGCAGCCGCGGTTCAGGCAGGTGCCGCCGAGCCGGTCACGCTCGACGAGCCCGACCGTCAGGCCGAGCTGTGCGGCGCGGATGGCGCCCACGTAGCTCATCCCACCTCCCAGGATGAGCAGGTCGAAGGTCTGCTGGTCTGCCATCGGTCTCCGTTGCGTCGTTCAGGTCTGGGAGCCGGCCGCGACCGCCCGGGTGGCATCGGTCGCGGGTCGGTCGAGGGAGCGTCCCTCGTGAGCGGCCAGGCGCTCGCGCCAGGCGTCGGGCACCGGCATCGGTCGCGAGGTCGTGTAGTCGTAGGCCACGAGCACCGTCTCGAGCTCCGCTGCGAGCCGCCCGGCGGCGGTCATGCGGTGCGCCATCCCGAAGCTCGAGCGACCGATGTCGGTCACCCTCGTCTCGATTACGACCTGCTCCCCGAACTGAATCGGTGAGCGGAAGTCGATCGCCAGGCGGGCGAGGATGAGCGACATGCGCTCGAATGGCCGATCGGGGCGCAGGACGTCGAGCAGGTAGCGGATGCGGGCGAGCTCGACGTAGGTCGAGAAGACGGCATTGTTGACGTGCGCGAAGGCGTCGAGGTCGCGAAACCGCACCTCGAGCGAGGTGCGGTGCCGGAACTCGCCGTCGCGCGGGGTCGCGTCGTTCTGATTCGTCACGGAGCGGCCATTCTAGCCGAGGGCCGCAGACGGCTCAGAGCGCCTCACCGACCCGATCGATGAGCGAGGCGAGCAGTGTCACCCGCGGAACGACGCTCTCGAGGTCGAGCCATTCATCGGCCGAATGGTCGTCGCCGCCCACCGGCCCGAGCCCGTCGAGGGTGGGCAGCCCGGCGGCCGACGTCGTATTCGCGTCCGATGCCCCGCCGGTCGCGGCATCGCCGAGCGGGAAGCCGAGCTCGGCCGCGATCGCCACCGCGAGCTCGACGAGCCGCGCGGTCGCCGGCATACGCTCCATCGGTGGGTGGTGCGCGGTGCGGCGCAGCTCGGCCGTCGTGCCGGCGGGGTCCGGTGCGGCGACGATGGCGGTCACCTCGGCCCATGCCGCATCGAACGCGCTGCTGGTCGTCGCCCGCAGGTCGAGCTCGTAGCGGCACGCGGCCGGCACCACGTTGGGCCGCGTGCCGCCATGGATGGCACCGACATTCGCGGTCACGCCCGGCCATCGCCCGTTGAGAGCCTGGATCCGCTCGATCTGCCGCGCCGCGGCGAGGATGGCGTGGCGGCCCTTCTCCGGCTCGATGCCGGCGTGCGCGGCCCGGCCGGAGACGAGGATCTCGGCATCGGCGATCCCCTTCCGCGCCGAGACGATGTCGCCGTTGTCGCGCGCGCATTCCAGGACGAGCGCGACGTCGTGCTCGGGCACAAGCGCGCGGATGTGCGGCGTGCTGAACGGTGAGCCGATCTCCTCGTCGGGGTTGGCCACGAACGTCACCGCCGGTCGCGCGCCGCAGGCCCGCAGCGCGCCCACCGCGTCCAGCCCGGCGAGGAGACCCGCCTTCATGTCCGTGACGCCCGGCCCGGTGGCCCGTCCATCGATGGCCCGATACGGACGTTCGTCGGCCGTGCCGGCCTCGAACACGGTGTCCATGTGACCGATGAGAAGAACCCGTGGCCCGTCGCCGGTGAGGCGGCCGATCACCAGGTCACCGAGCCGCGGCTCGCCGGGATCGGGCCGGTGCGCGGAGCGCTCGACGGTGGCGCCGAGCGCAGAGAGGCGCGCAGCCACGAGCTCCGCGACGCGGTTCACGCCGTCGGGGCTGTAGGAGCCGCAGTCGACGTTCACGAGGCGCGCGAGGTCGACGAGATACGCCTCGTGGGTGCCGACGACGGCATCGCGGAGGCGGTCGAGCGGGATGGGCATCGGCGCGGAGTCTAGTCGGTCGCGCACGTTGCATACTCCGCCCATGCCGAACGACGGGCACCCCGACGAGGGTGGGACGGAGCTCCTCGAGCTGCGCGTGCTCGACGGCCCGAACCGGTTCTTCATCCGTCCCGCCATGAAGGTCGAGTTCGTCGACCCCGAGCCTGGCCGCGCGGTGGCGGTGGCGGAGCGCGCTGGCGCGGCGGTGCGCGAGCTCCACGAGGCGCTCGACCTGCGGCCGCCGCGACTCGCGTTTCGGCGGAGCGTCGACGACACCCGGGCGCTCGTCGCGTTCCCCTGGCGGCGTCGCACGATCAGCCAGGCGATCGGGGCGGCGGCGAGCCGCATCGCCCTCGGGCGCAGCACGAAGCGGCACGAGATCGCCGGCCTGCGGGCGACGGCCCACGGCCCGCTGCCACTCCTGCCGGCGAGCGGGGTGCCGATCGTCGCCATCACCGGCACGAACGGAAAGAGCACCACCACGCGGCTGCTTGCCCACATCCTCGCCCGCGCGGGTCGACGGGTGGGGATGACGAACTCGGACGGGATCTACGTCGACGGGATCCTCGTCGAGGCGGGGGATTGGACAGGGTTCGGCGGCGCAGGGCGCGTCCTTGCCGAGCCGGGTCTCGATACCGCGGTCCTCGAGACCGCGCGCGGCGGGATCCTGCTGCGCGGGATCGGGTACGAGCGGAATGACGTCTCGATCGTCACGAACGTCAGCCCCGACCATCTCGGCCTCAACGGGATCGACACGCTCGAGGAGCTGGCGGAGACGAAGGCGGCCGTGGTGCGGATCACGAAGCGCGACGGGTGGGCGGTGCTCAACGCCGACGATCCGCGGGTGTGGCGCATGCGCCGCGAGACAAAGGCGCGCTGGTATCCATTCACGCTCGATCCGGCATCGCCGGCGATCGATGAGGCGCTCGACCGTGGCGGGCGCGCGGCCGTCCTGGAGGATGAACGGCTCGTGCTCCGTGGCGCCGGCCGACGCCCGGTGCGCCTCGCATCGGTCGCCAAGCTGCCGGTGACGTTCGCCGGGCTCTCGCGCTACAACGTGGCCAACGCCCTTGCCGCGGCCGCGGCCGCCGACGCCCTGGGGCTGTCGCGGGCGAGGATCGCGGCCGGCCTGCGCAGCTTCACCCTGGACGCGGCGGTCAATCCGGGGAGGCTCAACCTGTTCGAGCGTCGCGGCGTGCTCGTGCTCGTGGACTTCGCGCACAACGAGGCCGGGCTGGCGGGCCTCCTCGACGTCGCGCGGGCGCTCGCCGGCCGCGGCCGGGTGCGGCTTGCCCTCGGGACCGCCGGCGACCGAACCGATGCGATCCTCCGCAGGCTGGGCGAGCTGGCGGCGACCGCCGACGACATCGTCATCTGCGAGAAGCGGCACTACCTGCGTGGCCGGAGCCTCGAGGAGATGAATGCCCTGCTCCGCGAGGGCGTGGCGGCGGGCGGATATCGAGGCGAGGTGAAGGCGTTTCCCAGTGAGCTGGCCGCCCTCCAGGCGCTCCTTGGCCGCGCGCGGCGGCGCGACATCGTCGCCGTCATGAGCCACGTGGAGCGGGCGGAGATCTTCGACTGGCTCGCGTCGGCGGGCTTCGCACCGGTCGGCGTCGAGCGGCTCACGGAGCTCGCGCGGGGAACCTAGGCCGGCTCCAGGTCCTCGGCCGTCGGGATCTCGTCGAGGATCGTCACCGCGCGGAGCCCCGATCCGTCGGTCGCCGCGCCGTGCTGTCGCCGCTGCAGCTCCTTCCAGACATCGTTCGCGTGGTCGACGCAGACGGCGATCACGTCACCGGGCGCCGCGATGTCGAGCACGTGGCGCGTCGCCTCCATCTCGTCGAGGTACGTCTCCAGCTCGGTCACACGCGCCTCGCCGGCCGCCATCGCGGATCGCACGCCACGATGGATGAGCTCGGCGGTGGTCCCCCGCGGACGGCCACGGTTATTCTCGTCCTCGCGGATCACGATGTGGTCGAAATGGCGGGCCGCGATGCGGCCGACCTCGACGATGTCCTCGTCCCGGCGATCGCCCGCCGTCGCGATGACCCCGATCCGGAGCCCAGTGACCAGCGCGCGCGCTCCGCCCGGCGTCGGCTCGGTCAGGCTGCCCACGAACTGGCCGAGCGCGTCGACGGCCGCCGGGTTGTGGGCGTAGTCGACGATCACCCGGTAGCCGTCGAGCTCGAACATGTTCAGGCGTCCGGGTGCCATGTAGTAGCTCGTGGTGAACGTTCGCAGCCCCTGCCGAATGTCGTGGAGGTGGGCGCCGGCGGCCCACGCGGCCGCCGCGGCGGCGAGCGCGTTCTGCACGTTCATGCGCGCCCGACCCTCGAAGGTCGAGGGCAGGAGGTGGGTCCAGACCAGGGGCATCGACTTGCGGCCCTGGCGCAGCACGATCATCTCGCCGTTCCGCCCCTTTTCGAGGGTCACCGCGCGCCGTCCCCGCGATGCCTGGAACTTGATCCGATCGTTCTCGGCGTCCATCGAGAAGTAGATGACCGATCCCGATGTCTGGCGGCCCATCGCGGCGACGAGCGGGTCGTCGGCATTGAGGACCGCAGTCCCGTCGCGCGGCACGGCCTCGACGACGACCTGCTTGACGCCGGCGAGCTGCTTCAGCGAATGGATGCCACCGAGGCCGAGGTGGTCGCCGGTCACGTTGAGGACGACCGCCACGTCGTTGCGCTGGTAGCCGAGACCCTCGCGCAGGATGCCGCCGCGCGCCACCTCGAAGACGGCGAAGTCGACGAGCGGGTGCTGGAGGACAGTCGACGCCGAGCGGGGACCGGAGGCATCGGCCTTTCGGATCATCCGACCGTCGACGAAGATCCCGTCGGTGCTCGTCAGACCGACCTTGTGACCCATGCCCTTCATGATGTGCGAGATCATCCGAGCGGTGGTCGTCTTGCCGTTCGTGCCGGTGACGGCGACGATCGGAATGCGGGCATCGGTGCCGGGCGGGAAGAGCAGGTCGAGCACCGGTGTTGCGACGTACTGCGGCTCGCCCTCGGTCGGGTGCGTGTGCATCCGGAAGCCCGGTGCGGCGTTGACCTCCACGATGCCGCCCCCCGTCTCGCGGACCGGAACGCTTATGTCGGGGCAGATGAAGTCGATGCCCGCGATGTCGAGCCCGACTACGCGGGCCGCCTGCTCGGCGATCTCGGCGTTGTCGGGATGGATCTCCTCGGTGCGATCGATGCTGATGCCACCGGTGCTCATGTTGCCGGTGCGCTTGAGGAAGACGCGCTGGCCGCGCGGCGGCACGTCCGTCATCTCGAAGCCCTGCTCGCGGGCGTAGACGATCGACTCGTTGTCGACCTTGATGCGGGTCAGCACCTTCTCGTGACCGATGCCTCGGCGCGGGTCGGCATTCGTGAGCTCGACGAGATCGGCGACCGAGTGCGTGCCGTCTCCCTCGACGTGCGCCGGCACGCGCTGCGCGACGGCCCGCAGCACGCCACCGATCACGAGGCACCGATAGTCGTTGCCGGTGATGAAGCTCTCCACCACGAGCGCCCCGGAGCGGGACTGGGACCGTGCCAGCGGCACCGCGTCGCGCACCGCCTGCGCGTCCGCCAGGTTGAGGATCACCCCACGGCCGTGGTTGCCGTCGAGCGGCTTGACGGCGACGGGGAACCCGATCCGGGCGGCCGCGTCGGCGGCCTCGTCCGGGGAGCGCACGACCTGTGCGCGCGGCACGGGCACGCCGGTGGCGGCCAGGAGCTGGTTCGTGAGCTTCTTGTCTGACGCGGTATCGACCGCGATCGAGCTCGTCTTGCTCGTCATCGTGGCCCGGATGCGCTGCTGATGGACGCCGTGGCCGAGCTGGACCAGCGACTCGCTGTTCAGGCGGATCCAGGGGATGTCGCGCAGCCCCGCCTCGTCGATGAGCGCCTGGGTCGACGGACCGAACGCGGATCGTTCGGCAAGCAGGATGAGGGCCTCGAGCTCGGCCCGGAAGTCGAACCCGTCCTCGGCGCGCACGAGATGGTTGACGAGACGCACCGCCAGCTTCCCGGCCGCCAGTCCCACCGCCTCCTCGGCGAACGAGAAGACGACGTGGTAGCGCCCCGGGTCGCCGGTGCCGCGCGTCTTGCCGCGGCCGACCTCGGTGCCCGCCTCGCGCTGGAGCTGGAGGGCGATGTGCTCGGCAACGTGCCCGACCCACGTGCCGTCACGCAGCCGGCCGGCGAAGCCGCCGGGCTTGCCGGTCCCACAGGAGTGGAGGCCGACGCCCGGCAGCATCTCGAGCAGGGCCTCGGTGAAGCCGGGGATCGTGTTGGTCGGGAAGTGCTCGAGCACGCCGAGGTCGACGATGAGCTTGATCGCCGGCTCGTAGCTCCAGTAGTTCGGGCCGCGGTAGACCCGCGTCTCGACGACCGTCAGCTCGGGGAGTGGCACCGCCCCCGGTGGGGGGTCGCCGCGCTTCGTCATTCGCTTGCCTCCTCCTCGAGCCGGCGGGCGTGGACGGCACGCCGCCGAGCGCGCTCGGGGGCCCGATCGTCGGCGCCCTCGGCGGCGATGCGGCGGATGAGGCGCCGCGTCCGGTCGCTGGCCCGACCGAGCGACGCGATCTCGCGATCGGTGGCGGTGACCGGGCGCAGCGGCGGGAGCAGGCGCCGCTTGCGGATGTCGAATCGGTACCCCGACGGGAGGGAGTGGAGGACCACTCCCGAGACCATGATCGGCCGGTGGCGCTTGATCTCGTAGGCATCGGTCTGGATCTTCGCCGGGTCGAGGATGGTGACCGATCCCTTGCCGATCACCTCGAGCACGCGGCTGGGGGTGACGAGCGCGGCCGTGTCCTCGTCGACGCCGATCCCGAGCAGCGCCGGCGACTGCGCGATGAGCGCCATCAGCCGCCCGAAGCGGTTGCGCTGCTCGAAGTGCTGGTCGATCACGACTCCCGGGAGCAGCCCAAGGCCGGCGCTCATCTGGGTCATCCGCTGCTTGGGAGACGCTCCCGACGTGCCGAAGGCGACCATGTGGCTGCTGATGGCCGACGCGCCGGCGCTGGTGCCGGCGATGATCGCGCCGTGGCGGTGGCGCTCGATGAGCGCACGTCCGAGCCCGGTCCCGCCGATGACGCTCGACAGGCGGAGCTGGTTGCCGCCGGTCATGAAGATGCCGGTGGCATCGGTCACCAGGTCGATCGACTGCCGATCCTCGGCGTCCTCGCGGACGATGGGACGGAGGCCACGCACGTCCGTGACGCCCATGCTGCGGAACAGGTGCTCGTAGAGCTGGGTCGCCTCGTCGCCCAGGGACGATGCGGTGCTGATGACCACGATCCGCGCGTCAGGCCCGCCGGCGAGCGACACGAAGCGCGCGAGGATCTGCCGCTGTCGCAGCTTGTCCTCGGCGCCGCCGATGATGAGCAGATGCCCGGCTCGAGGAGCGCCCGGGCGTGGCGCGCTGACCATGCGGCGCAGGATAGCCGACTCATGGTGCGTCGGACCGGCACGCTAGACTCGGCCGGATGGCATCCACGACGGCCGCTCACGAGCCGCAGACGATCGCGCCGCGCACCGAGGCACGCGACTACTACGCGGTGCTCGGCGTGGAGCCGAGCGCGTCGGCGAGCGAGCTGCGCGCCGCCTTCCGCGAGGCGGTGCTCCGCCACCACCCCGACGTCGCGAGCGCCTCGGAGCTCGCCACGCGGCGCACGTCGATGTTGAATCGGGCGTGGTCGTCGCTGCGGGACCCGCTCCGCCGCCTCCACTACGACCGCGAGCTCGAACGGGGGACCGCCGACCTGCTGAGCTGGCCGCTCGACGAGCACGAGGCCCCGCGCCGCGTGCATCGGCGACGCATCGCGCCGGCGCCGTCGACGAGCCGCTGGCATCAGCCGCAGTGGCGCAGCGTCGCCGGCTTCCGGGTCCCCGTCGACGTGTTCCTGGCCGGGCCGGCCGCCCAGCGGCGATGGATCATCGAGCACGAGATCGTCGGCGAGGACTGGCGCGCGCATCGCGAGCGCTACTGGCTGCGGTTCGCGGCCGCCTGGTACCACGAGCGCGGGCGCATCGACGATTGGCTCGGCGCGCTGGAGCGCCTGGTCGAGCTCGAGCGCACGCTCGACGCCCTCGTGGCGGCCGACCTGCGGAGCGCCTATCGGTCGAACGGACAGCTCCTGCGCGGAGCGGCGTTCCTGCGCGGCCTCCAGGACCGGTTCGATCCCGGCTCGCCGCCGCGACGCTGGGTCGACGGCGAGCTCCGCGCGGTGCTGGCCGAGTTCCGGGACCGGATGGTCCGGCGCGGCCACCCCGACGAGCGGGCTGAGAACGCCGAGCTGCTCCTGAACTACCTCGAAGCGCTCGAGATGGAGCCCGCATTCGCCGATGTGCGCGCCGCGATCCTCGCCCATCGCCGCGCGGGGCACGCGGGCCGCGCCGCCGAGCTCGTCGAGCGCGCGGTCGCGATGCCGATCGTCGAGCCGGCGCGCTGGTACTCGATCGTGCAGCTCCTCACCGAGACCGGGCAGCTCGATCGCGCGTCCACGCTGCTGGCCGGGATTGCGCGCGGCGGGCATCCCGAGGCGCTCGACCCGCGGCGCATCGGCGGCGACCCGGCGCGGCGGCTGGCTGCCGCTCGCGTGCGGCTCGGCCGGGCCCGCGAGCGGGCCGCGCGCGCCGCCGCCCGGCGATGAGCATGCTCCGGCCATCCGGTCCGCGGCCGGGGGCCACGGTGCGCCTCGGCATCGCCGCTGCGGTGGGAATCCTCGCCGGCCTGCTGGCGGTCTACCTCGGGTCCGGCACCCTCTTCGGGGTGCTGCCGCTCATCGCGGTGGTGGCCGTCGGGCTCTCGCTGGGCTGGGTCGCCGCGACGGTCGCCTACCTGTTCGCCATCACGGCCACGGTCGTGGCCCAGCTCATCGTGGGGCCGCTCGACGTCTCGCCGGCGAGCGCCGTGCGCCTCGCGGTCGCCGTCATCGGCGCGCCGATCCTCATCGTCCTCATCCGGCGCCTCGAGGTAGCGCTCGAGTCGGCGCGCGTCGCACGCGCCGCGCTCGAGGAGGCGCGCGACGAGATGGGGCGGCGCGAGGCTCAGCTGCGTGAGATCCAGGCGGCGCTCTCCGAGGCCTATGTCGCCACCGAGCGCGAGCGAGCCCGGCTCACCGAGGTGGCCGACTCGGTGCCCGAACCGGTCATCGTCTACGACGCCGATGGTCACGGCCGCTTCGGCAATCGGGCTGCACGGGCCCTCTTCGGGCGCACCTTCATCGAGTGCGGACCCGACCAATGGCATCGCCTCGCGGAACCGCGCGACAAGCGGGGCGATGCCATCGCGCCCGATGCGATCCCCCAGCTCGCGGCGCAGCGCGAGGCGGTCCGCGGCCGCTACCTCGTTCGCCTCCCGACGTCCGGTCGCGACTTCCTGCTCGACGTCGAGGGCACACCTGTCCCCGGTGGCGGCTGCGTGCTGCTGCTGCGGGATGTCGGGCGCGAAGAGGATGAGCGGCGCCGCCTGTCGCGCTTCGCGAGCTACGTGGCCCACGAGCTCCGGAACCCGCTCGCGGTGGCGAAGGCGCGGGTGGAGCTCGGCCAGCGCGACCCTGACCTTGCCCCGCGGACCCGCAACCACGGCACGCGGGCGCTTGATTCGATTGAGGCGGCGATCGGGATCCTCGAGCGGCTGGAGCTCTATTCGCGCGCCGACAGCGGTCGCGTCGCAGCGGATCGCGAGCCGTTCAACCTCGGCGCGGCCGTCGAGACGGCGGTCGAGCGACTCCGCGCCCGGGGGAGCGACCGTGACCTGCGGATCACTGTGCCGGGTGGGACGATGGTGGTCGGGGATCGCCCGCTGGCCGAGCAGGCGATCACGAATCTCCTGACGAACGCCGACCGCTATTCGACGGCGGGCCTGCCGATTCGTGTCGAGGTCAGTGGCGCGGATCCGGTCGTGCTGCGCGTCGCAGACGGTGGGCCGGGGGTGGCCGACGAGATGGCCGAAGAGCTCTTCCGGGATCGGGTGACCGCCGGGCGCGGCCTTGGCCTCGGGCTCTTCCTCGTCCGCGCCACGATGGACGCGCAGGGCGGCTCGGTCCAGCTCGAGCAGCGGCGTCCCGGGGCGGTGTTCGCGCTGCGCTGGCCGGCGGCGAACGGGGCCGAACGGGTCGCGCGCGACGGAGCCGACTGACCGATCAGGTCGGGGGGGCCACGACCTCGAGCCCGGCGAACGACTCCGCCTCGACCGATGCGCGGACCACGCTCGCGTCGCCGGTGAGCAGGATGACGAGCGACCCCGGATCGATGAGCTCGCGGGCGATGCGCTGCACGTCGGCTGGGGTCACGACCTCGAGGCGTGAGCGGTAGGTCTGCCAGAAGTCATCCGGCAGGCCGTACACCGCGAGCGGCTCGATCGCCGCCGCCACACCGCCGGTCGCCTCGAAGCGCAGAGGGAAGACGCCGATCATGTAGTCCTTGACCTCGCGCAGCTCGTCCTCGCCGGGCACCTCGTCGCGCATGCGGTCGAGCTGTCCGAGCAGCTCGCGGATCGACGCGGCCGTCACGTCGGTCTCGACCGCGGCCCGCGCGATGAGCGGGCCGGCCGAGCGGCGCGGGTCGAACGAGGCATGGGCGCCATACGTGTAGCCGAGCTCCTCGCGGAGGCGGACGTTGAGGCGGCTCCCGAACACGCCGCCCAGCAGCGTGGCCATCACGAGAGCGCCGAAGTAGTCCGGGTGGGCACGCGCTATCCCGATCTGGCCGACGCGGATCTCGCTCTGCACCGATCCCGGCCGATCGACGAGCACGACCCGCCGTCCTGCCGCCGCTCGCACCTCGATGGCGCGATGCGGTGAGCCGCGGCCGCCCCACGATCCGAACGCGGCCTCGGCGGCGGCCATCCCCCGGTCCACGTCGAAGCCGCCGGCGATGATGAGGTTCGCCGTCCCCGATCCCCAGGCGGCGGCGTGGAACGCGCGCACGTCGTCGACGGTCAGCGGCTCGACCGATTCGGGCGAGCCGGCGGAGATCCGCCCGTACGGGATGCCTTCGGCGTAGAGCGTGCGGAGGAACATCTCGTCGGCCAGCCGGCCGGGGTCAGCGCGCGCCTGCAGGATGTCGGCGAGCCGCTCGCCCTTCAGGCGCTCGAACTCGTCGGGGTCGAGGCGCGGCTCGCGCACCATCTCGGCGAGCAGGGCCAACCCTTCATCGACGTGCTCCGGTAGCGCTTGGAAGGCCGCTCGCGCCGAGTCCCAGCTCGACTCGCTCGAGACCTCGATGCCGAGGCGCTCGGTCGCGGCCGCGAACGTGGCGGCGTCGAGGCGCCGGGTCCCGGTGACGAGCAGCTGGGCGGTGAGCGCCGCGACCCCGGCATGCGCCTCGTCCTCGCTGGCAGCTCCCGCGTCGACGAGGAGATGGACGTTCACGAGGCTGCGATCGGGGAGCGGCACGAGCCACACGGGCATGCCGCTGCTCAGCGTCCGCCTCGTGAAGCTCGGGAAGTGGTAGGGACGGGGCGCGCCGGGGGTTGGCCGCAGCGGGTTGATCGTCGTCATGGCTGCGCGGCATCCTCGCTCGCGGGAGCCTCGGCGGGCACGTAGGTGAGGACCAGCCGGTTGTCGGCGCGGGTGACATCGGTCAGCAGGTCGCGGACAGCCGCCGCATCCACCGCCTCGTAGCTGCCGACCTCGGCATTGATGCGGCCGGGGTCGTCGAAGAGGCAGGTGTACATGCTGATTCGATCCGCGCGCTCGGCGACCCGCTCGAGGCTCGACGCGATGCCGGCGGCGTGGAGGTTGCGGACCCGCTCCAGCTCGGCGTCGGTCGGGCCATCCGTCGCGAGCCGATCGATCTGCTCGAGGAGCGCTCGTTCAAGGTCCTCGTGCGCGATGCTGGGGCGCGCGGTCGCCCATAGCGCGAAGATCGATGCTCCGCCCACGATCGGGAAGGGAAAGGCGACGACATCCTGGGCGAGGCGCTGCCCGCGGACCAGCGTGTCGTAGGTTCGCGAGGCGCGTCCGGCGGCGAGGAGGTCGGCGGCCACCTCGACCGCGTTGAAGGCCTCGCTGCCGAAGACGGGCGCGCGGTAGGCGAGGTACGTGCGCGGCAGCGGCACCTGGTCGGGGACGACTTCGCGGACTTCGGCGCCCAGGTGAGGTGGGATCGCCATGTCGGGAGGAAGTGGCAGGTCGGCGTTGGCGGGGATCGGTCCGAAATGCTTCTCGGCACGTGCCAGGGCAGCCTCGGGCTCGACATCGCCGGCGATCGTCAGCACCGCGTTGTTCGGGGCGTAGTAGGTCGCGAAGAATGCACCCACGTCCTCGAGCGAGGCGGCGGAGAGGTCCTCCATGGATCCGATCGTCGAATGATGGTAGCCGTGGCCCTCGGGGAAGAGGAGCTCCTGGATCTTCTCGTCCCACGTGCCGTAGGGCTGATTGTCGACGCTCGAGCGGCGCTCGTTCTTCACGACGTCGCGCTGGTTGTCGAGCTTCTCCTGCGTCATCGCCGGGAGCAGGCTCGCCATGCGGTCCGCCTCGAGCCAGAGCGCGAGCTCGAGCTCGTGCGCCGGCAGCGTCTCGAAGTAGTTCGTTCGATCGAGCCACGTCGACGCGTTGAGGGTGCCGCCGGCCGCCTGGACGAGGGCGAAGTGCTCCCGCTTGTCAACGTGCTCCGAGCCCTGGAACATCATGTGCTCGAAGAGGTGCGCGAAGCCGGTCTTGCCGGGCTTCTCGTGCTTGCTGCCGACGTCGTACCAGAGGTTCACGGCCACGATCGGGGCGGACCGATCGGGCGCGATCACCACGCGCAAGCCGTTCGCAAGCGCATGCCGCTCGAATGGGATCTCGAGCACTCGTACCTCCTGGCGACCTGTGGTGGGACGATCGGGGACGCGAGCCTAGCATTGCGCGGCTTATGCGACTGAAGCGTGGCGGTGCCCGTCGCTCGCACGGGGCGTAGCATGCACCGATCCGAGCCCGGTCGCAGAACCATTGTGATCGCGCCAGCCCTTGGTCGCACACGGGCGGCCGTTTCTCTGGGCCTCATCGGGGCTCTCCTGACGGTGCTGACCGCGTGCGCCGCCCCGAGCGGCGCATCGATCCCGGTATCGTCCCTTTGCCCACGCCCGCGGCCTGTGGCGACCGGCATGTGTCAGCCCGGTATGGGTATTCGATCACCCTCCCGCAGGGGTGGACATCTTCCGGTGCCGGCGAAGCATGGGACGGTCCGGCGCGCCCCACCCGACGATTCCCGGCGTCGACGCGTTCACGAGGAGTTCCGCGCGGTGATCGCCTCGCTCCGCTTCGGACCCTGAGGCCCTCGGCCTTTTGTCCTAGCCGGTCGGGCGAAGGTGCCGGCGCCGGTAGGCGGCGAGGATCATCTCCACCTCGCCGCAGGTCAGGCCGAGGTCCAGGAGCGTCTGGCGGACGACCTCCGGTGGGGCCGGTGCCCGGGCACTGCCGATGAACGAGGGCAGCGCCACGCCGAGCGCGGCGGCGAGGCGCCCGGCGGTCTCGAGCGACGGCGTGCGGTCGGTGGTGAGGAGCCGTGAGACCGTCGAGTGGTTGACGCCGCTCCGGAAGGCGAGCGCCCGCTGACTGATTCTTCGCGCGAGCATCTGCTGCGCGAGCCACTCACGGAACTGCTTGCCATGGATCTGGGCGACGGCCAATGTTCGATTCCCCGAAGTTCCGGAAGGCGGCGGGCGGGGCAGTCGCTCCGCGCTCCCGGACTTGTCGCCCACCCTAGCGGAGAGACCTTGCAGCCAACCTTGCCGTTTGCGACAGAAACCCCCTCGCCGATGACGGCCGAGGGGGCTTTTGTGCTTGCGATGGTGGTGAGCGACCAGGGACTCGAACCCTGAACCTAGAGATTAAGAGTCTCTTGCTCTGCCAATTGAGCTAGTCGCCCGCGAAAGATGATGCCGTGGCGCGCCGCACGGGTCAACCGAGCCCGTGCCGATCAGAGCGCCGGTTGCGCCGGGCCGCCGTTGGGCTCCGGCGAGCGCTGGTAGTGGGCCTGGACGAAGCTCGATATCAGACCGATGTCGAGCGTGTCCTGGTAGAGGAGGTAGTTCCAGGCCGTGACCGCGATCGGATGGCCGAAGTCGGCGCCGGACCATGGTGAGAGGATGATCTTGAACTGGGGACCACGCAGCTGCTGATCCGCCCAGGCGGTCAGCTGAGCGAGGCTCGCCGCGTCGAGCTGGTCGGGCTGGTACCAGACCACGATGCCACCGTGCTCGAGGTTGTGGACGACCTGCGACTCCGGCTGTGGCGTGGTGTAGACACCCCACTGGTCCGGGGTGTTGCCCCAATGCGGACCGGAGGTCGCCGGCAGCGACCCGTAGGCGTCTGGGTTCGAGGCGCGCACATCGGTCCCGTCGACCACGTGCTGTCCGCCCTTGTCCGGCTGCGGAAGGCCGAGGCTGGCGTCCGGCTTGCTGAACACGACGAGCGCCAGGACGATGATGATCACTCCCACCACCAGGACGCCGCCCACGATCAGCAGGCGGGGGTCGAAGCCGCGGGACGCGCGCAGCGGCCGGCTCATCGCCTGGTCGCTGGCGCGCGTCCGGCGCTGGATCTGCTGCGTCCGACGTCGCTTGGCCATTGGCGCGCAAGGATAGCCGCCGCCGCCGTCGACCGCCCGGAGGGCCTCATCGGCTGGCACTCGCCATGCACTTGGTAGAATCGGCCGCCCATGGCGACGGCCGCACAGGGGCCCCGCAGCGATCCCACCCAGATCGCGACAACCCGCACGCGAAAGGTGTCATGACCGATCCCGGCCCGGTTCCTCGGCGCAAGAGCGCGTTCACGCTCGGTCGCGAGCTCATCGGCGGCGTGCGCACGCTCGTCAGCCTCGAGGTGCGCCAGGCGCGCGCCGAGATGGCCGAGTCACTCGGCCACGTGAAGGGCGGCACCATCAGCCTCGCGGTGGCGGCCGCCATTGGCTTCGTCTTCATCATCATGCTGCTCGCCACGATCGTGGCGGCGCTCTTCGTGCTCGGCCTGTGGTGGGTCGACCTCCTCCTGCTCGTGGTCCTCGTCGTCGTCGCCGCCCTCCTCGTGTGGCGCGGCATGCGGCAGATGCGGCAGGTGAAGGTCAAGCCCGAGCAGACCATCGCATCGGTCAAGGAGGACATCGCGTGGGCGAAACGCCTGATCAAGCGCGGCTAGCGGTCGAGGCGCATCGCGCGCAGCTGGACCGTACCGCGGCCCAGCTCCGCGACAGCCTGGACCTTCGCATGCGGCTCAAGGAGAACCCGGCGGCCTTCGCGGCGATCGGCGCCGGGGCCGCGTTCCTGCTCGCCGGCGGGCCGGTGAAGGTCGCCCGCCTCGCGCGGCGACGCCTCTTCCGCTCGAAGCCGGAGAAGACGTACGACGCGCTTCCGAAGCCGCTCCAGTCCTGGGTGGACACCCTTGCCGGCGGCGTCGGGCCGCGCGCCGCGGATGCGCGCGAGGCGCTTGCCGCGGAGCTGACCCGCTGGCGCCAGGAGCCGCTGAAGAACCGGAAGGCGCGCAAGGAGCTTGCGAAGGCGATGGCGGACGGGCCGCCCGGTCCGGCGCGCAGCGGCTGGAAGGCCTTCGAGGCGATCGCCACCATCGTTGCCGCGGCCGCCGGCCGCAGGCTCGTCGAGCGGTTCCTGTCCGGTCAGCCGCCGAGCGGCAGCGCGCCGCTCGACGCAGCCGGGACCGCGGGTGGCGCCGCGGAGCCGGCCTCCAGGACTGCGAAGGACGTCGTCACCCGTCCCCACGTCCCGCGCGTGGGAGCCGCGACTGCTGACGATGCCGGGCGCCAGGACTATTCGGGGATGAGCGCGCGCTCGCGCGAGCGCTAGCTCGGCGGGTAGACTTGCCACTCTCCCACGCGCATCCCACGGGCGAGTGGCGGAACGGCAGACGCGTCGGCCCTAGGAGCCGGTGTCGCAAGACGTGCGAGTTCGAATCTCGCCTCGCCCACCACCTGCCCCCAACCGTCCACATCGCGGCGCGAGCCGCGCAGCACAGGAGCTGACTTGGTCACCGTATCCACGCGACCGGAACCCGGATCGAAGGTGATCCTCGAGATCGAGGTCCCCCCCAACGAGGTCGATCGCCACTTCGCCACCGCCTACCGGCACCTTGCCGAGCAGACCCGAGTGCCGGGATTCCGGCCGGGGAAGGCGCCGCGCCACGTCATCGACCGCTTCGTCGGTCGTGGCAGCGTGCTGGCCGAAGCCATCGACCACCTGGTGAACGCCGCCTACGACGACGCGCTCAACCAGACCGATGTCATCCCCCTCGACCACCCGGCGGTCGATCTCGATCCGTCGACGGTTGCCGAGGGCCAGGCGGTCTCCTTCACCGCCACGGTCGCGGTGCGCCCCGATGTGCAGCTCGGCTCGTACGGCGAGTACCCGTTCGGGCTCGAGACGCCGGAGGCGACCGAGGGGGACGTGGATGCGGTCATCGCCGAGCTGCGGGAGAGCCAGGCCACGCTCCGTCCGCTCGACGGCGCGGCAGCCGCGAATGGCCACATGGCGGCGCTGAAGTTCGCCGGCACGATCGATGGCGAGCCGTTCGAAGGCGGCAGCGCCGACCGCCTGCCGCTCGTCATCGGCGAGGGGCGGATGATCCCCGGCTGGGAGGAGCATCTGGTGGGGATGCATGTCGGCGAGACGCGCGAGTTCGACATCACCTTCCCCGAGGACTACCGGGTGGAGGAGCTCCGCTCCAAACAGGCGCACTTCAACGTCGAGCTGCTCGACCTGCGGGAGAAGATCCTGCCCGAGGTCGACGATGAGTGGGCGATGAGCGTCGGCGACGTCGAGACCGTCGATGGCCTGCGCACCGAGATCCGGGAGGCGCTCGTGCAGCGCAACCTGGCCGAGGCGCGCCACGCCTTCGGCGATCGGATCATCGACTTCGCGGTGAGCAACGCCACCGTCGCGCTGCCCGAGGTGATGATCGCCAACGAGGTCGAGATCATGCGCGACGAGCTGACGAACCGGCTCGCCCAGCAGCGGATCGGCCTCGAGCAGTACCTCGCGCTCAGCAAGCAGACCCCCGAGGAGCTGATGGCGGAGCTCCGCGATCCCGCCACGCGGCGCGTGAAGACACTGCTCGTGCTGTCGGCGATCGCCGAGAAGGAGGCGATCGACGCCTCCGACGCCGAGATTGACGCCGAGATCGGCGCCCAGCTCGAGCGCTACGGCGACGATCAGCGGCTCCGGGAGTCGCTCTCGAGCCGGCGCGGCCGTTCCTACCTGCGCATGACGCTCCGCAACCGTACACTCGTCGAGACGCTCATCGACCGCGCGATCGGGACCGATGACGCCCCCGCCGAGGCCCCTCCGGCCCCGGCGATGCCCGAGCCTGAATCAGCCAAGGAGTCCGGTTAGACCGATGCTCGTCCCGATGGTGATCGAGTCGAGCGCACGCGGTGAGCGCGCGTTCGACATCTACTCCCGGCTCCTCAAGGACCGGATCATCTTCCTAGGTGACGCGATCGAGGATCACGTCGCCAACCTGATCATGGCCCAGCTCCTGTTCCTCGAGAGCGAGGACCAGGAGAAGGACATCAGCCTCTACATCAACTCGCCCGGCGGCGTGGTGACGGCAGGGCTGGCGATCTACGACACGATGCGCTACCTCAAGGCGCCCGTGAGCACGATCTGCATCGGTCAGGCGGCCTCGATGGGCGCGGTCCTGCTCGCGGCCGGCGCGACCGGCAAGCGCTATGCGCTGCCGAACGCGCGGATCATGATCCATCAGGGCTCCGGCGGCTTCCGCGGCAACACGCCGGACGTCGAGATCCAGATGCGCGAGATGCTTCACCTGACCGATCGGCTCATGCACATCCTCGCCGAGCACACCGGTCAGGAGTTCGAGAAGGTCAAGAAGGATTCCGAGCGCGACTATTTCATGAGCGCCGAGGAGGCGAAGGCCTACGGCCTCGTCGACGAGGTCTTCGTGGGAAACACCGAGTCGCTCATCAGCATGACCCAGGCGGCGGGCGGCAAGATGCCGGAGGCCGAAGCGGCCGCGGAGGCGGACGCCAAGAAAAAGTAGGTCAGGCGCCCTTCAGGGCCGGTCAAGCACGGGCCGACGTCGCCTCCACGACCTGCTCGCGCGCAAGCAGCCACCGTTTGAGGGCGTCGTTCCGGCCCCAGCCGCTCCAGCCGTCGAGGGCGCGCACGACGCGGTGGCAGGGAATGGCCGGAAAGAGCGGGCAACGGCCCATCGCGCCGCCGACGGCCCGCGCGGCACCCGGCCGCCCGATCCCGGCCGCGACGTCGCCATACGTCACCCGCTCGCCCCAGCCGACGGCACTCACGAACCGGTACACATCGGCGTCGAAGGCGGATAGCCCGCCGAGATCCAGGACCGGCCCCTCGTGGCGCCGTCCGGCTGCCCAGCCGACGAGCCACGCCCCCTCGCCGCCCCGCCCGGCGACCACCTCCGCCGCCGGCATGCGCCTGAGGATGCCGCCCAGGAGCGCCGCCTCGTCGGTGCCGGCTCCGACGGCCACCACCCCGCGGCGCGAGCTCGCGACGATCATCGGTCCGAGGTCGGTCTCGACGTGCGACAGGGTGATGCGGGCAGTCACCGGAAAAGAATCCCACGACCTTCGCCGGAGCGGGGAGTACTCCCGGCGCCGTGCTACCATCGCCGTCCGATGACCACCAAGAGCAAGGTTCCCTACCGCTGCTCCTTCTGCGGCAAGAGCCAGGAGCAGGTCCGCAAGCTCATTGCCGGCCAGGGCGTCTACATCTGCGACGAGTGCATCAACCTCTGCCAGGAGATCATCGAGGAGGAGATGCTCGAGACGCCACGCGCCGGGAAGGCGCCGGCGGCGTCGCTTCCCAGCCCGCGGAAGATCAAGGACGCGCTCGACGAGTACGTCATCAGCCAGGACCGCGCCAAGAAGGTCCTCAGCGTCGCGGTCTACAACCACTACAAGCGGGTCAACGCCGGCCACAGCGTCGACGAGGTCGAGCTCGGGAAGAGCAACGTCATGCTCGTGGGGCCCACGGGTTCCGGCAAGACGCTCCTCGCCCAGACGCTGGCCCGCATCCTCGACGTGCCGTTCTGCATCGCCGATGCGACCAGCCTCACCGAGGCGGGTTACGTGGGCGAGGACGTCGAGAACATCCTCCTCCGCCTCATCCAGTCCGCGGACTTCGACGTCCAGCGCGCGCAGCGCGGCATCATCTACATCGACGAGATCGACAAGATCGCGCGCAAGACGGACAACCCGTCGATCACCCGCGACGTGTCGGGCGAGGGCGTCCAGCAGGCGCTGCTGAAGATCCTCGAGGGGACGGTAGCCAACGTGCCGCCGCAGGGCGGTCGCAAGCATCCCCACCAGGACTTCATCCAGATCGACACCACGAACATCCTGTTCATCTGTGGTGGCGCCTTCGAGGGGCTTGAGTCGATCGTCGAGGATCGGGTCGGGAAGCGGGGGATCGGCTTCGGCTCGCAGTCGCAGCGATCCCGTGGCGAGCGGCGCGCGATCCTCGACAAGATGATGCCCGAGGACCTCATCCACTACGGCCTGATCCCCGAGTTCGTCGGGCGCCTGCCGGTCGTCGTCAACCTAGCCGCCCTCAGCCAGGCGGACCTGATGCGGGTCCTCACCGAGCCGAAGAACGCGGTGACGCGCCAGTTCACGAAGTTCCTCTCGCTCGACAAGGTCGAGCTCGTCTTCACGCCCGATGCCCTCGACGCGACCGCGAAGCTGGCCCTCGATCGCAAGACCGGCGCCCGCGCCCTGCGCACTATCGTGGAGGAGGTTCTCCTCGACGTGATGTACGACATCCCTGAACGCACCGACATCCGCAAGGTGGTGATCACCGGCGAGACGATCGAGCGCGGCCAGCCGCCGATGCTGCTCACCGAGACCGACGAGTCGGAGCCGCGGTCCCGGCGTGGGAAGGGCGCCGCGCGCGACCAGCGCGCGGAGCGCGCCGAGGAATCGGCCTGACCACGAGCGATCCGCACGCCATGAGCGGCTTCCTCTCCGAGACGATCGACCTCCTCGCCCGCACCCCGGATCTCCTGCGCACCCAGCTCCATCGCCTTCCGGCTGCCTGGACCGATACCCCCGACGTCGCCGACGGGTGGCGGCCGCGGGATGTGGTGGGGCACCTCATCAGCGGCGAGCTGAGCGACTGGATGACTCGCACCCAGCGCATCCTCGAGCACGGCACCGCGCTGCCGTTCGACCGCTTCGAGCGTTTCGCGATGCACGAGCGCGACGCGGGCGTCCCGCTCGACGAGCTGGTCGACCGCTTCGCGGAGCTGCGGACGGCGAATCTCGCACGCCTCGTCACGCTCGTGGCCGAGGGAGACCTCGATCGACGGGGGATGCATCCGGCGCTCGGCGAGGTGACACTCCGCGAGCTGCTCGCCGCGTGGGCGGTCCACGACCTCGATCACATCGGCCAGATCTACGCCGGCCTCGCCGGTTCGCATGACACCGACGTCGGGCCGTGGAAGGGCTACCTGGGGATCCTCCTGCGCCGCGACGACCCCTCCGCCGTCCCCGGCTGATTCTCAGTCGGCGGGCTCGTCCGGCGGCTCGCCGTCGCTCGCCGCTGCCGCCGGCTGACGGGTGACCATGACCCGCCGCGGGTAGGGAATCTCGATCGCCTCGCGCGCGAAGGCCGCGAGGATGCGCTTCCGCAGCTCACCGGCGACCGCCCACTGCTCGGCGGCCTGGACCTGGCCGAAGACCTTCAGCGTGAGCCCGGCCTCGCCGAGCGCGTTCACCCGTACCACGGTCGGCGTCTCGATGAGCCGGTCGCGCCATGCCGGATCGGCGACCAGGTCGGCGCCGACCTGGTCGATGACCGCCGTCGCGCGCTCGATGTCCGCGTCGTAGGCCACGCCGATGTCGAGGTTCACGCGGGCCCACACGCGCGTGTGGTTTGACGCCACCGCGATCTGGCCGTTCGGCACGCTGTGGACCGTGCCGTCGAGGTCGCGCAGCGTCGTGCGGCGCAGGCTGATGTCCTCCACCGTGCCGTCCACACCGGCGATGCTGACCACGTCCCCGGCGCTGAACTGGTTCTCGAGCACGATGAAGATCCCGGCCAGCCAGTCCTTGATGAGGGTCTGGGCACCGAGGCCGACCGCGATGCCCACCACGCCCAGGCCGGCGACCGCCGGACCGATGTCGATCCCGAACAGGCGGAGGATCATCAGCAGGGCGATGATCGTCAGCGTCGCGCCGCCGACGCGCAGCGTGAGACGCTCGATCGTCGTCACCCGGCGCTCGAGCTCGCGTGCGGGCAGCAGCTCGCTGGCATCCCCGGCGCGGCGTTCGAGGAGGTGCCTGACGCCAACTCGCGCCGCGGAGCGCAGGACGAGATAGGCAACGAGCGCGACGAGGACCACGCCCCCGACCTGGAGCGCGGTGACCGCCCAGTTGGGCAGGACGAGGTTGTCCATCGCCGCGATGGTAGCAACGCCACCCGGGGTACGATCGGTGCGCGCGTCCCGGTACCTTGGGGGAGTCGGGGACCGGGAGTCGACCGGCTACGATCGGGCCTGTCCGCAGCGCGGGCCGCCATCCACCCGCACGAAACCGAGGCCATGACCCAGTCCACCCGTCGCCCTGGCTTCCATCTTCCCTGGTCCGACACCTCGGGCGAGACGGCACCGGAAACCACGAGCACCGACGCGACCGCGACCGCGAGCGACGCGACGACGTCAGACGCCGGCACCGCGACCGCGGACGTCCCCGCTGTGCCCGCCGGTGAGACGGTGGTGGCCGAGATCGACCCCACCGCAGCGCCTGCCACGGCCGACGCGATCGCTGCAAGCGACGCGACCGATGCGAAGGGCGGCGATGCGGCGCCCGACACCAGGGACGCTGAGCCGGCGGCAGAAACCGCCTCCCCCACGGCGGACGCGACCCCGCCGGCCGGCGACGACTTCCTGGCCAGCCTCGTGACCGCAATGCGCGGGGTGGCCGCCGAGGAGCGAGTCACGTCCGTCGCCGAGCTCCGCACCGCGGTCGACGACCGCATCACCGAGCTCGAAGCGCGTGACAAGGAACGTGGCGAGGAGCTGCGCCGAAAGGCCGACCTCGACATGAGCGGCATCGGGGACTGGGAGAAGGCTGAGATCGAGCGCGTGAACGCCGAGGCCGCCCGCAAGGTCGAGGCCCGTCGCCAGCAGCTCGAGCAGCAGGTCGCCGACCACGAGACGCGCAGCACCGCCGAAGTCGAGGGTGTCCGCGGCCGTGTCACCGCGTACGAGCAGGAGCTCGAGGCGTTCTTTGCACAGCTCGAGGCGATCGCCGACCCGGCCGCGTTCGTCGCCGCCGCGCGACGGATGCCGAAGCCGCCCGCGCTCGACACCGACGCGGCGACCCTGGTCAGCACCCCGAATGGGACGCCGACCGCCTCGCTGAACGCGCGACTCGCCCAGCTCGGCATCGATCGTGGCGCAGCCAGGGCACCGCAGGCCGACGCCGCGAGCAGCGATCTTTCCGCTACGACCTCGTCCGCCGATGAGGCCCCCGTACCAGCGGCCGAGACGGGCGACCATGCCCGCGACGCGCAGCTCGCGGAACGGCTCGCAGAGCTCGACGCGCGACCTGAGCCGACGACGGCGACCACCCCCGCGCCGACGAGCGACGCCGGCGACGAGGTCGCCACGGCGGTCATGGTGAAGGGGCTCGGCAGCTTTGGCGCCATCACGTCCTTCAAGCAGCGCCTGGAGCGCCTCGAGCCGGTGCGCGCCGTGACCCTGAGCCTAGGCCCGACCGGGGAGTTCGTGTACCGCGCGACCCATCCCCGCGAGCTCGACCTCGGTGGTGCGATCACGGCCCTCGAGCCCGGGGCCACCGTCGACAAGCAGGCCGACGGCTCGCTGCGCGTCACCGTCCAGCCACGCTGACCCACTTCCACCCTCTGGTAGACTCGGCCGCACGGCGAAGACCGTGAGGAGTACCCCTCCACGGCCGCACGAGAGAGGCGCGTCCTCGGCTGGAAGCGCGCTGCGGCACGAGTGGGCGAACGTCGCACGTGAGCCGATCGGGATCCGCCCGGTAGCGCGGTGACGAGGCGGCCGCATCGGTCGCGAACGAAGGTGGTACCACGACGAGCCCGTTCGTCCTTCGACGAGCGGGCTCTGTGCTGGGAAACAGGAGGTTCGACCGATGGCCACGACGCGACGCGAGCTGAGTGCGCGCTACGACGCCGCGGCGGTCGAGACGGCGATCTACGAGCGATGGCTGGCGAGCGGCGCGTTCACGCCTGCGCCTGAGCCACCCGCGGGTGCGGAACGCTTCGTCATCATCCAGCCACCGCCGAACGTCACCGGCGCGCTCCACATCGGCCACGCGCTAACGGCGACCGTCGAGGACATCCTCGTCCGCTACCACCGCATGCGCGGCGACGACACGCTCTGGCTCCCGGGCGTCGACCACGCCGGCATCGCGGCCCAGTTCGTGCTCGACAAGATCATCGCCGAGGAGGGGGAGACGCGTGCCTCGCTCGGCCGCGAGCGGTACCTGGAGCGCATGTGGCGCTTCATGGACGAGACACGCCCGGTCATCGGGATGCAGCACCGGCGCCTCGGCGCGAGCGTCGACTGGACTCGCGAGCGATTCACGATGGACCCCGGCAGCGCCCGGGCCGTGCGGGTCGCCTTCAAGCGGCTGTGGGACGCCGGCCTCGTGTACCGGGACGAGGCGCTCGTCAGCTGGTGTCCGCGGTGCCGGACGACGATCAGCGACCTCGAGACGGTCCATCGCGAGGAGACCGGCACGCTCTGGACGATCCGCTATCACCTCGCCCGCGCGGACGGAACGCCGGATCCGGGCCGCTGGATCAGCGTCGCCACCACTCGCCCCGAGACGATCCTCGGCGACACGGCGGTCGCCGTGCACCCGGACGATGAGCGGTACCGCGACCTCGTCGGGCGCGAGGCGATCCTGCCGTTCCTCGGCCGCCGCCTGCCGATCGTCGCCGATCCCTACGTCGACCCGGCATTCGGCACCGGGGCAGTGAAGATCACCCCGGCCCATGACCCGAACGACTACGAGCTCGGCAAGCGGCTCGGGCTGCCGGTGATCAGCGTTCTCGACGAGGAGGCGCGGATCAACGCCGCGGGCGGCGAGTTCGTCGGCCGCGACCGCTACGAGGCGCGCGAGGCGATCCTCGACCGTCTCCGCGACAGCGGGGACCTGGAGGACGAGCGCCCGCACCAGCTGATGGTCGGCCATTGCGAGCGCTGCGGCACCGTGGTCGAGCCTCGGCTCTCGGTCCAGTGGTTCATCCACGTCAAGCCGCTCGCCGAGCGTGCGCTCGCATCGGTCCGCGAGGGGAGGACCCGGATCATCCCCGACCACCTCGAGAAGGTCTACGCGCACTGGCTGGAGAATATCCACGACTGGGCCGTGGGTCGCCAACTCTGGTGGGGCCACCGCATCCCGGCCTGGTTCTGCCCCGACGGCCACGTGACGGTGACCGATGCCGAGGCGGGCCCCGACGCCTGCGCGACCTGCGAGTGCCCGGCCGCCGAGCTCACCCAGGAGACCGACATCTTCGACACCTGGTTCAGCAGCGGTCTGTGGCCATTCTCGACCCTCGGCTGGCCCGACGCGACCCCCGACCTGGCGCGCTTCTACCCGACCTCGGTCATGGAGACCGCCTACGAGATCCTCTTCTTCTGGGTGGCGCGGATGATGATGCTCGGCCTCTTCCTGACCGACGTCGAGCCGTTCCACACCGTCTACCTGCACGGCATCGTCCGCGATCCGTACGGGCAGAAGATGAGCAAGACGAAGGGGAACGTCGTCGACCCGCTGGCGATGATCACCGAGATCGGTGCGGACGCCCTGCGGCTTGCGCTCGTGTCCGGCAACGCGCCGGGCGTCGACCAGCGGCTGACGCAGCCGAAGCTCGATGGCGGCCGCAACTTCACGACCAAGCTGTGGAATGCGACCCGCTTCGTCGTCGGCGCGCGGCCGGAGCCGCTCGCCGAGCCCGGCGGTGAGGCGTCGCTGGCCGAGCGCTGGATGCGCTCGCGGATGACCGCCGCCATCGAGCGCGCCACGCGAGCGCTCGACGAGCTTGCGCCGGCCGAGTACGTCGGTGCCGCCTACGAGGTCGCCTGGAGCGAGTATTGCGACTGGTTCCTCGAGCTCACGAAGGTCGATCTCCGGCGCGACGATGCCACCGATGCCGACCGCGCTCGGACCTGGCTCACCGCCGCGGAGCTGCTCGGCGACCTGCTGCGGCTGCTCCACCCGGTCGTGCCGTTCGTGACCGAGGAGGCGTGGACCATCATTGCCGAGCTCGAGCCGCGAGCCACGCGCGGTGAGCCGCTCCTCATTCGAGCCACGTGGCCGTCGCCGAGCCCGCGCGACAAAGAGGCGGAGCGAGACATCGAGGCGCTGACCGAGCTCATCCGCAGGATCCGCGATCTGCGCCAGGCCGCTGGGGCGGCGGCGGGCAGCTGGCTGCCGCTGGAGCTGGCGCCCGTCAGCGCCGAGGCGCGCGCGATCGCCGCCGGCGGGGCTCGCTACATCGAGGCGCTCGCCCGCGTCCGGCCGATGAACCTCGACGCCACGGGCGCCCGGCCGCCGCTGGTCGGGAGCGCGACGCTCGGAATGATCTGGTTCGGCACTGACGCCGGCGAGCGGGCGGGAGACGCGGCGCGCGTCGAGCTGCAGGGGCGCGAGCTGTCCGCGCAGGTCGATCGTCTGCGGACGCTCCTCGCCAACGACCAGTTCACCGGACGCGCGCCGGCCGCGGTCGTGGTACGGGAGCGGGCGCGGCTGGCCGACCTCGAGCGCCAGCTGGCCGCCCTCGAGGCCGGTGAATAGGCAGGTCGGGCCATGGCGGAAGGCTGGAGGGTGGCTGCTATCATCCGCCCGAGGCTCGCCGGCGCGCTCCACGCCCGAGCCGGGGCATCGGGAGGAGACCTCAACGCATGTCGTTTCTGAAGCGCCGCAAGAAGAACCAGGACGCTCCGCCGCCTCCGCCGACTCCGATGCAGGAGGAGGTGGTTGCGCAGGACTACGCGCTGAAGCTCTCCTTCGTCGCGAAGAGCAGCGACGGGCTGCGCGTCACGGGCGACCCCGCCGCGATGGGTGCGCTGCCTTCGATCGTGGAGCCCCTCAGCACGACGCCCATCGAGGTCGTCGAGCCGCTGCCGCTCGAGTACAGCGAGGCGGCGCCGGCGATCGAGCGCTTCAACGAGGCGCAGCAGTGGGTGCTCGCGCGACGCGACCTGGGGCCCATCGGGCGCCACGGGCTCTACGTTCTCGAGTTGACCGATGCCCTCGACATGACCGTCGACACGTTCATCTGCGGCCTCCTTCACGGCGAGACCGATACGAGCGGCTATCCGGACTACAACGCGATCGTCGGCGGCCTGGCGAGCCACTTCGACGAACTGTCCGGCGAGCTCATCGTCCGCGCCGTCGTCGGATGGGGCGGCAAGGGTCTGCGCGGTGACACCGAGCGCATCGGTCAGAAGCTCGTGTCAAACCTCTATCAGCAGGTCGTGGCATCGGGGTACAGCCTCGGTGCGGCCGACCAGGCGCGGCTGCCGCAGGCAGGGTCGCGGTCCGGCATGGCCTGTGCCCATTGCGGCTTCGAGGCGCAGAGCGCGTCCGCGTTCTACTGCCCGAAGTGCGGGATGCGGATGGCGCGCGGCACCTGATCCGTCAGGTTCGCCTGCGGGGCAGTACCTTCGGCCGCCGAGGTCTCGCCCAGGTCCCATTGTCGTGCTGAGGGGTGCGCACGACACTGGTGCGGTCCGGCGCCGTGGGTGTGTGCCGGCAGACCGAAGGGAGATCCATGCCGCGTCCCACCGTCCTGCTCGCCGCGACCTCGGAGGCCGATGACTATCGGGCCGCCCTGGTGGCCGCAGGCTTCGATGTCAGGTCCGCGGACGACCGGGTGGCGGAGCCCACGAGCGTGGATCTCGCGATCATCGACTGCGACCTGCCGCAGGTCGAGTTCGGCCGCATTCACGCGATGGCTGAAGGGACGATCACCTCCACCCTGCTCCTCCTCGGCGAGCGACTTCCCGAGCTGCCCTCGACGGCCGCGGGCCGCGACGACATCGCCGTCAAGCCGCTGCCGGCCGACGCGCTCATCTTCCGGCTGCAGGCGATGCTCATCCGCTCGGGCCGCGCCCTCCCCGAGGAGTCCGGCGCCTGGGCCGACGTCACCGAAGGCGCCGACACGATCGGTGCGGGCCATGTGGTGAGCGTCTTCGCTCCGAAGGGCGGCGTCGGCAAGACCACCATCTCCGTGAACCTTGCCGTGGCGCTCCGCGAGCAGACGCGTTCGTCGGTCCTGCTCTTCGACGCCGACGTCGGGGTCGGCAACGTGACCGCCATTCTCGACGCGCCGGTGAAGCCCGGCCTTGCCGACCTTGCCGACAGCCCGCCCGAGGAGTGGACCGATGCGGCGTTCGAGCACGTGACCTCGACCCACGCCCAGAGCGGGGTGCGGGTCCTCACGTGGGGCAGCGATCCGAGCGACTCGGAGCGCGTCACGGTCGACCTGCTGCTCGCCGCGCTGCGCTGGGCGCGCTCCCAGCACACGTGGGTGATCGTCGACAACCACCCCGGCTACGCCGACCGCACGATGGTGATGCTGACGCTTGCCAACGAGATCCTCCTCATCGTGACGCCGGAGATGGGATCCATCCGCAACAGCTCGCAGTTCATGGAGCTGGCACGCCAGCTCGGGCTGGCCGAGGGGGTCCGCGTGGTCGTCAACCGCGCGAACCACGGCATCAGCGTCGCCGATGTCGGCGCCGCCCTGAAGATGCCCGTCGCCGCCACCATCGTGTCGAGCGGGCCCAGGGCCGTGATCGCCGCCAACGAGGGCACGCCCGTCATCACGAAGTTCCCGAAGGAGCAGATCGCAACCGATCTTCACCAGCTTGCACGGGTCGTCACGCGACAGCCGGAGGCCCTCCCCGCCGCCGTCACGCGTCGCTGGTGGCCCCGCTTCGCCTCGCGCACCTCGAACGCGTAGGCCCAGGCACCCTCGTCCGTTGCAGCCGCCGCGTGCGGCTGCGATCATTCCGGCCCGTGCCGACCTACGACTATCAGTGCCGCACCTGCCGCCACACCGTGGAAGTGATCCACGGCATGACCGAGCAGGGGCCCACGGCCTGTGAGGTGTGTGGCGGCCCTCTGCGACGCGTGCTGTTCCCGGCCGGCATCATCTTCAAGGGCTCGGGTTTCTACCGGAATGATGCACGCGCCGCGGGCAGTGGCGCCAACTCGTCGACGAAGCGACCGGCAGCGGAGGATGGATCGTCGTCGAAGAGTGGGGGGTCCTCGCCGAGGAGCGACGGATCCACATTGAGCGGCACGGACGCGGCGTCCGGCGGCTCGACCGCGACCGACGCCCCCAAGCCACCCGCACCCGCATCGACCGGAGATTGACGCGGCGCCAGGGACGCCACCTGCGAATTCAGGCGGGCTGCGCCTGCCGGGTGCCGCAGCGTCGGCAGAAGCGGGCGCTGGCCGAGAGCGAGAGGCCGCATGCCGCGCAGCTCTGCACCCCGATCGTGCTCATCGCGCCCGCCACCTCGCGCGCGGAGGCGTCCCAGAATGCATTCGGAGCCTGGGCGCGTGCGTGGATTGGGCTGGCGGCGGCGCCGCTCGAGCGGTAGGGGATGACCTGCGGCCGCGCCGGCTGCACGGTGCCCTGGCCGGGGTCATCCAGACCGAGGAGGTCGAGCTGCGTGCGCCGGGTCGCCGCCAGCGGATTCTCGGCAGCCAGCGGCAGGCTCGGGGCAGCCGGTCGTGCCGGCGGCGATGGGCTGACATTGGGAAGATGAAGGATCGTGTCACCGATCGGCCGGATGGTCCGCTGGAGCGGCTCCCCAGGCTCAGGCGCGGCCTGCTCCTCGGTCGGCGCCGCCATCGCGGCCATGAGGGGTGCTTCGATCGACTCCTCGGGCGCGGTCGCAACCGGCTCGACGAGCGGCTCCTCGGCCTGGGCGGCGAGCGGCTCGGCCATCTCCTCGGGGACGAGCGGCTCCTCGGCCTGGGCGGCAGACGGCTCGGCCATCTCCTCGGGGACGAGCGGCTGCGGCCCGAAGGCACGCACCAGCGTGGGCTCGACGGTCGCCGCGACCCACTCCTCGGGCTCCGGGACGGTCACCGCGTCCTGCGCCTCGTCCGCGACCCAGGTCGCAGGCTCGGGCTCGGGTTCGCGCCGCGGTTCGGGAAGAAGGTCGAAGCTGCCGTCGTCGTCCCATGTGACCACGGTCAGCTGCGGCGGCGCGGCCGGGGCGAAGCCCGGCTCGAAGGCCGTGATCGGCTCGGTCTCCGGCGCGGCCGGGGCGAAGCCCGGCTCGAAGGCCGCGACTGGCTCCGGCTCCGGCGCGGCCGGGGCGAAGCCGGGCTCGAAGGCCGTGATCGGCTCGGTCTCCGGCGCGGCCGGGGCGAAGCCCGGCTCGAAGGCCGCGATCGGCTCGGTCTCCGGCGCGGCCGGGGCGAAGCCCGGCTCGAAGGCCGCGATCGGCTCCGGCTCCGGCTCGAAGGCCGCGATCGGCTCCGACTCCGGCTCGGGCTCGGCCGGCCAGCCTGGCTCGCTCGGTGCGTGGCCATTCGTCTCCGCCCGAGGCAGGTCGCTCGATGGCCAGGCGTCGATTCCCAGCCGCTGGCCGATCTCGCTGCCCTCGAGCTCGGCGAGTGGTGCGGTCCCCTCGGGCGGCTGGTGGCCGGCTGCGAACGAGGCTTCGAAGCGTTCGAGGAGGTCGTCGGTCCCCACGACAGGAGCACAGCTGCGGCAGCGGCCGGCGGCGTTGTTCCAGCAGTTCGTGCAGGTGTACTGCCGACAGTCGATGCAGAAGTTGAACGCGGCGTGGAACGCCTCGAGATGGGCGACGCCGAGCTCTTCCTCCTCGGAGCGTATCGCGTCGCCGACCGAGTCGGAAAGGGCTTCCTGGCTCATGATGTAGTTCTTGAGCCCGGTCACCAGGCCGCGCGTCCTGCGCAGCGGATTCAGCCGCGTCGGCGCCGTGAACTCATAGCGCGTTCCGCAGCGTTCGCAAAAGGATTCAGTGAGCGCTTCGGCCATCCGGATTTCCACATGTTCCCCGCTCATTCGGCAGCGACGGGGGCGGCCAGTATAGTCGGGGCCCGATGGCATCCCAATCCTGCCCCTGGTACCTTCGGAACCGCCGTTCGTACTGAACCTCATCCGCTCCGCCGAGCTCCGGGCGGGACCGATGCCGGTCGCACGGCACCCGCAGGCGACCTGCTAGCATCCGGCGCAATGGGCATCTTCTCGCGGGTGGAGGCCTTCCTGCAGCGGCTGCTCGAGGCACCTGCGGGACGGCTTGGCGCCAGGATCCAACCAGTCACCCTGGCGAAGCGGATCGAGCGCGCGATGGACACGAACAAGTCCTTCCGTGACCAGGGCATCCTCGTTCCGAACCACTACGACCTCCATCTCAACCCGGCCGATTACGCGACCTTCGAGTCGTACCGCGCCTCGCTGGAGGACGACCTCGGCCACGGCGCGCTCGCCCACGCCCGTCGCGAGCGCTACGCCATGGTCGCCCGGCCCCGGGTTCGCGTCACCGCGGACAACCAGGTGCCGCGTGGCGACGTGCGAGTGGCGGCGAACGTTGTCGACGAGCGTGGCGGCAAGGTCGTCGAGGATCGCCCGCTGCCGGCCTCCGGCGACACGATGGTCTTCTCGCGGCCCGATGCCGCGGCCGCGCCCGAGTCGGCGCGGCGCGCCTACCTCCTCGTCAGCACCGATGGCCAGCCGCCGGTCCAGTTCGACCTCGGTGGACCCCTCATCGGCATCGGCCGTGCCAGCGACAACGACGTGATCCTCGACGATCCCCTCGCCAGCCGGCACCACTGCCAGCTGAAGCTTCAGCACGGTGCGTACGGGTTCGCGGACCTCGGCAGCCGGAATGGCTCGTTCGTGAACGGGCATCCGGTCACCGAGATCGCACTCGGGCCTGGCGACGTCATCAGGGTCGGAGCGACGACGATCGAGTTCCAGGTGCGTGGATGAGCGGTGACCTGCTCCGGGTCCTGCTGCTCGGCCTGCAGCTCGGGTTCGTCGCGGTCCTCTACCTGATCCTGTTCGGCTTCGCGCGCTCGCTGCTGCGGGACCTGCGCAGCGCCGAGGCGCAGCAGCTCGCGAGCCGGGTGGGCATCGGCCGCCTGTCGGTGCTGGAGTCGCCGGACGATGAGCCGCCGGCCGGCACGACGATCGCGCTCGGCCCGATCAACTCGCTCGGTCGCAACGTGAACAACACGATCTACGTCGAGGACGACTTCGCCAGCGCCAACCACGCGATGCTCACGTTCCGCGGACGGAGCTGGTTCATCGAGGACCAGGGGAGCACGAACGGCACCTACGTCAACGGACATCGCATCGACCGCCCGGTGGCTCTCAGCTTCGGCGACGAGCTGATGATCGGGCGGGTTCGCATGCGGCTCGAGCGCTAGGGACCGATGCGTCTGACCCTCGCCTGGCGGTGGACGGAGCTGCGGATGCTGCTGCCGCTCCTTCTCCTCGTCCCGCTCGGCTTCGTCGTCACCCACGTCGCCGAGGCCGGAGTGCTCGAGCCCGGCCCGCTGACGCTCGCGTTCGGCTACGTCGCGCTCATGCTGGTCGCGCACGCGATCCTCGTGCTGTCCGGGCATCGCGGCGACCAGCTCCTGCTGCCGCTCGTCGGTACCATCGGGGGGGCCGGCCTCGTCATCCTCAACCGCCTGGCGCCCGACGTCGAGCCGACGCAGGCCTTCGGGCTGCAGCTCGACGTGGCCGCCACCCAGCTGGCCTGGTTCGCGGTGGGCCTCGTCGCCATGCTCGCCGTCGCGATCGGCCTCCGCGACGACGGCCTGCTGCGCCACTACAAGTACACCTGGGCCGCGGTGGGCATCGGCCTCCTGGTGCTGACCGCCTTCCTCGGCTACGAGGTCAACGGCGCGCGCCTGTGGCTCGACCTCGGGCCGATCGCGATCCAGCCCGGCGAGTTCATCAAGATCATCCTCGTCGTCTTCATCGCCGGCTACCTCGCCGACAACCGGGCACTGCTCACCGGCGCCAGCCTGCGCATCGGCCCCATTCGCGTCCCGCCCCTCCCGTACCTGCTCCCGATGCTCGCCCTGTTCGGGCTGGTGATGCTCATCGCCGTCCGCCAGAACGACCTCGGCCAGGCGCTCCTCCTGTTCGGCATCTTCCTGACGATGCTCTTCGTTGCCACCGGGCGGCGCAGCTACGTCCTCATCGGCCTGCTCCTGTTCGTCGCCGGCTCGTTCGCCGCGTACAAGCTGTTCCCGCACGTCGCCGCGCGGGTCGACATCTGGATCGACCCCTTCGCCGACCCGACGAACAAGGGCTTTCAGCCCGTGCGCGGCCTGTTCGCGCTGGCGCGTGGCGGGCTCTTCGGCGAAGGGCTGGGCCAAGGTCTGCCGCAGTCGATCCCGTACGTCCACACCGACTTCATCTTCGCGGCCGTCGCCGAGGAGCTGGGCCTCGTCGGCGCCTTTGCGCTGCTGGCGCTATTCCTGGCGTTCGTCTTCCGCGGCCTGCGGATCGCGATGCTGGCGCGCGACGAGTTCAGCGCCCTCCTGGCGGTGGGGCTGACCGCGAGCCTCGCGCTGCAGACCCTGATCATCGTGGCCGGCAACCTCAAGCTCGTGCCCCTGACCGGGATTACGCTGCCGTTCGTCAGCTACGGTGGCTCGAGCGTCCTCGCCAGCTTCGTGATGGTCGGCCTGCTGCTCAACGTCTCGCACCGCACCGCGCGGGCCGTCGATCGCGAGCAGGGCCTCAAGGACCGATGAGGGCGCCATGATCGCGACGAACGTCCGCCGCCTGGCGGTCTACCTGCTGCTCGCCTTCGTGGTGGTGAGCGGCGGCCTCGGCTGGTGGCAGATCCTCGACGCGCCGGCGCTGAACGCGCGCGCCGAGAACCCCCAGGTCATCGCGGCACGCCGCAGCGCGATGCGCGGCACGATCTTCGACGCCAAAGGCGCGCTGCTCGCGTCGAGCGCCGTCATCGATGGCGTGAGCCGCCGCACGTACACCGACGCGGCGTTCAGCCACCTCATCGGCTACGCGAGCCTACGGTTCGGGACGACGGGCGTCGAGCGCGCCTATGACGACATCCTCACCGGGCGAGCTGACCCCAACCCGCTCCGTGACCTGATGAACGACATCCTCAACCGGCGGCCCGAGCCGAAGGACCTCACGCTCACCATCGACAAGCGCCTCCAGGACTTCGCGGCGGCCCAGCTCGGCGACGCCATCGGCGCGGTGGTGGCGATCGACCCGCGCACCGGGGCGATCCTGGCGATGACCTCGATCCCGACCTTCGACGCCACGCCGATCTCCGAGCTCCCCGATCCCGCCGGGCCGGCCATGGCGCGGATCACCGGCAGGCCGGGGAATCCGCTCGTCGACCGGGCGCGCCAGGGCCGCTACGTCCCGGGCTCGATCATGAAGGTCCTCACCGCTGCTGCGGCGCTCGACGCCGGCGCGATCACAGCGCACACGACGTTCCCCGACCAGCCGCAGCAGGAGACCGATGGCTTCGTCGTCAACGGCTTCACGATCCGCGAGCATGACCTGAGGCCGGTGACCCCGGCTCTGTGGTCGCTCTCGCCTGCGCTGCAGGTGTCGAGCAACATCTTCTTCGCCCACGTGGGCCTCGAGCTCGGCGCTCAGCGCTTCCTCGAGTACGCGCACCGGTTCGGCTTCTGCGCGGGGGGTTCCATCGGCTCCGGCGCGCGCGCGCTTCCCGTCTCGGCGAGCTATGTGACGGCGGAGACCGATGGCGACTGCGGCCCGTTCACCGACGACGTGGAGCTCGCCAGCGCCTCGTTCGGCCAGGCGCGGGTGAGCGTGACGCCGATCCAGATGGCGCTCATCGCCGCGACGATCGCGAACGACGGCGTGATGCCCGCCCTGCACGCCGTCCGCGACGTCCGGGTCCATGCCGCCGATGCAGCCGGCGGCCCGTCGTCCGCGGTGCTCGAGGAGAGCCCAAGCGGCGACGGCAGCCGCGTCATCTCGGTCGACGCGGCGCGAGTGACGCGGAGCGCAATGGTCGACGCGGTCGAGGGGGAGCTGGGGCGGCTCTACGCCGGCCAGGGGTCGGTGCAGCTGTACGGGACCGGCAGCGACGTCCACACTGCCGGCAAGACCGGCACTGCGCAGCGCGGCGAGGGCCAGGCCCCGCACTCGTGGTTCATCGGCTTCGCGCCGGCGCAGGGCGACGCGCAGCCGTCGATCGCGGTGGCGGTGCTCATCGAGGGCGGCGGCTCGGGAGCCGGCCGCGCCGCACCGATCGGTGGCGCCGTCATGGCGGAGTGGCTGAGGCTCGCCGGGGGCGGCTGACCGCGCTCCTCCAGGCAGGCGATGAACCGGTCCGTAACGCTGTGGGGTATTGTCTGGCACAAGGGGAGGCGATGCCGGACGTCGCCCGAGCAGACGAAGGACATTGAATGTGAAGAACGTCAAGGATCCCGCCGAACGGATCGTCGCGAACGTCGAGCGGGTGATCGTCGGCAAGCACGCGGAGGTGCGGCTGGCGATGGTGGCGCTCCTCTGCGAGGGGCATATCCTCATCGAGGACGTCCCGGGCGTCGGCAAGACGATGCTCGCCAAGGCGCTCTCGAAGTCCATCGGCACCACGTTCCGGCGTATCCAGTTCACGCCTGACCTGCTGCCATCCGACGTGACCGGCCTCTCGATCTTCAACCAGAAGACACAGGAGTTCGAGTTCCGGCCCGGCCCGATCTTCGCGCAGGTGGTCCTCGCTGACGAGATCAACCGCGCGACCCCGAAGACCCAGTCGGCGCTCCTGGAGAGCATGGAGGAGAGGCAGGCGACGATCGACGGCGTGACCTACCCCATGCAGCGCCCGTTCCTCGTCATGGCCACTCAGAACCCGATCGAGTACGAGGGCACGTTCGCGCTGCCGGAGGCGCAGCTCGATCGGTTCATGCTCCGCCTCCGCATCGGCTACCCGAAGGCGGTCGAGGAGATCATCATCCTCGACGAGCAGAAGCGGACGCACCCCATCGAGGAGATCCGCCAGGTCCTCGAGGCAGAGGAGCTGCGGCAGATGCAGTCCGCGGTCAAGGAGGTCCACGTCGACCAGGGCGTCGCCGAGTACATCGTGCGGCTCACGACCGCGACCCGCGAGCACCCGGATGTGTACCTCGGTGCGTCGCCGCGCGGCAGCATCAACCTCTATCGGGCAGCGCAGGCCGTCGCCGCCCTCGAAGGGCGCGACTACGCGATTCCCGATGACGTGAAGGGCCTCGCAGTGCCGATCCTCGCCCATCGCCTGATCGTGAAGAGCCAAGCGAGCCTGCGCGACGTCGACCCCGATGCGATCGTCCGGGAGGTGCTCGCCCAAGTGCCGATCGGCGAGCCGTCGGGGGCGACCGCCTAGCGGCCGGCAACACCTCGCCTCATGGGCACCGTCGGACGGCAGCTCCGTTTCGTCTTCCTCGGGACGGTGCTCGTCGTTGCCGCGTTCAGCACCGGGATCAATTTCCTCTTCTTTCTCGTCTACCTCCTTGCGGCGCTGCTCGTTGGCTCGTGGTTCTACACGCGCCAGGGGCTCCGCGGGGTGAAGGCGGGCTATCACGTGCTCAATCCACGCGCGCAGGTCGGAGAGGTGCTCCGGGCGATGTACCGCGTCGACAATCAGACGCGATGGGCCAAGCCCTGGGTCGAGCTCTGGAACGAGTCGAACCTGCCGGCCGGCCTGCCGGGCCGCGTGATCGGCGTGCAGCCGGAGAGCAGCCGCCAGTGGCTCGCCAAGGTCACCCTCCTGCGCCGCGGGTCGTTCCGGCTCGGGGCGCTCAAGGTGCGCACCGGCGACCCGTTCGGCCTCTTCACCACCGAGATGGTCGTCGGCCAGCCGAGCAACGTCGTGGTCTTCCCGAGGGTCATTCCGTTGCCGAATTGGCGGCTCCCGACCTCGCCGGTGGACGGCACGACGCCCGCCCGTCGCCGATTCGAGGCGGAATCACCGCTCATCACCGGCATCCGCCCGTACAACCACGGCGATGCGATCAACCGCATCCACTGGCTCTCGAGCGTGCGTCACGGCGAGCTGCAGGTGAAGGAGTTCGACGTTGAGCAGACCGCCGACCTGTGGCTGCTGCTCGACCTCGAGCGCGCCGCGCACGCGGGGCTCGGCGAGTCCGCATCGGTCGAGACGGCGGTCAGCGCCGCGGCCTCGATCGCCGTGCAGACGCTCTCCATCCACCGCGCGGTGGGCATCACGGCGTCGGCACGGCGCGTCCACGTCCTGACCCCCGATCGCGGCCAGCGAGTCGAGCAGAAGATCCTCCACCTGCTCGCCAACGTGCAGGCCGATGGCACGCATCCCCTCGCCCAGATCGTCCTGTCCACGATGCCGCAGCTGCGGCGCGGCATGACGCTCTGCATCGTCACCGGGTCGACGGACCGTGACTGGGTGCGCGCGCTCACCGTCCTGCGCCGTCGCGGGGTCGGCGTGCTCGTGGTGCTTCTCGATCGGGCGAGCTTCGTCGGCCGCGACGACGCCGAGAGCCGAGCGGAGCTTGCCGCCATTCGCCACGCGCTCGCCGAGTACGACATCGGCCACCGCCTCGTCCGGAGCGGGGACGAGCTCGCCGACGTGCTCGGTGACCGGGAGCGCGCCCGTGCCTGAGTGGATCCACCGCGTCGTGCGGCCGCGTGAGGGCTGGCTGAGCCTCTTCCTCCTGTTCGTCATGCTCCTCAGCGTCGGATGGTCGGTGCAATCGGCACACTGGATCGAGAAGACCGACTTCTTTGTCCCGGTGGCGCTGTGGGGAATGCTTGCCGGCGCGCTCCTGGCATTGCTGCCGCTCTCGGTCCTCGCGACGCTCCCGCTCGGCGCGCTGCTCGGCGCCGGGGTCATCCTGTGGGCCGTCGGCGGCGAGTACTTCCCCGCGCTGAGCCAGCTGGGGCGGCTATTCGCGGTGCGCGACGAGGCCCTGCGCTGGACGAAGGTCGTCAGCCAGGGCGGATTCGCGCCGGAGATGACCCCGTACGCCATCGGTCTCGGCGTCATCCTCTGGTCGGTCGCGTTCATGGCGGCCTACACCCTCTACCGCCATCACCGCGTGCTCGATGCGATCGTGCTCGTCGGAGCCGCGCTGATCACGAACCTGTCGGCAACCCTCACCGATCTGTTCGGCTACCTCATCCTCTTCTGCGTGGTCGCGCTGCTCCTCTGGCTGCGCGCAGCGCTCATCACCCGCGAGGAGGGGTGGCAGGTGCGCCGCGTGAACGAGAACGTCGAGGTCCCGATCTCGATCATGCGGTCGGGGCTGACGTTCATCGCCGGCTCGATCGCGCTCGCCTGGATCCTCACCACGGTGGCCGTCGCCGCGCCGCTGACGTCCGCCTGGCGTAACCTGGACGTGGTCTGGAACGGCGTCCGCGATCGGCTCGATGGGGTCTTCGGGTCGCTCACCAACCCGGACTCGCGCATCGCCGGCACGGACTTCGGCGCGGGCTTCACGGTGCGTGGTGACTGGGTCAGCGACGACACACCGATCATGACCGTCGCCGCGAAGGGCGCGTACTACATGCGCACCGTGACCTACGACCTCTACACCGGCCACGGCTGGCAGCGGAGCGACGGGCAGGAGCGTACGGTCCAGGCGGGGGACCGGATCTTCAGCGGCTACACCCCTGAGCGGCCGCTCGCCGAAGAAGGATTCAAGCGCGAGACGATCACCGTCCAGCTGCAGGGCGACGTCGGCCGCAACATCTTCGTGCCGGGCTACCCGACCGTCATCTACGCCCCGGTCGTCATTCACGAGAGCAGCGGCCAGCCCGTGCTCGGCGGGATCGATTCCGCAAACGCGATCCAGCCCGGGCAGGCCTACCAGGTCACGGCCCTCATCAGCGCCGTGACCGAGGCCCAGCTCGTGACGGCGGGGACCGATTACCCTCCCGAGATCAGCGCGACCTACCTTGCGACACCGGGGCTGACGACCGCGGTCGCGGCCCTCGCGAACCAGCTGGCGGGCGCGGGAGCGTCCGATCCGTACCATCGGGCCAAGGCGATCGCCGACTACCTGCGGACCGATGCCTCATTCCGTTACTCGACGTCCGTCACACCGCCTGACCCGAACCGTGACCTGGTCGACCAGTTCCTCTTCGGCCCCAACAAGCGCATCGGCTACTGCGAGTACTACGCGAGCGCGATGGTGCTCATGGCCCGCTCGATCGGGATCCCGGCCCGGATGGCGGTTGGCTACGCGCCGGGCGAGGTCGTCGAGAAGGGCGTCTACCAGTACCGGAATGGGAACGCCCATGCCTGGGCCGAGCTCTACTTCCCCGGCTACGGATGGCAGACCTTCGAGGCCACCAAGTCGATCGACGCGGTGCTGCGGGCGGTCGGCGAGGGCACGACCTCGCAGCCGGGCAACTTCCCGGTCGGTCGCGACGAGTTCAAACGGATCGACGCCGGGACCGGCGAGGTGAACTCGTTCAGCTCGTTCCAGCCGATCTCCGGCGGCCGGATCGTCGACGCGCGTGGCAACGCGGTGCCGACCGATGACGGCGCGCGCGGCGGCAACCTGCTCGTCATCGGCGTCATCGCGCTCGCGGCGCTCGTCCTTGTCTGGACGCGAATGCGCCGCCGGCGCCGCTCCGTGCGCTTCCTCACGCCCGGCGACCAGCAATGGATGCGGCTCGCCTGGGCCGGGGATCGCGCCGGCGTGAGCCAGAGCCCGGCCGAGACCATCTACGAGTACGCCGGTTGGCTGGAGGACCAGCTGCCGGCACGCCGCGTCGAGATCCACACCATCGCGGACGGCAAGGTGTGGCAGGCCTATTCGGGACGGGCGCTGAACTCGACGATGATCGAGCGTGTCGAAGCCGCGTGGCAGCGGCTGCGCGCCCCGCTCGTCTGGCTCGCCGTCAGGCGGCGCATCAGCGCGGTCCTCCCGAAGCCCCGCCGCTAGAGCGCGAGCGGGCGTCCGTCGCGCTCGTCGACATGCGTCGCCACCGAGCCGAGCAGGTGGTGGACGTCGTTCCACCGCTCGAGGCTCCACGCCCCGTCCTCGACGCGGAGGATCGAGAGCGAGGCATTGTCGGCGTCGAGGTCGAAGCCGCGCGCGCCCAGCGCGAGGAGCGACGTCGCAAGGACGCGGAGCACGCCGCCGTGGGTCACCACGCACACCACCTGGTCGGCACCGTCGATGGCCGACGCCACGGCCGCGAGGACGCGAGCCGCCACGGCGCCGAGGTCCTCGGCACCCGGTGGTCGGGCCTCCCCGATCGCGCGCCAGGCGGCGTACCGCGTGGCGTCGTCACGCTCGAGCTCGTCGTGGGAGCGGCCCTCCCACTCGCCCTGCCCGACCTCCACGAGGCGCGGATCCGCCTCGACCTCGAGGTCGAGCGCCGCCGCGATGATCTCGGCGGTGGCCCTGGCGCGGGCCAGGGTCGACGCCACGATGCGCGTCGGTCGCGCGTTCGGGTCCCAGCCCGCGAGCCGGGTGGCCAGGAGCTGCGCCTCGCTCCGCCCTTCTGCGTCGAGCTCGGGATCGAGGTGTCCCTGGAACCGCCCCTCGCGGTTCCAGGCGGTGACGCCGTGCCGAACGAGGAGCAGGCGCCGCTCGCTCACCGCGCCGCGGGGGCGCCGAGGCTCGCGTCGTACGCGGCGCGACCGGCATTGGCGGCTGCGGAGCCGTCCGCGCCAAGGACCTCGCCCATCACCGCGAAGGCGGCCGCCATCTCGTCGTAGCCGACCTCGCCCATGTGGCCGAAGCGGAGGATCTTGCCGGCCCACTTCCCCTGGCCGCCGGCGACGATGAGCTCCCGCTCGCGCAGCGCGGCATTGAACGGCCCCCAGTCGAGCCCATTGCGGAGCCAGGCCGCCGTGACCGTCTGCGACCGATGCTCGGGCGCCGCCACGAGCGCGAAGCCGAGCCCCTCGAGCCCGGCCTGCACCCCGGCCGCGACCGCGGCGTGCCGCGCCCAGGTCCGTTCGCGACCCTCCTCGGTCAGGCGCCGCACGCCGATCTCGAGGCCGCACAGGACGCTCACCGCCGGTGTCCACGGCGTCTGCCCCTTCGCGGCCCACGTGCGGGCCTCGGCGAAGTCCCAGTAGAAGCGCGGGATGCGGGCGGTTGCGCCGGCGGCGACGGCGCGCTCGGACAGGGCCGCGATCGCGATCCCGGGCGATGCCATCCAGGCCTTCTGGCTGGCGCTCACCACGAGGTCGATGCCCCAGGCGTCCATCTCAAACGGCATGGCGCCGAGGCCGCTGATGCCATCGACGAGGAGCAGCGGGTCGCCGGGGGCGTCCCGCACCGCGCCCGCGATCTCCTGGAGGGGGTTCGCGACCCCGGTCGACGTCTCATTGTGGGTGACGAGCACGGCCCGGTACGGATCGTCCGTCGCGAGACGATCCCGCACCGCCTCCGGGTCGGCGGCCGCGCCCCACTCGACCGCGAGCCGCTCGACCTGCGCGCCGAATGCCTCCGCGATCATGGCGAACCGGTCGCCGAACGAACCGATCGTGATGGCCAGCACCCGATCGCCCGGCGACAGCGTGTTCACGACCGCCGCCTCGAGCGCCCCGGATCCGGAGCCGGTGAGGAGGAGGATCTCGCCCCGCGTGCCGATCAGCGGCCCGATCCCGTCGCAGATCGCGCGCTGCATGGCGGCGAACTCGGTGCCGCGGTGGTCGATCATCGGGCGGGCCTGTGCCTCGCGCACCTCCATCGGGATGGGGGTCGGCCCGGGGACGCGCAGATTCTGTTCCATGTGCGGGATCATAATCGGCGCCATGCCCCGCCGACCCGCCGGGATCCCCGGCTCAGAGCCGCTGTTCGGCGCCGAGACGGCCGCCGACGCACCGCTCGCCGCCCGCATGCGGCCCCGTACCCTCGACGACTTCGTCGGGCAGGCGCATCTCATCGGTCCGGAGGGAGCGCTGACCCGGGTGGTGAAGCCCGGCTTCCTGCCCAGCCTCGTCCTGTGGGGCCCGCCCGGCAGCGGCAAGACCACGCTCGCGCGCCTGCTCGCGGACCGCGCCGGCGGGACGTGGCGCCAGCTCTCGGCGGTCACGAGCGGGGTCGCCGACATCCGCGCCCTGGTTGCGGAGGCCAGGGCGCTCCGCGAGGCCGGGGGCCGCATGGTGGCGTTCATCGACGAGCTCCATCGGTTCAATAAGAGCCAGCAGGACGCGCTGCTGCCGCACGTCGAGGAGGGGACGATCACGCTCATCGGTGCGACGACCGAGAACCCGTACTACGAGATCAACTCGCCGCTGTTGTCGCGCATGCGGGTCTACCGATTGGCGCCGCTGGACCAAGAGGCGCTCGGCACGATCGTCGACCGCGCGCTGGCCGATCCGGATCGCGGGCTGGCCGGGCGGGTGACGCTGGCCGATGCGGCCCGGACTGCGCTCCTTGACCTCGCCGGCGGGGACGCGCGGTCGGCGCTCAACATCCTCGACGCGTCAGCATCGGTCACTGAAACGGGTGGCGCGGTGACCGCCGAGTCCGTGGCGGAGGCCGCGCAGCAGCGGCTGCTCCAGTACGACCGCGTCGGGGACGAGCACTACGAGGCAGCATCGGCATTCATCAAGAGCATGCGCGGCAACGACCCCGATGCCGCGCTCTACTGGTGCGCGAGCATGGTCGCTGCCGGCGAGGATCCGACCTTCATCGCGCGCCGGATCGTGATCGCCGCATCGGAGGACGTGGGCAACGCCGACCCGCGCGCGCTCCAGGTCGCGGTGGCGGCGATGCAGGCGGTCGAGATGATCGGCCTGCCGGAGGCGCAGTACGCGCTGGCCCAGGCGGCGGCGTACGTGGCATCGGCGCCCAAGTCGAACCGGGCCGGCGGGGCGTACTTCGCGGCTCTCGCCGAGGTCGAGGAGCGTGGCCGGCTGCCGGTTCCGCTGCACCTCCGTCCGTCGGCGCACCGCCGGCTGTCACGCGAGCACGGCTGGGGCAAGGGCTACCTCTACCCGCACGACTACGACGATGCCGACGTCGACCAGCAATACCTGCCGGACGAGCTCGTCGGGCGCGTCTTCTACGACCCGAGCGACCAGGGACTGGAGACCCAGATCGGGGAGCGGCTCCAAAGACTGCGCCGCGCGCGCCTCGATGCCCGCCGGACGACCGGGTCGTCGGATGCGCCGCGGACGGCGAGCGAGCGCGCCCGCTGAGCCCGCCTCAGCGCCGCGGCGCGGATCAGGTGGCCACGCGACCGATGCCGAGGACCTCGATCATGAAGAAGGCGACGGCGAGGAGCGCCAGCAGCACCACGAACAGGACGCCGATGTTCCGCAGGTCGGCTGTCACGTAGTGATACTCGGCGGCCGCCTGCTCGGTGAGCCGCGAGGCACCGCCGATGAGCTGCGTGCCGCGGCGGGTCGGCCGTGCACCTGCGACCGGCGGCGACGAGGGCGCGGCCTGGACGGTGGGGGTCGCCACCGTCTGCGTCATCGGCTCACTGGCATCGAGGGCGTCGGGACCGCGGGCGGGCATCGTCGGTGCCGCGGGTCGCTGGGCCGGCCGTGACGCGCTGCGCTGCCGCTGCCGGCGGCTCGCCGCCTTGCCCTGTCGCTTCCCCATCTCCGGTCCTCGTCGCGTTCGCATAGCCCTGCCGCGCGCTCGTTCCGGAGACGCTCGCATGCCCGGTCGGGCACGGCGGGGACGGTATGATACCGCGCCGATGTCCGATCTCAACCGGGTCCTCTCCGACAACCTGGCGCTCGCGCTGGGTGGGATCGCGCTCATCGTGCTCATCCTGCTGCTCCTCGTCGTCGTCCAGAGCATCCGAGTCGGACGCGCCACACGCGCGTACCGCGGCCTGGTGCGCGGTGCCGATGGGGGCAATCTGCAGGGCATCCTCGACGGACACATGGGGCGGCTCGATGCGGTCGCCGGACGACTCGAGGAGGTCAACGAGCTGCAGGCCTATCTCGAGCGACGGACGCGCGGCGCCCTCCAGCACATCGGCATGGTGCGCTTCAATCCCTTCGAGGACACCGGGAGCGACCAGAGCTTCGCGATCGCGCTTCTCGACGACCGGCGGGACGGCATCGTCCTGAGCAGCCTCCACGGGCGGGCGAACACGCGCATCTTCGCGAAGCCGGTGGAGGGCGGCGCGAGCCGGCACAACCTGTCGGACGAGGAGGCGCAGGCCATCAAGATCGCGGTCGAGGGCACGCAGGCACGGCCGGGCGGCGGCTAGCCGTGGACCCGGTCCGTCGCGCGGGTGACGTCGAGGCGCAGCGCCGGCTCGCGCAGCGCCGCATCCTGTCCGCCCTCCGGCGCCTCCACCGGCGCGAGCCGCTGCGCGCCGACCTGCGGATCGATACCGTGATTGCGGAGGTGCGCGCCGATCATGCCGAGCGACTCCCATCGGGCCATCGCGGGGGAGGGCACCTCGCGCTCGACGACACTGCGCTCCTGCAGCTGATGGACGAGATGCGCGCGGCGGGAACCATGGCCGGGGAGGGCCGCCGGGTCCGGCTGCCCGAGCATGAGCCGACGCTGGATACCGAGATGCGGCGCCGGGTCGACGCGCTGCTCGACGGGCTTCGCGCCGCCGACGCGGCACCGCCGCGGATCGAGGGCATCGCGTCGCGGCTCGGGATCCCGCCGACGGTGATCGATCAGCTCCGGGCCGCCGGCGAGCTGGTGAGCGTGGCACCCGGCATCGACTACCCGCGCGATCGGTACCTGGCGCTCGCGGGGCGCCTCGACGTGATGGCGCGTGGTGGTCGGGTCAGCGTGGCGCGAGCTCGTGACGAGCTGCGGACCAGCCGTCGGCACGCAGAGGCGCTGATCGCGTTCCGGATCGAGGAGCGTCGCCGCCACCGAGCCTGACCGGTCGCGACAGGTGAGCTGTCGCGACGCGGTACCAGGCTGACGGCATGACAGCGCCACCGGCTACCATCGAGGACGTGCCGTCGGTCGTGCCGTCCCCGAACCAGCTCCCGATCTTCGAGGAGCTCGTCGCTCCACCGCCGCGACCGCGCCGTCCGCACCTGCGCCTCCAGCAGCCGCTGCTCAGCGATCTCACCGCTCGCCAGCGGAAGGCGGTCACGCACGGGGAGGGGCCGCTGCTCATCGTGGCGGGGGCGGGGACCGGCAAGACGACGGTCATCACGCGCCGCATCGCCTGGCTCATCGCCGAGAAGCGCGCCGCGCCGTCCGAGATCCTGGCGCTGACCTTCACCGACCGTGCGGCGGCGGAGATGACCGAGCGTGTCGACCAGCTGGTGCCATACGGCCAAACCGATGCGGTCATCGCCACGTTTCACGCGTTCGGAGATCGGCTGCTCCGCGAGCATGCTCTCGAGGCGGGCCTCTCGGACCGCTCCACCGTCCTGTCGCGCAGTGAGCAGATCATCTTCCTCCGCGAGCATCTCTTCGCGCTCCCGCTCGACCGATATCGCCCGCTCGGCGACCCCACGCGCTTCCTGTCGGCCCTCGTCACCCTCTTCAGCCGCGCGCGCGACGAGGACCTCGCTCCCGCCGATTACCTCGGAGCCGCGGATGGCCTGCTCGTCGCGGCGGGGCGTGACCCGGGCGACGCCGCGCTGGCGGATCGGGCTGCGCGGCATGCCGAGCTGGCCGCCTGTTACGCCGCCTACGAGCGCCTCATGCGCGCCAACGACCGGCTCGACTTCGGCGACCAGGTGAGCCTCGTGCTCCGGCTGCTCCGCGACCAGCCGGCGATGCTGGCGGCGGAGCGCGACCGCTATCGGTACATCCTCGTTGACGAGTTCCAGGACACCAATCACGCCCAGTTCGAGCTCGTCAGGCTCCTCGCGGGCTCGCCGCGCGCCAACGTCACCGTGGTCGGCGACGACGACCAGAGCATCTACCGCTTCCGCGGCGCGGCGCTCGGCAACATCCTCACCTTCCGCGAGGCCTACCCGCGCGCCAGGTCGGTCGTCCTGGTCGACAACTTCCGCAGCCGGCAGCAGATCCTTGATGCGTCGCATCGGCTCATTGCCCACAACGACCCCCATCGGCTCGAGGTGCGCGAGGGGATCGACAAGCGGCTCCGGGCGCGAGCGACGTTCCGGCGCGAGCTCCCTGCCTCGGGCGCGATCGAGCTGACGGCGCACGCCACCGGCTCGGACGAGGCCGATGCAGTCGCCGCCCGGATTGCGGCCGGGCTCCGGGAGGGACGGCGCGCCGGCGACCACGCGATCCTCGTCCGCGGGAATCGCGACGCGGAGCCTTTCCTGCGCGCCCTCAACATGGCGCGCATCCCGTGGCGGTTCAGCGGCAGCGCGGGCCTCTACCAGCAGTCGGAGGTGCGGGTCCTCGTCTCCTTCCTGCGCGCCGTCAACGATCCCGACGACTCGGTGAGCTGCTACGACCTGGCGACGAGCGAGATCTTCGGTCTCGGGGCGGAGGACGTCACGCTCGCGCTCAATCGCGCCGCCCGCCGCCGCACGCCGCTCGAGCGCGCGTTGCGTGAAGGCGTCGAGCACCCATCGGGATCGCCATTCGGGCGGGGCGCACGCGAGGTCGTGGAGCGCCTGCTGGCGACGATCGACCAGCATCGGACATTCGCCACGGAACGGACGTCCGGCGAGCTGCTCTATCACTTCATCGCCGGCAGCGGATGGCTCGGCCGGCTCGCCACCGAGGCGCGCGAAACCGGCGATGAGCGGTTGCAGAACGTCGCGCGCTTCTTCGAGATCGTCCGCCGCCAGTCGTCCCTCCTGCGTGACGATCGGCTCCCGTTCCTGGTCGCCCAGCTCGACACCCTCATCGAGGCCGGCGACGATCCCGCCACCGCCGACGCCGGTCCGGACGAGGCGGACGCGACGCACGTGCTCACCTATCACAAGGCCAAGGGTCTTGAATTCCCGGTCGTTTTCATGGTCGGGCTCGTCGACGAGCGGTTTCCCACGCGCGGCCGCGGCGACGCCCTCGAGCTGCCGGACCAGCTGCTCCGCGACCCGGTGCCGGATCCGGACCACCACCTGGCCGAGGAGCGCCGGCTCTTCTACGTGGGCATGACACGCGCGCAGGAGGAGCTGGTCCTCAGCTGGGCGGGCGACTATGGCGGCCGCCGCTCGCGACGCGTCAGCCCGTTCGTGAACGAGGCGCTCGACCTGCCGCCGGCAACGCCCATCGAGGCGGTCCGCCCCAGCGTGCTCGAGCGCCTGGCACGCCACGAGGAGCCCGCTCGCCTCCCGGCCGCGACCGCCGGCCAGCCGGCGCTTGGCGATCGTCCGCTGGCGCTCTCGTATGGCCAGGTCAACGACTACCTCTCGTGTCCCGCGCGCTACCGATTCGCGCACGTCATCCGCATCCCCACCCCACCCAGCCACCAGCTCGTGTACGGCCGCGCGGTCCATGCCGCCGTCCAGGCCTTTCATCGCCGTCAGATGGCTGGGCGACCGATGACCCGGGAGGAGCTTCACGCCGCGCTCGACAGCGACTGGGAGTCGATCGGCTTCCTCACTCGCGCGCACGAAGATGCGCGCCGGGCAGCGGCGCGCGTGGCGCTCGACCGCTTCTGGAACGAGCAGCAGACCGACCCGGCGACGCCGACCAGCGTCGAGCAGGAGTTCGCGTTCCTCCTGGGTGCCGATCGCATGCGAGGCCGGTACGACCGCGTCGACGCCGATGCCGATGGCCGCACGACGATCACCGACTACAAGACGAGCGATGTGCGGGATCCGGCGACCGCGAACCGGCGCGCGCGTGAGTCGCTCCAGCTGTCGATCTACGCCCTTGCCCATGAGGCGCAGCACGGTCGCCTGCCCGACGAGCTCACGCTGCACTTCCTGGAGTCGGGGATCGTGGGCCGCTCCGATCCGACCGAACGACGACTCGCCAAGGCGACCGAGCAGGTCGCCGGGGTGGCGGCGGGCATTCGGGCCGCCCGGTTCGAGGCGACCCCGGGCGCCGTCCGCTGCGGCTACTGCCCCTTCCGCGAGATCTGCCCCGATGCGGCGCGCTGATGGGCCGCCATCGTCTCGCGGTCATCGCCCTCGTGCTGCTCGCGCTGCTCGGCTTCGTGGTGCTCGTCGCGACCGCGTCCCGCCTGTGCCCGAATGACGTGCCAGGTCAGCCCTGTCCGGGATCGGCGGCGAATCGGCTCCTCGTCGTGGGGCTGGCTGCCCTCAGCGCCGGCATCCTCGTCGTGCCGTTCGCGTTCCTCGGCGAGGTCACCGCGCGGCGCGGGATCGTCTACCGGGGCGCGTGGTGGCGCGCCGTGCGACGCGGGACGCTGGTGGCGGTGGCGCTGGCGGCGCTCGCGGGGCTCCGGCTGGGCGGCGCCCTGACCATTCCGATCGCCCTGTTCGCGGTGGCGCTCGCCGCCGGCGTGGAGTGGTTCGCGGTGCGGTACGTGGACCTGCCGTGAGCGACATCTTCGCCGAGCAGGGGATCGATGCTTCGGCCCTCGCGGAGCTCTACGACCTCGAGCACGACGAGGTCGATGATGATCTCCCATTCTGGCGTGAGCTGGTTCGGCGTCAGCCCGGATCGGTGCTCGATATCGGATGTGGGTCGGGCCGTCTCTTCCGGCCGCTGCTGGATGGCGGCGCCGCGCCACTCGTGGGAGTCGACGGCTCGCCGGCGCTCCTGGCGCGGGCGTGGCAGCGCATCCGCGGGGACTCCGTGCTGGATGCGGCGGTGCGTGACGCCCGCCTGGTGGTCCTCGTCGGCGACGCGCGCCGCGCGCTGGGCCAAGCTGTGGACGCGGCGGCGCCGTTCCGCCTCGTCGCCGTCGCGGGCGTCGTGCCGCACCTGGATGGCTTCGACGCCCTCGCCGACATGCTGCGGACGCTCGCGCCGCTCGTCGGGCATGACGGGCGCATCGTCCTCGACGACCTCGGACCGGCACAGCTCCCGCATCGCAACCTGCCACTCAGCGTCGACTGGGCGAAGGAAATCCGGGGCGAGCAGGTGGTCCGGCGGTCGCAGCTCGAGCGCTGGGACGAGGCGGACGGCATGCGCGTCGCGTACGCGACGATCTCGGAGCGCCGCCGGGCCGATGGTACGATAGGGTCGCTTCCTGCGAGCTTCCAGCTCTGGTATCCATCGATCGAGTCGATCGAGCGGGCAGCCGCCACGGCGGGCCTCATCATCGATCTCAGCTGGGGATCGTACGAGCTGGACCCGTATGATCCGACCGATAGCGAGCGACGGATCGCGGTGATCCGTCCGGCGGGGACGAACATGCCGGGGCGTTCCCGGCCGTAGGGAGAGGGGAGTGGGCGGAGAGCAGATTCGGCTCCTGGTCGTCGAGGACGTTCCGCAGGTGGCCTCCCACATGCGGTCGCTTCTGGCTGCCCAGGCCCAGATCAAGATGCTCGAGGTTGTGACCGCGGGGGACCGCGCGGTGGCGTCCGTCGGCGAGCTCCGACCGGATGTCGTGATCGTCGATGCCCTCCTCCAGGGCAGGGTTAGCGGGCAGGCCGTCGCGGAGACGATCCGGCGCGCCGAGGCGCAGGTCGGGATCATCATGCTGACGGTGCCCCAGAACCCGGTCCGCGAGGACACGGAACGGGGCGTCGACGCGGTCCTGAAGATGCCGTTCAGCGGCTTCGACCTGACGACGATGATCCGCAAGGTCCACGAGGAGCGCGGCGTCGCCGCGTCGCGCGCCGGCTCGCTCATGATCAGCCTCTTCTCGCCGAAGGGCGGCGTCGGGCGCACGACGCTCGCCTACAATCTGGCGGTCGCCCTCGGGCAGGAGCACCGGGTCTGCCTCGTCGACGGCTCGCTGCAGTTCAGCGACCTTCGCGGCCTGCTCCGCGTGCCGGCCGTGGCGCCCAGCATCGTCAACCTGCCGACCGATCGGATCCGCGACTCGGACCTCGCCGAGGTCACCTGGCGCGACCCGTCGGGAATCGACATCCTCCTCGCCCCGCCGCGGGTCGAGATGGCGGAGATGATCACCGTGCGGGACATCGAGAAGGTGCTCGGGATGCTGCGCAAGCTCTACGAGTTCGTGATCATCGACACCCGGCCCGCACTCTCCGAAGACGTCCTCGTCTTCCTGGACCCCGCTGACGTCATCCTCCAGGTGCTGACGTACGACAGCATGGCGATTCGCGGGCTGGTGATGGCGAACGAGACGTTCAACGCCATCGGCTACCTGCCGAGCAAGCTGTCGGTGGTCCTGAACCGCTCCGACTCCTCCGGCGGATTCGACAAGGCCGATGTCGAGGAGGCCCTCGGCGCGCGCATTGATTACGAGATCGTGTCGGATGGGCGGCTCGTGGCATCGGCCAACAACGAGGGAATCCCGTTTGTCACCAGCGCCCCGGATACGCCGATCGCCGCCGGCGTGCGGCGCATCGCCGAGTCGATGACGGCGCTGCTCCGGGAGCGCAGCCCCGCCCTGGCCCGGCGGTGAGCCGGCAGGGCGACTCGAGACCGATCGGCGTCTTCGACTCCGGCGTCGGCGGCCTGACCGTCCTCACCGAGCTCCAGCGCCGGCTGCCGGACGAGCGCTTCATCTACCTCGGCGACAACGCCCGCACGCCGTACGGCTCGCGCGACGGGGACGAGGTGCGGCGCTTCACCATCGAATGCATTCGCTGGCTGCTCGGCCGGGACATCAAGCTCCTGCTCCTCGCCTGCAATACGGCCACGGCCCAGGCGCTGGACCTCGTCCGCGAGACTGCTGCCGTTCCCGTCCTCGGCGTCATTCGACCGGGCGCGGTCGCGGTCGCGGCGGCGACCCGCCGCGGCCATGTGGGCGTCATCGCGACGGCGGGCACCGTCGGTTCGGATGCGTATGCAAGGGCGATCTCCGAGGCAAATCCCCGGATTGCGGTGCGCCAGCTGGCCTGCCCAGAGCTCGTCCCGATCGTCGAGCGCGGCGAGCTGGACGGGCCCCGCACGCGCCAGGTGGTGGCCGGCTACCTCGATGCCCTCATGGCAGCCGATGAAGGCATCGACACGCTCCTGCTGGGCTGTACGCACTACCCGCTTCTGCGGCCGCTCATCGAGGCGCGCCTGGGGAGCGGAGTCGCCGTCGTCGACTCAGCGTTCACCACCGCCGTCGCCGTCGAGGATCTCCTCGATGCGCTCGGCATGCGTGCCGCGCCGGGCGGCGGTGGCGTGCGGGTCGCGACCACCGGATCGGTCGACGCCTTCCGAGCGGTGGCCGCCAGGCTCTTCGGCGATGCACTGCCCCCGATCGAGGCGGTCGACGTCGCCGAGCACTCCGCCGCGGTGACCGCCGCCCGCGGCTAGACTGAGCCGATGGCACGCAACATGGGCCGGCTCGGCGCCGGCGTGGTGGTCGGCGGTCTGCTGGCGGTGGGGGCGACCGTGGCGCAGCGCGAGCTCATGCGCCGCGCGGGCACCCGTCTGCTTGACTGGGACGAGGTGCGCCGCCTCGCTCGTCGGCGGCTTGGCGACGCCGCCGCACTGATCCCCGCCGAGGATCATGCACGTGCGACGGCGTTCTACGCCGAGACGCTGCGCCGCATCGAACCCGCCGTGGCCGAGGCGATCGGTGCGGATCTACCGGCGGCCCTGGAGACCCCGCTCGTCGTTGATCGGACCGAGTGGGTCGACCTCAACATCGCCACCTTTCGCCAGCTCTTCGGTCGGGTGGAGACGATCATCCAGGCACAGCAGGTCGGGCCGGATACCCCGGGCCGTGCGCTGGCGCGCATCGTGAATCGGCGGATCGGGAACGAACAGCTCGGCTTCTTGCTCGCGTTCCTGGGCCGCAAGGTCCTCGGCCAATACGACGTCAGCCTGCTCGCCGCTGCACCGGACGTGCGCGGGCGGCTGGCGTTCGTGGAGCAGAACATCACCGCCACGGCCGGCGCGATGCGGCTGCCGCTCGACGAGTTCCGGACCTTCATCGCGCTCCACGAGGCCACGCACGCGTTCGAGTTCGAGGCCTACCCGTGGCTGCGCGACCACTTCGCGGCCTCCGTGGCGGAGGCGGTGGAGCTCCTGGCGGCCGATGCCGGTGGTATGGGGGAGCGGCTGCGGGCCGCCCTGGCGGGCGGCGAGGGCCACTGGCTGGAGCGGATCATGTCGGCGCCACAGCGGGAGAGCTTCCAGCGAACCCAGGCCCTCATGGCGCTCCTCGAGGGGTACTCGAACCACGTCATGCACGCCGCCGGCGAGAAGATCCTGCCGGGCTTCGACGAGCTCCATGCACGATTCGAGCGCAGGAACGAGCGCCGGGGAGCGATCGAGCGAATGATCATGCGGCTCACCGGTCTCGACCTGAAGATGGAGCAGTACGCGGCCGGCGAGCGCTTCGTCGACGCGGTCCTCGCGCAGCGGGACCGTGCGTTCCTCAATCGGGTGTGGACCGGCCCTGAGACGCTGCCGACGCTCGAAGAGATCGCGGACGCGGGCCTGTGGATCGCGCGGATGGAGCGTGCCCCGCTCGCGGAGGCCGTCCGCTGAGCACGTCGGAGCAGCTCGTCGTTCTCGGCACGCCACTGTTCGGGGGTCCGCTGCCGCCGGACGCCATCGCGCGCGTCGAGTCGGTGGCGGGCGCTCGGTTCGTCCAGCTCAGCCGGGACGGCCGGGTGCGCGACGCGGCCGCCGACACCGAGGACGAGCTGTTCGGTGCCGCGCGCGTCCTGTTCCGCGGCGGCATGGCGGCCGCCACCCTCGACCATGTCGTCGGGCGCGCTCCGCGGCTGGAGTGGATCCATTCGTACTCCGCGGGGGTCGAGCGCGTCGCGACGCCCATCGTGCGCTCGCGTGGGCTGACGGTCACGAACGGCCGCGGCGTCTTCTCACGCCCGATCGCCGAGTACCTGGTCATGATGCTGCTCGCCGTCGAGCGGCGGTTGCCGCAGCTGCTCGAGCTCCAGGGGGAGAGGACCTGGCAGCCACTCCCCGGTCGAGAGCTCGCCGGCGTGACGGTCGGCATCGTGGGCTTCGGCAGCATCGGGGCCGAGGTCGCGCGCCTGCTGGAACCGTTCGGCACCCGGGTGATCGCCACGCGGCGCCACCCGGAGCGCGGCGCCGGGGAGCATCCGAACGTCGAGCTGCTCGGACTCGACGCGCTGGACGGGCTGCTCCGCGCGTCGGACGCCGTGTTTGTCACCGCGCCGCTGACCGAGGCCACGGCCGGCCTCATCGGTGCGCACGAGCTGCAGGAGATGCGCGAGGGCGCGTGGCTCTTCAACATCGCCCGGGGGCGGCTCGTGGACGAGGTGGCGCTGCGCCGCGCGCTCGAGGCGGGCTGGATCGGTGGCGCGGTCCTCGATGTCTTCACCGAGGAGCCGCTGCCGTCCGACTCGCCGCTCTACGACACGCCGAACGTCATCATCACGCCCCACACCTCGTGGGCAAGCGATCGGGTGCTGGAGCGCAGCCTGGACCTCTTCGTCGCCAACCTCGAGCGCTTCGTGGCCGGCGAGCCGTTGGCCAACGTCGTCGACCTGGAGGCCGGGTACTAGCCGATGCAGGTCACCATCGTCGGCCTGCCGGGGAGCGGCAAGTCAACCGTCTTCAACGCCCTGACCGGGGGCTCGGCTGAGACGGGGACCTTCTCCGGCGGGCGCGCGGCGCCGAACGTGGGCGTCGTGAAGGTTCCCGACCCGCGGCTCGACGCGCTGTCGACGCTCTTCGTCCCGCGCAAGACGACGCCCGCCGACGTGACCTATGTCGACGTCGCGATCCCGGTCGGCGCGGCCCGCGAGGGGACGATCCAGCCGGACGTCCTGGCCCTCATCCGCAATGCCGACGCCCTGCTCCACGTGGCGCGTGCCTTCGAGGAGGGCGGGGTGGCGGCCGATCCGTGGCGGGATGTCGACGAGATGGACCTCGAGTTCACCGTCGCCGACCTCGTGGTGATCGAGAAGCGCCTCGAGCGGCTACGTACCCAGGGGCGGCATGGAACACCGACGGAGCGAGAGTCGGCGAGGCTCGAGGAGGAGCTCCTCGCCCGCCTCCAACCGCACCTCGAAGACGGGCACCCGTTGCGAGAGGTCGCGCTCACGACCGACGAGGAGCGGCTCATCCGCGGCTATCGGTTCCTGACCCAGAAGCCGGTCCTCGTGGTCCTCAACATCGACGAGTCGCAGCTCGCCAAGGCGGCTGCCCTCGAGGCGTCCGGCCGCGAGCGGTATGCCCGCGCCGGGAGTGCCGTGGCCGCGCTGGCGGGCAAGATCGAGGCCGAGATGGCTCAGCTTCCGACCGAGGACGCCGCGCCATTCATGGAGGACCTGGGGATCGCCGAGCCCTCGCGGGGACGAGTCATCCGCCTCACCTACGAGCTGCTGGGGCTGTTCCCGTTCTTCACCGCCGGGGAGGACGAGGTGCGAGCCTGGACGATCCGGCGCGGCGACACCGCGGTCGATGCCGCGGGCGCGATCCATTCGGACCTGGCACGTGGCTTCATCCGCGCCGAGGTCGTCACGGTCGACGATCTCCTTGCGCTCGGCTCGTTCGCGGAGGCGCGGAAGCGCGGCGTCCTGCGGTCGGAGGGCAAGGCCTACGAGGTCCGGGACGGCGACGTGATCCAGGTCCTCTTCAACGTCGCGCGCTGAGCGGGACGCCTCGCTCAGTTGCGGTCGAGCTCGACGATCATGCTCCGGAAGTCGCCGACACCCTCGATGAGGAACGTGTCGTCGTTCTCGACGCCGACGCTCATGCTCGCGGAGAGCCGCTCGTCGCCGATGTACGTGAACCCGGCGGTCCGCTCGAGCTCGCGGGCGATCGCCTCCACGAGCGTGTCCTCCTCGAACGTCTCGAGCACCGCGCGCCGCGCGTCCTGGACCAGTTCGGCGAACCTCGCGGCCGCGTGCTCCGTCTGGCTGATGAGGATCGCGTCCGACTCGAGGTCGTCGTTTCCCTCGTGCAGCTCGTAGAAGTACAGCTTCGTCACCGGCCGATGATAGACCGATGCTGACCGAGGCGCCCTCGACCCGGCTCGACCTCCTCGTCGTCGGCTCGATGACGATCGACCGGTTCGCCGACGGCTCGCTCGCCCCGGGCGGCTCGGTGCTCCACGCTAGCCTCGCCGCGGCCGATGCCGGCTATCGGGTGGGCGTGGCGACGGTTGCCGGCCCGGAGCCGGAGGCGCGTCGCGGACTCGAGCGGCTGGGACACCTCCAGATGCTTCGCGCCGCGACGGCGACGGCGACCCTCACCTTCCGTCACGAGGAGACGCCGGCCGGGCGTCGCCTCTGGCTCGAGGTGCCCGCGACGCGGCTGGAGGCGGTCGAGCGGGTGGGCCAGCCGGCGGCAGTCCTCTTCGCGCCGGTCGCGCACGAGCTCGACGGCGGGCTCGGCGGCCTGGATGGCGGGGGAGCCGCCACGGGCGCGATTCTCCAGGGCTGGCTGCGGGCACTCGAGCCCGGCAGCATCGTCGCGCCGCTCGGCCTCGTAGCGCTGCCGGCAGCGCTCGTCGGCCGACTTGCGGCCTGCGACGTGCTCGTGGCAAGCCGAGAGGACCTCGTGGCAGTCGCCGACGCCCCGCAACCGCAGCTCGACGCGCTGCGGGTGACATTCGGCGGCCGGCCGACGCTGGTCGTGACGGACGGCACCGCCGGCGCCTGGGTCGATGCGGCAGGCGCGCGTCAGCTCATCCCGGTGCCGCGCGTCATCCGGGACGTGCCGATGGTCGGCGCCGGCGACGCGTACGCCGCTCTGATGCTCGGCGCCATCGGCCGTGGCCGCGACCCCTGGGGTGCGGCACGCGATGCGGCAGCGGGCGTGTCCGAGCTACTCGCCGGGCGCGCGGCGCGGTCGGTCCACGTGATGGGCGATCTCCACGGCATGCGCGACACGTTCGTTGGCCTCCTGAGCGGCGCCGGCCTCGTGGATGCGTCGGGCGGCTGGATCGGCGGCCGCGACGAGGTGTGGTGCCTCGGCGACCTCGTCGACCGCGGGCCAGACGGGGCAGGCTTGATCGAGCTCCTCATGCGCCTCGAGACGGAGGCGGCTGCTGCCGGCGGCAGGGTTGCGACCGTGCTCGGCAACCACGAGGTCCTGCTCCTCGCGGCGCTTCGCATGCCGGATGCCGCATCCGGCGGCCCGGGTGGCACATTCCACACCGACTGGGTGGCGAACGGCGGCATGGCGAACGACCTCGCTCGCCTGACCGACGAGCAGGCGGCCTGGCTCACCAGGCTGCCCGCGCTGGCGCGGGTTGCCGATGCGCTGCTCGTCCATGCCGATGCCGGGGTCTATCTCCCGCTCGGCCGAACCCTGGGCCAGGCGAACGAGACCCTTGCCGCGATCCTTGCCGAGCCCGACCCGGTGACGTGGGACGGGCTGCGCGGCGCATTCACGGAGCGCTACGCGTACCGTGACGACCCCGGGCTGATCGGACGCATGCTGGCGCGCTTCGGCGGCCGCCGCCTGCTTCACGGTCATACCCCCATCGCCAGGCTGAGCGGCGAGCCGGCAGCCGCGGTGCACGCACCGTTCGGCTACGCCGAGGGACGCTGCCTCGCCCTCGACCCCGGGCTGTTGCTGGGAGGGCCCGGGTTCCTCTATCGCCTCGAAGAGCCGAGCAGCTAGGCCGCCGCCGTCCGTCGGTCGGCCCGCCGCTCCCGTGCGGCGACCCAGCTCCGCAGGCGCCGCAGTCGACCCTCGACGGCCACCCTCGCCCGGCCGATCTCGGCGACGGATCCGCCACGACCGAGCGCGAAGGCGAGGTCGAGCACGCGCGACGCTGCCGCTGCCGCCTCGAGCGCCCCGGCGAGGTCATGGCGGTGGCGCTCCCGGATGCGAGCGACCTCGATCCAGGCCGAGGCCGCGTCGACCGACGCGCGACGGGTGGCATCGCGCCAGATGCCCTCGGCCCGCTCGAGATCGCCGGCCGCCACCAGGAGGCGGGTCGCGAGCCGGCGCACCCCGAGCTCCTCGTCGGGCTGCAGTGAGCGATCGAGGGCCAGGGCGAGCAGATCGAGCGAATCGGCGGCCGCGCCATCGCGCAGCAGCTCGGCCGCCATGCCCCGCGCATCGATGACCTCCGCGTCTCGCCAGCCTCCGGCGCGAAGATGGACGATCTTCGCCTCGAGGATGGCGAGGCTGGCCACGTCCTGGAGGTTGTGGTCGAGGACGCCGGCCAGGAGGTCGGGCGAGCCACCGCGGAGGTAGCCGAACCAGCGACCGGGGACCTCGGCGCCGGGGAGGTCGGCGACGCGCTCGATGCCGAGCACGCCGCGCTCGATGTCCGCCAGGCGGGCCCCGCCGAGCGGCCGCCGGAAGAGGCGCCGGGCGATCGGCAGCAGGTCGTCGTGGCGCTCCGGGATGGCGGCCAGGGCCGCGAACAGGCCGTGGACGGTGAGTCGCGCGACGAGGATCGGGAGGTCGAACGCCCGTCCGTTGTAGCTCACGAGGCGCGCGCCGTCGGCCAGCTCGGTCGCCACCAGGCGGAGCAGCGCACCCTCGTCCGGGTAGTCGGGCAGGACGAGCTGGCGGACGACGATGCGGTCGTCGCGAACGCGTCCGATGGCGACGAGGAACGCGACGGTCCCCACTCCGGTGGAGAGGCCGGTCGTCTCGGTGTCCACGTAGCAGGCATCGGGAAGGCCGCTCAGCCGCTCGGCGGTTCCCGGGGGCAGCGGCACGCTGCGCTCGACGAGGACGACGCGACCCACATCCGCCACGCGGAGCTCGGCACCGAGCCAGCGGGCGAGGCCCGCCGAGCGGTCGTCGGCGACCGGCCTGGCCGGGGGGAGCGGCCGGGGCCGCTCGCCCCGCAGAGCGGCGATGCGGTCGGCGAGGGTGCGGGGCGCGATCACGGGTCAGTTCATCCCGGCCAGCAGCTCGCTGACGACAGCCTTTCCCCGATGGCCGACCTCGATCGCCGGACCGACGCAGGCCGGGCAGCCGTCGGCACAGGGGCACCCGTCGACCGCCTCGCGACAGACGCGGATCAGATCGTCCACGAGAGTGAAGAGGCGCTCGGTCAGCCCGACGCCGCCCGGGATGGCGTCGTACAGGTAGAGGGTCGGGCGCCCAGTGAACGGCGCCTGGACCTGGGCAAGGACGCCGAGGTCGCGCGGGTCGCACATGAGGAGCAGGGCGCTGGTCGTGCGGGCGACGCGGGCGAGCCCGATCAGCGCACCGTCGAGGGTGTCACGGTCATAGCGGTTGACGAGATCGGCGGGTGGCACCAGCCAGCAGGCCGCGGTGTGCATCTCCTGCTCGGGGATGCTGATCGAGCCCCAGCCCACGTTCTCGTGGGTGTGGAACTTGATCTTCTTGAACATGGTCACCTTCCAGGCGACCATCACCTCGCCGCGCTGGCGGACCCCCGCGGGAGGGGCATCGGCCTCGTCGAGCACCTCGAGCACCTTGAGCGTGATCCCCAGGTCGGCATCGGTGTAGTAGTCGACGTCGGTGCGCGTGACGTATGCCTTGCGCTCCTCCCAGTCGAGGCGGTCGACATGGTGCTGGACCCCCTCGTGGATGTAGATCGCCTTCTCGTGGACGAGGAGCGGGGCCGCGAACAGATCCACTTCGCCGAGGACGCGGTGGCGGTCGCCGGTGGTGTCGACGATGACGACGTTCTCCGGCGCCCCACTCCGCAGGCTGAAGTCGCTGGCCGGGAAGTTCTCGTGGCTCCAGTAGTACCGATCGTCGTCCGCGTGCCGGATCCAGCCGTCCTCTTCGAGGACGTCGAGCAGCGTGGCGGTCTCGTCGATCCCGAACCGCTCGACAGCCGGCACCGGCAGCTCGAACGCCGACGCGCGCAGGTGGTTGAGCAGCACGTGGAGGTTGTCCGGATTGACAAGGCCGTGCTCCGGGGAGCTGTCGAAGAGGTAGTAGGGATGTGCGGCCAGGAACTGGTCGATCGGCGCCGACGAGCAGATGAGCGCCGACAGACTGGTGCCCGCCCGTCGCCCGGCGCGTCCCATCTGCTGCCACGTGGAGGCGATGGTGCCCGGATAGCCGACGCTGATCGCCGCATCCAGTCCACCGATATCGATCCCCAGCTCCAGGGCGTTGGTGGCGACGACGCCGCGTACCCGCCCGTCGCGCAGGCCGTCCTGGATCGCGAGCCGCTCGTTCGGGAGATAGCCGCCACGATAGCCGCGGATCGTGTGGGGGTGGCCGGGGGGCGGCGCGAACGTCTCGCGCAGGTAGCTGGTCAGCACCTCGACCGCGGTCCGGCTGCGCGCGAAGGCGATCGTCTGCACGCCGTCGCCGATCAGCCGCTCCGCCAGCCGCTGCGCGGTGAGGAGGGCCGACCCGCGGATCCCGAGCTGCTCGTTGGCGACCGGCGGGTTGATGACGAGGATGTGCCTGCGGCCTGATGGGGCGCCGTTGTCGTCCACCAGCTCGACCGGCGCGTCGATGACCCGCTCGGCGAGCTCCGCCGGGTTCGCGATCGTGGCCGAGGCGCAGATGAAGAGCGGGTCCGAGCCGTAGTGGCGGCAGATGCGGCGGAGCCGTCGCATGACGTTGGCAACGTGACTGCCGAAGAGGCCGCGGTAGCTGTGGAGCTCGTCGATGACCACGAACTGCAGGTTTTCGAAGAGCTTGAACCACTTCGTGTGATGCGGAAGGATCGCGGCATGGAGCATGTCCGGGTTGGTGATCACCACCTGTCCGGCGGCTCGCACGACGGATCGGATGTTGGGCGGCGTATCGCCGTCGTAGGTGTGGGTCTTGAGGCCGATCTTCGCCGCGTCCGCGAGGGCGCGGAGCTCCACAAGCTGATCAGCGGCGAGCGCCTTGGTGGGGAAGAGGTACAGCGCGCGCACTGCCTCGTCACGTGCCACCGCGTCGAGAACCGGGAGGTTGTAGCAGAGCGTCTTGCCCGAGGCGGTGGGCGTGACGATGACCGCGTTGCGCCCGGCGCGAATCGTTTCGACCGCCTTCGCCTGGTGCGTGTAAAGGCCGTCGATGCCCCTGCTCCGCAGCGCGGCCACGATGCGAGGGTCGAGGTCGACCGGCCAGGGGCCGTACCGCGGTGGACGTGCCTCGAGCACGCGATGGGCGGCAACGAGAGGCGCCAGCGACGCATCGGCCAGGAAGGCGTCGATCGCCTCCGTTGGCGTGCGCGGATGAGCGCCAAGCACGGACTGGTCCATCAGAAAACCGAACGCATGTTCTGTTCACGGTACCACGTGCTGTGGATAACGCATGCCCGATTGCGTTGCAGTGTGGACAACCGCGAGGCTAGACTGGCCGGCAGATGACCGGGATGGAGCTGCGCGCACCCGCGCCACGTCGCATTCGCTTCCGGCTGCCCGCGTCGCGCCGGGGCCTCGCGTGGCTGGCGGTCCTCGTGATCCTTGGCGCATTCCTGGCCGTCCAGGTCGGTCGCCAGGTCTACTCGAACTGGACGATCACCCAGCAGGCAGACGCGACTCGCCTCGAGCTCGTCGCGCTCAAGACGCGGAACGACGCGCTCCGTCGCGAACTCGCATATCTCAACTCGGACGCCTTCATCGGTGCCAAGGCGCGTGAGCTGCGCACCCTCGGGCAGGTCGGCGAGCAGGTGCTCATCATTCCGCCGGGCGCGGAAGCCCCCGTCCCGGCCGACCTCCTGCCACCGGTGCCGGCACCGAAGCCGCTGCTCGAGCAGTGGCTCGACCTGTTCTTCGCCAGCTGACTCGCCACCCGTCCTCGCGTCCACGAGACCGATTCCAGATGCGACTCGTGACAGGTCGCGTGTCGCGATGCCCCGCTCGCCCCTTGCGGAAGCGCCAGCCTGGCGCGCGCGGAGCTTCGGATCGGCCGCTGAGCACGCCGACCGATGTGACGCCGTCGAGTTGAACGGCTGCTTTCATGGGCCGACCGATGTGACGCCGTCGAGTTGAACGGCTGCTTTCATGGGCCGGCCGGGCTCGCCAAATGGTCGGCGGCCGGCCCCGCTACGTCTTCTTCAACGACGCAGGTGTCAACGCGGTGCGCAACGCGGATCGACTCCGCTTCCTCGTGGCCCCGCGCCGGCGCGCGCTGCTGCCTAGTGCTGCATCTCCCCAGCGGCGGTGATGACGAACCAGTTCCCACCGACGCCCTGGCCGTTCACGTTGCCCGCGGCGGTGTCGCCGGCGAAGTAGTAGACCGGGAAGCCATTGACGGTGACCTGGGTCGAGCCGTCGTCGCGCGTCATCGTGCCGACCGTGCCGGTGACGCCGTCGCCCGCGGCGGCGCTCGCGCCACTTGTGACGGTCACGGCGGGCCAGTTAGCGGCGCAGCCGCCGGTGCAGGTGCTCGTGTTCGCGCTGTCCGGCGTGAAGCGGTAGACCGTGCGCCCTGCCTGGTCGGTCAGGATCGGCCCGAGCGAGGAGGCGGTGAGGGTGATGGTGACGGCATCGCCACCAGAAGCTGGCGTCGATTCGGATGCCGATGCCGAAGCGGAAGCCGCAGCCGAGCTGGCGCTTGCGCTTGCGCTGGCGCTCGCGCTCGTGCTGCCGGATCCTGCGGTGCTGCACGCGGCGAGGAGCAGCGTGATCCCGGCGAGCCCGATGATCGATCGCATGCCACCCATGGCGGTGCCGGGCTGGTCGATCCGCGTCATTGAATTCTCCTTGGAAACGTTGATGCCGTCTGTACGGGCGCCGTTACGGGCGGTCGCGAGTTGCCGCGGCCACGGCGGCTCGGTATCCTCGGCGGGCGGTAAGCGTCGGTGGCCCCGTTGTCCCGAGTGCGACCGGCGGCGGAGTAGCTCAGTGGTAGAGCAGGGGACTCATAAGCCCTTGGTCGGTGGTTCGAATCCGCCCTCCGCTACCAAACCCTCGCGTTTCTCTCTCGGCATGGCTTGTCGGAAGCCGCCTGTACCCCAGGAGTAGCACTAATTGGTATTAGCGTGATGCGCTCCATCCGACAACGTTGCTGCCCCGGCCGCGAAGGATCACCATGCCGGTTGTGACCGCCCCCTAATGACAGGCCGATGAAGTGGCATGGCCCAGCGCTGGATAGGGAGGGACGACGTTGACGGCGCGAGGAGCTTGGCGCAGTCTGCGCTGAGGGCGACGGATCACCTTGCCTCGCTTTGATGACCTCAGACGAGAGGGCGTTACAGCGCATCCGTGGGGAGCCAACGCTGATAGAGGTCTCGTCGTCGAAGTGAGCACCTGCGCGACGTGCGGGGCGGAGAACACGGCGGATTCACGGTTCTGCAAATCATGTGGCGCGCAGATCGTGACGGCGGCCGCGACCCGCGAAACGCGCAAGACGGTCACCGTGCTGTTCATCGACGCCGTCTCATCCACCGCCCTCGGTGAGCAGATGGACCCCGAATCGCTGCGGGGGGTGATGACGAGCTACTTCGACGCCATGCGCCAGACGATCGAAGGCCACGGCGGCGCCCTTGAGAAGTTCATCGGCGACGCGGTGATGGCGATCTTCGGGGTGCCGACCCTGCACGAGGACGATGCCTTGCGCGCCTGCCGTGCGGCGATCAAGATCCGCCGTCGCTTGACCGACGTGGAGCCGCAGCTGCGCGCCGACCGCGGAGTCGTCATCGAGTGGCGAATGGGGATCAACACCGGGCCGGTCGTGGCCGGCGACGTGGCCGCTGGACAGCGGATGGTGACCGGCGACGCGGTGAACGTGGCGGCCCGACTGGAAGCAGCGGCCGCGCCGGGCGAGATCCTGATCGGCGCGGAGACGCACGCCCTGGTGCGCAACACAGTCACCGCTCACTCGGTTGCTGCGCTCACTCTGAAGGGGAAGAGCGAGCCGGTGCCTGCCTGGCAGCTCGTCGCCGTGGAGGAGTTGTCCGGCCGGCACGCCCGCCCGCAGGAGGCGCCACTGGTCGGCCGGCGCCGACCGCTGCAGCTGCTGGAAGCCGCTTTCCAGGGGGCGGTCGAGGAGCGGGTCTGTCACCTGTTCACGGTGCTGGGGGTAGCTGGGGTCGGCAAGTCACGCCTGGTGGAGGAGTTCCTGGCCAGCCTGGGCGACCAGGCGCGCGTCGCATCCGGCCGCTGCCTGGCGTATGGCAGCGGCATCACCTACTGGCCGGTGGCCGAGGCTCTGCGCAGCGGGATCGGGATTGCGGAGACCGCACCGGCGGACGAGGTCCAGGCGGCCTTGGCGTCTGTCCTGGCCGACGAGCCGGAGGCGGAGCGCATCGCGGCCGCGGTCGGCAGCCTGATCGGTCTGACTACCGACGCCCACGACCAGGAGGGGCTGTTCTGGGCGGTGCGCAAGACCTTTGAGGCCCTGGCCCGTGGCAAGCCGCTGGTGCTGGTCCTCGACGATATCCACTGGGGCGAGCCCACCTTCCTGGACCTGGTTGAGCACATCGCCGACTGGACGCGCGACGCTCCGATCTTGCTGATCGCCATGGCCCGCTCCGAGCTGCTCGAGAAGCGTCCCGCGTGGGGCGGAGGCAAACGCTCGGCCACCATCGTCCAGCTCGAACCGCTGTCCGAGCTCGAGAGCGAGGAACTGGTGGGCAGCCTGCTGGGGCAGGCCGATCTGCCCGCCGACTTCCGGACACGGGTCAGCCAGGCGGCCGAGGGCAACCCTCTGTTCGTGGAGGAGCTGCTGGCCAAGCTCATCGATGACGGCTTCCTGCAGCGTGCGGATGATGGGTGGGCAGCCGGGCGCGACCTGCGCGAGCTGGCCATACCCTCTTCCATCCAGGCGCTGGTGGCCGCGCGACTGGATGGGCTGGGCGCCGAGGAACGCACGGTCATCGAGAGCGCGGCGGTGGAGGGCAAGACCTTCCACCGTGGGGCGGTGACCGCGCTGGCTGCCGAGTCGGTGCGCGACGGGATCCGTGACCGGCTGGCCAGCCTGCTGCGCATGGAGCTGGTGCGTCCCGACCAGGCCGCCTTTGTCGGCGAGGAGGCCTACCGCTTCCGGCACCTCCTCATCCGGGATGCTGCGTACCAGGCGATCGCCAAGCAGACCCGCGGGGAGTTGCACGAACGCTTCGCGGGCTGGCTGGAGCACGTGGCCGCTGAGCGGGTGGTCGAGTACGAGGAGATCATCGCCTACCACCTGGAGCAGGCATACCGCTACCGGACTGAACTGGGACCGCCCGATGCTGCGGCGATAGAGCTTGCGAAGCAGGCCGGTACGCTACTGGCGGCGGCCTGTCGGAGGGCGGAGGCCCGCGGTGATGTGGCTGCCTGCGTCGCCCTCATGGACCGCGCCGCCGACCTTCTGCCGCGCGATGCGGATCGCCGCCTGCTGCTTGCGCAAATGGCGCCGAATCTGCTGAGCGCGGGTGACGGTCCGCGGGCAGAGAGCCTGCTCCAGGAGGTTGTCGCCGAATCGGAGGCAGCGGGCGACGAGCGTGCTGCGGCCTGGGCACGACTCGGCTTGTTGGAGGTCCAGAGCTCGACCCAGTCGAGCGAGCCGTCGGACAATGTGCGCGACGCCGAGAAACTGCGGGACGCGCTGATGGAGCTGGGCGATGTCGAAGGGGCCCAGCACGCCGAGCTGCTCGCGGCATTTGGCCTCTTCACGATGGGCAAGGCGCGTGAGGGTGGTGCCCGGGCGCAGGCGGTGCTGGACGCCGTCCCTAGTTCCGGCTCTCTCGCCAGCCAGGCCCGGAAGCAGCGCGGCGTAGCGGCGGTGTTTGGACCCATGCCGGCAGACGAGGTACTCCAGCTGACTGAGGACGAGGTCACTCAACTGCCGGGAGCCGGGTTGGGAGCGAGCCACATGCGGGCCCTCCAAGGCCGTTTTGCCGAGGCACGAGCCTTGGTCGAACAAGCCAGCGAGAGGATCTCCGAGCTGGGGGACCAGATAGGTCTCTCCCAATGCCATGAAGGGGCCGGGTTCGTCGCGCTGCTGGCGGACGACACCGGTGAGGCAGTTCGCAACCTGCAGCTCTCCTACGACCAGAAGATTGCGGCGGGTGACCGTGGCTATGCGTCCACCACGGCCGGCGTCGTGGCCGAGGCGTACCTTGGGGACGGGAACCTGGACGCGGCGTGGGAGTACGCCAGCATCGCCCGTGATACCTCGGCCAATGACGATATCGCCTCCCAGGCCGGCGGGCGGCAGATCCAGGCACGGGTCCTCTCCGCCCGCGGTCAGCACGGGGAGGCGGAGGCTCTGGCTCGCGAGGCCGTGCAGATCTTCCGTCCTACCGATTACCTCACCCCGCACGGCGATGCCCTGGTTCATCTCGGGCACGTCCTCAGCGCGGCCGGGAAGGCCGACGAGGCGGTGGCAGCTGCTGGCGAAGCGGTGGAGCTCTATGACCGCAAGGGGGCCACCTTCCTGGTCGAGCGCACCCGACAACTCGTCAGGGACTGGAGCGGAGGGGCGGTTTAGGGAACGAGGACCATCACACTTTCCTCGCGACGAATGTGACCGACCCAGGGCTGCGTACCCCCGTTCGTACCCCTTCAGACTCTATTGTCGCCGGCGCTCATCCCGGCTCACAGGTGACGCGGCCCGATTGATGAAGGACCCTGAGCAGTCGTGCGTATTGGTGGTACTGAATGAACACCTCCAGCACGAGCAGGACGACGGTAATCAAGACCAGGACCGGCAGGAATGGGATCGGAATGACGAGGCGAAGCGACGCGGCCATCGAGCCAAGGTCTGCGCCGACGTTGAACGTGTTGGCGGCGGTAACCAGGAGGGCGGCCAGGTACAGGACGGGACTAGGGAAACTCTTCTTGATCAGGGAGGCTAGGCCGTCGTGCCCGGCCAGCCCAAGGCGACCGGCCAGCTCCTCAACGGAGGCAGCCAGAAAAGCGATATGGGAACGGTCCAGAGCATCGCGAGGCCGAACTGGGCGCCCAGCTGGGAGTAGGTGCCGATGCCTGATGGGTCTTCATCGGCGGCCCCGGTGATCAGACCCGGGCCGAGGTGCCGAAAGATCGCGAAGCCACCCCGCCGACGGCTGGCTGGATGGACCAGTCGATGGCGGTCGACGGTCAACGCTTCCTTGGCTCCGGACATTGGTAGGTGGAGCCTCGCGTGACCTGGGCCCCGCTGTCAACCGGGAGGCATCGATGGAGGTCGAGCACACCCATCTGATGCGGCGCTGACCACGGCGATCGGCAGCGTGGAGGCGAGATGGGACGCCTGACGCATCTTGGCGCGCATCCGCCCTCCGCTACCAATCAGGCCAATCCACGCTCGACGGAGGCGCCACGGAGGCGTCTGTACGCCTGACCCTGCTGTGATCGGAACTGTGGCGGGCCGTCGAGTCGGACGAGGGGGCAGGTCACTCGATACGGATTCGGAACGCCTCCACCGTGGACTGCTTTCCCTTGAGTTGAAGGGCTTGGGGTTCGGCAGCCGGGTAGGCGCCTGCGACGGTCTCGTAGGTTGTCGTGCACATGATGATCTCTCCGCCGGCGGCCTTCCCCTGGAAGCGCGCCGCTGTATTCGTGACGTCGCCAATGGCGGTGAAGTCCTTGAAGCCGCCGCCCCCGACGTTGCCGACGTACTCCTCACCGGTGCAGATCCCGACGCCCACGCTCAGCCAGTTCCCCGCCGCCGTCCCGTATCCAACGCCCCTCAGGAGCGCCCGAGCGGCCTCGACCGCCTGCCCGGGGAAATGAGAACCGGCGAGTCCGGGCACGAAGATCGCCATCACCTCATCGCCGGCGATCTGGCCAAGGATCGCATCGTGGGCAAGCAGGACGACCGATGCGGCCTGGTAGAAGCGGTGAAGGAGTGCAGCGGTCTCGACGCTCGATTGTTGCTCGGACATCGTGGTGTAGCCGCGTACGTCTGCGAAGAGGACGCTGACCGGAACGAGGGCGCCGCCTTCGGGCGCGCGCTCGATGCAGCGCTCGCAAATGTTCGGGTTCTTCCGCGAGGGCGTGTAACCAAGCCGGCCGAACACACCCGCGTACCGGCCACGGAATGGCGCGTTACAGAACTTGCAGCGGCCGTGGCTCGGGACGAGCGAGAACGCCCGACGGCCGAACCGTTGGCCGAGCGCCATCGGCGACTCGCCCTTGAGGATGCCCTGCCAGCGCGCACTCATCGGAACGACGTCGGGATCGCCCGTTGACACGGGGTGGGACGATGGCACCGTGGGAAGGGTGTTGGGCGCGGTCGCAGGGATCGTCGCCTGGCTCGGCTGGTTGGCGGTGTCGCCGGCGCTAGGCTTCCCGACTCTGGCCTTGGGGGCCATGCTCAACCGCCTGCTCGTGCCGCGGGAAGACCCTGGATCCTGGCTCGGCTGGGCCCTGTTGCTCATCGGGCTGGCGTTCTCCGCGCTCCTCTATCTGGCGGCCGTCCACAGGGGCCGACTGCGGCCGAGCATAGCATCGGGTGCCGCCTATGGCGCCGTCTGCTGGCTCCTCGCCGGAGCCGTGCTCATGCCGCTGCTCGGGCTCGCCGTCCCGGTGCCCGCCACCAGCACTCCGGCGGGGCTGACTCCGCCCGACCCGATGCACGGGTCATTCATGATGCTCCACCTTGGAGTCGCCGCTCCGATTGCCGCGCTGGTAGCGTGGCTCATGTTCGGGGCAATGCTCGGAGCAACCGCAGGCTGGCGACCGAGCTACTCGGTGCAGCAGCTCGTCGCGTCCCGGCTCGTGCGCGGTGCCGCTATCGCGGTGGTGATGCTGATCGCCATCGGCCTGGTCGGGACTCGCCTGAATCTTGGCCAAACCGACTCTTCAGTCAATGCTTCCCGGACAGTCGCCACCGAGCCGCTGAAGGCCCTCCCGGAGGGTGCTGACTTCTTCAGCATCCTCGAGCTCTCCCAAACACCCGGAGCCACGTTAGGGCCGCACTTCCACCCGTACACGGGCATTGCCTACTCACTGAAGGGTGTGGCGACGGTGACCTTCGTCGACGGCCCGACGATGCGGGTCGCTCCAGACGAAGCCGGGTTCATTGTGCAAGCGCATGCCCACCGCAACACCGATGATCGCCTGCCGACCGCCGCTCTCGCCCTCCTGATCGTGGCCGTGGCTGTCGTTGTGTGCTTCATCTCGTTGCGACCAGCGGGCCTCGAGTGGCGCCTGCTTCCGGTCGGGTTGGTGTTGCTGATCGCGGCGGGTGCCATCGGGATATGGAACCCCTGGTCGAATGACTGGCTGTTCATCTCCGTCCGTTCGGTGGCTGGCCGCGGCTCGCCGATGCCGCTTCCGACCGCCTCGCGGTTATACGAGTCGCCCGATCTCGGCGCGCTTCCACCGGGCCCCTACGTGGAAAAGCTCGAGGAGATCACGGTCGTGCCGGGCGTGGCCACGGCAGACCTCGGATCGGCCGGGGCCGCTGTTCTGTTCGTGCTCGACGGACGGGTCGAGGTGCAACCTGCCGGCGGATCGTCGATCCAGATCGGCCCACGCGGGGCGACGCTGCTTCAACCGGGGGTATCGGTCCGGGTTTCCGATGTCGGAGATCACGCGGCGCACCTGCTCAAGCTGGCCGTAACGCCCGCGTCGTCAGCGTCCTGAAGCCCTGCCTCGGCCGGGGGCCGGCTTTCTGCCTCGGCCACGATAGGTCGGGCGATAGGTCGGGCGATAGGTCGGTCAGGCCCGGCGCTCTCTGCAGGAATCGATGATTGACTTCGCCGTGCACGCGGTGTTCCACTTGCCAGCTTGAGGTTGCAGGGCCGCAGATGGGGAGCCGTGATGTCGCGATCTTTCGGTGTGGCCGCGATCCTGTTCAGCCTGCTCCTCTCGGGGTGCGCTCCCGCTGGCACCGGCACCTCACCCGGCCCGGGTTCCGCGCTGCCCGGCTCGGGTTCCGCGCTCCCCAGCGCCTCCGGTCCTGACGCGTCTGGGGCCGGTTCGTCCGAGTCCAACGGGATCGCGGTCATTGGCCACTCGGGGGCCACGGGGTATGACTCGGACCCGGACCGGCCCGGCGAGGACATCAGGGCGAACTCTTGGGCGACGGGGACGAATCCGCAGGTCGCGAGCATCTACCTTCGCCTGCTCGGCACAAATCCGAGCCTGGAGGGTCACGCGACGAACATCGCAATCGACGGCTCGGACGTTGTGAGTCTCATCGGGCAGGCCACGAATCTCGTGGGACGGACGCCCAAGCCGCAGCTCGTGCTCGTCCAGTCGATCGATAACGACATGAAGTGCGACGGCACCGACGCCGCGAATTACGAGCCCTATCGCGCCAAGCTGACGCAGGTGATGGACATCCTGACCCAGGGTCTGCCCGAGGCGCAGATCTTCTTCGTGAGCCAATGGGCCGATGTCCAGACCTACGATCGGGTCGTGTTCAGCGTGAAGCCCCAACATCTGACGGGCGCCGGTCCGTGCGACACGGTCAGCCCTGCGACCGGGAAGATCGATCCGGCCAAGGAGGCCTACCTGCAGGGTCTCGTGAACGACTACTTCGGCATCGTCACGGAGACGTGCGCCCTCTATCCGACCTGTCGTACCGACGGAGGGGCGATGCAGCAGATGGACCTGGCGCCTGGGGACATGAGCTCTGACCTGAACCATCTCTCCGTTGCGGGACACGCGAAGATGGCCGAGATCACGTTCGCGGCTCTCTACGGGAGCGGTGGCTGATCAGTGGCCGCGATCCTGGCCCCCGCCGGCTAGCCTGTACTTCCCAAAGACGTTGTTGACAGATGAGAGCCTCCGGGCACGGTATGGGGTGTCAACGCTCCACACCGTGAGGAGTCTCCAGGCCCATGCTAGGGCACGCCTCAACGTCTTCGGCCGCCAGCTGCTGGTGAGCCGCGTGGACGACCAGGGGCTAGCCGGTGGCGCTGGCCGCCGAGTCGCTGGGCATCAGTCGCGCCACCGCCTACAAGTGGCTGCGCCGGCACCGCCTTGAGAGTCGGCTAGGGCCGCTGCTCATCAGGACTCACGTGGGAGACTACGGAGAGATGCGACGCCTGACGCACCGTGGCGCGAATCCGCCCTCGGCTACCAGCCCTCTCGACTCCCTCGCCGCTGCCGTGGCGCATGGGGCCCGGCGGCTCGACGTACCGACTGGCGCGCACGTGGTCCTCGCCGTCTCCGGCGGCCCCGATTCAATGGCCCTCCTGCATGGAGCCGCGCGCGCCGAAGCCGGGTGGCACCTCACCGTGGCGCACCTGGACCACGCGCTCCGCCCCGAGAGCGACGACGACGCCACCTTCGTGACCGATGCCGCCGTGGCGCTCGGGCTGCCGTCGGCGACGCGCCGCACCGATGTCGCGGCGCTCGCCCGCGACGAGCGGCGCTCGACCGAGGATGCCGGCCGCGAGGCCCGCTACCGGTTCCTCGCCGAGCTCGCCGGTCGGAACGGCCTCGTCATGACCGCCCATACCGCGGACGATGCGGCCGAGACGGTGCTGCTGAACCTGCTGCGCGGCGCAGGCCTGGCGGGCGCCACCGGCATCCCGGCGCGGCGTGGCAACGTGCGTCGTCCGTTGCTGGCGGAGCGGCGCGCCACGGTGCGCGGCTGGCTCGACGCCGCGGGCATCGCCTACCGCGACGATCCGACGAACGCCGACCCGGCGTTCCTGCGCAATCGAGTGCGCGCCGAGCTGCTCCCCGTCATGGAGGCGCTGCGGCCGGGCGCGGTCGATGCGCTGACGCGTTTCGCGCGCCTGTCGGCCGATGACGACGCCGTCCTCAATCTGATCGCGGCCGGTGAGGTCGCGCAGCGGCGGACGGACGACGGCGCCATCGACTGGCGAGATCCGCCGACCCGCGCGCTCGCTCGGCGCGTCCTGCGCCTGGCGATCGGCGAGCCTCCGCCCGCCCTCGAGCGCATCGAGGCTCTGATCGACGCCGCCGAAGGAGCGCGCGGGGGCCTGCGGATCGAGCTCGGGGGAGGTCGCGCGGCCCGGGTCAGGAAGAGAGAAATCGTCTTCGAATGACCCATGCGTGCCCCACGCGCGTATCCATGGGTGGGAAACGGTGCTGGAGAACCGATGACCCATCGGTCCCTGGCCCGAATCGGTCGTTTGGCCGGGGAACCGCCCCCGACCTATACTGACGCTCCGGCGCATGCAGCACCGGACCCGCGGACGGTCGAGCAGTCGATCGGCCCGCGTATCACGGAGGCAGAAAGAGAACCACCTTGAGCAGCCGACTCGTTCGCAACAGCGTCGTGCTGGTTGTCCTTGCCGTATTCGGGCTCGCCCTGCTCTGGACGTACATCGTCGACAGCAATGCCGGAGAACCGTACACGTATGGCCAGCTCCTGCAGGACGCCAAGGCCGGCAAGATCAAGAGCGTCACGCAGGACGGCACGAAGCTCACCGTCGTGCTGACGGCCACCGCTGACAAGCCCCAGACGGCGATCGTGCCGTCCCTCAACCTGAACTACCGCGCCGAGATCTGCGAGGCCGCGGGTGCCGCGAACCCGGCGGACTGCAAAGTCGAGTTCGCGGCCGTGGAGGAGAGCGCCGCCGGCGGCATCCTCGCCACGCTCCTCGTCTCGATGCTCCCCGTGCTCCTGATCGGGGCGTTCATCTTCTTCATGATGCGCCAGGCCCAGGGCACGAATAACCAGGCCATGAGCTTCGGCAAGAGCCGCGCCCGGATGTTCCTCGGCAACAAGACCGTCGTCACGTTCAACGACGTTGCCGGCGTCGACGAGGCGAAGCAGGAGCTGACCGAAGTGGTCGAGTTCCTGAAATACCCGGAGAAGTTCAACTCGCTCGGCGCGCGGATCCCGCGTGGCGTCCTGCTGGTCGGCCCGCCCGGCACCGGGAAGACGCTCCTGGCGCGCGCCGTGGCCGGCGAGGCCGGGGTGCCGTTCTTCAGCATCTCCGGCTCGGAGTTCGTGGAGATGTTCGTCGGCGTGGGCGCCTCGCGCGTTCGCGACCTGTTCGAGCAGGCGAAGCGCAACTCGCCGTGCATCGTGTTCGTCGACGAGATCGACGCGGTCGGCCGTCAGCGTGGCGCCGGCCTCGGCGGGTCCCATGACGAGCGCGAGCAGACGCTGAACCAGATCCTCGTCGAAATGGACGGCTTCGACACGAACACGAACGTGATCGTCGTCGCCGCCACGAACCGTCCCGACGTCCTCGATCCGGCGCTCCTGCGGCCGGGTCGCTTCGACCGCCAGGTGGTGCTCGATCGGCCCGACATCCGTGGCCGCCGCGAGATCCTGGCGGTCCACATCAAGGGCAAGCCGCTCGACAAGACCGTCGACATCGAGGAGGTCGCGCGCCGATCACCGGGATTCTCGGGAGCGGATCTGGCGAACCTCGTGAACGAGGCCGCCATCCTGGCCGCCCGGCGCAACAAGAAGACCGTGGGGATGCCCGAGTTCGGCGAAGCGCTCGACCGCGTGGTGGCCGGGCCGGAGCGGCGCAGCCGCCTCATCACCGAGGCCGAGAAGGAGATCATCGCGTTCCACGAGGGCGGCCACGCCGTCGTGCAGCGCGTCCTCCCCAAGTGTGACCCGGTCTCGAAGGTGACCATCGTGAGCCGCGGCATGGCGCTCGGCTACACGATGAGCCTCCCGCAGGAGGATCGGTATCTCCACTCAAAGACCGAGTTCGAGGACAAGATCGCCGGCATGCTCGCCGGCAACGTCTCCGAGCAGCTCGTCTTCGGGGACACGACCACCGGCTCCAGCAACGACATCGAGAAGGCGACCGGGCTCGCCCGGGCGATGGTGACGCAATACGGCATGAGCGAGCGGCTCGGGCCCCTCACCTTCGGGAAGAAGGACGAGATGGTGTTCCTGGGTCGCGAGATCAGCGAACAGCGGAACTACAGCGACGAGGTCGCCGCCAAGATCGACGCCGAGGTTCGCGAGATCATCGATCGCGCGTATGAGCGGGCGAAGGAGGCCCTGACGAAGCATCGCGAGGTGCTCGATAAGCTCGCTGCCCTGCTCATCGAAAAGGAGACGATCGAGGGCGAGGAGTTCGAGTCGCTCTTCGAGGGGATCCTGCCGCCGCGGAGTGGTGGACCAACCCAGCGACCGGCAGAGACGCCGGCTGCCGACGAGGCTCCGGCGACCGATGCCGAGCCAGGCACCGAGCAGGGCGGCTCGCGCCGGCGACGGGGTCCCGCACCCCAGCCGGCCTGATCAACCGCCCTCAATCACGGACCGATGAGGCCCACCTCCACCGAGGTGGGCCTCATCATTTTCCCTCGAATCGGCCTTCGGCGGTCAGCCCGCCGTATAGCCCGATCGGTCTATTCCGGGCCCGGGAGGCAGCGTCGTATCATGGCCGCCGGCGTTGCGCGCAGGCACCCCCGCATTGCGCGCGGCTCCGCGCGAGCCTGCCAAGGAGCCGACCTGACGAGATGATCGAAGAGCCGAAGCGCAAGACCGCATCCCACGCCGCGGAGGGCGGCGACGAGGCGGCAAGCGCGCCCGATTGGAAGCTCGAGCTCGGGGAGGCGAGTCTCGCGCCGCGATCCGCACTCGACGTCCTGACCTCGCTGAACGAGCGAGTCGCGAGCGGCGCGATCGAGGACCTCATGCCGATCGCCACCGGCTTCGTGCCGCTCGACAAGACGATCGGCGGTGGGTTGCGTCCGGGTGAGCTCATGCTCATCGGCGGCGCCCAGGGACAGGGCAAGACGACGATGGGGCTCCAGATGGCACGCAACATGGCCGCCTCGGGCCAGGCGACCGTCCTCTACGTCTGTTTCGAGCACGACGAGGAGTACCTCATCCAGCGCCTGGTGGCGATGGAGTCGGCCCTCTCGCACCTGCCCCAGAAGTCCGGCGCGGTGAAGATCCAGGACGTGAAGAAGGAGGTCGTGGGCAGCTACACCGCCTCCGCCGAATCCGGGCAGCGCGCGAAGCTGGGCGCGAACCCGCGGCTGCGGCCGAGCCTGGAGCGGATCGCGCGCTACGGCAGCAACCTCTACCTCATGCGCGGCACCGCCACGGTGAGCACCGTCGAGAACCTGCGCGCGCTTGTCAAGGAGCACCGCGGTGACGAGGGACGGCGCCTGGTCCTGTTCGTCGACTACCTCCAGAAGGTGCCAGTCATCCCGGAGCCGACCGACGAGGCCGAGAAGGTCACCCGCATCGTGTCCGGCCTCAAGGACATCGCGCTCGCGCAGCAGGTGCCAGTGGTCGCGATCGTGGCCGCCGACCGCGAGGGCCTCAAGGCGAAGCGCCTTCGCAACCACCACCTCCGCGGGTCGTCGGCGATCAACTACGAGTCCGACATCATCCTGATCCTGAACGACAAGTACAACATCGTCGCGAAGGTGAACATCGAGTTCAACCCGTACCAGGCGCAGCGATACCGCGATTGGGTCGTCGCGACGATCGAGAAGAATCGCGGCGGGCAGGACAACGTGGACCTCGAGTACGAGAAGCTGTTCGAGTACAGCTGCTTCGATCCGACCGGCCGCATCACGGCCGAGAAGCTGATCGAAGAGCGGCTCTACAACGACTGATCGACAACCGGCCTCGCAGCAGACGTCGGCCCCATGACGCCCGTCGATCCCTACATGGTGCTCCAGGTCGCTCCAACCTGCGAGCAGGAGGTGATCCACGCGGCATACCGCGCGCTGGCCCAGAAGTACCATCCCGATCGCGACCCGAGCCGCCACGCGCAGAAGCGCATGGCGCAGCTCAACCTGGCCTACCGGTTCGTCCGTGACGTGACCGCCCGCGAGCGGCACGATCGCGCCGTGCGCAATGCGGCCTTCGCGCCGTTCGCCGCGGCACCCGTCGGCGCGCCGCCGCGATCCTCGTCCGGCGGGACGCGGCTCGAGTTCGGCCGGTACTCCGGCTGGACGCTCCGCGACCTGGCCCGCCACGACCCCGACTACCTCCGCTGGCTGTCGCGCCACGCGTCCGGCCTACAGTATCGAACGGAGATCTACGGCATCCTCGGTCGCATGGGCGCCACCGCCGCCTGATCGGATCCGACCACGGCCTGCCTGCGGTAGGCTTGGACCGATGACCTCCGTCGCGCGGTCGCCCCTGCGGGCGATCTTCCTCGACATCGGTGACACCGTCATGCGCCCGAATCCGTCCTGGGAGCACGTCTACGCGCTCGCGTTCGCCGAGTTCGGGATCGAGGTGCCTCCCGAGGATCTCGACCGCGCCCTTCGCGCCGCGTATCACCATGGCGGCTGGGGGCTCAAGGATGGGTTCCAGCCCAGCCAGGAGGTCAGCTTCCGGCGGACGGTCGAGATCGACCAGGCCGCGATCGGCGAGCTCGGCCTCGGACCGATGCCCGACGCGTTCTTCCGTCGCCTGTCCGAGCTGTTCATGGTCACCAGCCACTGGCACGTCTTTCCCGATGCCTATGACGCGCTCCCCGCCATGCGGGCGCGCGGCCTCGTCATCGGTGCGGTCAGCAACTGGGTCTGGACGCTGCCCGAGCTGCTCCACGCCCTCGACCTCGTCCGCCAGTTCACCTTCATCATCGCCAGTGCGCGGGTCGGCTACGAGAAGCCGCATCGCCGGATCTTCGAGGTCGCCCTCGCGGAGGCCGGCGCGACGGCGAACGAGGTGATCCACGTCGGCGACCATCTCGACGCCGATGTCGCGGGTGCCGCCGCGGTCGGCATCACGCCGATCCTCATCGATCGGCATGATCGGCACGCCGATGGCGACATGCCACCCGGCGTGGCGCGAATCCACTCCCTGGCCGAGGTCCTGCCGATCATCGATGCGCGGGGCGTCGCCCAAGATGCGGCGCAGCGAACCGCATGACCGAGCGCTGGCGCTGCTTCGTTGGCATCCCGCTCGGCACGAGCTTCCGCGACGAGATGACGGGTCTGGTGGCAAGCTTGCAGTCGGCATCCTCGGCGCACGACCTGCGCTGGGGCGATCCACGTGGTTGGCATCTCACGCTCGCGTTTCTCGGGGACGTGGCGGCCGACGCGATTCCGGAGCTCGCGTCGCGGCTGCCCGGGCTCTCGCGCGGCCCATCACTGACGCTCGTGGCCGATGAGATGCTCGCGTGGCCGCGCCCGGAGGAGGCCCGGATGGTCTGGTGCCGTTTCCGTTCCGACCCGCGGCTCGCCGAGCTCCACCAGCGCGTTGCCGGCGCGCTCGGCGTGCTCGAGCGACGTCGCTTCCGGCCTCATCTGACGCTGGCCCGCGTGCCGGGCGGCCACTCGATCGCGGTCGGCGAGTGGGGCAGGCGGCTGCGCGTCCCCATCGCCACATCACTCGTCGAGCAGGTCGTGCTCTTCCGATCGCATCTCGGGCGCGGCGGGTCCTGGTATGAGCCACTCGCCACCGCCGCGGTGGGCGAGGTGCCCGCATGAGCGGCGACCGGGTGCCGCTGCGACCGGCGAGCGTTGCGGTGATCGGCGACGGCGACCCGCGCGGGCCGGAGGCGCATCGGATCCTCGAGTGGGCCGAGGAGGTCGGTCAGCTCCTTGCGCGCGGCGGGGCGACGGTCGTGACCGGCGGCCTGGGCGGAGTGATGCGCGCCGCGTCGCGCGGCGCGGCTGCGGCAGGTGGCACCACGATTGGGATTCTCCCCGGATCCGATCCGCGCGAGGCGAACGAGTTCGTGACGATTCCGATCGCCACCGGCCTCGGCGTCGCCCGCAACCTCGTCGTCGTCACCGCGGCCGACGTCGTGCTCGCCGTCGGCGGGCGCCACGGGACGCTGTCGGAGATTGGCCTTGCGCTGCGCCAGGGCCGCCACGTGGTGGCCCTGAGCTCCTGGCGTCTCGACTCGGATCAGCGGATGGGTGGCCCATCGGTCCATCGCGCGCGCGACCCGCGCGAGGCAGCCCAGATTGCGCTGCGGCTGGCGAAGGACGGCCCCATCGTCCCGGCCTAGGTCAGCCGACGAGGCGCGGGCTCGCACCGGACGTGGCCTAGACTCGCGATCGTGACCGAACGCGTCCTCGTCCTACCTCGCGCCCGGGTGCCCGGGGGCTGCGAGTTCAGCGGCCTGCGTCCAGTCGGCGCCACCGCCCTGGGTCGGCTCCGCGCCGCCACGGCCGCGTTCGGCAGCTACGTCGAGCGCCCGCGAGCCGAGGACGACCCCTCGCTGAAGCAGCTGATCCCCTACGTCGTCATCCGGGACGGCGAGCTGACGTTCCTCATGGAGCGGACCACCGCCGGCGGCGATGCCCGGCTCCACGCCAAGGCGAGCATCGGCGTCGGGGGACACCTCAACCCGGTCGACCTCGGGGCGGATCCCATCGAGGCCGGGCTGCGCCGCGAATGGAGCGAGGAGCTCATCGCGCCCTGGGAGCCGGACGTTCGGCTCGTCGGCTTCCTCAACGATGACTCGAACGCGGTCGGCGCGGTGCACCTGGGCATCGTGTTCACGGTGCAGGCCGCCGGGCGCCCGGTCGCCATCCGCGAGACCGCCAAGCTCACCGGGCGCTTCGTGACGATGAATGGGCTGCGGGGCGCGTGGGATCGGCTCGAGACGTGGTCGCGACTCGTGGCGGCCGAGCTGCTGGGCGTTCACCCGGACCCGACGGCGGGGGACTGAGCGCTCGGCCGGTATACTCGAGCACGTCATGCTGCCTCGGCATTCCGGGCGTCCGAAGACCCGGATCCGCCTCGTGCGACGCGGGATCGCGATCATCGCCGTTGCGCTGGGCGTCCTGGGCCTCGTCGGATCCGCTGCGGCCGACGGCGATCACCTCAGCCGCCTGCGGCTGACCGGCACCATCGACCAGGTGAATGCCTCATTCGTGACCGAGGCGCTGCGCAGCGCCGCCGACGAGGGCGCCGCCGCGGTGATCATCGAGGTCGACACGCCGGGCGGGGCGCTCGACAGCATGGACGACATCGTGACGGCGATCCTGAACAGCCCGATTCCGGTGATCACGTACGTCGCGCCGGATGGGGCTCGAGCCGGATCGGCCGGGACCTTCGTGGTCCTCGCGGGCGACGTGGCCGCGATGGCGCCGTCGACGGAGATCGGCGCCGCCTCGGTGGTCGGCAGCGGGGGCGCGGAGCTGCCGCCGACGCTGGCCGCCAAGGTGACGAACGACGCGGTCGCGAAGATCCGCGCGCTCGCCGAGACGCACGGGCGGAACGCCGACTGGGCGGAGTCCGCGGTCCGCGACGCGGCGAGCGTGAATGCGGCGACCGCGATCGGCATGGCGCCGCCGGTCGTCGACCTGGTCGCCGAGTCGACCGAGGCGCTGCTCGCGGCGATCGACACCGGGCATCGTTTCGACGGACGAGCGCTGACCCACGATGGCCATCCGCTCCCGCAGCTGGCGAACCTGCCGATCAGCGACGTGCGGATGAACATCGGTCAGCAGGCCCTCCACCTGCTGTCCGATGCGAACATCGTGTTCCTGCTCTTCACCCTCGGCTTCTACGGGCTGCTCGCCGAGCTCTTCCACCCGAACTTCTTCTCCGGCACCTTCGGCGCGATGGCCATCATCCTGGCCTTCATCGGCTCAAACAGCCTGCCGCTGAACGTGGGCGGGCTGCTGCTCATCCTGCTCGGGATCGGCCTCTTCGTCCTCGAGCTGAACGTGACGAGCTATGGGCTGCTGACGATCGGCGGCATCGTCTGCTTCGTGCTCGGCGCGTTCGCCCTCTACACCCGGGTCGACCCGACCGAGTCGATCCAGGTCGGGGTGTCGCCGATCCTCATCGTGGCGGGCGTCATCGTCTCCCTCATCTACTTCTGGGTCCTCGTTCGCGCGCTGCTCCAGATGCGTGCGGCGAAGACCGGGATCGATCCCATGGCCCGCCTGATGGGCGCGCTCGGGACGGCCCAGACGCTCATCGCCCCGACTGGGATCGCCTATGCTGGCGGCGAGTCGTGGTCCGCCCGCGCTCCGCGCGGCGACATCGCCGCGGGAACCGCGGTCCGCGTCGTCGGGGTCAAGGGGCTGGAGCTCATCGTGGAACCGACTGATGCCCCCGAGCACGGGGAGGAGAACCGTCAATGACCTTCGACAATCCGACCGGCCTGATCATCCTCGTCGTCGGGCTCGCGCTGCTGCTGTGGCTGCTGACGAGCATCGTCCACATCGTGCGCGAGTACGAGCGCCTGGTCGTCTTCTTCTTCGGTCGCCTGCAGGGCGCCCGTGGACCGGGGATCGTGCTGCTCATCCCGTTCGTGCAGCAGGCGGTGAAGGTCGACCTTCGCGAGCGGTTCCTCGAGGTCCCGCAGCAGACCTGCATCACGAAGGACAACGCGCCGATCAGCATCGACTTCCTCGTCTACAGCAAGGTCTTCCAACCCGATGTGACCGTCACGGCGGTGACCGATTTCACCGGCGCCTCGCAGGCGCTCGCGGCCACGACGCTGCGCGCGGTGATCGGCGACATCCCGCTCGACGACGTGCTGGCCAAGCGCGAGGAGATCAACCACACCCTGCGCGCCAAGCTCGACGAGGTGACGGAGCGCTGGGGCGTGAAGATCACGAGCGTCGAGATCCGCGAGATCGTTCCGCCCCGCGACATCCAGGAGGCGATGAACCGACAGATGAGCGCCGAGCGAAATCGACGCGCGAACATCACCGAGAGCGAAGGCACGCGGCAGGCGACGATCAATGTCGCCGAGGGCGACAAGCAGTCGAACATCCTCCGCGCCGAGGGCGACCGGCAGAGCCAGATCCTGCGCGCCGAGGGCTACGCGAACGCGCTGCAGACGATCTTTGGGGCCGCCAAGGGGATCGACGACAAGACGATGGCCCTCCAGTACCTCGACGCGCTCAAGGCGCTCGCGGCGGGCGAGAGCACGAAGTGGATCGTCCCGATGGAGCTGGCCGAGCTGACCCGCCCGATCAGCGCGGTCATGCGCCAGCATGTCGGCGACACCGGCTTCTCCGACCGCGAGGGCACCGCGGCCGGATGAGCCGCGGCCGTGCTCACGGCCTGGTGAGCTGGGCCGGGCGCATCGTCGGCGCGGTCACGGCCGGCTATCTCGGCTACGTCGGCCTCGTGGGCTCGAAGCGCCTCGTGCGCCCCGCCACGCGACCCTTCGAGCCGCCCCTCGAGGGATGGCCGAGCTCGCCGGCGGACCTCGGATTGCCCTGGGAGGACGTGCGATTCACGACCGATGATGGCGTGACCCTCACCGGCTGGCTCATCCCCGCCGAGCGAGAGACCCGTGCGGCGGTGATCGTCATGCACGGCTTCACCGGCCATCGGCTCGGCGAGCTGGCGGCCTACGTCCCCTGGCTGCGGCGCCGCTACCACGTCCTCCAGTTCGATTTTCGCGGTCACGGCGCGAGCGGCGAGAGCGCGATCACGCTCGGCACGCTGGAACGCCGCGATGTCGCGGCAGCGGTGCGCTTCCTCCAGGGCCGTGGCCTCGGACCGATCGCGCTCATGGGCCTCTCGATGGGCGCCGCGGTGGCCATCGTCGCCGCACCGGAGCTGCCCGTGGCGGCGGTCGTCGCGGATGCGTGCTTCGCGGACCTTCACCATCCGATCGCGAACCGGATGCGCGAGGACGGCTATCCGCTCGCCGAGCTGGGCTCGCGCATCATCGTCGCCGCGTCGGCGCTTCGCGCGCGAGCGCGCCTCCTCTCACCGATCGACCGCGTCGCGCGGATTGCTCCGCGCGGCCTGCTCCTGATCGCGCCCCGCGACGATGCCCTCATCAGCTGGCGGCAGTCGCATCGGCTCTACGCGGCGGCCGGCGAGCCGAAGGAGCTCTGGATCGTCGACGGCGCCGAGCACGCCACGGCGCGCTGGGTCGCCGGCGCGGCCTACGAGGAGCGCGTGCTCGGATTCCTGGATCGCCATCTCGACGCGGTGCCGAAGGTGCAGTCGCCCGCGTGGGCGCATCGGTCCGGCCCACGGGTCGAGCCGTATAATCTCGCAGGTTCGCCTTAGGAATCGACTACCCGGAGCTTGCATGGCTGCCAACAAGGTGCTCGTCGTCGACGACGACCTGAACATCCAGCGCGTCCTCGTCTTCACCCTGAAGCAGGACGGCTACGAGGTGCTCGTCGCGTCCGATGGGGTCACCGGCCTCGAGATGGCACGGGCAGAGACGCCCGACCTGATCCTGATGGACGTCGCGATGCCGAAGCTCGACGGGTACGCGGCCACCCAGCAGATTCGCGCCGGCGAGAAGGAGGGGCAGCGCGTCCCGATCATCATGCTCACCTCCGAGGCCGAAGTGGAGCAGCGGGTCCGCGGCCTGCGGGCCGGGGCCGATGACGACATCGTCAAGCCCTTCCATCCGCTCGAGCTGATGGCAAAGATCAAGGCCCTGCTCGCCCGCAGTGGTGGCGGCACCCAGAGGAAGGCGACGGAGCAGGCGACGCTTGGCCGGCTCGGCGTCTTCTACGGGGCGAAAGGCGGCGTCGGCACCACCACGATCGCGATCAACACTGCCATCTCGCTCGCCCGCGAGCTGAAGCGACGGACCGCGCTGATCGACGCCAACCTGCAGTTCGGCGACCTCCGCGTCTTCATGGACCTCGCCAATGACTCCGCGTCGATCGTGAACGCGGTGAGCGAGCCGGACCTCGACGCCGATCTCCTGCGCAAGCTGATGGTCCACCACCACTCCGGCGTCGACCTGCTGCTCGCCCCGCCCTCGCCCGAGGCCGCCGACCTCGTCATGGAGCGCCAGCGCCACGAGCCGGGATCGCTGACGAAGGTCCTGAGCCTGGCGCGGCGCATGTACGACTACACGCTGCTCGACATGGTGAAGACCCTCGACGACTTCAACCTCCAGCTTTTCGACGAGGCAGACGTCATCTTCGTGGTCATGACCGCCGACCTGTCGTGCCTGAAGAACGTGCGGCTCGTATTGGAGACCATGGATTCGCTGGGGTATGAGCGCATGAAGGTGCAGCTCGTCCTCAATCGGTCGAATGCGTACACCGGGATCAACGTCAACAACGCGGAGTCAGCCCTCGGTCGCAAGATCGACTACCAGATCATCAACGAGTACCGCGGCGCGATCAGCGCCCTGAACTCGGGCGAGCCGATCATGTCCTCGCGGCCCGATGCCCCACTGGCCCGTTCGATCACCGATTTCGCGCGCGCCATCGATCTCGAGCTGGCGGCGGAGCCGGCGGTCGCCCGCGCCTGAGCGCCTCGCCCGCTCGATAAGCCGCTGCTAACGAGGCAATAACGCTCGCTCCGTAGCCTTCGTCGAGCCGGTCGCGGCCGATGTATGGAGGCGAGCAGGTGCGCGACCGGCACTCGCTCATCCTCGTCGCGCCTCCGATCGGAGGCATGCCGCGTGCTCGCACAGGTCAGCACCGCCACGATCCTCGGTGTGGAGGCGCTCCACGTATCGGTCGAGGTCGACGTGGCGTTCGGGCTTCCAGGCCTGACGATCGTCGGCCTGGCAGGCGGCGCGGTCCTCGAGGCCCGCGACCGGGTGCGGAGCGCTATCCGCAACAGCGACTTCGAGGTGCCATCGCGGCGCATCACGGTCAATCTCGCGCCGGCTGACCTGCTGCATGGTGATATGCTTCTCGTCATGAGAGCAGCCCTGTACGCGCGGCTCAGCCGCGACCGTGATGGAACGAGCACCGGGACCGATCGCCAGCTCGCCGACTGTCGCAGGCTGGCCGCCGCGAAGGGCTGGGAGATCGGCGCCGAGTACGTCGAGCGCGACGTGTCCGCCTACAGCGCCAGGACCCCGCGGCCGGCGTACGAGGCGATGGTGGGGGAGCTGGAGGCCGGGACGATCGACGTCATCGTGGCCTGGAAGCTCGACCGTCTGCTGCGCCGACCGCTCGACTTCGAGCAGCTCTGGGTGCGGCTGGAGCGGCAGGGCGCCAGCCTGGTGACCGTCGCGGACGCGATCGACACCACGCAACCGATCGTCGGCGAGCTGGTGCCGCGGCTGCTCACGACCTTCGCCAAGCTGGAGTCGCAGAACCTCAGCACGCGTGAGAAGCGCAAGCACGAGGAGACGGCGGCCGCCGGGCGACGTGCCGGGGGCGGGCATCGGCCGTTCGGGCTGAGCGCCGACTGGTCGGCGATCGTCGACGACGAGGCCGACGCGATCCGGGCGGCGGTGGCCGGCGTCGTCGCCGGTGAGCTGAGCCTGTACGCGATCGCCGCCGACTGGAACGCGCGCGGGATCCGTACCACCACGGGGCGCGCCTGGACGCCGCAGCTCGTGCGCTCGATGCTCGGCTCGCCGCGCCTGGCCGGTGCGCGCGAGCACCGCGGTGAGCTGATCGCCAGCGGTGCCATCCCGGCGATCATCACCCTGGAGCAGCATCGCGCCCTGCTCGGCGTCCTCAGCCGCCGCCAGCCGACCGGGGCTGCCGGTCGCTTCCTGCTCTCCGGCCTACTGCGCTGCGCGACCTGCGGGGGACCGATGTACGCCCGACGCCGGCACAAGGACAAGCGGCGGTTCTACGGCTGCGAGAAGATGCCGGGCGGGGCGGGCTGTGGCGGCGTGCACATCGTGGCCGAGCCGCTCGAGCACAACATCGAGGCGCGCTTCCTCGCCGCGCTCGACTCGCCCGAGGTCGCCGCGGCGATTCGGACGCGGGAGGAGGAGACGGCGGCCGGCGACGAGCTGGGGGAGCTGCAAGCCGACGAGGCTTCGCTACGCCAACTCGCCGACGATCACTACGTGGCGCGCCTCATCGGTCGCGACGAGTACCTCGCCGCGCGGGAGCCGCTCGAGCAGCGCATCGCCAGCCGGCGAGGACGACTCAGCCGGCGGGCCGGGACGCGCCTGGCGGCTGCCGCGGCAGCGGACCCGGCAGCGCGATGGGAGGCGATGGACCTGCCGCTGCGGCGGGCGCTGCTCAGCGAGCTGATCGAGGCGATCGACGTCGGTCCGGCCAGCCGCCGCGGCGCGCCGTTCGAGCCGGAGCGCGCGGGCATTCGCTGGCGTTACTGAGCGCGGGCGCGGCGGTCGACGCGCCGCGCGGCTGTCTTCTCGGTTGCGCCGTCTTCCATCTCGGCGGCGATCGCGACCCTGCGCTTTGCTCGTCGCACGACTTCGTCAACCGCACCGGCGGCGCCGTGCTTTCGTACCAGGCGGTATGCGGCGGAGCGTGAGATGCCGAGCACCCGAAGGAGCGATACAGGCGTTAGCCGGAATCCATCGTCTGTGGCTTCTCGTCCGGCCAGGAGGTTTCGCCCCCAGCGGTAGATGCGCCATTGCATCTGCTCGCCGGGCGGCATCTCCGGCCACCGCGCCCAGTGGTCTAGTGGGGGATCTCCCTGCTGAGCTCGGTACCGGCGCTGCGCGCCGGGCCATGCCCGCTCGACGAGGTCGCGGACGATCTCGGCATCTCCGGGACTCAGGCCCTGGCCCACGAGGACCTGCTGCACGGAGTGGCCACCGCGACCGCGGAACGCGGTGATCAGATCGAGCTCGCGCTGGAAGTCACTCGGGGGCCGGTGTCTCACAATGGGATTCTAGGCTCGATTCGCCCGGCGATGTTGTCGCATCGTGCGGACACCATGTTGACCGCTACGCCGCCCGGCAATCACCTGCGACCGATCCGCGAGGCGATGGGCCTCAGCGTCCGTGAGCTGGCGCGGCGGATGAATATCGACCCCAGTCTCGTCTCGCGCGCCGAGCGCGGGCAGATCCCGACCTGGCCGAAGTTCCGGGCCACCGCCGCCGCGGTCCTCGAGATACCAGAGCACGTTCTCTTCTCGGAGGCACCGTGACGCCGGCTGAGCTCACCGCTACGGAGCGAGCCGTCCAGGGACTCCCGCCGACCGTGCGGGATCCCGAGGCGCTGCGCCGCCTGGCAATCGCGTTCACGAAGAAGAGGACCGCCGGCGAAGCTGCGCCGACGGCCCATGCGGGAGGTCACGACCATGACCGCCCGACCGGCTGATCGTAGCACCGTCGCGGTCGCGCGCGACCTCGCCGATCTCGCCGATCTCGCCGAGTGGGCGTTCGCGCGCCGTGCCGCGGCCATCGACTGCGAGGACGCGCTGCGGCGGGCGGCCGAGCTGCTGCCGCGCGCGACCCATCACTCGAGCTGGGATTCCTTCGTAGCCGAGCTGGAGGCTGCCGCCGAGACGGTGCAGCGCGCTCGGGAAGAGTGGAGCCTCCCGTGATCGCGAAGACCTCCGTCCCGTCGAGTGCCGCCGAGGCACGCGACCGAGCCGACCGCATCCGGGCCGGTCTCGAAGACCTCAAGCCGCTGATCGTGGCCGCTTGGGAGGCGCGCGACTGGGAGGCGCTCGGGTACGACTCGTGGCAGGCGTACGTGGTCGGCGAGTACGGCGGTCCGCTGCGCCTGGGACGCCCTGAGCGCCAGCAGGCGGTCGCCGAGATGCGCGCCGAGGGCATGAGCACCCGCGCCATCGGGTCGGCGCTGGGGGTAGACCACCGGACCGTGGGCCACGACCTCGAAGGTGGGGAATATTCCCCACCTGCCCCCGTCACCGGCCTCGACGGAAGGACGTACACCATACGGCCGCTGGACATCCACTTCTCGTCCGATTCGCCGGAGTGGTACACGCCGCCGCACATCGTGGCCGCCGTGGTCGAGACGCTCGCCACCATCGACCTCGACCCGTGCTCCAACCTCGGCACCCCGAACGTGCCGGCGCGGCGCCACTTCACCGCCGATGACGACGGGCTGGCGCAGCCGTGGGTCGGTCGTGTCTACATGAACCCACCCTACGGCCGCGAGATTGGGGCGTGGGTCGAGAAGCTCGCCCACGAGTACGAGGCCGGCCGCGTGACCGAGGCCATCGCCCTCGTCCCCGCGCGCGTCGATACCGCCTGGTGGCGGCGTCTGCCGCATGTCGCGCGACCACGTCGCGAGCCGACTGCGACGGCGCCGAAGGCGAACGGTCACGCCGATGCGCGCGCCACGTGGGATGCCGATGACGCCCCGGTCGCGCGACCACGGGATGCCGACAAGCGCCGGCGGCTCATCGACGCCATCGACGAGATGAGATTGGCGGCCAGGGCCTTCGGCATCGACACGGATGCGGTCGGCCAGTTCTACGCGCCGTGGCCGATGAGGGTGGACGCCTGGCTCTATCGCGTCGAGCGCGACCGTCGTGCCTGGCAGCGCCTGCTCCGCTCGCCGCTGTTCACCGCTGCCGAGCAGGTGGCGGCATGAAGGCGCCGTCCCAGGCCCAGCTCCTCCAGGAGGCCGTCGATGAGGCTCGCGTGAGCTTGTCGCACGACGCTCAACATCGCGCCTTCGTTAGGTTCCCCCACGATGGCCACGTCGAGACCTGGCCGCTGCGCTCGGCTGACTTCCGACGCTTCATCAGCCTCGTGTACTACCGCCACACCGGCCTCGTCGTGCGCCGCGAGGTGCTCGCCGAGCAGCTTGAGATCCTCGCCGCCCGCGCCGTGTTCGAGGGTCCGCGCGAGGACGTGCATGTGCGGATCGCTCCAACCGCCGAGGGCCTGGTCCTCGATCTCGGCGGCGCCGACTGGTCGGTGATCGAGATCGACGCCAGCGGCTGGCGCTGGCAGCCAACGAGCGCCGCCCACCTGGTCCGTCCCAACGGCCTCGGGGAGCTGCCGACCCCGGAGTCCGGCGGCTCGCTGGACGCTCTCCGCCCGTTCCTCAACATCGGTGACGATCCCGATCTGTGGCGGCTGCTGATCGGCTTCCTGCTCGCGCTCTTCCATCCCACGGGGCCATATCCGGTGCTCGCCGCGGGCGGTGAGCAGGGCGCCGCTAAGAGCACCACGACCCGCGTGCTGCGGATGCTGATTGATCCCAGGGACGCCCTCGATCGCACGACCCCGCGCGACGAGCGCGACCTGGCGGTGCACGCCCAGCGCAACCGGGTGATCGCGCTCGACAACGTCAGCTCGCTGCCCGACTGGTTGAGCGACGCGCTGGCGCGGCTGGCGACCGGCGCCGGCTTCAGCACCCGCCAGCTGTACTCCGACGATGAGGAGATCACCTTCCATGCCCGGCGCCCGATCATGGTCAACGGGATCGGCTCCATCGTGACCCGCTCCGACCTCCTGGACCGCGCCCTGATCGTCAGCCTGCCGGTCATCGAGCCCGCTGATCGACGCGAGGAGGAGACGTTCTGGCGTGACTTCCGCGCCGCGCAGCCGCACATCCTCGGCGCCCTGTTGACCGCGGTGTCGGCGGCGCTTGCCAACCGGGACACGGTGCGGCTCGCATCCGTACCGCGCATGGCCGACTTTGCGCGCTGGGTGACGGCCGCCGAGCCGGCGCTCGGCTGGGAGCCAGGCGCCTTCGTCGCCAGCTACTACCGCAACCGCGGCGCGGCCCACGAGATGGCGCTGGAGGCGGACCCGCTGGCCGGCGCCGTCATCGAGCTGCTCAGGGGCCGCACCGAGTGGGTTGGGACCCCATCTGCTCTGTTGCAACTCCTCTCGGACCTGGTAGGCGATGGCCAGTCCCGGCAGCGCGGCTGGCCAAAGGCCGCGCACTCGATGAGCAACCGGCTCCAACGCCTCGCACCCAACCTGCGAGCGGTCGGGATCTTCATCGAGAACCTCCGGACCGGCCAGGCGCGCCAGCTGCGACTCGTGCGGACCGACAACATGCGCAACGGAGCGTCATTAGCGTCATCAGCGTCATCGCGAGCGTGGAACCGCTCCCTGGACGGTGACGCTCGTGACGCCGCCGGTGACGCTCGTGACGCCGCCGGTGACGCTCCGCGAGCCGGCAACGGCGCGATTCACGCTCAGAATGACGCTCGTGACGCCAATGACGCTCCGATGCAGCCATTGTCGGAGTACGACGACGAGGCCGAGATCCTCGAGCAGCTGGCGCTCCTGGAGGATCGGCCGTGAGCCGCACCGACCGGCGTCATCGCTGGGACGACGAGCCCGACCTGGACGAGTCGCTGCTCGTCGCCCTCGGGGTGCCGACCGTGCCGACCGCCATGTGGTGCCGGTCGTGCGGTAGTGTGCGCGACCCGCACGAGCTGCTGCGGCTGACTGATGTGCGGTCCGGCACGTCGTTCGTCGTGTGCCGGCCATCGACGGATATCCGGTGCTTCGCCAGCCTGGCGCGGCCCGCCAGCGAGCAGCGGATCGAGCAGGTCGCGCCGGATCCGGGAGCGCCGCCGTGATGACCGATCCTGCCGGCCTCCTCGGACGGGGTACTGCGCCCATCATCGTGATCCTGCCGCCCATGCATGGCGGGGTAGCCGGCCCGCGTTCGAGGGGTGCCGCCGCAATCGTGCCGGGGAGGTCCGGTCGAGGGGGTGTGCGCCCAGACGAGGGCCGGGTCGCATCAACGGGATGCCGGCCGCCTCGATGCCGCCCCGCCTCCAGGATGGGGTGCGCCTCGCCGCCGGCCATACCCCCGCCCCGGCTGTGCCGGCCATGCCTGCCGTTCGTCCACGGCGAAGCCCATCGCGGACGGACCATCCACGAGGTCCCTCATGGGCCGATCC
>JBBQXD010000005.1:0-118557 GCA_038209995.1 Candidatus Limnocylindria bacterium | reverse complement strand
CACCCTCAGCGTCGCCTACACCGTCCCGGCCAGCCTCGAGGCCGGCATCCAGACCGTCGCCGTCAACGTCTCGGCCGCCACCAGCGACCCCAACAGCGCCAACGATGCCGCCGCCGATGCGACCACCGTGATCGAGGTCGCGAGTCCACCGCCAACCCCAGAGCCGTCGCCGTCAGAGCCGGTGCCGTCGGCCAGCGGGTCAGCCGCCCGCAGCGCAGTCCCGGACACGGCTGCCTCGGAGGGCAGCTCAGATGAACTGACGACGTCAGACCTTGGATCGGTGCTCTTCCTCCTGTTGGTCGTTGGACTCCTCTTCCTCCCCTGTTCGGTCTGGCTAATCCGCTCCAGTCCGAAACGTCGAGCTGATCGTTGATGCCGGCTTCGGAATGAGAGGCCACTCCTGCAACCATTTGGGCGCGGACCCCGTCTAGGCCCGCATGGCGATGCGGGTGGCGCTCCTGATGCTCGGGCTGCTCGCGCTCCTCGCCGACTGCCGGCCGGCCGCCGCCGGGATCGCGGTGCCCGTCCACGTCCAGGCCGGCCCCGTCTGCCCGGTGGAGCGTGATCCCCCCGATCCGGCATGCGCGGATCGTCCGGTGGCCGACGCCGAAATCGTCGTGACCGATGGCTCCGGCCGCAGGATCGCCGTCGGCCGCTCGAATGCCAACGGCGACCTCGCCCTCACGCTTCCCGCGGGCGGCTACCTCCTCACCCCGCAGCCGGTCAACGGCGTCATGGGGACGGCGCGGCCGATGCCGCTCGAGGTCGTCGCGGGGGCCAGCCAGGCTGCGGTGGTCATCGTCTACGACACCGGCATTCGGTGATCGGTCGACCGCGGCCCCCGAACCCAGGCGCGGCTGCCCGGTTAGTCTTGCTGAACGCTGGGCCCCCGTGTTAGCGAGCCATGCTCGCTAGGGCAGCCACGGGGACCCGGCGTCTCGTCGCACCAGCCGTGGGGATCAGCTGTGGCGGGAAGGGCTAGCGGCCCGGATCCTCGAAGTCCGGGTCGATGGGCGCCGTGGGGCCGACGTCGTTGAGGGTCGGCACGAGGATCCAGCCCATGACGGCCATCGCGATCGAGAAGATCAGCAGCATGACCGAGCCCGCAGGCTCGTAGGTCGCGAGCCAGTAGACGATCGCAACGATGGCGATCCCGAGCGGGATGAGGAAGTAGGCGCGCATGGCGCGCATGATAGCGGAGGCCGCACGTTCGGGGCCTCCTCCGGTCATGCGGCGTCGATCAGCGATCAGCCCTCGTCGCCGCTCTGATCAACGGCGATCCCCGCCTTGGCGAGCAACGTGTCGAAGGACTCGACCCGAAACACGAGCATGCTGCCCTCGCGCGGACCGCGAAGGATGACGACCTTGTCACCCTCCTTGAGCTTCATGGCAGCTCGCGCGTCGGCGGGAATGACGATCTGGCCCTTGGTGCCGACCGTTGCGGACCCCAGAAATCCCGACCGCCCTGGCATGCATCGCTCCCGGCGTGATTCGTCGAGGTAGGAATGTTATGCCTCAGTATGACGTGTCATACCCATGCCGGTGAATGAAGCGGACAACGGCCGCCGGAGTGCGGAAGCAGGGCCGGACATCAGCTCAGGAGATCCAGCCGCAATCGGTGCGCCGCATGGCCGGCATCGATCGGACGCCGGGCGCGGGGCTGTTTGCCCGGACGAGGGGCCGGGTGCCGATCGTCTCATCGGCCTCGGCGAGCGTGGCACGACGGGTGGCCGGGTCGGTGACCGGCGTCCCGGCGTCGACAACCGAGCGCAGGTCGAGGGTCGGAGCGGGGACACTGCCCACGATGCCAGTCTCGCGGGCGGTCACGACCGAGCCATCCGGATAGGGGAGCCACAGACCACGGAGGCGGGCGATGAAATGCTCCGGCATACCCGGGACGAGCATGTCGACCTGCCCGGTGCCGGTGCGCCGATAGCCGCGCGGCCGCTCGTCGGCGCGGACGCGGTCGACGAAGCCGCGCTCGAGGAGCTCGCGGACGGCGACGACGATCCCCTCGGGGGCCTCGACCGCGGAGCGCCCGGCGCGGAACGTGGCCGTACCGACGGTCTCCTCCAGGCCACCGCGCGGGGTGCGCAGAAGCTCGTACACGATCGTGTCGTCGGTCCGCGGATCGGCCGCCCGGTTGACCATGGCCGGAGGATAGCAGGGCGTCGCAGACCGCCGACGGACCGCGCTGCGCGTCGGTAGAATCGGTCGCGGCTGTGCCGCGCGGGCGTGGCGGTCTCGCCGGGCGACGTATCAGGAGGCGTGGTGTCCGAGACGGACGAGCGGTCCTACCGCACGATGGTGACCGAGCAGACCGACGCGCAGGTGGACACCTGGGCGGCGGACCTGTTCATCGATTTCGCCAAACGGCGGGGGGTGGGGACCGCGATCGCCGCCTTCTGCGATGCCGCTGGCCTGGACGCAAGGGGCTTTCAGCGCGCCTTCCTCGTTGGCGGCGGGCCGGACCACGTGGTCGGGATCGACACCGCCGGCGAGCTGGCGGCTCCGATCTTTGAGCTCCCCAGGGCGGTGGCCGGGCTGCGCAAGATCGACCGCAAGGCGCGCGACCGCCTGGTGAACTTCCTCGTGGGCCAGCGCGAGGTGATGAGCTACACCCCGTAGCTCCGCCGATCAGATCTCGTCGGCCGGTGGGCTGCTCCGAATGATCGCGATCGCGTTCTCGATCTTGAGGCGCGTGATCGTCAGGTACTTCGCGAGGTTGTCACGGTTCACGTTCGGGATCTGATCGATCACCTCGCGGTGGCGGAGCAGGTCGACGAGCTCCTCCACAGCATCGGCCAGCCGGCCCTTCGTCTCCATCAGCGCATTGTCCGCGGCCTTGACAGCGGCGACCTTGCCGGCGGCGGGCTTCGCCCGGCGCGTCGGCACCGCGCCAACGGCATGCGTGTCATCGGTCGCGCCGGTGATCGCGCGCAGCTTCGCCAGCGTCAGCTCCCCCGCGGCGACCCGTTTGGCGAGCCGCCGTCGCGTGCGCTCGTCGTCGATCTTCATCAGCTCGTACGCGTGGGACAGGGTGTCCTTGCGCAAAGACACCAACTCGCGGATCTCGGCCGGCGCCTCGGCAAGCCGGAGGCGGTTCTCGACGTAGCCCTTGTCCTTGCCGATCTTCTGCGCCAGCTGACGGAGGCTGTAGCCGAGATCGATCATCTTGCGGAACATCGACGCCTCCTCGAGCGGCGAGACGTCCTCGCGCTGAAGGTTCTCGATGATGCTGACCTCGAGTGCGGTCTGCTCGTCGAACTCGACGACGATGGCGGGGATCGACTCGCGCTCCGCCATGCGCGACGCGCGCCACCGCCGCTCGCCGGCGATGAGCTCGAACTGATTGCCGATCGGTCGAACGAGGATCGGCTGCAGGACGCCATGCTCCCGGATGCTGTCGGCCAGCTCGAGCAGGGAATCCTCTTCATACGAGAGGCGGGGCTGCGCGGGATTCGGCAGGATGCGGCCCACCACGATCTCGCGGATCTGCGCGCGAGTCGCGCGTGACTCGATGAGCGACACGATGCCGGGGCCGAGGTCCGCCGACTGCGCCTCGTCGAAGAGGCGATGGATGTTCTCCCGGAAGGCCGGGCCCTTGCCGCTACCCAAGCTCCACCACCTCGCGCGCCAGGTCGCGGTAGGCGCGCGCGGCTGCGGAGTTCGTGGCGTATTCGGTGACCGGCTTGCCGGTGAGCGGTGCCTCGCCCAGCTTCACGGTGTTCTTGATCAACGTGTTGAAGACCCGATGATCGCCAAGCTCGCGAAGGTTGCCGAGCATCTCGCGAGCGAGGACGGTGCGCCCGTCGTAGAAGGTCGCCAGCAGGCCGAGGATCTCGAGGTCGTGGTTGAGCTTGAGCTTGATGGTGTTGATGACCTTGATGAGCGCGGTGAGCCCCTTGATCGCGTAGTACTGCGTCTGGACGGGGATGATCACCCGGTTGCTCGCAACGAGGGCATTGATCGTCAGCAGGCCGAGCGTCGGCGGGCAGTCGACGATCACGACGTCGAACTGCTGGTCGGTCCAGCCGGCGAGCGCATCGCGCAGGACCATCTCGCGACCGATGGCCGTGAAGAGCTCAACCTCGGTGCTGGCCAGCTCGAGCGTCGACGGGGCGACTGACAGCCCCGGCATCTGCGTCGCCCTGACGACGTCCGCGATGCCGGCCCGATCCTCTGACAGCACATCGGCCATCGACGCCTTGACGTCGGAGAGCGAGATGCCGAGTCCGACCGTCAGGTTCGCCTGCGGGTCCATGTCAATGCACAGGACGCGGTAGCCGATCTCGACCAATGCGCCACCGAGGTTGATGGACGTCGTCGTCTTCCCGACGCCGCCTTTCTGGTTCGCGATGCTGATGACCTTCGTCAAGGGGAGCCACCTGATGCGGGCGCGACGGGAGTCGTTGGGAAAGGATGCGTCGCGGCTCGCCGATGATAGCCCCGCGCCACGCCTGGCGGCCAGTCGGGTTATCCACAATGTGGCCGGGTGTCGATGTCTTTGTGCAAAGACGACCCGATATACTCGGACTTGTCCACCGTCCCGCGGGCCCATAGCTCAGTGGTCAGAGCATCCGGCTCATAACCGGCTGGTCGCAGGTTCGATCCCTGCTGGGCCCACTCCTGCCGCTGAGGTGCACGCCCGATGTCGACCGCCGACAAGATCGCCCGATTGCGCGCCCTGCGCGAGGAGGCGCTGCTCGGCGGGGGAGCGAAACGGATCGAGCAGCAGCATGCCCGCGGCAAGCTGACGGCGCGCGAGCGGGTCGCGCTGCTCCTCGACGAGGACAGCTTCCGCGAGCTCGATGCGCTCGTCACGCATCGTGCCTCGGACTTCGGGCTCGACGACGAGCGCTATCTCGGCGACGGGGTGGTGACCGGCTACGGCACCATCGGCGGGCGCACGGTCTTCGTCTACAGCCAGGATTTCACCGTCTTCGGCGGTTCGCTCTCGGAGGCGCACGCCGAGAAGATCTGCAAGGTCATGGACCTCGCCATGGAGAACGGTGCTCCGATCATCGGCCTCGCCGACTCGGGTGGGGCGCGCATCCAGGAGGGCGTGGTGAGCCTCGGTGGCTACGCCGACATCTTCCTGCGCAATACCCTCGCCTCGGGCGTCGTGCCACAGCTGTCGATCATCCTCGGCCCCTGCGCCGGCGGCGCAGTGTACTCGCCGGCGATCACCGATTTCACGGTCATGGTCGAGGGAACGAGCTACATGTTCGTCACCGGCCCGAATGTCGTGAAGACCGTGACCCATGAGGAGATCGACCTCGAAGGGCTCGGCGGCGCGCGGGTCCACAACGAGACGAGCGGCGTCGCCCAGTTCCTCCGCCCCGGTGAGCCGCAGGCGCTCGAGCTGGCGCGGACGCTCGTCGGCTACCTGCCGCCGAACAATGTCGAGCTCGCCCCGATCCACGACGCCTGGGACGATCCGGTCGCCGATGGCGACACCCTCGATGCCCTCATCCCCGACTCGCCGAAGCAGTCGTACGACATGCACGCGGTCATCGCCGGTCTCGTCGACGGCGGTTCCTTCACCGAGGTCCACGAGCACTTCGCGCGCAACGTCATCTGCGGCTTCGCACGCATCGAGGGCAGGAGCGTCGGGATCGTCGCCCAGCAGCCGGAGGTGCTGGCCGGGGTCCTCGACATCGACGCGTCGGACAAGGCCGCGCGGTTCGTGCGCACCTGTGACTGCTTCAACGTGCCGCTCGTGACCCTCGTCGACGTGCCCGGGTTCCTGCCGGGCATCGACCAGGAGCATCGCGGGATCATTCGACACGGCGCGAAGCTGCTGTTCGCCTATTCGGAGGCGACCGTGCCGAAGCTGACGGTCATCACCCGCAAGGCGTACGGCGGGGCGTACGACGTCATGAGCAGCAAGCACATCGGCGGCGACCTCAACTTCGCCTGGCCGACCGCGGAGATCGCGGTGATGGGCGTGGAGGGCGCGGTGAACATCGTCTTTCGTGACCGGATCGAGGCAGCCGACGACAGCGATGCCGAACGCAGCCGCTTGATGCGCGAGTACGAGGAGCGCTTCGCGAACCCCTATGTCGCCGCCGCCCGCGGCTACGTCGACGAGGTGATCCTGCCGTCCGAGACGCGCGCGCGGCTGGCCGCGGGACTGCGGCTGCTCGAGGGCAAGCGGCAGTCGCTTCCGGCGAAGAAGCACTCGAACATTCCCCTCTAGCGAGTGGCGTCTTTGCGCAAAGACAAGGCGGACCCGCCGTTTGGCCGCGTCCTCGTCGCCAACCGCGGCGAGATCGCGGTGCGCATCATTCGCGCGTGCCGCGAGCTCGGCATCGAAACGGTGGCGGTCTACTCCGATGCCGACGCGGCAGCCACCCATGTCCTCTTCGCGGACCGCGCCGAGCGCATCGGGGAGGCGGCCCCTGCGGCGTCGTACCTCAACATCGAGGCCATCATCGCGGCCGCGCGACGCACGGGCGCCGAGGCCATCCATCCGGGCTACGGCTTCGTGTCGGAGAACCCGGACTTCGCGCGCGCGGTCGAAGCCGCCGACCTGGTCTTCGTCGGGCCACCCCCCGCCACCCTCGAGGCACTCGGCAACAAGCTGGCCGCGCGACGCGCGGCGGTCGGCGCCGGGGTGCCGGTGGTCCCCGGTCTCACGGTCAGCCTCGACGGCGACCCGGACGATCCGCGCCTCCTCGAGGAGCTGGTGGAGGTCGGCTTCCCGGCGATGCTCAAGGCCGCGGCCGGCGGTGGTGGACGTGGCATGCGCCGCGTCGACGGGCCGGGCGACCTGCCGGCGGCCGTGGCCTCGGCGCGCCGCGAGGCGGCGAGCGCCTTCGGGGACGGGACGATCTATGTCGAGCGGCTCGTCAGCCCGGCGTGCCACGTCGAGGTCCAGCTGCTCGGCGACCGTCACGGCGCGCTGGTGGCGCTCGGGGAGCGGGATTGCTCCGTCCAGCGCCGGCACCAGAAGCTGGTGGAGGAGTCGCCATCGCCGGCGGTGACGCCCGCCATCCGGGAGGCCCTCTTCGACAGCGCACGCCGCGTCGCGCGCACCGTCGACTTCCACAATGCCGCCACCGTCGAGTTCCTCCTGGATGCCGACGGGCGCCACTACTTCCTCGAGATGAACACCCGACTCCAGGTCGAGCATGGCGTCACCGAGCTCGTGACCGGGCTCGACCTCGTGGCGTGGCAGCTCCGGATCGCGGCCGGACAGCCACTCCCGCCCGAGGTGACCGATGCAGTCCCGCGCGGTCACGCGATCGAGGTCCGGCTCTATGCAGAGGACCCGTGGAGTGACTTCCGGCCGGTCGCCGGGAATGTCACCACCTGGCACCTGCCGGACGGACCCGGCGTCCGTATCGACACCGCGCTCCATGCGCACGCCACGCTGCCGCTCGAGTACGACCCGCTGCTCGCCAAGCTGCTCGTCCTCGCCGACGACCGGCCGGCAGCGATCGCCCGGCTCGGCCGCGCCCTGGACGAGACCGTCATCGGCGGCGTGCAGACCGACCTCGGCTTCCTGCGCTGGCTCGTCGACGAGCCGGGCTTCGCCGCCGGCGACTACGACACCTCGCTGATCGCCGACCGCTGGGGCGACGGCCCGCCCCTCGGCGCCGATGAGGCAGCCCTGGTTGCGGCTGCCGCGGCCGCGGCTCGTGCCTTGGGCGAGGCCTCCCCGCCGCGCGCGCCATCGCCGGCCACGGCACGCACCGGCGACTCGGCCTGGGCGCGGCTGGCGCGCCGCGAAGCGACCGAACGATGAGCGATCTCGAGCTCCGGGTCGGCGACGAGGTGGTCCGGCCGGCGGATGGCGTGCGGCTTGACTGGATCGACGCAGCTGCGGGGCTGGCACGCCTCCACGACGGCGTTCGGAGCCGCCTCGTGGCAGTCGAGGGCAGCGGGACGGCATGGACGGTGACGATCGCGGGACGGCGCGTGGCCGTCACCGTCCGCAGCTGGCGCGAGCAGATGCTCGCGGCCGCCGAGCGGGAGACCGCCACCCTGGGTGGGCCGATTGACGTGAAGGCCACGCTGCCGGGGCTCGTGGTGGCGGTGGCGGTCGTCCAGGGCGACGACGTGATCGAGGGGCAGGGCCTCCTGACGATCGAGGCGATGAAGATGCAGAACGAGGTTCGTGCTCCGCGCGCCGGCCGGGTGAGCCGCGTCGCGATCGGGCCGGGGATGGTTGTCGCGACCGGCGCGCTCCTCATCCGGCTCGACGACTGACAGCCACGGAGGGCGCCGCCGGGGAGGCGGCTCACCTTCGATGAAGCGGCCCTGCGCGGCGGGAGGCATCGGTACACTACGCCGACATGCCAGACGAGCAGCCGCGCGCCGTACGCACCGCGTCAGGGATCGAGGTCGCGCCGGTCTATGGCCCGGATCCGGCGTTTGACCCGGCGACGGCGCTCGGCGTCCCCGGACGGGCTCCCTTCACCCGCGGCGTGCGCGCGGACGGCTACCGAACGAAGGGCTGGACGATGCGCCAGTACGCCGGCTTCGGGTCCGCCGAGGAGACGAATCAGCGCTTCCGCTTCCTGCTCGACCGCGGTCAGACGGGACTCTCCGTCGCCTTCGACCTGCCGACGCAGATGGGCTACGACTCCGACGACCCGATGGCGGTGGGCGAGGTCGGCCGGGTGGGCGTCCCGATCGACAGCATCGCCGACATGGAGCTCCTGTTCGACGGCATCGACCTCGGCACGGTCTCGACCTCGATGACGATCAACGCCACGGCGGCCATCCTGCTCGCGCTCTATGAGGCGGTGGGCCGGCGGCGCCATGTCGATCCCGGCCGGCTGCGCGGCACCGTCCAGAACGACATCCTCAAGGAGTACATCGCGCGCGGGACGTACATCTATCCGCCTGCGCCGTCGATGCGGCTCGTCACCGACCTGTTCGCCTACTGCCGCGCCGAGCTGCCCGCCTTCAACACGATCAGCATCAGCGGCTACCACATCCGCGAGGCGGGTTCGACCGCGATCCAGGAGGTGGCCTTTACGATCGCCAATGCGATCGCCTACGCCGATGCGGCCGTGGCCGCGGGGCTCGCCTTCGATGACATCGCGCCACGACTCTCGTTCTTCTTCGCCGCGCACAGCGACCTGCTCGAGGAGGTCGCGAAGTTCCGGGTTGCCCGCCGGGTGTGGGCGCGCGTGGCCCGCGAGCGCTACCGCTCCGCCGATCCACGATCGCAGGCGATGCGGTTTCATGTCCAGACCGGCGGCTCGACGCTCACCGCCCAGCAGCCGGACGTGAATGCCGTGCGCACCACCATCCAGGCCCTCGCGGCGGTCCTCGGCGGGGCGCAGTCGCTCCATACGAACGCCCTCGATGAGGCGCTCGGGCTGCCGACCCCGTCAACGGCGCGCCTCGCGCTCCGCACCCAGCAGGTCCTCGCCCACGAATCGGGTGTGACAGCCACCGCGGATCCGCTCGGCGGCGCCTACTACCTCGAATGGTTGACCGATCAACTGGATGGAGGGGTCACCGCCGAGCTGGCGGCGATCGATGAGCGCGGCGGCACGCTTGCCGCGCTCGCGGATGGCTACCAGCAGGACGCGATCGGCGACGCCGCGTACGAGGCGCAACTGGCGCTCGAAGCCGGCGATCGCGTGGTGGTGGGGGTGAACCGCTTCACCGAGGGCGGTGACGCGCAGCGCCCCGCGGCGCAGGCGATCGACGTCGAGACGGAGGCGCGCCAGGTCGCCCGCACCCGCGCGGTCCGCGCCGCACGCGACGAGGGGGCGGCGGCCGAGACGCTGGCGCTCCTCGGGGCGGCGGCTGCCGGCACGGAGAACATGCTGCCGCGCATTCGCGCCTGCGTCGAGGCGAGCGTCACGCTCGGCGAGATCAGCCATGCGCTCCGCGACGTGTGGGGCGAGCATCGGCCGTGAGCGCACGCGACGCGCCGATCGGTCCGATCGACCACGTGGCGGTCGTGGTGCGCAGCATCGACGAGGCGCTGCCGCGCTACGCGGCCCTGTTCGGTCTGCGACCGGCCGAGGACATCATCGACCTCCCGGTCCAGCACGCACGGGTCGTGTTCCTGCCGACGGGGCCGCACCCCGCGGCGCGGCTCGAGCTCGTGGAGCCGACGGACGACAGCAGCGGGGTGGCCCGCTTCCTGGCGACGCGTGGCGAAGGGCTGCATCACGTCTGCTTCCGCTCCGACGACCTGCCGGCCGACCTTGCCGCGCTGGCCGCGGCGGAGGCCGAGCTGATCGATCGCGAGCCACGCCCCGGCGCGCACGGACAGGTGGCATTCATCCATCCCGGATCGCTGAGCGGCGTGCTGTGGGAGCTGGCCGGGGTGCCGGAGAAGGGGGACGGGCGATAGGGGATGGTCGAGCTCGAGCAGCCGATCCCGGAGCGTCCGCTGCTGACGCATGGCCGCATCTGGCTGCCCGCTCGAGGAGCGCGACCTCGAGCCTTTCATGGCGGCCGTAAACGATCGCCAGGTCGGGCTGCCGACACGCTGATGATGTCGATCATTCGCGCGGAGTGGCTGGCGGCGCATGCCTGACGAGCGCCGCCTGGTGACCGTCCTGTTCGCGGACGTGGTGGGCTCGACCGCCCTCGGGGAATCGCTTGATCCGGAGGATCTTCGCCGCCTCCTGTCGCGCTTCTATGACATCGCGCGCAATATCGTGGATGGGCACGATGGGACGCTCGAGAAGTTCATCGGCGACGCGGCGATGGCGATCTTCGGCCTGCCGCTCGCCCACGACGACGACGCGCGTCGCGCGCTCGACGCGGCGCTCGAGCTGCGGGACACCGTCCGCGACGATGCGATGCTCGGCGATCAGCTGCCGATCAGGATCGGCATCAACACCGGCGAGGTGGTCGCCAGCCGGGAGGAATCGCGCGCGGACTTCATCGTCACCGGCGACGCGGTGAACGTCGCGGCACGGCTTCAGCAGGCGGCCGAGCCGTGGCAGGTGCTCGCCAGCGCGCGCACTGCGAGCGCCGCGGGCGATGCCTACGCCTTCGGGCCGATCTCCGAGCTCGGGCTCAAGGGAAAGGCGGTGACCATCGCCGCGCGGCCTGTCCTCGGTCGCACGGAAAGCGAGGGTCGGCGGACTCCGATCGTCGGTCGCGACGCGGACCTTGCCCAGCTCGAGCTCGTTGCGCGCCGTGCCTTCACCGAGCGGCGCCCCTATCTCGTGAGCCTCATCGCCCCTGCGGGCACCGGTAAGAGCCGGCTGGTCGAGGAGTTCGTCTCCCGCATCCATGGCCTGGCCCCGGACGCCCGGATCGCGGTCGCCCAGTGTCTGCCGTACGGCCAGCGCCTGACGTATTGGCCGATGCGCGCCCTCCTGCTCGGCCTGCTCGACCTCCGGGACGACGCGGCGCCGGACGAGGTCAGGCGGCGGGCCACAGACTGGCTGACCGGTGCGGGCGCCGAGGATCCGGCGGAGACGGCAGACCTGCTGGCGGCCACGATCGGCTCCTCTGAGACCGACGTCGTCGATCGGTCCGCGCTCTTCGCCGCCTGGCGCACGGCAGTCCAGGCCGCGGCGGCCAACGGTCCGCTCGTCCTTCTCATCGAGGACCTCCACTGGTCGAGTGACAGCCTCCTCGACCTGATCGAGTTCATCCTCCAGCCACGCGGCGACGCCCCCATCCTCATGCTCGCCCTCACGCGGCCGGAGCTCGTCGAGCGACGGACGACGTGGGGCGGTGGACGTCGCAACCACATCTCGATGGCGCTCGAGCCGCTCGACTCGGACTCGATCGAGCAGCTCGTCCAGCACATCCTCGACGGGCCGTCACCGGAGCTCATCCCGGTCGTCGTGCAACGCTCGGAGGGCAATCCGTTCTACGCGGGCGAGATCGTTCGTTCGCTGATCGAGCGAGGGGTCGACCTCCGTGACCCCGACGCGGTCGCCGCCGCGGCGGCGGGGCTGCCGGACACCGTGCAGGCAACAGTCCTCGCCCGGCTCGACGCACTCGACCCGGTCGCGCGTCGCGTCCTCCAGCTCGGATCGGTCATGGGGCGCGACTTCGCGGCGCTGGCGGTGGCGGCCCTCGAGCCCGAGCTGGCCGCCGATCTCGACGGTGCCATCGAGCGGCTCGTCGACCGGGATCTCCTGCGGCCCGGCGCCCGTGGCGAGCAGGCCTTCCGCCACATCCTCATCCGGGACGTGGCGTACGGCACATTGCCGCGGGTGGAGCGTGCGCGCCACCACGCGGCCGCCGGGCGCTGGCTCGAGGCGGCGGCGACCGGTCGCGAGGACGAGCTCGCTGAGCTCGTCGCCTTCCACTACCGCGAGGCGGCCGGGCTTGCCGCGGCGATGGGGGTTGCCGATGCCGACGTTGCGGAACGGGCGGTCCGCTGGCTGCGGCGCGCGGCGGACGTCGCCGCGAACGCGCGCGGGATGGCTGAGGCAGCCGTCCACCTACGGGCGGCGATCGAGCTGGCGCCCGCCACCGAGCAGCCGGAGATCTATCAACGTCTCGGCATGGTCCATTACTCCGGCGACCCGTCGGTAGCCGCCTTCGAGGCCGCCTGGACGCTCGGCGAGGCGCAGGGTCGCGGGGTGGACTTCCTCCTCGACAACCTCGCGCAGCAGCTCATGGTCACCTGTCGCTGGTTCGCCTCGGTCGCCCGCCAGCCGAGCCTCGGCGAGATGGAGGCGCTCATCGAACGCGGCTTCGGGTGGCTCCCCGGCGCAGCCGAACGGACGCGTGCGCGCTTCCTCATCGCCACAGGCTTCATGCCGTTCTGGCTCCGCAACGCCGGAGCACGACCGCTTGACGCGAGCGATGTCGACCAGGCGCGGGCGCGTGTCGCGGATGGGCTGGCGATCGCCGAACGACTTGACGACCCGAGCCTGATCAGCGCTGCGCTGGACGCCATGACAAATCAGAACGTCGACCCCGAGGGCGCGCGGCAGCTGGCAGAGCGCCGTATGACGATGAGCAACCGGCTGCCGATCGACGAGCGCCTCGACGCGCTGAACGTGGTCGCATGGACATCGGCCCTCCTCGGCGACTTTCCGCCTCTCCTGAGGGCGGCCGAGGCAGCGCTCGACCTCATCCAGCCGGGTCAGAACGCGGGTTTCGCTCTCGGGGGCGACTCGTGGCACGCCTACGCCGCCGCCTTCCTCGGGCGATGGGAGGTGCTCGTCTCGGATGTCGATCGCCTCCGGGCGCACTGGATCGAGGCCGAGCGCCCGGCGGCGAGCTACGCGCTCCAGGGGCTCCTCAGCGGGATCGACTGGGCACGCAATCGAGGCGATGAGATGAAAATGTCACGCTGGGCGGAGGTGGCCGAGAACATCGTCGGGCGCTATCCGGAATCGCATCCGGTCGCCGCCCTGCGGTCGATCGTGCTGCTCGACCTCGACGGCATCGCGCGCATCGTGAGCAACGCTGGCCGCTACCCCGACCGCGTCCACTACGTCGAGCACGCCATGGCCCTCGCCGCCGATCGAGCCCATCCCGTCCCGCTCGCCGCCATCGACAGGGTCGCCGGTGAGGCGGACGAGCGTGGCATGCGGCCGCTCCTGGCCCAGGCGCGCCGGCTGCGCGGGATCCTCTCGCGCGACCCGGCGGAGCTCGCGGCGAGCTCCGAGCTCTTCGAGCAGATGAGTGCACGGCGGTATGCGGCTCGCGTCCAGCGCGAGCTGGGATCTCTCAGCGGCGACGCGACGCTCTGCGGAATCGGTGAGCGGATCCTCGATGAGCTGGGGGAGCTCGATGCCCTGGACCGGATGTCCAGCCTGCGCTGACCCGCCTCAGCCGACGCCGACGTCGCGGAGCAGCTGCGGGATGTGGGAGGGCGAATCCGCGACGGCGATGCCGGCCGCCTCGAGCGCGGCGCGCTTCGATTCGGCGGTGCCGGCGCCGCCGGAGATGATCGCCCCAGCGTGGCCCATCCGCCGCCCGGGCGGTGCGGTGCGACCGGCGATGAAAGAGGCCATCGGCTTGCGCACCTCGCGCGCCACGAAGGCGGCCGCCTTCTCCTCCTCATCGCCACCGATCTCGCCGATCAGGACGATCGCTTCGGTCTCCGGATCCTGGTTGAAGAGGTCGAGCACGTCGGTGAAGTTCGTGCCGATGATCGGATCGCCGCCGATCCCGACGCACGTCGACTGCCCCATCCCGGCATCGGTCATCGCCTGCACCACCTCGTAGGTGAGCGTCCCGGAACGGCTGACGAGCCCGACCGCGCCGGGTCGATGGATGTTGCCAGGGATGATCCCCACCTTCGCCTGGCCCGGTGAGGTCGCGCCGGGGCAGTTGGGCCCGATGAGCCGGATCCGCTGCTCCCGAAGGACGTGGTATATGCGGAGCATGTCGAGCGCGGGGATGCCCTCGGTGATGCAGAAGACCAGGCCGATGCCGCCCGCCGCCGCCTCGAGGATGGCATCGGGCGCGAACGGCGCGGGGACGAAGATGCACGACGCGTTGGCGCCCGTCTGGCGGACCGCCTCGTCGACGGTGTCGAAGACGGGCACCGCGCCGTCGAGCGCCGTCTGGCCGCCCTTGCCGGGCGTGACGCCGGCGACGATGTTCGTCCCGTACTCGAGCATCGCGCGCGAGTGGAACTCGCCCTCCCGCCCGGTGATGCCCTGCACGAGGAGCCGCGTGTCGGCGTTGACGAGGATGCTCATCCGTTCGCTCCGCGCGCGGCCGCGACCGCTTTCGCCGCCGCGTCATCGAGCGAGTCGGCGGTGATGAGGTTCGCCTCGGCAAGGATCGGGCGCGCCTCCTCGCTGTTCGTGCCGACGATGCGCACCACCATCGGCACCTCGCGCTCGATCCTCGCCCGCGCCTCGACGATCCCGCGCGCGACCTCGTCGCCGCGGGTGATGCCGCCGAAGATGTTGATGAGGATCGCGCGCACGTTCGGGTCGCCGAGGATGATGCGGAAGGCGGCCGTCACCTTGTCGGCCTTGGCGCCGCCCCCGATGTCGAGGAAGTTTGCCGGCTCACCGCCCGCGAGCTTCACGAGGTCCATGGTCGTCATCGCGAGGCCGGCGCCGTTCACCATGCAGCCGATGCTGCCATCGAGCTTGATGAAGCTGATCCCGGCCTCGCGTGCCGCGGTCTCGGCCGGCTCCTCCTCGTTGAGGTCGCGCATCGCCTCGAGGTCGGGATGCCGGTGGAGCGCCGAATCGTCGAGCACGATCTTGGCGTCGAGGGCGAGCAGGCGGCCGTCATCGGTCACGACGAGCGGGTTGACCTCCGCGAGGTCGGCGTCTGAGCCGACGAAGGCGTCGTAGAGGCCGCGCAGGACGCTCGCGAAGTCCCTCCGCAGCTCCGGCGGCATGCCGAGGAAGAAGGACGTCCGGCGCACGTCGTGGTCCTGGAGGCCCAGGAGCGGGTGCAGGGACAGGCGGAGGATGGCGTCGGGCTTCGTCTTCGCCGTCTCCTCGATCTCGACCCCGCCCTCCGCGCTGGCGATGATCGTGACCGCCCTGGCCGCGCGATCGAGGATCAGCCCGAGGTAGTACTCCTTCGCGATCTCGGCGGCCGGCGCGATGAGCACGGTGCGCACCATGATCCCTTTGATGTCCATGCCGAGGATGTCGCGCGCCCGCGCCTCGGCATCGTCCGGGGTGGCCGCCAGCTTCACCCCCCCCGCCTTGCCACGGCCGCCGACCAGGACCTGCGCCTTCACCACCACCGGCCCGCCGATGCGCTCGGCGGCGGCACGCGCCTCCTCGGGCGTCGTCGCCGTCTCGCCGGCGAGCAGCGGGACGTGGTAGCGGGCAAGGATCTCCTTGCTTCGGTACTCCTGGAGCTTCACGCGTCGTTCTCCCGCCTCATATGCGCCGCCGGGCGCCGCTGAGCGAGGCGCCGGCCGCTGGTGGACGGCATCGATTCTAGCCGCAGGCGGCCGCGCCCGGCCCTTCACACGGCCGTCACTACGTCGCGTCAGGCTGCTGTTCCATTCCACCCACATCCAAGGAGTCACGATGCACGTCGTTCGAGTCGCCCCCGGTATCGCCATCGCGATCCCACTCGTCCTGGCTGCCTGCAGCGCCGGAGGATCGCCATCGGTCAGCCCCTCGCCGAGCGCCGCCGCGATGACGGTCGCACTGGCCGGCGAGTTCCATGACGTGGATGACACCGCGAGCGGGACGGTCCAGCTGGCGCGCCTGCGCGACGGCAGCTATGAGGTCGTCTTCGAGGACTTCAGCATCGCCGCGACGACCAATCTCAAGGTCTACCTGGTCAAGGGCGATGACGTCACCGCCTCCTCCGACGTGCAGCCCGATGAGGCGATCGACCTTGGCGCCCTGAAGGGGACGACCGGCATGCAGGTCTACCCGTTCCCTGCCGACATGAACGCCGCCGTCATGTCCTATCACACGGTCGTGATCTGGGACGCGCCGATGGGCCACGCCATCGCCGCCGCCCCGCTCGGGCAGCCGTGATCATCCCGGTCGCCGGACAACGGAGCCGTTGCCGCCGAGCGCTCGGTCATCAGCGGCAGATCCAACCCGGCAGCGGCACGGAGATGCCCTGACGGAGCGCGGTCGCTACACTCGCCGGCGTACGTCGACGCTTTGATCGGCCGCACAACGAGGAATCCACGTGACCTACGCCGTCACGCTCATCCCGGGGGACGGGATCGGGCCGGAGCTCGCCGACGCCACCCGCGGCGTCCTGGAGGCCACCGGCATCGGCTTCGACTGGGACGTCCAGCAGGCGGGCGAGGCGACGATCGCCGGTGAGGGAACCCCGCTCCCGCAGCGCGTCATCGATTCAATCCGCGCCAACGGGGTCGCCATCAAGGGTCCGATCACAACTCCCGTGGGCTCCGGCTTCCGCTCGGTGAACGTCGGCCTCCGCCTGGCCCTCGAGCTCTACGCCAACGTTCGACCGGCCCGCAGCATGAAGGGCGTCGAGACGCGGTACGAGGGGATCGACCTCATCATCGTCCGCGAGAACACCGAGGACCTCTACGCCGGCATCGAGCACCGCGTCGGCCCTGATGCGGCGGAGAGCATCAAGATCATCACCCGCGCCGCCAGCCAGCGCATCGCGCGCTATGCCTTCGAGTACGCGGTCCGGAACGGGCGCCGCAAGGTGACCGCGGTCCACAAGGCGAACATCATGAAGCTCTCCGACGGCCTGTTCCTCGAGAGCTGTGGGCAGATCGCGGCAGACTACGCAGGCCGCGTCGAGTTCGAGGACCGCATCGTCGACAACATGTGCATGCAGCTCGTCCAGAAGCCCGAGCTGTACGACGTGCTCGTGCTGCCGAACCTCTACGGCGACATCGTCAGCGACCTTGCGGCGGGCCTCGTCGGTGGGCTCGGGGTCGCGCCGGGCGCGAACATCGGCGAGACCGCGGCGGTCTTCGAGCCGGTCCACGGATCGGCGCCGAAGTACGCCGGGCAGAACAAGGCGAATCCAACGGCCCTCATCCTCTCAGGGGCGCTCATGCTGCGCCACCTTGGCGAGACCGATGCCGCCGACGCGGTGGAGACTGCCGTCCGGTACGTCATCGCCGAGGGCGCGACAGTGACCCATGACCTGGGCGGGACGGCGGGAACGCGCGAGTTCGCGGCGGCGGTCGCGGCGCGCGTCCGCGGATAGATACCCGCGATGATCCGCCCGTTCGGCTACCAGATCAGCTGGTCGCAGCTGGCCTGGTTCGGCCATCGCGCCTCGGGCCTCGGGGTGCTCCTGTACCTGTTCATGCACGTCGTCGAGACGTCGACCGTCCTGTTCGGGCCTGACGTCTACAACGTCGCGGTCGGGCTCTTCCGGAACCTGCCCGCCCGCCTCGGCGAGATCCTGCTCATGGCGGCCCTGGTCTACCACGCGCTGAACGGCCTGCGGGTCATCGCCATGGACTTCTGGCCCCGGCTGACCGTCTATTACCGGCCGCTGACGTACGGCGTCATCGTCGCCACCGTGGCGGCCATGATCCCGCTGAGCATCATCATGATCACGCCCTTCGCACCGTGGCACTCGGTGTGACGACGCCGGTCAGCGTCGGGCGCCCGGTGCGCACCATCTATCGCCGCAACCCGTCGCGCGCCGCGCGGCCGCGTCCCGAGGAGCCGGGGCGCGAGCGGTTCTGGTGGTACTTCATGCGGATCAGCGGCCTGATCCTGGTGCTCATGGCGCTGGGCCACATGCTGATCATGCATGTCCTCGTCGAGCTGCGCGGCGAGGAGATCAACTTCGCCTTCGTCACCAGCCGCTGGGGCACGCCGTTCTGGCGCATTTACGATGCGTTGCTCCTCGTGCTGGCGATGCTGCACGGCATGAACGGGGGGCGGATCGTGATCGGCGACTACGTCGCGAATCGCACCGCGCGCGGCCTGCTGACCATCCTGCTCGGCGCGGTCGCGGTGGCCTGGATCCTCCTCGGCCTGCTCGTCGTCATCTTCTTCAACCCCGACACCGCACCCGCGGTCGGGCCCTTCTCATGACCGGACCGATGATCCCCACTCCGACGTCGGGCCTGGCGCGGACGCCGGGCGTCCGCGTCCACGAGCTCGACGGCCTCGTCGTCGGCGCCGGCGGGGCCGGCCTCTACGCGGCGCTCGAGCTGAAGCGCGACCTGGGGCCGGAGGCCCGCATCGGTGTCATCAGCAAGCTCTATCCGTCTCGCTCGCACACCGGTGCCGCGCAGGGCGGCGTGTGCGCCGCGCTCGGCAACACGGAGGAGGACCACTGGGAGTGGCACTGGTTCGACACCGTGAAGGGCGGGGACTACCTCGTCGACCAGGACGCGGCGCGGGTCATGTGCCATGACGCGGTCGAGACGATCATCAACCTCGAGCATCTTGGCCTGCCCTTCAACCGCACGCCGGAGGGCCTGATCGACCAGCGACGCTTCGGCGGCCATACCCGCAACCACGGGGAGGGACCGGTGCGCAGGAGCTGCTTCGCCGCCGACCGCACCGGCCACGCCATTCTGCAGACGCTTTTCCAGCAGTGCATCAAGCACGAGGTCACGTTCTTCGACGAGTTCCAGGTGGTCGACGTCGCGCTACCCGGCGGCCCCAGCGAGCCGATCGGGGGCGTGATCGCCGTCGAGCTCGCGTCGAGCGAGATCCACTCGTTCCGCGCTCGCGCCGTCCTGTTCGCCACCGGCGGCTTCGGGAAGATGTTCAAGGTCACGAGCAACGCGCACACCCTGACCGGCGACGGGGTCGCGATCGCCTATCGCCGCGGCATCCCGCTCGAGGACATGGAGATGTTCCAGTTCCACCCGACCGGGATGTACAAGCTCGGATTCCTCCTCTCGGAGGCGATGCGCGGCGAAGGCGGATTCCTCGTCAACGACGCCGGCGAGCGCTTCATGGAGCGCTACGCCCCGACGATGAAGGACCTCGCCAGCCGCGACGTCGTATCACGCAGCATCTACCTCGAGGTCGCAGAGGGGCGCGGCATCGGCGGCAGGGACTACGTCCACCTCGACGTGCGCCACCTGGGTGCCGAGGTCCTCGACAAGAAGCTGCCGGACATGAGCGGCTTCATCCGCACCTACTTCGGGCTCGACCCGCTCACTGACCTCGTCCCGATCCAGCCGACCGCGCACTACGCCATGGGCGGCATCCCCACCGATGTCGACGGCCGCGTGCTGGCCGATGGCAAGGCGACCGTCACGCCGGGCTTCTACGCCGCCGGTGAGTGCGCCTGCGTCAGCGTCCATGGCGCGAACCGGCTCGGCACGAACTCGCTGCTCGACATCCTGGTCTTCGGCCGGCGGGCGGGGGTCGACATGGCGCGCTATCTCCGCGATGCACCGCCGGCGGTGCCCGACCTGGCAGCCGAGGCATCGGTCCAGGCGACGATGGCCGGGCTGCTGGCCGTGACCGATGGCGAGCGGCCGGCCGCGATCCGCACCGATCTCCAGGAGGTGATGTTCACGAAGTGCGGCGTCTTCCGCACCGAGCAGCTGCTCACCGAGTGTCGTGACGAGGTCGCCGCCCTCCGCGAGCGCGCGACGCACCTGCTCGTGGATGACAAGGGCTGCCGCTACAACACCGACCTCGCCGACGCGCTCGAGCTCGGCTATCTCCTCGACTGCGCCGAGGCCACGGTCAGCTCGGCGCTCGCGCGCCACGAGAGCCGCGGCGCCCATGCCCGCGAGGACTTTCCTGACCGCGACGACGTGGACTGGATGCGCCACTCGCTCGCGTTCCGTGGCGCCGACGGCGGTTCGCCGCGGCTCGACTACAAGCCGGTGACGCTCGGCGAGTTCGAGCCCAAGCCGCGCGTGTACTAGGGTTCGGTGGTGATGGACGTCCAGCTACGCATCCGGCGCTACAACCCGGAGGCCGACCTCGAGCCGCACTGGGAGGAGTACACCGTCGAGGCCGAGCCATCGGACCGCGTGCTCGACCTCCTCCACCAGGTCAAGTGGTACCAGGATGGAACCCTCACGTTCCGCCGCTCGTGCGCGCATGGCGTCTGCGGCTCGGACGCCATGTTGATCAACGGCCGCAACCGGCTCGCATGCGAGATGCTCGTCAAGGACGCCGGCAGCTCGATCACCGTCGAGGCGATCCCGGGCCTGCCGGTGGTCAAGGACCTCCTCGTCGACATGGAGCCGTTCTGGGACAAGTACCGCTCGGTCATGCCGTTCCTGGTCAACGACGAGATCCCCGAGGACGGGAAGGAGCGGCGGCAGTCGCCGGCCGATCGCGAGCTCTACGAGGACACTTCCAAGTGCATCCTCTGCGCGGCCTGCACGACCGCCTGCCCGGTCTTCTGGACGAACCCCGACTACGTCGGCCCCGCGGCGATCGTCAACGCCCATCGGTTCATCAAGGACTCGCGCGACCACGCGCACGAGGAGCGGCTCCAGATCATGGCCGACGCGGATGGGGTGTGGCGCTGCCGAACGGTCTTCAACTGCGTCGAGGCCTGCCCGCGGGGCATCAACATCACGCGCGCCATCATGGAGGTCGTCGGCGAGATCGAGAAGGCCGGCATCTCCTGAGTGAGACCGATGCGCCTGCTCATCCACACCGATGGCGCCGCGCGCGGCAACCCCGGCCCGGCCGGGGCCGGGGCGATCCTCGTCGACGCAGATGACGGCCGCGTGGTGGCGGAGATCGCCGAGCCGCTCGGCCACGCCACGAACAACGTCGCGGAGTGGACCGCTGTCGAGCTCGCGCTCGAGCGCGCTCTCGCCGAGGGCGCGACCCACGTCGACCTGCGGATGGACTCGCAGCTCGTGGCGCGGCAGATCATCGGCATGTACCGCGTCAAGCACCCCGACCTGCAGCCGATCCATCGCCGCGTGATGGCGATGCTCTCCCGCTTCGGCGGCTACACCGTCGGCCACGTGCCGCGCGAGCGGAACAAGGAGGCGGACCGCCTGAGCAACGTCGCCATCGACGGGCTGCGGCCATGAGCCGCCCCATCCCGGCGGCCCTGGTCGCCGGCCTCCTCGCGGGTTGCGGCTTCATGCAGGTGGCGCAGTCCGCGATTCCGTCAGTCCCAGGTGCCGTCGCCGCGACACCATGGCGGCTTGACCTGATGGACGTGCAGCCGACCGACGAGGGAGCCACGAGAATGGAGTCGCTGGAGGCCTTCTTCGCGAGGCTGGAGGCCAGCGCCCGGGAGGTTGGCAGTGAGGCTGAACCCACCCTGCAGGGCCGGTGATGCATGTCGGTGATGCCGCGTAGAATGCACATCCCTGGAGGCGGCCGGACGGCCGCGGACACGATCGTCGAAAGGCGGTGTCCGAGGAAAGTCCGAGCTCCACAGAGCAGGCTCGCGGGTAACGCCCGTCCACCGTGAGGTGAGGACCAGCGCCACAGTGACGATGCCCGCGCCGGCAACGGTGCGGGAGTGAAACGGGCAAGCTCGAGCCGGAGCAAGACCGAATAGGAGGGCGCAACCGTCGCCGCAAGGCGGCGAAGATGCTGCTCGCTCAGCCCTCGGGTAGGTCGCGCAGAGGCGCCGGGCAACTGGCGCCCGAGATGGATGGTCGTCGCATGACCGATGCGAATCGGTCATGGCACAGAACTCGGCTTACAGGCCGCGCTCCGGGGATCTCGCCGAGGACGTCAGTCCTCGTCGGCGCGCCACACCGATCGCGCCGTACAGGCATTGCAGATCGGGCGTGCATCGTCCATGGTGCCGAGGGGCAGCGGAAACTCCATGCCGCCGAGGAGACACGTGACCTCGACGCTCGGCCCTCCGCTGTCGGACGCGACGATCGCGACGTGTCGTACCGAGCATCGCCGGATGCGTCCCTGCCGGGGGACGGGAGGCCGCTCCCCCTCGTCGATCGGTTCCAGCGCCACGGTGTCCAGGTGCCTCGTCAAGGTGTCTCGCGCGCGACCGCGGGCGCAGCCGTGCCGGCGACCAGCCTAGGAGGCTGCCGAGCGGGACCTCAATGGCGCATTGGTACCCCCACCAGGGGAATGTCGCGCCACGCAGAGCCCAAGGTAGACTGCGGGCGTGTTCGGTCGACGCAGGAAGCAGGAGGAGGCGGCCGCCGAGGCTGCCCGCGAGACAGATCGGCGCGCACTCTTCGCGCAGTTGGCCAGCCGTCCTGAGACGGTCTGCCCGTTTCTCGGCCTCGCTGACAACCGCGTCGGCTACGCCGAGGGCGCGAGCGGCGAACATCGCTGTTACGCGTTCGGCGATCCGGCGCCCCTCTCCACCGAGCAGCAGACGAAGGTCTGCCTCGATCGCGGCTACGGCACCTGTCCCCGCTACCTGCGTGGCGTCCTCGTCATTCCGACCGATGAGCTCGAGGCTCTGCGTCGCCCCGCGCCGCGCATCACCCCGGTGGTCGCGCCGATGCCGGCCGACACTCGGCGGCGGCGGCGGCTGGGCCCCGCGTGGCTGATCGGCGGGCTGCTCGTCCTTCTCATCGGCGCGGTCGGCGTGGTGGTGCTCTTCAACGGGCGTTTCCCGATCGCCATCGTCACGCCGAGCACCTCGGGCGCCGGGACCCCATCGGCCACAGCGAGCGCAGCCATCACTGGGACGCCCGGCCCGCCGACGCCGACGCCCACGCCGGAGCTCACGCCCGCGCCGACCGGTGACATCTTCATCGGGTTCGAGGTCGAGGTCGCTCCAGGCGACTACACGCTCTATGTCGTCGACGCCCAAGGGACTGAGACGCGGACGCTCGACGGGCGGTTCGACCACCAGTCACGAGCGGCCGTCGAGCGAATCCAGGCACCCAATGGACAGCTCTATTGGCGCACCAGCCAGGGAGGCTACACCGGCTTCTCCTACATCCGGGGCAAGTCCGGCGCATTCGTCATTCGCGGCGTATATCGGGGTCCGGACGGGTCGTTGCGGTACGCCCGGCTCGGTGCGAGCGAGACCTGAGCGGGAGAAGACGTTCTCAGGATTTCGCAAGAATCGGCCGCTAACGTCGCGATCAACCGGCACCAGATACCAGGGGTTGCCGGCATGGAGGCCCGACAACTCATGAGATCACGCAAGCCCCTCTTCCTGGTCGGCGGATTCGTGGCCGCTGCATTCGTCGGCGGAACGCTGATGAGTGCAGCGCTCGCGGCGCCGGCAACGCCGGCGAGCACGACGATCGGGCTCGCCGACCCGACGAGGCTCGGGACCTACTGCCAGACGTTCCTCGACGCCTTCGCGCGGGAGCTCGGCACGACCACGGACAAGGTGACCGCCGCCGCGAAGGCGGCCGCCGCCGCGGCGATCGACGCCGCGGTGACGGCCGGCGACCTGACTGCGGATCAAGCGGCACAGGCCAAGGACCGCATCGCGAATGCCAGCGGCGATGGCTGCGGGCTCCTCGGACACATCGGCCCATTCGGTGGCCGGGGCATCGCCCCGGGTGGTGAGGCCGCATTCGGCGGGCTCGTCGGCGCAGCGGCCTCGGCGCTCAGCCTGACCCCTGCCGAGCTGGCCGCCAAGCTGCGGAGCGGCGACTCGCTCAAGGAGGTCGCCGACGCGAAGGGCGTGGACTACGCCACCGTCTCCTCCGCCGTGACCGCCGCGCTCGACAAGGCGCTCGCTGCGGCTGTGTCTGCGGGCCACCTCACCCAGGCGCGCGCCGATGCCCTTCGCGAGCATATCGCGGGCGAGATCAGCGACGGCACCTGGCCCGACCACATGGGTGGTCGCGGCGGACCCGGCCCGTGGGGTGGACCCGGCGGCTGACCCGCGCACCGCCCCAACCTCAGGCCTCACGACGGCCGCCCCTTCCGAGGGGCGGCCGTCGTCGTTCTGTCTGGGGCTCGGACGAAGGTACTGGGCGCCCGATTGGAGGAATGTGCGGAAAACGCCTTGACGGGGAGGATTCGCGCGCTATAGTGGCGCTCTGTGGTAGCAGATGGGGGAATGTGGGGGAGAGTGGGAACGGCAATGCAGGGCGGCATGCAGCATGGAACGCGCGACATTCCTGACGGGCGAGTTCCGTCACGCGCTCGACGACCGGGGACGCGTGGCGGTCCCGGTGCGCTTCCGCCCGCGCCTGGCCGAGGGGGCGACGCTCGCGCGCTGGCTGGATGGCTGCCTGGCCATCTTTCCGGGCCCCGAATGGGACGAGCTGGCCTCGAAGATCCGGGGGCTGCCGCTGACCAATCCACAGGCGCGGGAGTTCGCCCGCTTCATGTCGTCTGGGGCGGTCGAGGTGGACCTCGATCGCCAGGGGCGCGTACTCGTGCCGTCGTACCTGCGCGAGTACGCGTCGATCGAGAGCGGCGAGGTGGTCGTCGTGGGCGCCCTCAACCGGCTGGAGCTCTGGTCGCCGGCACGGTGGCAGCCGTACCGCAGCCGGATCGAAGAGCAGCCAGAGGCGCTCGCCGAGCACCTCGCGGGCCTCGGGATCTAGGGGGAGCGGCGGCATGACGGTCGTCGCCACCCCGCCATTCATGCGCCTTCGGGCCGATCGGCCCGCCATCCGACCAGGTATGTGGAGCAGCCAATGGGAGAAGGGCACCTGCCGGTCCTGGTCGACGAGGTTCTTGCCTCGCTCGACCAGGTCGCTGGCGGCTCCGTGGCTGACTGCACGGTCGGTGGCGGAGGGCACGCCGAGCGGCTTCTGGAGGCCACGTCTCCGGATGGCCGCCTGCTCGGCCTCGATGCCGATCGGGCGGCCATCTCGGAGGCAACTCGCGTGCTCGCGCGCTTCGGCAAGCGGGTCGTGCTGCGCCAGGCCAACTTCGAGTCGCTCCTCGCGGTCGCGAGCGATGCCGGCTTCGTGCCGCTCGACGCGGTCCTCTTTGACCTCGGCCTGTCGAGCTACCAGCTCGCCGACACGGACAGGGGCTTCTCCTTCGCGGCCGACGCGCCGCCCGACATGAGATTCGATGAAGAACACGGTGTATCGGCCCTCGAGCTCATCGACCGCACATCGGACCGAGAGCTCGCCGGAATCCTCGCGACGTTTGGTGAAGAGCGCCGTGCACTCCGCATCGCGAAGGCGATCGTGGCGGCGCGTGCGGAGGGGCGGCTGATGTCCGCCGCCGATCTGGCGAAGGTCGTCGCCCGCGCGGCGGGAGGCGCCGCGGCGGGGCGCATCCATCCGGCGACGCGGACGTTCCAGGCCCTGCGCATCGCCGTCAACCGCGAGATGGAGGTCCTCTCGGCCGGCCTCGCCGGTGCGCTCGCGATCTTGCGGCCCGGCGGGCGGATGGCCGTCATCAGCTATCACTCCGGCGAGGACCGGATCGTCAAGCGCTTCATCGCGCGCGAGAGCCGGGACTGCGTCGAGGACCCGCTGCCGCCGGTCTGCACCTGCGGCCACCGGGCCCAGCTGCGCCCGCTCACGAAGGGCGTCATCACCCCGACCGCCGCCGAGGTGCGTCGGAACCGTCGCGCTCGCAGCGCCAAGCTGCGGGTCGCCGTGAAGCTCGCCGTGCCGGCGAGCGCCTGAGGAGGATCGGACGATGAGTCGAGGCCACGCACGGCATCAAACGAGCCGGCGGCGCATGTACAGCGCGCGCCAGCGGGAGCTTCGCGAGCGGCGCACCCACGCGGCGAACGAGGAGAGCTACTGGCTCTCCGATCGCGTCACGGCGATCGAGATCGAAGAGGGGCTCGACTTCGAGTCACCGACCTCGTGGGGCGTCCGGGTTCCGGATCGCGCCAGCGCGGCCTAGCGAGGCATGGCGGTCATCGGAGCACGCCCCGCCACCGGGATCGGCATCCTCGGTCGGCGTGGCCGAACGCGACCCCGCCCCATGCCGCGCGCCGGCGTGCGGCGGCTTGGCGCCGGCCGGCGTCGCGCGCGGCGTGCAGTCAGCGTGCCGGGCATCGTGCTGTCGATCGTCGCCGCCGCGTGCCTCGCGTTCTTCTACCTGTCGCAGTCCAGCCATGTGGCGGCCACCGGCTACGAGATCGACGCCGTCCAGGCCGAGATCGCCACGGTCCGCCAGGAGCAGCAGCAGCTGATCCTGGCGATCGGCGAGGCCCGCTCACCGGCGCGGATCGAGGCGCGTGCGAAGGCTGAGCTCGGCCTCCAGCCCATCCCCGATGTGGCCGTCCAGTTCGCCCGGACGCCGCCCACAACGACCAGGTAGCCCGATAGCAGATCGACCGCCGCGAGGCGGCCACGGAGACATTCGCATGCTCGCAAGGACCGACAGTCGTGCCCGCGCCCTGGTCCTCCTCGTCATCATCAGCCTCCTGACGACCGGCATCGCCGCGCGGCTCGTATGGTGGCAGGTGCTCGACACCGGCGATCTGGTGGCCATGGCGGAGTCGCAGTTCGAGAACACCCAGCCGATCGCCGCCGCGCGCGGCGAGATCATCGATCGCTCCGGCGTCCTCCTCGCGACGAGTGTCGAGCTGCAGTCGGTGTTCGCTCTGCCGCCGATGGTCCAGAAGCACGACCCGGCGAAGGCCGCCGACCTCCTGGCCTCGGTGCTCGACCTGGACCGCGCCGATGTCTACGCGAAGCTCACGAGCGGGCTCGAGTGGACGTGGCTGCGACGACGGATCGACCCCACCATGGCGGCACGGCTCAACGCGCTGCACCTTGCCGGCATCGGGACACTCCCGGAGACGAAGCGGGTCTATCCGGTCGTGGGAGCCGCGCCGAACACCACCATGGCCGCGCAGGTCATCGGGTTCGTGAGCGAGGACGGCGGCCAGGCGGGCGTCGAGCAGTACAGCAACCCGGCCCTCGCCGGTGTGACGGGCTCGATGATCGTCGACCAGGATGTCGCCGGTCGCCCGATCGGGGACTCGGTCCGCGAGCTGAAGCCGCCGGTGAACGGCGTCAACCTGAAGTTGACGATCGACGCCGGCCTGCAGCAGATCCTCGAGGCGCGGATGTGGGAGACGTTCCAGAAGAACCACGCCAAGGGAGCGGTGGGGCTCGTCATGGACGTCCACACCGGCGCGATCCTGGCGCTGGCAACCTTCCCGTCATATGACGGGAACGCCTACGCATCGACCGATGCCAGCCTGTACACGAATCCGGCGGTGAGTCGCCAGTACGAGCCGGGCTCGGTCATGAAGGCGTTCACGATCGCCGCCGCGCTCGACGCCGGTGCGATCACGACCAGCGACACGGTCGTCGACGACAACAACCTGCGGATCGGGAATGTGCGCATCCACAACGCGGACCGCTATCAGCACCCGTACGGCCACGGGCCGATCACGCCGGCGCAGGTGCTGAAGCTGTCGAACAACATCGGGGCCGCGAAGATCGGCCTGAGGCTCGGCGGCCAGAACCTGTACGAGGCGTTCAAGCGCTACGGCTTCGGCAGCCCGACCGGTATCGACATCGCGGGCGAGGCCTCGGGCGCGGTGTGGGATCCGGACGGCCCACACGGCTCGCACGACCTGACGACCGCGCAGAACTCGTTCGGCCAGGGCCTGTCGGTGACAGCCGTCCAGCTCGCTGCCGGCTACGCCGCGATCGGGAACGGCGGCACCCTCGTCACCCCGCACGTGGTGGCGGGCTGGACCGATGTCAGCGGCCAGTACCACGACGCGCCGCCGCAGGGCGCCGGCAGGGTCATGCGGGAGGAGACCGCGCACACGGTCCTGGGGCTGCTCACCGGCGCGATCGACGACGGCATCGCCAAGGCGGCCCAGGTGCCCGGCTACTCGATCGCCGGCAAGACCGGCACCGCGCAGATCGCCGGACCGCGCGAGCGGACGATCGTCGATGGCCATGACGCGCAGGGCAAGCCGATCTACAAGAAGGTCACCCGCTCCGAGTACATCAACGGGTGGATCGACAGCTCGTTCATCGGTGTCTATCCCGCCAGCGACCCACAGCTGGTGACGCTCATCCTTCTCAACCGACCCGCGACGTGGGGCCGCTACGTCATGGCCGAACGGCCGGACGAGATCTTCGCCGCGCTCGGGCCGCAGATCCTCGACTACCTCGCCATTCCGCCGGATCGGGGCGGCGGCTCGGTGGCCTCTAGGTGAGGCTGCTAGACTCCCCGCGAACCAGCACAGGGACGTGCGTGCATCCGTCGATCCGCCTCGATGCTCTGCTGGCCGCCACCGGTGGCCGCCTCATCGCCCCCACCGCCGTCACGGCGATCCGGGGGGCCGCGGTCGACTCCCGCTCGGTGACTCCGGAATGCTGCTTCGTCGCGCTCCGCGGAGAGCGCGTCGATGGGCACCGATATGTCGCGGAGGCGGCCCGCGCGGGCGCCGCTGCCGCCCTTGTCGCGCACCCGGTCGAGCTGCCGCCGGGGCGCGACGTGGCGCTGGTCAGGGTCGCCGAGCCGCTCGTCGCGCTCGGTGACCTCGCCGCCTGGTGGCGGGGCCGACATGCCGTCCGGGTGGTGGGCATCACCGGCTCGACCGGGAAGACGCTCGCCAAGGAGATCGTCGCCGACGTCCTGTCGCGCACTGAGACGGTGCTCCGCAACGAGGCCAACCTCAACTCGGAGACGGGACTGCCGCTGACCCTCCTGCGCCTGACCGATGCGCACCGCGTCGCGGTGCTCGAGATGAGCATGTACACCGAGGGTGAGATCGCCCGCCTCGCCGAGATCGCGCGACCCGAGGTCGGGATCGTCCTCAACGTGCAGCCGATGCACCTCATGCGCGCCGGCAGCATCGAGGCGATCGCGCGCGCCAAGGGCGAGCTGCCGGCCGCCCTGCCTGCGGACGGCCTCGCGATCCTCAACGCCGATGACCCGCGGGTGGCGGCCATGGCGCGCGCGACATCGGCGCCGGTCATCACCTTCGGGCTCGGCCCGGCGGCCGACGTGCGCGCGACCGAGGTCGTCGGGCATGGCCTGGCCGGCACGTCGTTCACCCTCGTCGCGCCGTGGGGCACGCGGCAGGTGCGGCTCGCGATGCCGGGTCGCCACCTCGTGCCGCTCGCGCTCGCGGCCACCGCCGCCGCTGAGCGGTTCGGCACGCCGCTCGACGACGTCGAGGCGGTCCTCGCGGTCGGGAGTCACGCCGCACACCGCATGGCAGCCCTCGAGGCGGCCTCCGGGGCAACGCTCATCGACGACACCTACAACGCGGCGCCGTGGAGCGTGGCCGCGGCGCTCGAGCTGCTGGCCGAGACGCCGCTCGCGCCGGGACGGCGACGGTACGCGGTCCTTGGCGACATGCTCGAGCTCGGGGCGGACGAAGAGCGCCGCCACCGCGAGGTCGGTACCCTGGCGGCGGGGATCGTGGATGGCCTGGTGGCGGTCGGTGAGCGCGGGCGCTGGATCGCCGACGCGGCCCGCGCCGCGGGACTCGGCCACGTGGTGACTGTCGACGACGCCGACGCGGCGGCCTCCGAGATCGAACGCGAGCTGGCGCCGGGGATCGGTGACGTCGTGCTTCTCAAGGCGTCGCGCGGGATCGAGCTCGATCGTGCGGTGGATGCCCTCGCCGCACCCGGCACGATGGCCAGCCGATGACCGGCATGCTGCCGATCGTTCTCGGCCTGCTGCTCGCGTTCGTGGGCGTCGTGGTCCTCGGCCCGATCTACATCGGTCTCCTCCAGCGGCTGGGATTCGGGAAGGCGATCCGCGCGGAGGGCCCGGTCGGCCACCAGGTGAAAGCCGGGACGCCGACGATGGGTGGCATGCTCCTCGTCCTGGTCGTGATGTTCCTCGCCATGGTGATGCGGCTCGAGGACGTCTCGACGCTCACACCGATGCTGACGCTCGTCGGGGTCGGCATCCTCGGCGCGATCGACGACTTCGTGAACGCCCAGACGGGCATCGGCATCCGCGGCCGCTACAAGCTCGTCTGGCAGACCGGGGTGGCGCTCCTCGCCGCCTTCTACATCGTTCGCCACTTCCACATCACGAGCATCAACATCCCGCTCGTGGGCCAGGTCGAGCTCGCCTTCCTTGTGCTCGTCCTGTTCGTGGCGTTCGTCATCGTCGGTTCGAGCAACGCCGTCAATCTCACCGACGGCCTCGACGGCCTCGCCGGCGGCACGCTGATCTTCAGCTTCGTCGCGTACCTCCTCATCGCGCTCGTCGACGTGCCGGGACTCAAGCTCGGGCATCCGAACCTCGCGATCTTCTGCGCGCTCGTCATCGGGGCGCTGATGGGCTTCCTGTGGTTCAACGTGCATCCCGCCCAGCTGTTCATGGGGGACTCCGGAGCGCTGGGCCTGGGCGCGACGCTCGCCGTGGTGGCGACCATCAGCGGCCAGCTCCCGCTGCTCGCCGTCATCGGTGTCGTCTTCGTGGCCGTCACGATGAGCGTCATCATCCAGGTCGCCTCGTTCCGGCTCCGTGGCCGGCGCGTGTTCCGGATGACGCCGCTCCAGCATCATTTCGAGCTCATCGGTTGGGCCGAGGAGAAGATCACGACCCGCTTCTGGATCGTCGGCGCCCTCGCCGCGCTGCTCGGCTTCTCGCTCTTCCTGGCCGGTGTGGGCGAGTTCTAGAGCGCATGGCCGTGACCGCTGCCGCCGGACCGATTCGCACGACCGCCGACCTGGCCGGGCGCCACGCGCTCGTCCTCGGCCTCGCCCGCTCCGGCGTCGCCGTCGCCCGCTTCCTGACCGATGCCGGGGCCTCGGTGGCGGTGTACGACCGACGTGGCGCCGCCGACCTCGCCGATGCGGTGGCAGCGCTCGGCAGCCGCCGGCCGGAGCTCCTGCTGGGCAGCGACTCGACCGCGGTGGCCGAGGCGATGGCGGCCGCCGATCTCCTCGTCACCTCTCCCTCGATCTCGGCGCGCTTCCCGACCACCGAGCCCTGGCTGCGCGACCTGCTGGCGGAGACCGAGCGACGGGGCGTCGAGCTGGTGAGCGAGGTCGAGCTCTTCCTCCGCCTGACGCGGGCGCGCATCGCGGCCGTGACCGGCACCAAGGGCAAGACCACCACGGCCTCAATGCTTGCCGCCATCCTCGAGCGCGCCGGGATGCCGAGCGTCCTCGGCGGCAACATCGGGACGCCGCTCGTCGAGCGTGCCGACGAGCTGACGTCGGACACCTGGGCCGTGCTGGAGCTCTCCGAGCTCCAGCTGCCGACCATCTCGCGCGGCGCCGACGTCGCGATCTACACGAACATCGGGGCGGACCACATCGATCGCCACGGCAGCGTCGCTGCGTATCGGGCCGTGAAGGCACGCCTCGCCGAGCTCAGCGTGGCGCGCGGCGCGGTGGTGCTGAACGCCGACGACCCCGGCTGCCGCGCGCTCGGCGCCGCGCTCGCCGGCGACCTCCACTGGTACGGAGCCGATGGAAGCGGTCTCGAGGCGACGATCGACGCGGGCGTGGTGCATCTCGGCGGAGAGCCGCTCCTCCCCGTCTCGGAGGTGCGCCTGCCGGGGCTGCCGATGCTCCACAACGTGCTCGCCGCGGCGCTCGGCGCGCGCCTCGTGGGCGTGCCACGGCCCGCGATCGCGGCCGCGATCCGCGACTTCCGCGGCGTCGCGCATCGCCTCGAGACCGTCGGAACGTGGGGCGGCGTGACGTTCGTCAACGACTCGATGGCGACCATCCCGGTGGCGGCGGAGGCGGCCCTCGCCGCGTTCGCAGGGCGGCAGGTCGTCCTCGTCGCCGGTGGGCAGGGGAAGGGCCTCGCCTTCGACGCGCTCGGCGACGCGATCGGCGCCGGGTGCCGCGCGGCGGTCCTTATCGGCGAGGTCGCCGATGAGATCGAGGCGGCCATCGCGGGTCGTGTGCCGGTCATCCGCGCCGTGTCCATGGAGGCGGCCGTCCGAGCGGCGGCCTCGGTGGCGGCGCCGGGCGACGTCATCCTCCTCGCCCCGGCCGCCGCGAGCTTCGACATGTTCGCCGACTACGCGGCGCGCGGGGAGGCGTTCGCCGCCGCCGCGCGGGACCTCGGTCCGTCGCTGAAGACCGATCGATGACCACCCTGGCCGCTGCGGCCCCCAGTCGCGCGCGATCGCGGGTCGGCGTGCGGCGCGAGCGCGGGCCAGTCGTTTATCCGCTCATGCTCGCGGTGCTCGCGCTGGTCGCGATCGGCGTGGTGATGGTCTATTCGGCCTCGAGCGTGCGCGAGTACCTCGGCAACGACGACCCGGCCGCGCAGGGGCTCCTGCAGGCGCTGTGGGCCGGTCTCGGGATCGCCTGTCTCTACCTGTTCAGCCGCGTCGACTTCCGCCTCCTCCGCCACCTGGCGCTGCCGGCCTACTTCCTCAGCCTCGTCGCGCTCGTGGCCGTGCTCTTCGTGGGCACCGAGGCGTTCGGCAGCCGCCGCTGGTTCGTCATCCCGGGCGTCGGCTCCCTCCAGCCGGCCGAGGCGGCGAAGCTCGCCATCGTCCTCTACCTCGCGCATTGGCTCGATCGCCGCGGGACGGCCGCCCATGGCTTCTGGAACGGCCTTGTGCCCTTCGCGCTGCTCGTCGCGCCCGGCTTCCTGCTCATCGCCCTCGAGCCCGATCTGGGCACCGCCGGCGTCTATGCCGCCGCCGCGCTGGCCGTCTTCTTCATGGCCGGCGCGAACCTGGTGCACCTGACGATGATCGGCTCGGCGGTGGTGGCGGTCACGATCGGGTTCATCACCACCAACGCGTACCAGCTGAACCGGGTGCAGACGTTCCTCGACCCGTTCCGCGACCCGCTCCGCGATGGCTACAACACGCTGCAGGGGCTCATGGCGCTCGCGCTCGGCGGGATCACCGGGCTCGGCCTCGGCGCGAGCCGCCAGAAGTTCCTCTATCTGCCGGCGCCGTCGACCGACTTCATCTTCGCGATCATCGGCGAGGAGTGGGGGCTGATCGGCACCATCACCGTCGTCGCGCTCTTCACGGTCGTGGCCTACCAGGGCTTCCGGATCGCGATCAAGGCGCCAGATACTTTCAGCGGCCTGTTGGCCGCCGGAATCACGACCTGGATCATCGTGCAGGCCTGCATCAACATGATGGTGGTGACCGCGCTCCTGCCGGTCACCGGCATCCCGCTGCCGTTCATCAGCTACGGTGGCTCGGCCCTCACCCTCAACCTCATCGCGATCGGCATCCTGCTGTCGATCTCGCGAGAGGCCCACATGCAAGGATCGCTGCTCGATGCGGTGTTCTCTTTCGGGCGGCGGAACCGGCGGGCACATCTACCCCGCGCTGGCCGTCGCCAGAGCGCTCCTCGACGTCCGACCCGACGCTGAGCTGGCGTACATCGGTGGTGCCCGCGGCTTCGAGCGCCGGCTCGTGGCCGGCGATGCGCTGCGCGATCGGCTCTCGTACCACCAGCTGATGGTTCGCTCGCTGCGCTCCGCAGGGCGGGACGTCCACCTGGTCCTCGATCCGATTCGCCTCGGGGGCTCGGTGCCGCAGGCAGCCCTCCTCCTCCGCCGCCTTCGCCCCGACGTGCTGTTCACGACCGGCGGCTACCTCGCGCTGCCGCTCGTCCTCGCGGCGCGCATGCTCCGCATCCCGTCGCTCGTTTGGGAGGGCAACGTCGTGCCGGGGCGTGCCACACGCGCGGTGGGGCAGGTCGCCACCCGGGTCGCCGTCTCGTTTTCACCCACGCTGGCGGCCTTCGACGCCCGCGCCTTCGTCTCCGGCACGCCGATACGATCGTTCGCGGGGATCGACCGTCATGCGGCGCGCGGCTCCTTTGGCGTCGCCGATGACGATCGCCTGCTCCTCGCATTCGGCGGCTCGCAGGCAGTTGCCCGCTTCAGCGCGGCGATCAACGGCGCGCTGCCGGCACTGCTCGCCGAGTGGCACGTGCTGCACGTGACAGGTCCCGACGGCCTCGCGGCGGCGCTTGCGGCGCGCGACGCGCTTCCGGCCGGGCTCCGAGATCGCTACCTGCCCGAGGCGTTCCTCACCCATCGGATGGCCGATGCGCTCGTCGCCGCCGATCTCGTGCTCGGACGCGCAGGCTCGTCGACGTGCGCCGAGGTCGCGGCCGTCGGTGTCGCCTCGATCCTCGTCCCATATCCGCACGCCGGCGCGCACCAGCGGGCGAACGCGGCCTTCCTCGCCGAACAGGATGCGGCTCTGCTGGTCGACGATGCGGATCTCACCGCCGAGCGGTTGATCCGGCTGGGCAGCGAGCTGCGCGACGATGAGCGGCGGCGTCGCATGGCCGATGCGGCGCGTGCGCTCGGGCAGCCGGACGCCGCGCGCCGCCTCGCCGACGAGCTGGTGGCGATGGCCGGAGGAGCGGCATGACCGTGGCCAGGACCGGCGCCCTCGGCCGCCTCGACGCCCTGGCCACTGAGCGTGGGATCGCGATCGAGGCGGACGCGCCGCTGGCGCCGCTCACCACCCTGCGCGTCGGTGGTCCGGCCGATCGGCTCGCGACGCCGCGGTCGCGCGACGAGCTGCTGGCCGTGCTCGGCGCGGCTCGCGACGCCGACGTGCCGCTCTTCGTGCTTGGCAACGGCAGCGACGTGGTGGTGGCCGATGCCGGGATCCGGGGCCTCGTCATCCGCAACCGCGCGCGGGAGCTGGCGGTCGCCGGCACCTCGATGCGCGGCGACGCCGGCGTCGCGATGGCGGCCCTCGTGCGCCGCGCCATCACGGCCGAGCTCTCCGGGATCGCGTTCGGGATCAGCATTCCCGGCTCTCTCGGCGGGGCGGTGTGGGCCAACGCGGGCGCGCACGGGGGTGAGATGCGGGATGTGGTGGTCCGCGTCGAGGCGTGGGATCCGCACGACGGCGCGCTCCGCGACCTCTCGGTCACCGATTGCGGCTTCTCGTATCGTGAATCGCGGTTCAAGCACACCGCCGAGATCGTGATCGCCGCCGAGCTGACGCTCGAGCGCGGGACCGGGGAGGCGATCGCGGCCGACGTCGCGGCGTACCAGGCGCGTCGGCTGGCGACGCAGCCGCTCGCCGACCAGAATGCGGGCAGCGTGTTCCGCAACCCGCCGGGCGACCACGCCGGGCGCCTCGTCGAGGCGGCCGGACTGAAGGGGGAGCGCGTCGGAAGCGCCCGCGTCAGCGAGCTGCATGCGAACTTCATCGTCACCGATCGTGCTGCCCGGGCCGCCGACGTCCGCGCCCTCGGTGACCGCGTCCGCGCCGTGGTCGCGGACCGCTTCGGCGTCGTGCTCGAGTACGAGATCGAGTTCGTTGGCGCGTGGCCCGCGGCGGGGGAGGCCCCATGAGCGGGCGACGCCTCCGCATCGGCATCTTCGCCGGCGGCCGATCCGCCGAGCACGAGGTGAGCGTCGCGTCGGCGGAGGCCGTCCTGCGCGCCATCGACCGCGATCGCTACGAGCCGTACCTCATCTACATCGACCGCGATGGCGGTTGGCGCCTGCCCCCCGGCCCCGCCCCCGAGCTCGGGGAGCTGTCACTCGCGACGCTGCTCGGGGCCGACACCCCGCTCGGCACCGCGGCGCGCCTGCGCTCGCACGCACCGCTGGTGGTGCCCATGGTCGGCGATGCGGACCCGCACCTCGCGGCCCGCAGCGTCGTCCGCTCGCTCGCCGAGGCGATCGACGTTGCATTTCTCGTCGTCCACGGCCCGTACGGCGAGGACGGCACGCTGCAGGGGTTCCTGGAGATGGCCGGCATCCCGTACGTCGGCGCCGGCGTGCTGGCGAGCGCGCTGGCAATGGACAAGGTGGTCTTCAAGGACCTGATGCGCGGTCACCAGCTGCCGGTCGTCGACTCGACCTGGTTTCGGCGCGGCGCGTGGCGCACCGAGCCGGAACGGGTCCTGCGGCAGGTCGAGGAGCTCATCGGCGAGCGGAGCGTCGTGAAGCCGGCGCGCCTCGGCAGCAGCGTCGGCATGACGCTGGTCCACGCCGCCGCCGAGCTGCCCGCCGCCCTGGACGAGGCGTTCGCGCACGACACGAAGGTCATCGTGGAGGCCTATGTCGCCAACGCCCGCGAGCTCGAATGCGGGGTGCTCGGCAACGACGCGCCGATCGTCTTCGAGCCCGGCGAGGTGGTGAGCCACCACGAGTGGTACGACTACGAGTCGAAATACGTGGCCGGGCTGGCCGACGTCGTGCCGCGTGCCGCGGTCGAGCCGGATCTCGCCGCCCGCCTCAAGGAGCTCGCGCTGGCGGCGTACCGCGCGGTCGACTGCGCGGGCCTCGCGCGGGTCGACTTCCTCGTGCCCGACGGCGCGATCTACGTCAGCGAGATGAACACACTGCCCGGCTTCACCGCGACCAGCATGTACCCCAAGCAGGCCGAGCTGGCCGGCATTCCATTCACCGATCTCATCGGCCGCCTCATCGATCTCGCCATCGAGGCCGATGCAGAGGGTCGCACGCCGTCCCTCCGCGGCCCGGCCGCGGACGCGGAGCCGACGCGATGAAGCTGCCGCGCGGGCGTCCGCGCGCCGGCACGCCGGCCGGTCGTCCAACGACCGGGAAGGCGCCGCCCCGGCGCGGCGCGCGGGGTGCCGCGCCGATCCGCGCCCGCCGCCGGCCGGGGGCACAGGCACAGCGCCCGCGCGAGCCGCTCCGCTTCCGCCTCGGCCGCGGGCTGCCGACGATGGCACGGATCGCCGCGCTGCTCGGCCTGGCGGCGACGCTCGCCGGGCTCGTCCTGCTCGCCAACGGCCCCTGGCTGCGGGTGAGCCAGGTCACGACCAACGGGGCGACCTGGACGCAGTCCCGGCATCTCGCCGCCATCCTCGATCCCTTGCATGGCAGCTCGCTGCTCGGCATCGACCGCGGGGCGCTCGCTGCCGAGCTCGAGGCGATCCCGGCGGTCGCGAGAGCGCGCGTAGAGGCCTTCCTGCCAGGCCGGCTCGAGGTGACGCTCACCGAGGAGGCACCGGCCTTCGTGTGGCAGACCAACGCGGTGCAGCTCATCGGCGGTGCGGACGGCACGATCATCGGCAAGGTGGCGCGCGGCCACCGGCTGCCCGCCTCGCTCGCGGTGCTTCCCGTGGTCGACGATCGACGACCGCTCTCGTGGAACATCATCGTCGGCGATCGGATCCCGGACGACGAGCGGGACACCGCGCTGCGCCTCGTTCGGATCGAGCCTGCGACGCTCGGGTCGCGTGCGACCCGGCTCACGGTGCGGATCGATGAGCAGTACGGCTTCATCGTCGTCGCCAACACCGGCTGGAGCGCCGCCTTCGGCTACTACGGCCTCGATCCGCAGGAGGCGAAGGGCGATGTCGCAGCGCGGATCGAGGCCCAGGCCGCCTCGGTGCGCACACTGTTCGCGGAGCATCCGGAAACCGTCGTGACCTGGGTGGATGCCCGGAATCCGGGAAGGGTATATTGGCGTGCGAAGGGCTGATCGGCGCGGACCAGAGCGTTCCGGTCATCGGTCCGTGCAATGCATCCGTACCGGAACCGGCCCGCATGTGGCTTCCCCTCCTCGGCCTCGCGCTCGGCGTGGCGCTGGGCCTCACCCTTGGCGTCGCGGTCAGCCCCGACCTGGCGCGCTACAGCGCGGTCGGCATCCTGGCCGGCCTCGACTCGGTGCTGGGCGCGATCCGGGCGGAGCTGGACGCCCATTACGACAACCGGGTCTTCGTCTCCGGCTTCATCACGAACGCCCTGGTGGCCGTGGCGCTGACATTCGTCGGCGATCGGCTGGGGATCGATCTCTACCTAGTCGCGCTCTTCGCCTTCGGGCTGCGCATCTTCCAGAACGTGGCACTCATTCGCCGCCACTTCCTGTAGGCTCGGGCGGTCCCGGGCCCACAGCCGGCGGCCCGCGGAACCATTGGAGGTAGCTTGGACAGGGAGACGGTCCTCGTAGGCATCGACGCCGGCACGACGAAGGTGACGACCCTCATCGGCGAGGTCGGGCGTTCCGGCGACGTCAACATCATCGGCTACGGGATCGGCCCGTCAGCCGGGATGAAGAAGGGGATGGTCGCGAACATCGACCAGACCGTGAGCTCGATCAGCGGGAGCATCGAGAAGGCCGAGCGCCTCTCCGGCTACAAGATCAGCTCCGCCTTCGTCAGCGTCGGCGGCAGCCACATCGGCAGCCAGAACTCGCGTGGCGTGGTGGCGGTCTCCGGCCACAAGCGCGAGGTGAGCCGCGAGGACATCGCGCGGGCCACCGACGCCGCCAAGGCGATCCAGGTGCCGTCGAACCGGGAGCTCCTGCATGTCCTGCCGCGCGGCTACATCGTCGACGGCCAGGATGGGATCAAGGACCCGCTCGGGATGAGCGCCGTGCGGCTCGAGGTCGAGACCCACATCGTCGCCGGCGCGGCGACGAGCATCAGCAACCTCACGAAGTGCATCAGCCAGGCGAACGTCGCGATCGACGAGCTCGTCATCAGCTCGCTGGCCGCGGCGGAGGCCACGCTCACCGACACCGAGAAGGATCTCGGCGTCCTGATCGCCGACATCGGCGGCGGGACGACCGACATCGCGATCTTCACCGATGGCGCCGCCTACCACTCCGCCGTGCTGCCGGTCGGCGGCATTAACGTCACCAACGACGTGGCGATCGGCCTGCGCACCAGCCTCAACCTCGCCGAGGAGATCAAGATCAAGCACGGCACCGCCGACCTCTCCGACGTGGGGCCCGAGGAGCTCCTCAATGTCGCGGTGCTCGGCGAGGGCGGGGGGCAGACGATCCAGCGCCGCAAGCTGTGCGAGATCATCGCGGCTCGGATGGAGGAGATCTTCGGGCTCATCCGCGAAGAGGTGAAGCGCTCCGGACACGTGGGCATGCTCCCGGCCGGGGTCGTCCTGACCGGTGGCGGCGCGCGTCTCGCCGGCTCGGCGGTGCTCGCGCGCGACGTGCTCGAGATGCCCGTCCGGATCGGCTCGCCGCAGGGCGTTGGCGGGCTCATGGACCAGCTCAGCAACCCCGCCTTCGCGACCCCGATCGGGCTGCTCCTCTGGGGCGCGACGCATGGCGGCGAGGAGCCGATCGGCTACGGACCGGGCTCGCCGATGACCGCGGTCGGCGGGCGATTCATGGACTGGGTGCGCGGCCTCTTCCCCGGCTGAGGAAGCCGCAGGCCGTGGACAACCGCCGAGCCGTCCACCTCCTGCCCGCGGTCTGTGGATAACTCCGTCCCGGAATGTGGAAAACCGCCGACGCCGGGAGGGCGACATCGGTAGACTCGGTCAAACCCGCGCGATCCGGGTTGTCGACCACTTCATACCGCCACCACCGCGCAGGAGTCCTCCCTCATGCCGCTTCGTTCGGACTCAGAGAATTTCGCCCTCATCAAGGTCATCGGCGTGGGTGGCGGTGGGAGCAATGCCGTCAACCGCATGATCCGCGCCGAGATGATGGGCGTCGAGTTCATCGCCGTGAACACCGACGCGCAGGCGCTCCTCCAGAGTGACGCGCCCCACAAGATCCGCATCGGCGACAAGCTGACCCGCGGCCTCGGCGCCGGCGCCGACGCCGGCGTCGGCCAGCGCGCCGCCGAGGAGGACTCGGAGAAGATCTACGAGGCCCTCAAGGACGCCGACATGATCTTCATCACCGCCGGCATGGGCGGCGGCACCGGCTCGGGCGCCGCGCACGTGATCGCCGAGATCGCGAAGGACCTCGGGGCGCTCACGGTCGGCGTGGTCACCAAGCCGTTCTCCTTCGAGGGGATGCGCCGCAAGCTCGTCGCGGAGCAGTACACCGAGACCCTGAAGGAGAAGGTCGACACCCTCATCACCATCCCGAACGACCGCCTGCGCGAGGTCGTCGACAAGAAGACGAGCATCATCGACGCCTTCCGCGTGGTCGACGACGTCCTCCGCCAGGGCGTGCAGGGCATCAGCGACCTGATCACCGTCCCCGGCCTCATCAACCTCGACTTCGCCGACGTCAAGACGATCATGCGGGAGGCGGGGAGCAGCATGATGGGGATCGGGACCGGCACCGGCGAGAACCGCGCGGTCGAGGCCGCACGGGCCGCGGTCATGAGCCCGCTGCTCGAGGTGAACATCCAGGGCGCGCGCGGCATCCTGTTCAATGTCACCGGCGGCAGCGACCTCGGCCTCTTCGAGGTCAACGAGGCGGCCGAGGTGATCAAGGAGGCAGCGGACCCGGAGGCCAACATCATCTTCGGCACCGTGATCGACGATCGCATGCGCGACGAGGTGAAGGTCACCGTCATCGCCACCGGCTTCGATTCCACGAAGAAGGTCAGGACGAGCAAGGGCTCCGCGACCGCCGAGGCGGCGCAGGGCATCGAGCAGAGCCTCGACGAGCGAAGCCGCGAGATCCTCGCCGAGATCGAGCGCGAGCGTGCCGAGCGCGAGAACCTTAACGACCAGCTGGGCGAGCCGTCGCCGTTCGCCCGCACGAGCTCCTTCGAGCCGACCGAGGTCCGCCCCTCGGAGCGGCAGCCGCTGCCTGTCCGCCCGAGCAGCCTCGAACGCCCATCCTACGGCGAGACGGACCTCGACATCCCATCGTTCCTGCGCCGCAAGAACGACTGACCGCCGTCCCACCATGGACCGATGAGGCCCGGCATGCGCCGGGCCTCTCGTCTGCCGCGGGTGGAAGGATAGACGCGATGCCGCTCCCGACCAGCGCCGAGATCGTCGGCCGCGCGATCGCCCTCCGCGCCCGGCTCGATGCGGCCGCGCTGCGGGCGGGCCGCGACCCCGCATCGGTCCGCATCGTGGCCGTCACGAAGTCCTGGCCGATCGCGGTTGCCCGCTCCGCGTTCGACGCCGGCCTCACCGCGCTCGGCGAGAACCGTGTCCAGGAGGCGCTGCCGAAGATCGCGGCGCTGCCGGCGGCGGAATGGCACCTCGTCGGTCATCTCCAGTCGAACAAGGCCCGATCGGCGGTGGCCGCGTTCACGTGGATCGACGCCGTCGATTCGGTGTCGCTGCTGCGCCGCGTCGACGCGCTGGCACATGACGCCGGCACCCGGCCGCGGCTCCTCCTCCAGGTGAACGTCACCGAGGAGGCCCAGAAGGGCGGCCTTGCGCCATCAGAGCTCGATGGGCGCGACCTCGACAAGGCGGTGCGCGGCCTGCGCGCCGCACGGGTGGAGGGGCTCATGGCGATCGCGCGCGCCGGCGCCGACCCGCGGCCGGCCTTCGCCACGCTGCGCCGCCTGCGCGACGAGCTGAGCGCACGCACGGGCCTGCCCCTACCCGAGCTGTCGACGGGCATGAGCGGCGACGTCGAGGAGGCGGTGGAGGAGGGGGCGACGCTCGTGCGGGTCGGCACCGCGCTTTTCGGGCCGCGAACGGGCTGAGCGGAGGCGCGCGGCGATCCGGGCGGCGCGCTATCCTCGGGCCGCGATGACCGCGGTGCTCGGCAATTTCATCTTCCTGCTGGCGACGGTGCTGTCGCTCCTCATCGTGGTGCGGGTCATCCTCAGCTGGGTGATGCCGGCGGGCGGTGGTCCGTTCGTCGCCTTCATCTACTCGGCGACCGAGCCCCTCCTGGCGCCGATCCGCAATGCGCTGCCGCCCACCGGCGCCTTCGACCTCTCGCCGATGATCGCCCTCGTCGTGCTCCAGCTCCTGACCCGCGTCGCGCTCAACCTGCACTGATTGAGGGCCGCCGGGCGGCGCCGCTATACTGCAGCCCCCGCGTTGGGCGATTGGCTCAGTCGGTTAGAGCGCACGGTTCACATCCGTGAGGTCACTGGTTCGAATCCAGTATCGCCCACCAACTCTCCCGCTCCGGACGTGGCCCAATGCCGCCCCTTGATCGATGACGGATCGCCCTGCCGGCAACCCGACGCCCCCGGATGAGGTGCGGCGGATGTTCGATCGCATCGCGCCGCGCTACGATCAGATGAACTCGGTCATGACGGCCGGCCTCGACCGCGCGTGGCGCCGCGCGGCGCTCAATGCCGCGCGGCTGCGCCCCGGCATGCGGGTCGTCGATGTGGCATGTGGCACCGGCAGGCTGACCCGCGGCGCGGCACGCGGGATCGGGGTGTCGGGCGCGGCGATCGGCGTCGACGTCAGCGATGGGATGCTCGATCGCGCGCGAGCCGGGCGCCGCGACCCGGCGGCGGCGCCCATCACCTATGTCGTGGGCGACGCGCTGGCGCTGCCCGTGGCGGACGGGTCATGCGACGCCGCCCTCATCGGCTTCGGGCTTCGCAACCTGGCTGACTACGCCGTTGGCGTGCGCGAGCTGCGGCGCGTGGTGCGGCCCGGCGGCCGGGTGGTGATCCTCGAGATCGGCGAGGCCCGACGCGGCGTGCCGCGGCTCCTCCACCGAACCTGGTTCCGGGGCGTGGTGCCGCTGCTCGGGCGGCTCATCGGGGAGCGCGACGCGTACCGCTACCTGCCCGACAGCGTGGACCGCTATCCCCGGCCGACAGCGGTCGCCGACCTTCTCCGCGCCGCCGGTCTCGCGGACGTCGAGTGGCGGTGGCTCACCGGTGGCATGGTCACCTTCCACGCCGCCACCGTTCCGGGTGTGCCGTGACCGACCGTCCGCTGCGGGTGCTCATCGTCGCCGAGACCGCGCTACCGTACCTCTCCGGGGTGACCGTCGCCACCGATGCCCTGGCCCGCGGCCTGGGCGCGGCCGGGCACGAGGTGCTCGTTTTCGCCCCTGAGCCACCCGCCGGCAGCGTCGCCGCGGCGCCCACGGCGAGCGGGCCCGCACCGCAGGTTGCCTGGCTGCCCTCGATGCAGCTGCCTCCGCCGGCGCCCCGCGGGTACCGCGTGCCGGTTCCCGCGCGAGGTGGCGCTGCGACGCGGTCCGCGCTCGCGTTCGCTCCCGACGTGGTGCACGTCCAGTCGCCGTTCGGGGCCGGCCTCCGTGGGCGACGCATCGCCCGCGCCCTGGGGGTGCCGCTGGCCTTCACGCACCACACCCGGTTCGAGGACTACGGCCACTATCTCGGCGCCCTCCGCTCCCCGGGCGCCGGGATCCTCGCCCGCTGGCTGCGCGCGTTCTGGCTCGCGTGCGACGCGGTCGTCGCCCCCGGCGCCGATCTGGGCGCCGAGATCCGTGCAGCGCTTGGGACCCATGGCCGGCCGCTGGTGGCCACCATCCCGACCGGCATCGACGTGGCGGCCATCCGGCGCCTCGAGGCGCCGGACCTCCGTTCGCTGGCGGGCTGGCCGCCCGATGCGGTGGTCGCCGTCGCACTCGGTCGCCTCGCGCCGGAGAAGGGGCTCGCGGAGCTGCTGACGGCGGTCGCCCGCAGCTCCGAGGTCCGGCTGGCGGTCATCGGCGGCGGCCCGTCGATGGGCGAGCTCAGATCGCGGGCCACCAGGCCTGACCTGCGAGGGCGGGTCTGGTTCGCCGGACCGCGACCACGCCCCGCAGCGCTGGCCCTGGCGAGCGGCGGCGACCTGTTCGTGATCGCCTCGCAGACCGAGACGCAGGGGCTCGTCGTGGCGGAGGCGCTGGCGGCCGGCCTGCCGGTCGTCGGCGTCGATGCGCCCGGCGTCCGGGACGCGGTGCGGCCGGGGGTCGACGGGACGCTCGTCGCCGCGGACCCAGCGGCTGACCGGGTCGCGCGGCTCGGCGCCGCGATCGAGGAGCTCGCGCGCGACGGATCGCGTCGTGCGGCGATGGCCGCCGCCGCCCGGCGCGATGCGGGACGCTTCGACCTCGCGCCGCGCGTGGCGGAGATGGTCGAGCTCTACCGGACCGTCCTCGAGACCCGTCGCTGATCGGCAACGCCCGCTTGCGGGAGGTGGTTGCAGGGGCATCCGCCCGGCGTACAATGCGACGCATGCGCGAGAGTGTGGTGGCCCGCTTCGTCTCCCACCCGATCATCGAGTTCGCCACCGGGCATCGGTTGGCGCGGAGCCGGCCGCGTCTCGGGTTGCCCCGCTCGGGGACCGTCTTCCATGTCCCGCGCCGGTCGGGCGCGACGGTTGGCGTGCTCCGCTGCTCGACGAGCCGCTTCAGCTTCCCGACCGTCGGCAGGCTCGGGCTGCGGGGTCGCCGCACCGAGCTCTCACGCGCCCGTCGCGCATAGCGCGCGTCGCGGGGTGGCGGGCCTACGCAACGCGCGCGCCGTCAGCGCCGGCGGCGTGGTCCATCGCTCGCGTGACGGTCGCATCGAGGTCGTCATCGTTCATCGCCGCCAGCCGCACCTGTGGGCGCTGCCGAAAGGGACCCCCGACAGCGGCGAGACACTGACCGAGACGGCCGAGCGGGAGACCCGGGAGGAGACGGGGTTGGCGGTCGAGGTCGAGGCACCGATCAGCTCGATCGGCTACTTCTTCGTCCGTGGCCAGACCCGCTTCCGCAAGATCGTGCATTTCTACCTGATGCGGCCGCTCGGCGGCAGCACCGATGATCACGATCACGAGTTCGACGAGGTGCGCTGGGTGCAGATCGAGGAGGCGATGGAGCTCCTGACGCACGCCACGGAGCGATCGGTCCTCGAGCGCGCCGCCGCGCTGCTCGCGGGCCGGCACCAGGCGGCGAGCGCATGACCGACGCGGCCGCAACGCTTCGGACCCCGCTCCACGACCGGCACGTCGCACTCGACGCGCGCATGGTGCCGTTCGCCGGCTATGAGATGCCGGTCCAGTACCGATCGATCCTCGAGGAGCACCGCGCCGTGCGCACCGCGGCCGGGCTCTTCGACCTGTCGCACATGGGGGAGATCGCCGTCGACGGGCCGGAGGCGGTCGCCTTTCTCCGGTATGCGCTCGTCTCCGACCCCGGGGCGCTCGAGCCCGGCCAGGCGCAGTACTCGATGCTCTGCGACGAGGACGGCGGGATCATCGACGACCTCATCTGCTACCGGACCGAGCCGGGCTATCTCGTGGTCTGCAACGCGGCGAATCACGAGATCGTCGTCCGCCACCTGAACGCGCTCCTCGCGCGCGGCGACTTCGATGCGACCCTCGACGACCGGTCCGAGCGCACCGCGCTCGTCGCGCCGCAGGGCCCGTTGGCGGCGGAGATCCTCGCGACGCTCACCGACGTGGACCTCGGCAGCCTCGCCAACTACCACGCGCTGCGCGGCAGTGTGGCCGGCATCGACTGCCTGATCGCGCGCACCGGCTACACCGGGGAGGATGGGTTCGAGCTCTTCTGTGACGCCCGACGAGCGACGCGGGTGTGGGATGCGGTCCTCGCGGCCGGGGCGCCGCGCGGCATGATCCCTGCCGGCCTTGGAGCGCGCGACACGCTCCGGCTGGAGGCCGGGATGCCCCTCTACGGCAACGAGCTCGACCGGGCGACGAATCCCTTCGAGGCGAATCTCGGCCGCGTCGTCAAGCTCGACAAGGGCGAGTTCGTGGGGCGCGCGGCGCTCGCCCAGGTCCAGCAGGCCGGGCCGCGACGGAAGCTCATCGGCCTCGTCATGCGCGAGCAGGCCATCCCGCGCGCCGGCTACGAGGTGCGGCAGGAGGGCGAGGCGATCGGCCGGGTCACGAGCGGGACAGCCTCGCCGACGTTGGCGGAGAAGGTCGCCATGGCCTACGTGCCTGCGGATCGGGCCGGCGTCGGAAACGCGTTCGAGGTCGTGGTGCGTGAGCGCCCGTATCGGGCCGAGCAGGTAAAGTTGCCCTTCTACAAGCGGCAGCGCTGAGGAGATCGGATCGCCCATGAGCCACCCCGAGGACCTTCGCTACTCGAAGGAGCACGAGTGGGTCCGCGTCGACGGGTCGACGGCCACGATCGGGATCACGAGCTTTGCCGCCGATGAGCTCGGCGACATCGTATTCGTCGAGCTGCCCGAGGTCGGTGCGGCGCTGAGCCAGTTCGCGACCTTCGGGGTCGTCGAGAGCGTGAAGGCGGTGAGCGACCTGTACGCCCCCATCTCCGGCGAGGTGACCGAGGTGAACGACGCGCTCGGCGAGCACCCGGAGCTGCTGAACAGCGATGCCTACGGCGACGGCTGGATCGCCAGGATCCAGCTCGCCGACGGGGCCGAGCTCGACGGCCTCATGGACGCCGCTGCCTACACCCAGTTGACGAGCTGACCGCCGGCCGAGCCGACGGACTGACCGATGGCCTACACCCCGCACACCGATCCCGACCGCGCGGCAATGCTCGGGGCGATCGGCGTCACCTCGATCGACGACCTCTTCGCCGATATCCCGCCCCGCGTCCGCGCGTCGAGCTGGGAGCTGCCGCCGCCGCTCGTCGAGCAGGAGGTGCGGGCCGAGCTGTCGCGCCTCGCGAACCGCAACCGCCTGCCGGAGGTGAGCTTCCTCGGCTATGGCGCCTACCGGCATCTCGTGCCGTCGGTCGTCGCCGAGGTGACCGGGCGTGCCGAGTTCAGCACCGCCTACACCCCGTACCAGCCCGAGGTCAGCCAGGGCACCCTGCAGAGCATCTACGAGTTCCAGTCGCTCATCTGCGAGCTGACCGGGATGGAGGTCGCCACCGCCTCGCACTACGACGGCGCCACTGCGACAGCGGAGGCGGCGCTCATGGCCTGCCGTCTGACGCATCGCGACCGCGTCGCGGTCTCGACCGCCGTCCATCCCGAGGTGCGACGCGTCCTCGCCACCTACTGCTCCGGCCCCGGCATCGAGATCGTCGAGGTGCCGGCCGACCTCGCCGAAGGTGGCACCGGGCAGACCGATCCGTCCCGTGCCGCGGCCGCGCTCGATGCCAGCGTCGCCTGCCTCATCGCGCAGCAGCCGAACGCGTTCGGCGTCCTCGAGCCGATGGCCGAGCTCGGCGCGGCGGCGCACGCCGCCGGCGCCCAGTTCGTGGCCGTCGTGGAGCCGACGAGCCTTGCCGTCCTCGCGCCGCCGGGGTCCTACGGTGCCGACATCGTGGCCGCGGAAGGGCAGCCGCTCGGCATTCCGATGGCCTTCGGCGGCCCGTGGGTCGGCCTCATGGCGGCGCGCCTGGGGTCGCTGCGCCAGATGCCGGGACGGCTGGTTGGCGCGACGCGCGACGCGGCCGGCCGCAAGGGGTACGTCCTGACCCTCCAGGCCCGCGAGCAGCACATCCGCCGCGAGAAGGCGGCGAGCAACATCTGCACGAACCAGGCCCTCTGCGCGCTCGCAGCCACTGCCTATCTCAGCGCCGTCGGGCCGGCCGGACTCCGCGAGGTCGCCGAGCTGGGGATGACCCAGGCACGTCACGCGGCGGCGGCGATCGCGGCGGCCGGCCTCGGCACGCGACGCTTCAGCGCGCCGTATGGCGCCGAGGTCGCGATCGAGGTGCCGGACGCGGCACGCCGCCATGCGGCGCTCGTCGAGCGAGGCATCGTCGCCGGCGCCCTCGCCGGGCGCGACTACCCGGAGCTCGGTGATGTGATCGTGCTGGCCGCGACCGAGCTGACGACCGATGACCACGTCAGACGGCTGGTGGCGGGCCTCGAGGCGACGCGATGAGCGTCGTCGACGAACGCCCTGCGCATCCGGCGGGGGCGCCGGACGCGGCGGACGCCTCGGGACGCGGCGCCGCGTTCGCCTCTCCCGAGGCGGGCGAGCAGCTGACGATCGTTGAGCCGCTCATCTTCGATCGCTCGCGGCCCGGCCGTCGAGCGGTCCGCTTCCCGCGCCCCAGCCACGCCGCCCGCGAGGCGGCGGCGGGCGAGCCGGCCGTGCCGGCATCGGTCCAGCGGGGCGAGGCACCACGTCTGCCGGAAGTGAGCGAGCTCGACCTGCTGCGCCACTTCAACCGGCTCTCGCACCTCAACATCGCCATCGAGACGGCGTTCTATCCACTCGGCTCCTGCACCATGAAGTACAACCCGAAGGTGAACGAGTGGGCTGCCCGCCTCACCGGCTTCACCGACTCGCACCCGTTCGACCCCGAGCCGATGGCGCAGGGGAGCCTGGAGCTGCAGTGGCTGCTCGGGGAGCTGCTGCTCGAGATCAGCGGCTTTTCGGCCATCAGCCTCCAGCCGGCGGCGGGCGCCCATGGCGAGCTGACCGGGATGCTGATGGCCCGCGCGTACCACCGTGCCAACGGGGAGGGCGAGCAGCGGACCAAGGTCCTCGTCCCGGACAGCTCGCACGGGACGAATCCGGCGACCGCGACGATGGTCGGCTACACCGTCGTCACCATCCCGTCGAACGAGCGCGGCGGCATCGACCTCGACGCGCTGCGCGCCGCGCTGGGTCCCGATGTCGCCGCGCTCATGATCACCAACCCGTCGACGCTCGGGATCTTCGAGGACCAGATCGACGCCGTCATCACGGCGGTCAGGGAGGCGGGTGCCATCGCCTACATGGACGGCGCCAACCTCAACGCCATCATGGGCCGCTTCCGTCCCGGCGAGGCGGGCTTCGACGTCATGCACTTCAACCTGCACAAGACGTTCAGCACGCCGCACGGCGGCGGGGGACCGGGCTCCGGCCCGGTCGGCGTCTCGGAGCGGCTCGCTCCCTTCCTGCCGCTCCCGCTGCCGGTCCTTGTCGCCGGCGATCCCGACGCCGTGCGGCGCAATGCGTGGGCCGGTCGCTCGACCCCGGACGCGCGGTTCGCCCTCGACTGGGATCGGCCGCAGAGCATCGGCAAGGTGCGGAGCATGTTCGGCAACTTCGGCATGCACCTGCGCGCCTACGCGTACATCCGCGCGAACGGCGGTGACGGGCTGCGCGAGGTGAGCGAGGACGCGGTGCTCGCCGCGAACTACCTGCGCGTGCGCCTGACCGATGCCTACGACCTGCCGTACGACCGCATCTGCAAGCACGAGGTCGTCTTCTCGGGGCGCCGCCAGAAGCGCGAGCACGGAGTGACGACGCTCGACATTGCGAAGGCCATCCTCGACCACGGCATCCACCCGCCGACGATCTACTTCCCGCTCATCGTCGAGGAGGCGCTCATGATCGAGCCGACGGAGACCGAGAGCCTCGAGACGCTCGACCGCTTCGTGGCCGTCATGCACGCCATCGCCGAGCGGGCGGCGAGCGATCCCGCCGCGCTCAAGGCCGCCCCGGTGACGACGCCCGTCGGCCGTCTCGACGAGGCCGGCGCAGCTCGCCGGCCGGACCTCCGGTGGCGGCCGATGGTGGAGGCAGGCCGCTCGCCCTGACCGCTCCCGGATGCCCGTGGCGGCGAGGGAAGATCCGTCGGGCGGTGCGGCGCCCCGGTTCCGCGCTTGACAACCGGCATGACGTGATAATCTCACCGCCATGGTCGCCGTTCAGGACGTGCCTGGGATTCTGATTGCCCCCGCCGCAGGTGGCCGGAGCCTGCGCGACATCGTCTGGACGCGTCTCCGTCGTGACCGGCTCGCGATGGTGTGCCTCGTCGTCCTGGTGGCGTTGTACGTCATCGCCCTCGCCGGCCCCCTCGTCCTCGGCCTCGTCGGCATCAACCCCTACGCCCTCGACTCGGCGGCGATCAGCGACCTGGGTGGCCGTCCCATCGGGGAATGGGGCGGCATCAGCGCGACGCACCCGCTCGGGGTCGAATGGGGGACGGGGCGCGACATCTTCGCGCAGCTGATCTACGGCCTTCGGATCTCGCTCATCATATCGACCACCGCGACGCTGATCACGGTTGTGATCGGGACCGTCATCGGCATCATCGCCGGCTACACCGGGGGTTGGACCGACACCCTCATCGGACGCCTGATGGACCTGGTCCTCGCGTTTCCATTCCTGCTCATCATCCTGGCGCTCTCGGGCGTCATGACGGAGCGCCTGGAGGCCCTCGGCGTGCCCGGAGGCAACCCCTCGCGAATCCTCTACCTCATCCTCGTGCTGAGCGTCTTCGGGTGGCCGTACCTCGCCCGGATCGTGCGCGGACAGGTGCTCAGCCTGCGCGAGCGCGAATTCGTCGAAGCGGCGGTCGCCATGGGAGCGAACAAGCGGCGGATCCTGTTCACCGAGATCCTTCCGAACCTGTGGGCGCCGATCCTCGTCTACGCGACGCTCACGTTACCTGCGTACATCGGGTTCGAGGCGGCACTCTCGTTTCTCGGGGTCGGCGTGATCCCGCCCGAGACCACGTTCGGGGCGATGCTCGCGAACTCGGTCGCCTATTTCAATGTCGTCCCGTCGTACCTGTTCATCCCAGGCACGGCGCTCGTCATCCTAGTCGTCTCGTTCAACCTTCTGGGCGACGCGCTCCGCGACGCACTTGACCCGAAGGGCAACCGTTGAGTCGGCGGCCCAGTCGGCCCGGTAGGAGGGGCCGGTCGACGATTACGCCCACAAACACGTGATCGCGTATGATCACCTATCGCCGGGACGTTCCGGTCACTCGTTGGAGGATGGATATGCTCAGAACGGACGTGCGGTTGTTACGTGCTTTGACCCTTGGCATCGCCGTTGCGCTCACATTGGCGGCCTGCGGTCAGGGGAACACCAGCCAGTCCGCCTCGCAAAGCGGAGGCGCCCAGCAGTCAACAGCCCCGACGACCGGCGGCACGATCTACATCCTGACGCAAGCGGAGCAGTTCGACCAGGTCGACCCGCAGCGGGCCTACACCGGCGAGGACCTCGCGTTCTTCGGCGGCACGATCTACCGGTCGCTCGTGGCCTACAAGTTCTCGGCGGACCCGATTGAAGGAACGTCCATCGTCCCCGATCTGGCGACCGATCTGGGCACACCAGCCGACGGCGCCAAGACGTGGAGCTTCACCCTCCGCGATGGGGTCACCTTCCAGGATGGCTCGCCGATCACCTGCGAGGACATCAAGTACGGCACCTCGCGGACCTTCGCGACCGACGTCATCAACCAGGGACCGACCTACGCGATCGCGTATCTCGACATCCCAACCCTGGACGACGGGAGCTCGGCCTACAAGGGCCCTTACACGAAGGTCGGGCAGGAGCTCTTCGACAAGGCGGTGACGTGCGACGGTAAGACGATCACGTTCCACCTGAACAAGGCGGTCCCGGACTTCAACTTCACGACGACGCTCGGCTTCTCGCCGGTCCCGGCGGCCGCCGATACGGGCGAGACCTACGGGGTCGCCAAGCCGCCGGTCTCCTCTGGGCCATACATGGTCGAGAGCTACCAGACCGGCAACGGTGGCAAGATGGTCCTCGTCCGGAATCCAAACTGGAGCCAGGCGAGCGACCCGTACCGTCACGCCTATCCGGACAAGTGGGAAGTCGACTTCGGGATCGATCCGAAGGTCCTCGACCAGCGGATCATGCAGAGCTCGGGCGTCGATGAGACCGCGATCCAATATGGCAACATCCAGCCCGAGAACCTCAGCATCGTCTTCAAGGATCAGGAGACGCCGAACGACCAGTTCGCAGGTCGCGCGGTCAGCGGCTTCGATCCGTACTCCCGCTACTACTGGATCAACGTCAACAAGGTCACGAACGTCAAGATCCGCCAGGCCATGGCGGTCGCGCTCGACCGAGCGGCCATTCGGCTGAACATCGGTGGCGCATTCGCCGGCGACTTTGCCGACGGAGTGATCAAGCCGAACATCGGGCAGGACTATGCGTCGACCGGGTTCTGGACGGACATGCTCGGGAAGAAGATCCCGGATGCCGGTGACCCGGAGTACGCGAAGCAGCTGATCACCGAGTCGGGTGAGCCAGCCCCAAAGCTCACGTTCGACTACCCGGACACCCCGACCAACGCCAAGACGGTGGCGATCATCGTCCAGTCCTACGCCAAGGCCGGCATGACCGTGACCCCGAACCCGATCGAGCCTGGCCAGTACTACAGCGTCGTCTTCGACCCCGCCAAGGGGCACGAGTTCGGCACTGGTGGTTGGGGGGCCGACTGGCCGAATGCCTCGACGGTCATCCCGCCGCTCTTCACCCAGAAGGGTGGCTGGGACCTGTCCCAGCTGGACGATGCGGCCCTCAACGCAAAGGTCGAGGCGGCTCAGGTCGAGCTCGATCGCGCGACGCAGGCCGGGCTCTGGCAGGCGCTCAACAAGGAGGCGATGCAGAACGTCTGGGTCATCCCGACCTTCTTCGGGCTGAGCCAGACCATCGCCGGAACCAAGGTTGCGCCCACGTACCGCTGGCCGGCGTATGGCTCCTGGCCGTACGGCGACATGTACGTCAAGCCGTAGGCAGCAACCGGCGTCCACTGTCCCCGGGGGAGCGGCATCGCCGCTCTCTCGGGGACCCACCATTTCGCACGTAAGGAAGGGCAGGCTGCGTGACCGCATATCTCGTTCGCCGGGTGCTCGGGATGTTCGTGCTCCTGTTCCTCCTGAGCGTGACGGTCTTCTTCCTCTTCAACCTCCTGCCGGGCGACCCCGCTCGGCTGACGTGCGGGAAGGCCTGCACCCCGGTGATCATCGAGCAGAACCGACATCGCCTTGGCCTGGACGAGCCGGTCCTGACCCAGTACGTGAAGTTCGTGTCGGGGATCTTCGTCGGGCGCACGTTCGCGCCTAACTCGCCCGCGCCGATCGTCTGCAATGCCCCATGTCTCGGTTACTCGTTCAATCGCCATGAGCAGGTGATGACGATGATCGCGCGGGCCGCACCGGTCACCTTCTGGCTTGCGATCGGGGCGTTCATTCTCTGGATCTTCGCCGGGCTATCGCTGGGCATCTTCGCCGCGCTCCACCGCGGCCGCTGGCCAGACAGGCTGGTGATGGGGATCTCGCTGATCGGCTACTCGCTGCCGTCGTTCTTCATCGGGCTCGTCCTCATCTTCTTCGTCATCATCAAGTGGCAGATGCTGCCGTTCCCCGCGTACGTGTCGCCCTTCGAGAACCCGGTCAAGTTCCTCCAGACGATGATCTTGCCGTGGATCGTGCTCGCGACCCTGAACGCCGCGTTCTACATGCGTCTCACGCGCAACCAGGTGCTCGAAGTGTTCGGCGACGACTACGTCCGCACCGCCCGCGCGAAAGGCCTGCCAGAGCGCGTCGTCGTCGTCAAGCACGCCCTCAGGGCGGGTTTGACCCCGATCGTGACGGCGGCCGGGCTCGACCTCGCCTACCTGCTCGGCGGCGCCATCATCTCGGAGAACATCTTCAGCCTTCCGGGGCTCGGCGCGCTCGCGGTCGGCTCCGTCACCAATTCGGATCTCCCCCTGATCACCGGGATCACGCTCCTGACGGCGAGCATCATCATCGTCGCGAACCTGGTGGTCGACCTGCTCTACGCGGTGATCGATCCGCGGGTGCGCATCACGTGATCGAGCCCAAGGCGGTGATCGAGCGGCCGTTCCTGTCGGTGACGGACCTCTCGGTCTCGTTCCCGACCGAGGATGGGCTCGTCCACGCCGTCGATGGCGTCTCGCTGTCCATCGAGCGCGGTCAGACGCTCGCGATCGTCGGTGAGTCGGGTTCTGGCAAGAGCGTGACCGCCCAGGCGATCATGGGCCTCATCAACCGCACGTCCGCCAACGTGACGGGCGAGATCTGGCTCGATGGCCAGGAGTTGGTCGGCATGCCGCCGGACGAGGTGCAGGCGCTCCGCGGCGACCAGCTCGCCATGATCTTCCAGGATCCGATGTCGAGCCTGCATCCGTTCTATCGGATCGGCGACCAGATCACCGAGGCGATCCGTGCCCACCGGCCGGTCGGAGCCGCGACGGCGCGTCGCGAGACGATCGAGATGCTGCGCCGCGTCGGGATCCCGGCCGTCGAGCGACGGGTCGACGATTACCCCCACCAGCTTTCCGGCGGGATGCGGCAACGCGTGATGATCGCGATGGCGCTCATCAACTCGCCCGCGCTCCTGATCGCCGACGAGCCGACGACGGCGCTCGATGTCACCGTTCAGGCCCAGATCCTCGACCTGATCACGAGCCTGCAGGACGAGTTCGGGATTTCCGTCATCCTCATCACCCACGACCTCGGGATCGTGGCTGACGTCGCGGACGAGGTCGCGGTGATGTACGGCGGCCGGATCGTCGAGCTCGCCCCGACCTCGGTCCTCTACGATCGGCCGGAGATGCCGTACACGCTCGGGCTCCTCTCATCGGTCCCCCGCATGGACCGCGAGCTGCCCGAGCGGCTCGACCCCATTCGCGGCAATCCGCCTTCGCCGATCAACCTGCCGCCCGGATGCGTCTTCCAACCGCGCTGCAACTACTTCGACCGGGTCCCCGACCGAGCCTGCTTCACACGTCGCCCCGAGCTCCTTCCGTCCGGGCCGGACCACTTCGTCCGCTGCCATCTGCAGATCGAGGAGCGCCAGGAGATCTCGCGGGACGTCCTGCGAATCCTGGCCGGTGGCTCGCCGTGACGATCCAGACCAACGACGTCCTCAAGGTCACGGACCTGCATACGCATTTTCCGGTTCGGTCACGAGGACTCATCCCGAGGACCGTCGGCCAAGTGAAGGCCGTTGATGGCATCGACCTGACGATACCCGCCGGCGAGACCCTCGGCCTTGTCGGCGAAAGCGGCTCGGGAAAGACGACCGTGGCCAGGTCGGTCCTGATGCTGGTCCGTCCGACCAGTGGCAAGATCGAGATCGACGGCCAGGAGATCACGGGTCTCTCGACGCGGGCGCTCGTGCCCGTTCGTCGCAAGGCGCAGATGATCTTCCAGGATCCGTACAACGCCCTGAACCCGCGCCACACCGTGGGCGGCATCATCAGTGCGCCGTTCCGGGTCCAGGGGGTGGAGCCAGTGGGCGGGGTCCGGAACGCGGTCCTGGAGCTGATGCAGCGTGTCGGCCTCAACCCGGAGCACTACAACCGCTACCCGAACGAGTTCTCCGGAGGCCAGCGCCAGCGGATCGGGATCGCGAGGGCGATTGCGCTCCAGCCGAAGCTGATCGTGTGCGACGAGCCGGTCTCGGCACTCGACGTCTCGATCCAGGCCCAGATCCTCAACCTCCTCCGGGACCTCCAGCGGGAGTTCGGGATCGCCTACCTCTTCGTCGCCCATGACCTGGCGGTCGTCCGGCAGATCTCGCATCGCGTCACCGTCATGTACCTCGGCCACACCATGGAGACGGCGCCGCAGCATGTGATGTACTCGGCCCCCCTTCACCCCTACACGCACTCCCTGCTCTCGGCCGTGCCGATACCGGACCCAAAGCGGCAGAAGAAGCGGTCCCGAATCGTGCTGCAGGGCGACCTTCCGAGCCCGATCGACCCGCCGAGCGGGTGCGTCTTCCGGACGCGCTGCTTCCAGGCCCAGGAGCGCTGCGCCGTCGAGGTACCGGAGCTGCGTGAGCTGACTCCTGGCCACCGGGTCGCGTGCCACTTCCCGATCGAAGTCGCGGACCTGCCGGCAAGGGTCGACGTGGACCAGGTCGATCCCGATGTCGCGGACGCGGGTCTGCCGAACGTGGAGGTCGTCGGCGCAGCTGGCGTGACTGGCGTGGAGCCGCCTCACCCGTGAGGATGTCGTTGCCGAGGTAGGCTTCCTGAGTGGAATACCGCATCGCGCTGGCGCAGGTCGCGCCGCGCCTGGGCGAGGTTGACGCCAACCTGGAGGTGGCGCGCGGCTGGCTGCAGCGAGCTGCCGATGAGGGCGCGCAGCTCACCGCGTTCCCCGAGCTTGCCCTGACCGGGTACCTGCTCGCCGACCTGGTGCCCGAGGTCGCCATGCCTTCCAGCGACCCGCGCCTCGCGACGCTGAGCCGCGAGGCTCCCGGCATGCTGGTTGCCGTCGGCTTCGTCGAGGAGACCGATGACCATCGGTTCTGCAACAGCGTCGCCCTGCTCCGCGATGGCGAGCTGATCGGCCTGCATCGCAAGGTCTACCTGCCCACTTATGGTCTCTTCGACGAGGGGCGCTTCACGCGCCCGGGCGAGCGGATCCGGACGATCGAGGCGGGGGGGCCATTCGGGCGCATCGGCCTGTCGGTGTGCGAGGACTTCTGGCACGCCAGCCTGCCGATGCTCCAGGCGCTCGACGGCGCGCAGCTGCTCGTGAACATCGCCGCCGGGCCGTCGCGCGCGCCGGGCAGCGAGGCTGGGCTGGCGGCGATCGGCGGCTGGCACAAGATGCAGGACACCTACGCGCTGCTCGGGACCGTGCCGGTCGCCTTCTGCAACCGGGTCGGGAACGAGGAGGGCCTGACCTTCTGGGGCGGCTCGCGGCTCATCGGCGCGGACGGCTCGACGATCGTGCAGGCGCCGCTCTGGGAGGAGGCGCTGGTGGTGGGAGCGATCGACACCGATGACGTCCGCATTCAGCGCTACCAGGTCCCGCTCCTCGCCGACGAGCGCCTCGAGCTCGTGCGCCGCGAGCTGGAGCGGATCATCGCCGAGCGCGCCGACGTCGCCGCCCCGGACGAGCCCCCGGCGTGAGCGGCGAGGCCGTTCTACCACGGATCGACGCGGCGCAGACGATCGAGGTCGTCGTCGGATTCATCCGCGCCCAGCTCGAGCAGACTGGCTTCGAGCGGCTCGTCATCGGCGTCTCGGGCGGCGTCGACTCGGCGACCGTCGCCTACCTCTGCGCGCGGGCGGTGGCGGCGGACCGGCTGCTGGCGGTCCGCATGCCGTTCCGCACCTCGTCCGATGCATCGGAGACCGATGCGCTGCGCGTGGTCGATGCCCTCGGCTGCCGGACCGAGCGGGTCGACATCACGCCGATGGTCGCGCCGATGCTCGAGCTCATTGGTCCGGATGACGACCCGGCGCTGAATGTCCGGCGCGGGAACGCCATGGCTCGCCAGCGGATGATCGTCCTCTACGACCGCTCGGCGGCGTTCGATGCGCTCGTGGCCGGCACGAGCAACAAGACGGAGGCGCTGCTCGGCTACGGGACGCTGTGGGGCGACATGGCGGCCGCGTTCCAGCCGATCGGCGACCTCTACAAGTCGCAGCTCCGCGAGGTGGCCACGGCGCTCGGCGTCCCGGCCGAGATCGTCGCCAAGCCGCCGTCCGCGGACCTGTGGCCTGGCCAGACCGACGAGGGTGAGCTCGGCCGCACCTACGCGGACCTCGACCGCGCCCTCTACGCGCTCGTCGATCGCCGCTGGACGGTGGAGCGCTGCGTGACCGCCGGCATGGCGCCCGATCTGGTGGCCTGGGTCGCGCGCCGGGTGGCGATGATGGAGTTCAAGCGCCAGGTGCCGCCGGTCGCCAAGATCAGCCTCCGCACGCCGGGTATCGATCACCTCTATCCGCGACGTCGGCCGGGGTCGCGGCGGGGGAGCTGAGGGGCGGGGCGGTCTGGGCGCCATTCGCCCCTTGCCGATCGCGTCGGCACCCGAGTCGGTCGCGCCGAGCACATCGGTACATGGCGAACCGCAACCCCGGGGCATGGCTAAGCGGGCGCTAACGGACCGATAAGGCCCCATCGGTAGCGTGCAACCTCACACGCCGCCGAGCTCGCCCGGTTCGAGGCGTCGTCACGAGGAGGTCGAGAACCGACCATGAACAAGGTCATGCTGGTGGGTCGCCTGACGCGCGATCCCGAGCTGCGCTCGGTGCCGTCGGGGAAGCCGGTCGCGAACTTCACGATCGCCACCAACGAGTTCCGCGGCGGCGGAGCGGGCGAGCGGACGGAGTACCACAACGTCGTCGCCTGGGACCGCCTGGCCGAGGTCTGCGGGCAGTTCCTGTCGAAGGGGCAGCTCGTCGACATTGAGGGGCGCCTCCAGACCCGCCAGTGGGACGACGAGGCCGGCATTCGCCATTGGAAGACGGAGGTCGTCGTCGGCTCGCTGGAGATGCTCTCCGGACGCGGCAAGAAGGAGTACGCCAAGGAGGTCCAGTCCGCGGTTGGTGAGACCGATGAGGTGCCGGGCCCAGCGTCGAACGGCCACGCCGACGCGCCGCAGGAGGCGCTCATCGCGATGTGATCGCAGCGATCCGGCGCGCACCCCCCTCCGCGCCGGGTCGCCCCACTCAGCCGGCCTGTGCCATCGAGCCCTCGGTCACCTCGCTGCTCGCCCGTGCCGCAAGGGGAAAGGGCGCCAGATGCGCCCCCAGCTACTTCTTCTTCTTGTCGCCGGGCTTGGCGCCACCCTTTGGCTTCTTGCCGCCGCCCTTGGATCCGGGTCCCTTGTCGGGCATCGTCGCCTCCTCCGAATGTAGGCATCGACTGTAGCGACCTCGGCGCCCGGCTGGCAATGCCGAATCGGCTCGCCGCGGCCGGGTCGCGGCGCCCAGTGGCATACACTGGGGTTGATGCGAGTGCGCGCGCTCATCGGCGTGGTCCTCGGCCTGGCACTCCTGTCATGCGGCTCTCCCGAGCAGCCGCTGCCGTCGCTTCGGACGGGCGTGCCGACCCCCATCCGTTGTGATGCCCCGGAGGGCTCGGTCGTCGACGTGGCACACGAGCCCGATTGGCGGCAAGGCGACGATCGGTTTTGGGCGACGTCGGACGGCTGCCTGGTGCGCATCGATGTGATCGCCGACTTCCCGGGCCCGGCCCACTGCGGATGGCAGTCGGCGCGCGTGATCGTCACCGGGATTCCGGTTGGAGCCCGGTACAGCGATGATCGCAACAGTGCCACCTACGTGCGAGACCCTGGCGACGTCTTCGGCGATGCGTCGACCGCAGCCGGCTTTGACCCGGATGCCGCGCTGCCTGCCCGGGCCGTCGATACTGGCTTCCGGGAGGGTGGGACGGCCCTCTGGGTCGATGAGAACGATGAATCGGTGATCTACCTCGTGACCGCCACGTCGATCGAACGTTGGCCGCGTGATCCACAGCCCGCCGGCTGCGCCTGAGCCTTCGAGACGCGCCACCGGCCTTGCGATCGCAGGGCGTCGACCGCTATACACTGGCGCCCCGCAGTCGCACCGAGGGCACGCCGCGCCTCCATGGCCACCGACTACCCGTACAACGGACGCATCAGCCGCTGGGACGAGGTCGCGGAGGGCCTCGCGATCGTCGGCGTCCAGGCGCTCGACGAGCCGTTTGCCTTCGAGCCGGGCCAGTACGCCACGCTCGGGCTGATGGGCAATGCGAAGCTCGTGCAGCGGCCGATGTCGATCAGCTCGTCGGCCGATGAGACGAGCGAGTACGAGTTCTTCATCCGGCTCGTCCACGGTGGCGCCTTCACGCCACTGCTCTGGGAGCGCAGTGTGGGCGACGCGATCAACATCAAGGGCCCGAAGGGCAGGTTCCTCCTCCAGGAGGACGGCCGGCGGTGCCTGTTCGTGGCCACCGGCACCGGGCTGGCGCCGTTCATGAGCATGATCGACACGCTCCGCGGCCGCGGTCAGCAGCGCGACATCTGGATTCTCCATGGGGTGAGCTACGAGCACGACCTCGCCTGGCGGCAGAAGCTTTCCGAGCTCGCCGACGCGGCCGCGAACGGCGGCTTTCCGCTCCACTACGCCGCCACCATCTCGCGGCCCGGCGAGGCACAGACCTGGCATGGCCTGACCGGGCGCGCGGAGGCGGTGCTCGACGCGCATCTCGATGCCAATCAGCTCACCGCCGACAACACGACGATCTACCTGTGCGGTAACCCGGACATGGTGAGCGCCATCGAGGAGATCGCCGCGCGCCGGGACTTCGCGCCCGAGCAGGTGCGCAAGGAGCTCTACTGGCCGAAGGGCCGGACCCACTGACCGATGGCCGCACCGCGCTCCTTCTACATCACGACCGCGATCTTCTACCCGAGCCCTGCGCCGCCGCTGCATTCGCTCTACGAGGCGTTCGGGGCCGATGCGCTGGCCCGCTATCACCGCCTGCTGGGCGACGACACCCGGCTGCTGACCGGCATGGACGAGCACTCGGCCCAGGTTGAGCGGTTGGCACGCGAGCGCGCGGAGGAGCCGAAGCCGCTGATCGACGGCTGGGCGGCGACCTGGCAGGCGACCTTCGATCGGTTCCACGTCAGCTTCGATCGGTTCATCCGCACCACCGACCCAGACCACGTGCGCGCCTCGCTCGAGATGGTGCGGCGTGCCATCGCGAACGGCGACATCTACAAGGGCACCTACTCGGGCTGGTACTGCATCGGTGACAACGAGTTCAAGACCGATGCGCAGATCGTCGACGGGCGTTGCCCGGACCATCCGACGCTCGAGCTCCAGTGGCTGGAGGAGGATAACTACTTCTTCCGCCTCTCCGCCTACCAGGAGCGGCTCGAGGCGCTCTATCGCGACAACCCGTCGTTCTGCGAGCCGGAGCACTACCGCAACGAGGTGCTGGCCTGGCTCCGCGAGGGGCTGCGCGACTTCTCCATCAGCCGCGCCGGCACCAGCTGGGGGATCCCGTTCCCCGACGACCCGGACCACCGGATCTACGTCTGGTTCGACGCACTGACGAACTACCTGACCGGGGCTGGCTTCCCCGATGACCAGCAGGCCTTCGACCGATGGTGGCCGGCCGACGTCCACATCATCGGCATGAACATCACCCGCTTCCACTGCCTGTACTGGCCGGCGATGCTCATGAGCGCCGGGATCGAGCTGCCGCACCAGGTGTTCGCGCACGGCTTCATGACCCTGCGCGGCGAGAAGATGAGCAAGACGCGGGGCAACGTCGTCGATCCCGACGACGCCGTCGCCCAGTTCGGCGTCGACGGGACCCGCTACCTCGTGTTGCGTGAGATCCCGTTCGACCGCGGCGGCGACATGACCGAGGACGGCCTCGTGCGGCGCTACAACGCCGACCTGGCCCATGACCTCGGCAACCTGGTCAACCGCACGGTGAGCATGAGCGCCCGCTACCTCGACGGGGCGCTGCCCGCGCTCGCGGCGAGCCATGCGGCGGACGAGGAGCTGCGCGCGGCCGCCGAGTCGTCCGTGGCCGCCTACCACGACGCGATGCGCAGGCTCGCCTTCGAGCAGGCGCTGGCCGCGGTCATGGAGCTCACCCGCGCCACGAACGGCTACGCGGAGTCCCAGGCGCCATGGTCGCTCCACAAGGCGGGGGAGGCGGATCGGGCCGGCCAGGTGCTCGCGGCGATGGCCGAGGCGTGCCGGATCCTCGGGCATCTGATGGCGCCCTTCACGCCCAGCGCCGCGCGCCAGGTCCACGCCCAGCTCGGGGTGGCGGGCAGCTACGACGAACGCGGGGCGGGCGGTCCGGGGCTGGCGACGCTCGTCGCCTGGGGCGGCGAGCCGGGGCCGCGGCTGACGGGGGCGGCGCAGCCGATCTTCCCGCGCGTCGATCTCCCGGACGAGGTGCCGGCGCGCTGAGCCGGCGTCGCACGCCGGAGCGCCTGCCCGGCATCATCGACTCGCACTGCCACCTCCAGGACGCCGCGTTCGGGACCGATCTCGATGCCGTCCTCGAGCGGGCCGTGGCGGCCGGCCTCGCCCGCATCGTCATCCCCGGCTGGGATGCCACCTCGTCCGAGGCGGCGGTCGCGCTGGCGGCACGACACCCGACCCTGCTCTGCCCGGCGGTGGGAATCCATCCCAACTGGGCCGCCGCCGCGAGCGAGGAGGACGTGCGGCGCGTCGAGCAGCTGGCAGCCGAGCCGTCGGTGGTCGCGATCGGCGAGATCGGGCTCGACGCGCATCGGACCCACAGTCCGCCCGGGATCCAGCACGCGATGCTCGAGCGCATGCTCGAGCTCGCCGGGCGCCGCGACCTGCCGGTCCTGGTCCATGATCGTGATGCGCACGACGCCACGCGTGACGTGCTGCTCCGCTGGGCGGCCAGGCGCGACGCGAGCCGGGCGCCGGGCATCCTCCACTGCTTCAGCGGCGACGCGGCGATGGCCGCGGACCTGGTGGCGGCCGGCTTCCTGGTCAGCTTCGCGCTGCCGGTCGCGTTCTCCTCGTCACGCGGACCCCGTGCCGCGGCGGCCGAGCTGCCCGACTCGGCACTCCTCACCGAGACCGATGCCCCGTATCTCGGCCCCCGCGGCTCGGGGACGCGGAACGAGCCGACCACGGTGCTGCGCGTAGCGGCGGAGCTCGCGCGGCTGCGCGGCACGACCCCAGAGGCGATCGCCACGGCGGCATCGGTCAACCTGGTACGGCTGCTCGCTCGCTGAGCGAGGGAGGGTCTCCCATCTGGCACGCCGGTTGCAACGGACCGCGGCGGGCCGCCGGCATCCCGGTGGCACGCACATGCAAGAAGGAGAGACCCGAGTGGGACAGGTCAACGTCAACACACCGGGCGGCAATGGCACCTCCGACGGCTCAGGTTACGGATTCATCGTCGGTATCCTGGTTGCCATCGTCGTGATCGCGCTGCTGGTGTACTTCTTCGTCCTCAATCCGAGTGGCGGAGGCACGAACAACAACGTCAACAACGTCAATAACGTGCTTCCGAGCGCCCTGCTCCAGCACCTGGGGCTCATGTAGCCGTCGGGCTCGCCGCGCGCGCGACCCACGCCCCGGCCATCGGCCGGGGCGTTGTTGTGCCTCCCCACCCCGGCAGCGGTTGACATCGTGTGCGGGGCCGCGCTACGATCGCTTGGCACTCTCATCGGTCGAGTGCCAGAAGACCTCCGGGTCGCATCGGCCAGGCCTTCGGTACTCCCGGGTGAGCGCGTCCATCGGGCAATCGCAACGCTTTCAGTCTGGATCAAGGAGGCACGCACCATCTCATGACCACCTCGGTCAGCGCCACCGCGACGCAGCTCAAGCCCCTCGGGGATCGCCTCGTCGTCAAGCCCACGCCCCGCGAGGAGATGACGAAGAGCGGCATCGTCCTGCCCGACACCGCCAAGGAGCGGCCGCAGGAGGGCACGATCCTCGCCGCCGGGCCGGGCCGCATCCTTGACGACGGCTCTCGCGAGTCGATGGATGTGTCGGTCGGCCAGAAGATTCTCTTCCAGAAGTACGCCGGCACCGAGTTCAAGCTGGACGATGAGGAGCTGTTGATCCTCTCCCAGAAGGACGTCCTGGCGGTCATCGAGTAGGCGTTCGCGCCCGCTCGTCCATCTGACATCAGTGGCCGCCCGCAGACGGCGGCGCACCAAGGAGGAACCTTACTACCGTGCCGAAGCAGCTCCTGTTCAACGAGGAGGCGCGACGTGCGCTGAAGCGGGGCGTCGACAAGATGGCGGAAGCCGTCAAGGTCACGCTCGGTCCGCGCGGCCGCTACGCCGTCCTCGACAAGAAGTTCGGGTCGCCGACGATCACGAACGACGGCGTCACCATTGCCCGCGACATCGAGATCGAGGATCCGTTCGAGAACATGGGCGCGCAGCTCCTCGAGGAGGTCGCGGCCAAGACGAACGACATCGCCGGTGACGGCACCACGACGAGCATCGTGCTCGCGCAGGCCATCATCACCGAGGGCCTGAAGAACGTCACCTCGGGCGCCAGCCCGATGGGCATCAAGCGTGGCATCGAGAAGGGCGTCGAGGCGATCGTCGCCGAGATCAAGAACCTCTCGAAGCCGGTCGAGACCAAGGAGGACATTGCCCACATCGCCGCCATCAGCGCGCGCGACACCGAGATCGGCGACCTGATCGCGGAGGTGATGGAGAAGGTCGGCAAGGACGGCGTCGTCACCGTTGAGGAGAGCCAGGGGCTCAAGCTCGACAAGGAGTACGTCGAGGGGATGCAGCTCGACCGCGGCTACGTCAGCGCGTACTTCGTGACGAGCAACGACGCGGGCCGCATGGAGGCAACCCTCGACACCCCGTACGTGCTCGTCACCGACAAGAAGATCAGCGCCGTGGCGGACATCCTGCCGACGCTCGAGAAGACCGTCTCGACCGGCAAGCCGCTCCTCATCATCGCCGAGGACGTCGATGGTGAGGCTCTCGCGACGCTCGTCGTCAACAAGATGCGCGGCACCGTGAACGTGCTCGCGGTCAAGGCTCCCGGCTTCGGGGATCGTCGCAAGGCGATGCTCGAGGACATCGCGACCCTGACCGGTGCGCGGGTCATCTCCGAGGAGGTCGGCCGCAAGCTCGACAGCGTGCAGCTCGAGGATCTCGGCGAGGCCCGTCGCGTGACGGCCACCAAGGACACGACGACGATCGTCGAGGGCAAGGGCTCCGAGAGCGCGATCAAGGCCCGCATCGGCCAGATCAAGCTCCAGATCGAGGACACGACGAGCGACTTCGACCGCGAGAAGCTCCAGGAGCGGCTCGCGAAGCTGTCCGGCGGCGTGGCCGTCCTCAAGGTCGGCGCGGCCACCGAGGTCGAGCTCAAGGAGAAGAAGCACCGCATCGAGGACGCCCTGTCCGCGGCGCGTGCCGGTGTCGAGGAGGGCATGGTCGCCGGTGGCGGCTCGGTCCTCATCCACGCAACCCCGGCGCTCGACAAGCTCGAGGTGCTCGGTGACGAGAAGATCGGCGTCAACATCCTGCGTCGCGCGCTCGAGGAGCCGCTGCGCCAGATCGCGGTCAACGCCGGCATGGAGGGTTCGGTCGTCGTCGAGGCAGTCCGCAAGCTTCCCCCGGGCAGCGGCTACGACGCGGCCAAGGGCGAATATGCCGACCTGTTCGCGACCGGCATCATCGACCCAGCCAAGGTGACCCGCTCCGCGCTCGAGAACGCGAGCTCGGTGGCGAGCCTCATGCTCACGACCGAGACGATCGTCACGGACATCCCCGAGAAGGAGAAGGCGTCGATGCCCGGCATGGGCGGGGGCATGGACTACTAGGGGCGCCCGTAGTGTCCGCCGGCGTCCGCGCCGGTCGGATTCACGCTCAAATCGGCGGTCAGGCTGGGTCATCCATCCGTGGATGCCCGGCCTGATTGCTACCACGATTGCTACCGGGCACGCAGAAGCGCCCCGGTCACGGCGGGGGGACCGCAACCGGGGCGTAGAACGGGGACCGTGGTCCCTGGTCGAGCAGCTCGCGCCGCCCCCGCTGGTAAGTTCACCAAATAGGAGGTGTCAGATGAAGAAACTTCTTCGTGGCCGCGCACTCCCTTCTCGCTCTCTCATTCTGCAGGATTCAACGTCCAGATTGGAGATGGTGCTCGCCGCAGGAGCGTTTCTCACCCTGGTTCTCGCGGCATGCGGCGGCGCTAGCAACTCCTCCATGAGCCGGAGTCCAACCTCGAGCCCCAGCTCCGCCGCAAGTCCCAGCCACACGCCGCCCGCCAGCCAGGTAGCGGCCCTTCGCTGCGCGTCAACCCCGGGCGCCACTCCGAGCGTGACGGTCGAATGGAACGATCCGGTCACGGTGAGGGAGGTAACGATCAAGGCCGGCCAGGCAGTCGCCTTTCTCACTCAAGTCTTCCTGGGACCCACCGTGACCGAGGGCATGAACGGCCACAAGGCCGCGGACTGGTGTATTGACAAGACGCTGACCGCCAAGGTGCCGGGGGTGGTGACCTTCTACCAGCCGGGCGATTATCACCTCTATTGTCGGAAGGCCCCCAAGACCATGGTCACCGTCGTCCACGTCCAGTAGCTCGCTTGATTTCCGGCAGGCCGCCGGGCGCCAACACGGCGCGCCTCGGCTTCGAGGAGTGCCTCCAGCTTCTCGTACATCGCCTCGCTCCGCGGGATGCGCGCCGGGCTGGCCCTCCTGGTTCCACGTCATTTGCCGCTTAGCGCCACCTGGGCTGGGACGACCCCCGCTGCCGGTGAGGCATCCGGCGACAGGTGAGCCGGCCCCCGAGTGCGCCAGGGTCGGCTAAGCGCACCTCAAAGACGGATCCGGTCACGTGCCGGTGTTGCTAATCCGTCAGCGCTGCACAACAGTTAGCGGTGAACGGTCCGCGGGAGCTGTTGTCATGAAGCGTGGACTACTCGTCGGGAGCGTTGCAGTCTTGCTGGCGGCGTGTGGCGCGACGGCCACTCCCACGCTGCCCACACTGCCGCTTGCCGAACCCATCCCCTGCGCCGGCGTCGGCAATGATGGGATGCTCGCAGGGAGCCCTACCGATCCTCGGGTGGCATGGCTGGTTGAGTCCCACGGTGAACGAGCGGAGATCGTCTGGCCGCAGGGCTTCACCGCCCGTTTCGACCCCGATCTTGCCGTGCTCGATGCGTCAGGAAAGGTGGTCTATCGGGCAGGCGATCGGCCCGGGGGCGGGTGCGTCATAGGGGACGCCGGTAGCCCGCTGCTCATTCTGCCACCCAGGTAATGAGCCCGATGCGAAGCCCCCGGCTTCGGCCGGGGCCCTCGTTTGGTTTGGGCCGGGCCCTCTTCGATGGCGCGGGCCATACGGCCCCGAGCAACCGGCCACTTGGCTCTGCCGGACGGTTTGCCCCTGACGCACCGTGCCTCCAGGTCCCAGCAGGAGGCTCCCATGGCAGTCAGGGTCGAATATTCCGTCGCTGATCTGATGACGATCGAGCCGATCGTCATCGAAGAGTCGCGGCCGATCGAGCGTGCCGAGGAGCTGATGCGCACCCATCGCGTCAGCGGCCTGCCAGTCGTCGACGCCGACGGCATGCTCGTGGGCGTATTCAGCCAGACGGACGTGCTGTACCTCAGCCAACCCGATCTGGATGTCGGAATGCGCGGGCCGCTGTTCCGGCGCACGGTCGGCGAGGTGATGAGCCGGCCGGCGATCACCGTCAACACCATGGCCACGGTGACCGATGCGGCAAACGTGATGATCGAGCACGACGTGCACCGCCTGGTGGCCGTCGACGACCAGGGTCGGCCGATCGGCGTGGTGTCAGCGATGGACTTCGTGCGGCTGGCCGCCGAGCGCTAGGTCGGCGCCTGGCAGGCCCGTGCGATCAGCCGTCGCTCCCCGACGGCGCGTCGCCCCGAGGCGGTGGCGTGGCATCCGACGCGTTCTCGTGAAGACGCCTGCGAACCCGGGCCCGATGGGCCTCGCGCTCGTCGGGATCCGGGATCCAGCGAGCTTCACCGATGCCGAAACGACGAAGAAGGATCGCCAGCGGGCGGAGAGGGTCACGAGGCCACACTACACGCGCGGCGGCCGGGCTGTGCTCGTCGTTTTGTCGGATGGGCGCCGCCCCGCGCGTCGTACGGTGCGAGCGGCGCGATAGACGCGCCGATGCTGACGCAGCAGCAACCGATGCGCTACGTGATGTTCACCGATCCCGACGCCGATTTCGCGGCGACCTACGCGCAGCTGCCGCCCGAGGAGATCGAGGCCGACGTTGCGCGCCACACGCGTGGTTCCACGAGCATCGGGCCCACATCGACGGCGGCGAGGAGCTCGGCTTTCCGCGGGATGCGCGCACCCTGCGCCGCCGTGACGGTCGCGTGACGGTCACCGACGGACCCTTCATCATCCTCGAGGTGGCCGACATCGACGAGGCGCTCGCGATCGCCTCGGAATGGCCGTCGCGCGACTTCCCCGTTGGAGCGGTCACGCTGCAGGCGGTCCACATCCGCGACTGACCGTCGCTCGCTCAGCGACTGACCGTCGCTCGCTCAGGCGCCGGCGAGCACCTCGACGAGCGGTGCCATCGTCTCGACGTGGCGCGCCGACCAGACGTAGTAGCTGATCCCGAGGCGCTCACGGCGCCGAAGCAGCTGCGCGCGGAGCTGTGCCACCGTGCCGTACAGCACGTACGGCGAGCCGCCGACGGCGGCTGGTGCGAGCGATTTGGCGAGCGCCGCAGCCGAGCGGCGGAGTGGCGTTGTCCCACCGACGAGGCCGCAGTCGACGACGAGCACGTTGAGCTCGAGCCGCTCGAAGCGCTCGCCGGCCGCCTCCCGCACGGTGGCCACCTTCGCGGCGGTGGCGGCCTCGGTGCCCTGCCAGAGCATCGAGCGGCCGCCGCCGCTGAACTGCGCCAGCATCCCGACCGTGTCCGCCTCGCGCGCGGCGATGCGCAGCATGCGACGTCCGCCGCCGCCGATGAGGATGCGCGGCATCGCCGCCGGGACCGGGGCGAGCCGTGCCTCGCGCATCGGGTAGTGGAGCCCCGTGTGCGTCACTGTCTCCCCGGCGAGCAGGCGCTTTGTGATGCGCAGGGCCTCCACCATGCGGTCGATGCGCTGCGATGGCGGGTCATATGGCATCCCCAGCTGGCGGTAGTCGGAGCGCATCCAGCCGGCGCCGATGCCCAGCTCGAAGCGGCCGCCCGAGAGCAGCGACAGCGTCGCCGCCTCGCGTGCCATGAGGAGCGGGTGGCGGTAGTCGTTGGCGAGCACGAGCGTGCCGATGCCGAGCGTCGTGGTGGCGACCGCCGCCGCCGCGAGCCCCGGCATCGGGGAGACCTGGTGGGTGAGGTGATCGGGCATGACCAACGTCGCGTACCCGAGCTCCTCCGCGCGTCGTGCGAGCGAGATCCAACCCGCGGCGTCCGTTGCCCCCGACGCGGTGATCCCGAAGCGGAACGGGTGCATGGCGCTCACCGTAGCGGCTGGGCCGAACTTATGTCATCGGGCGCGGCGCACCACCGGGCCATGTGCCGGCGGCCGGGCATGGCCTAGACTCGGCCCACCGCGATCCACCACAAGGTATCGACCATGCGACTCCGACGAGCGGCCGCCACCGGGCTGACCCTTTCCCTCGGCCTCGGGGCGCTGGTCGCGCCGCTGGCGCCGGCCGCGGCCGCCCCGCCGACGATGACCGCGACGGTCGTCGCCTCGTCGCTGTCGATCCCGTGGGACGTCGCCTTCCTGCCCGACGGCCGCATGCTCGTCACCGAGCGCGCCGGCCGCATCCGCATCTACAGCACCCCGGCAATGGGCGCGACGCTGGTGCAGACGATCACCGTGCCGTCGGTGCGCGCGGAGGGCGAGGCGGGCCTGATGGGCATCGCCGTCGACATCGACTTCGCCACCAACCGCCACGTCTACGTCTGCGCGTCGCGCGACTACAGCGGCAGCGGTGGCTGGAAGAACCAGGTCCTGCGCTACACGCTCAGCCCCAGCCTGGCGACCTGGTCGGCGCCCACGGTCCTGCTGACCGGCGCGGCCGCCGGCACGAACCACGACGGCTGCGCGGTCGAGATGGACCGCTTCGCCCACCTGTGGGTCTCCATCGGCGATGCGGGCAACGAGGCCAACGCCCAGAACCGCGCCAGCCTGAACGGCAAGATCCTGCGCATCAACCGCGACGGGAGCATCCCCTCTGACAATCCGCTCATAGCCGGCACCCGCAACGCGTTGTACTCAATGGGGCACCGCAACCCGCAGGGCATCGCCATCCGGCCGGGCACCGACCAGGTGTACGCCGCCGAGCACGGGCCCGATGTCAACGACGAGATCAACCTCAAGATGGCGGGCGGCAACTACGGCTGGCCGTGCTACACGGGACCCGGGACGCCCTACCACCTGATCGCCGGCTGCGGCGCCGCGAGCGCCTACCGCGAGCCGCTGTGGGCGTCGGGCGGGTCCACGCTCGCCACCTCGGGCGCCGCGTTCGCCACCGGCGCCCAGTGGGGCGATGACGACGGCAACCTGTTCGTCAGCACCCTCAAGGAGAGCGACGTACGGCGCTTCGGGGTGGGCGCGGCCGGCACGACCCTCACCGGTCCGGCGATCCATTTCGACACCACGTGGGGCCGGCTGCGGGCGATGGTCTACGGCCCCGGCGGGCAGCTGTACGTGACGACCTCGAACGGCAGCGGCGACCAGGTGATCCGGATTTCGGCGGCGCAGCCGGCCACGACCCGTGTTGCGGGCGCGGATCGCTATGCCACGGCCGCGGCGCTCAGCGCGTCGGCGTTCCCGTCGGGGGTCAGCGCCGCCATCGTGGCCACCGGCCTCGACTTCCCCGACGCGCTGGCGGGCAGCGCGGCCGCCGGCCACCTCGGCGTGCCGGTGCTCCTCGTCCGCCCCGACCAAGTGCCCGCCGCCACCGCCACCGAGCTCACCCGCCTCGCGCCGCAGGACATCTTCATCCTGGGCGGCACGGGCGCGGTGTCGGAGTCGGTGCGCACCCAGCTCCAGGCCTCCGCCGGCAGCGGGACGGTGACCCGCATCACCGGCGCGGACCGTTACGCGACCGCGGCCGCGGCCAGCAAGCGCTGGTACGGGCCGGGCGTGGTGGCGGCCTTCATCGCCACCGGCACCGGCTTCGCGGACGCGCTGGCCGGGACGCCGCCGGCTGCCATGGCCGATTCGCCGCTCCTCCTTGTCAAGCCCGGCTCGATCCCGGCTGCCACGGCCGCCGAGCTGCAGCGGCTCGCCCCGCAGCGCATCTACGTGCTGGGCGGCACGGGCGTGGTGAGCGCCGCAGTCGCCACCCAGCTGTCGTTCTTCACCGCCGGCCCGGTGACGCGCCTGGCCGGGGCGGATCGCTACGCGACCGGCGCGGCGATCGCGCGCTGGTTCTGGGGGCGTTCCGTGCCGCTCGCCTACGTGGCCAGCGGGCGCAGCTTCGCCGACGCCCTCGCCGGCGGCGCCGTGGCCGGCCGCGACGGTCGGCCGCTGCTGTTGGTCGGGTCGACCAGCGTCCCGGTCGCCACCGGCGGGCAGGTGCTGCGCCTGGCGCCGCCGGCGCTCACCGTGCTCGGCGGGACCGGGGCCATCTCGAGCCCGGCGGAGCAGCGGCTGCGGGCCCTGATCGGCACGCCGTGAGCCGGACTGCGGCGACGGGGCGAGCCGCTCCGGGCGGGTAGAATCGGGCCGATGTCCCCGGTCCCCGCACCCGACGCCCCGGCGCGCCCGCCACGCCCGACGCTCGATCCCGCCGCGATCCTCGCCCGGCTCAATGAGCCGCAGCGTGAGGCGGTGGCGCATCTCACCGGGCCGCTCCTCATCCTCGCCGGGGCGGGCAGCGGCAAGACGCGGGTGCTGGCTCATCGGGTGGCGTACCTCGTCGCCACCAGCTACAAGGCCTGGCAGATCGTGGCCGTCACCTTCACGAACAAGGCGGCGAACGAGATGCGGGCGCGCATCGCGGGGCTCATCGGCGAGGATGCGGCCCGCGAGGCCACAATCGGCACCTTCCACGCGATCTGCGCCCGCATCCTGCGCCGCGACGGCGAGGTGATCGGCCTGCCACGCAGCTTCTCGATCTACGACCGCGCCGACCAGGTCGCGGTCGTGAAGGCGGTGATCCGCCGCCTCGACCTAGACGAGAAGCGCTTCAGCCCGACGGGCATGCTCGCCTTCATCGGCCAGCGCAAGGACGAGCTCGCCGAGCCCGCGGTCGCCAGGAGGCAGGCCGCGAACTTCTACGAGGAGACGGCCGCATCGGTCTACGAGGGCTACCAGAAGCAGCTCGCCGATGACGAGGCGGTCGACTTCGACGACCTGCTCATGCGCGTGGTCGAGCTGTTCGAGCAGCACGCCGCGGTGCTGGCCCGCTACCAGCAGCGCTGGCAGCAGATCATGGTCGACGAGTACCAGGACACGAACCGCGCCCAGTACCTCATCTGCCGCCACCTGGCGGCGAAGCACCACAACCTCGCCGTGGTGGGCGACGACGACCAGAGCATCTACTCGTGGCGTGGCGCCGACATGCGCAACATCCTCGACTTCGAGACCGACTACCCCGACGCGAAGGTCGTGAAGCTCGAGCAGAACTACCGCTCCACGCAGACGATCCTCGACGCGGCGCATGCGGTGGTGAGCCGCAACGCCGGACGCAAGGACAAGAAGCTGTGGACCGATCGCGGGACCGGCACCGCGATCACCCTCTTCGACGCCTACAACGAGTACGAGGAGGCCGAGTTCGTCGCCCGCCAGGTCGAGAAGCTCGTCGGCGGTGGGGGACGGACCTCGATGAGCCGGCTGCTGACGAGCCGCGCCGATGACGTCAACGGCGCGCGCCGCTACGGCGAGGTCGCCGTCGCATATCGCATCAACGCCCAGTCCCGGGTCCTCGAAGAGTCGTTCATGCGCTTCGGGATTCCGTACCAGCTTGTCGGCGGTACCCGCTTCTACGAGCGGCGCGAGGTGAAGGACGCCCTCGGCTACGTCCGCCTGGCCCGCAACCCCGGCGACCGCGTGGCGCTCGAGCGGATCATCAACGTGCCGGCACGCGGGATCGGCAGCAAGACGATCGAGGAGCTCCGGGCCTGGGCCGATGGGCGCGGCGTCGCGCTCTGGACGGCAGTCACCGAGGCGGGCGAGAACCCGAACCTCGCACCGCGGGCACGTGCCAGCCTCGCGGCCTTCGCCGACGTCATGCGGCCGCTCATGGCCGCCGCGCAGACCGAGCCACCGGGGCGCGTCTTCGACCTGGCGACCGAGCTCTCCGGCCTCCGCGAATCGCTCCAGGACGGCACCGACGAGGGCGACGAGCGCTGGACGAACGTCCTCGAGCTTCGCAACCATGCCGCCGAGTACGACGAGATCGCTCCCCCGGAGGGCCTCGCCCGCTTCCTGGAGGAGGTCGCGCTCGTCTCCGACCAGGACACGCTGGAGGACCGGCCGGACCGGGTCACGCTCATCACCCTGCACGCGGCCAAGGGGCTCGAGTTCCCGGTCGTCTTCATCGTCGGCATGGAGGAGGGGATGCTGCCGCACCAGCGCGCCCTCGAGGACGAGCGCGAGCTCGAGGAGGAGCGACGCCTGGCCTACGTGGGGATGACGCGCGCCAAGGATCAGCTCTACCTCGTCCACGCCCATCATCGGTCCACCTTCGGGGTCGGGGCCCCGGCCGAGCCATCCCGCTTCCTCGCCGAGCTGCCGGAGGATCTCCTGAAAGCTGAGCGCACCGGCACTCCGTTCCGTCGAGGTGCACGGACGACTGACCGGTGGAGCCCACGCGGCACCGATGCCGAAGGCTGGCTCCCGGGTGGCTATCGCTCCCCGACGCGGCGCGTGAACGAGCCGCTGCGCCCCGTCAACCTACCCGACATGAGCGGGCCGCCGGTCGGCGCATCGCTCGACGCGGCGCGCGAGAGGGTCGCCTCGAGCGGCTATCAGCCGGGCCCGGACCTCGAACTCGGGAGCGGGACCTTCGTGCGGCGCGCGACGCCGGCCGAGGAGGCGGCCGGCGGCCCGCGCTGGCAGAGCGGGGACCGGGTGCGGCATCGTCGCTACGGCATCGGCCTGGTGGTGGCCAGCGAGATCGTGAAGGGAGACGAGGAGGTGACGGTGGACTTCGAGGAGCATGGGCGGAAGTACCTCATCGCGGCCTACGCGGGCCTGGAGCGCGCCTCGTGACCGGCGAGCTGCCGATGCCGACCGTGCAGGCGATCCTCGACGAGCTGCGCGTGGAGCGCGACGCCTTCTTCGCCGCCCTCGATGACATGGACCCTGCGCTCCTCACCGCGCCCGGCCTCGTCGGCACCTGGAGCGCGAAGGAGCTCATCGCGCACCTCGGCTACTGGGCGGGCCACGCCGCGGAGGCGATTCACCGCGCGGAGCAGGGCGTGCTCCACGAGTTCGGCAGCGACGACCCGGACTACGACGTCGACGCGGTGAACGACACGGTCGCGCGGGTCGCGGCCGAGACGGAGCTCGCGACCGTGCGCCTGCGGGAGGAGGCGGCGTACGGGGCGCTCGTCGAGCGGCTCGCCACCGCCGACGACGCCTGGCTGCTCGACGCGACCGGCTATCGCGAGACGCTCGAGCAGGTGCTCCGCGAGGACGGCCCGGAGCACTACCGCGAGCACGCGATCGACGTCCGTTCGTGGTTCACCGGCGGTGACGAGGAGCCGGACGACGACGAGGACGAGACCGACGTCGACGACGAGGTCGCGGACGAGTGAGCGCGGAGGAGTGAGCGCGGTCGTTAGCCTGGCCGACGGGCTGCATGCCGCGCGTGCCGCGTTCCTCGCCGCGCTCGAGGCGGTGCCGGCCGAGCGCCTCGATGCGCCGATCGTGGAGGCCTGGACAGCCCGTGATCTGGTGTGGCACGTCGCCTTCTGGACCGAGCATGGCGCCGATGCGATCGAGATGGTGCTGGCCGGGCGAGGCGATGCGTTCGACTACGACACGGCCCGCACCGATGCCATGAACGCCGCCGAGGCCGCCCGCGGCGCCGACATGCCGCTCCGGGCCGCCCGCGAGCGCGAGGCAACGGCCTTCGGGCGGTTCGGAGCGGCCCTGGGGCGGATCGATGACGGGGCCTTGGCCACCCGCCTCGGCAACGGGGATACCCTCGAGGCCGTGATCCGCTACGACGGGCCGGACCATTACGCCGAGCACGCCGCGCACCTCCAGGCGGCATGACGAGCGGCGACCCTGGGGCACGAGCCAGCGAGCTGCGCGCGATCCTCGACGAGGCGAACCATCGGTATCACGTGCTCGATGCGCCGACCATGGAGGATGCCGAGTACGACCGCCTGCTCCGCGAGCTCTACGACATCGAGGCTGCAAACCCCGAGCTGGTGACTCCCGACTCGCCGACGCGCCGGGTGGGAGCGACGCCGTCGACGCTCTTCGCATCGGTCCGCCACGACGTGCCGATGCTCAGCCTCGGCAACGTGTTCAGCGCCGACGAGCTTCGCGACTTCGACACGAAGGTGCGCCGCGGTCTGGGCCGCGCCGCGGACGACCCTCCGGTCGAGTACGTCTGCGAGCTGAAGATCGACGGCCTCGCCATCAGCCTTCTCTACGAGGGACGAGCCTTCATCCGTGGCGCGACGCGCGGCGATGGCACGAGCGGCGAGGACGTGACGCCGAACCTGCGCACCGTGCGTGCCATCCCGCTCCGCCTGCACGGCGACCCGCCGGGCGAACGCTTCGAGGTGCGCGGCGAGGTGTACATGCCGCGCGGCGCCTTTGCCGCGCTCAACGAGCAGCTGGAGCGCGACGAGAGGCCGCTCTACGCCAACGCGCGCAACACGGCCGCCGGCACGGTGCGCCAGAAGGACCCCGCGGTGACGGCAAGCCGGCGGCTCTCGGTCTGGACCTACCAGCTCGTTGGCGCGCACGGCTTCGCGAGCCACTCGGAGTCGCTGGAGCTGCTGCGGACGCTCGGCTTCCCCGTCAACCCGAACGTGCGCCGCGTGGCAGGCATCGAGGCGGTGATCGCGTACGTCGAGAAGTGGGCAAATGCCCGTCGCGAGCTCGACTACGAGACCGATGGGATCGTGATCAAGGTCGACGCGCTGGCCGACCAGGCTACGCTCGGGTTCGTGGCGCGCGCTCCACGCTGGGCGACCGCCTACAAGTTCCCGGCGCAGCAGGTCACCACGAAGCTCGAGGAGATCGAGGTCTACGTGGGCCGCACCGGGGCCATGACACCGGTCGCGCACGTGACGCCGGTGTTCGTGAGTGGCACGACCGTGCGCAACGCGACGCTCCACAATATCGACGAGATCCGGCGCAAGGACCTGCGGATCGGCGATACGGTGGTGCTGCAGCGGGCCGGCGACGTGATTCCCGAGGTCGTGTCGGCGGTCGTCGACGCCCGGGACGGGTCCGAGGTCGTGTGGGAGATGCCGTCGGCCTGTCCCGTGTGCGGCACCGAGGCGATCCGTGAGGAGGGGGAGGTCGTCACCCGCTGCCCGAACCCGTTCTGCCCGGCGCAGCGGATCGGGGGCCTGCTGCACTTCTCCGGCCGCGGCGGGATGGATGTCGACGGGCTCGGGTTCAAGATCATGCTCCAGCTCGCCGAGCGCGAGCTGGTGAGGGAGCCGGCCGACATCTTCCGCCTTGGCCTCGAGACCCTCGAGGGTCTCGAGCGGCTCGGCCACAAGAGCGCGGAGAACCTGCTGGCCGCCATAGCGGATGCCAGGCGTCGACCGCTGGCCCGCATCCTCAACGGGCTCGGCATCCGTCACGTGGGGCAGCAGACCGCCGTCGACCTGGCGACCTGGCTCATCGCCGAGATCCCGCGCAACGAGGGTGAGCCGGAGGAGGGATGGACGCGGCGCGTCGCGGCCCGCCTGCGCGACGCGTCGGTCGAGGAGCTGACCGAGGTGTTCGGCATCGGGCGCGTGGTGGCGGAGAGCATCGCCCGCTTCTTCGCCGATGAGAACACCCGCGACGTCCTCGACCGGCTCGTCGATGCCGGCATGGTCGCGGAGGCCCCCGCGCCAGGCGCCCTCGCCACTGCGGCCGAGGGACCGCTCGCCGGGAAGACGCTCGTTGTCACCGGCGCGCTGCCCGGCTTCAGCCGCGAGGACGCCGAGGCGGCGATCCGGGCGGCCGGCGGGCACCCGGCAGGATCGGTGAGCCGCAGGACGGACTACCTCGTCGCTGGCGAGGAGGCGGGCAGCAAGCTCGCGAAGGCCGAGTCGCTCGGCGTGGCGGTCGTCGACGAGGAGGGGTTCCGCGCCCTGCTGGTCGGGCGGGAGCCGTAGCCCGCGGGCCTCACCTCGAAACAGGGCTGGTCAGCGGCTCACGCATGGCCTCATTTCGTCCAAACGGGGCTGGTCAGCGGCGGCCGCCGGCCATCAGTTGTGCCTCCGGTCGCTGTCGAAGCCGCCACATCGCCCAGATGCCGACCGCCGGGCCGAGCGCGAGGGCGGCGAAGGCGAGGCGCCAGCCTGCCGCCTCATCGGGCCCGATGAGGCTGACCCCCCAGATGGTGACCGCGGTGAGAAGGAATCCGGCTGCAGTCTGGACGGTCAGCGCCGAGCCGGCGGTTCCCGGTGGCGAGAGCTCGCTGATCGCCGTCGAGAACTGCGCCGAATCGGCCACCACGGTGATGCCCCACACCAGTGCGACCGCCACCACGAGCACGGGCCACGCCCCGAACAGGAGGCCGGTCAGGATCGCGCAGCTGCCCGATGCCGCCATGGCTCCGATGGTGAGCGTCGTGCGTCCCAGCCGATCGGCGAGCGCCCCGGCCACGACCGATCCCACGCCACCGGCCGCAACGACGACGAAGCCGAGCAGGCTCGCGAGCCCCGGATCCGCGGCGTCACTCGCCCCCAGCGACGCGGCGAGGAAGACGGGGATCCAGCTCCACATCGCGAAGAGCTCCCACATGTGGCCCAGGTAGCCGAGGTTCGCCAGTCGGACAGATGGCTCGCGCAGTGCGGCCATCGCCACCGCCGGCGTGAAGCGCGCGGCCGGCACGGCATACGGGCCCTCGCCGACGGTCGCCAACGCGATGAGCGTCCCCAGAGCTGATCCCGCGGCCGCGACGAGGATCACGGCGTGCCAGTCGACCGCGAGGAGCGTGCCGGCCGCGCGCAGGAGGTGCGGCAGCGCGGAGCCGACGGTGATCGCACCGATGAGCGTCCCGACCGCCAGGCCGCGCTCGCGCTGGAACCAGCCGGCGAGCACCTTCATGCCGACCGGGTAGACGCCCGCGATCCCCACCCCGGTCAGGAAGCGGAACGGCAGGGCGGAGGGAAGATCGCCCGCGACGAGCGCGAACCCGGCCGTCGCGAGCGTCGCGAGCAGTCCGCCGCCGGCCATCAGCCAGCGGGCGGGAACCACGTCGGGGATGCCGAGCGCCGCGAGGACCAGGGCTCCCACCGCGAACCCGATCTGGACGGCCACGGTCAGGCTGGCGACGCCGATGATGTCGATCCGCCATTCCCTGACCAGCGATGGCGCGACCGCGGTGCCGCTGAACCACGTGCCCAGCACGAGCAGCACGGCGAAGGACATGAAGGCCAGCTGCCGCCAGCGGCCCGCGGGCTCCGGCGACTCAGCCCGGAACGTCACGTCGGCAGGATCGTGAACACGAGGCATTCGCCGCGCAGCACCTCGACGCCGTCCTGCCGCCGCGCCACGCAGCGGAGACGGGTGATCGGCTTGTCAGCGCGCGCCTCGGTGACCTCCGCCTCGGCGGTCACCGTGTCACCGATGAAGACCGGCGCGGGATAGTCCCACTCCTGGTGGAGGAAGACGCTGCCCGGTCCGGGGAGCCGCTCCGCCACGAGCGCGTTGAACAGCCCGGCCGTCAGCCCGCCGTGGACAACGAGACGCCCGAACGACGTGCGTGCCGCGAAGTCGGCGTCGAAATGGAGCGGGTTGCGATCGCCGCTGATCGTTGCGAACGCAGCCACGTCATCCGCGTTGAAGGTCCGCGTCCACGTCGCGCGCGCGCCGATGGCCGGCGGCTGCCATTTGATCGTCATCCGTCATCTCCTTTGGCGAGGAATGCCTCCACCAGCTCGTCGTAGCCTCGGAACGAGGAGCGGATGGTGTGCCCGCAGGCCTCGTCGATCTCCAGCCTTGCCTCGCGGATGCGCTCGGCCACCTGCCGCGTTCGCTCGAGTGGCACCACCTGGTCGCGTGCCCCGGCAAGGACGAGGGCCGGGACGTCGATCTCCGCGAGGCGATCGGTCACGAACGAGGAGGGGTCGAGCGTCGTCCGCAGCTCACCGAGGAAGCGCTCCGGGGTGGCGGGCTTCGGCTGGAACTTCGCCGCGGTCTCGAACGCCCCGGCGCCGCCCTCGCCGTCCGCCGGTCCCATGACCTGCGCCATGCGGGCGAAGAACTCGCCCCACCGTCCACCCTCGGCCATCTCGATCCACGAGCCGAGTCGCGACGCCATCGGCGAGTCGGTGGGGGTCTCGGAGGCGACCGCCGCGAGCACCAGCCGCGCGACGAGATCCGGGTGATCGACGGCGAGCCACAGGCTGATCCGCCCCCCGCCCGACTCCGCCTCGATGGCCACCGGGCCCATCCGATCCCGCTGCAGGACCGATGCGACCGCGTCGGCCATCACGCGCGGATGGAGGAGGCGATCGGCATCGGCCGGGTCCGCGGGGATTGGCCGGCCGACGACGTGAACGGTGCGCGCCGCGCTGCGGCCCTCCCAGCGGCGGCTGAGAACCGCCTCCGTGCCCGCGAGCGGCCGCAGCCCGGTCTCGACGCCCCCGAGCACGACGAGCGGAACGCCGGGGCCGCCGGGCAGGGTGAAGATCTCCATCGTGCCGCCGCGGATCGGCAGCGCACGCGTCGTCATGGTCGGCACGCTACCATCGGCCGATGATCAACCGCGAGACCGTCGAGCACGTCGCCGCCCTCGCCCGCCTGGGCTTGACCGCTTCCGAGATCGACCGCATGCAGGAGCAGCTCTCGCACATCCTCGAGACCATCGAGCAGTTGCGCGACGTCGACACCTCGCACATCGATCCCACCGCGAGCGTGATCGCGCTCGAGAACGTCATGCGCGACGACGTCGCCGTGGCACCGATGGACCGCGAGGCGACGCTCGCCAACGCACCGCTCCGCGACGGCCCGTTCCTGCGGGTGCCGACCGTCCTCGAGGAGGGTCGCTGATGGAGCTCGCGGATCGCACGATCACCGAGGTCAGCGGCCTGCTCCGCGACCGCGAGGTCACGAGCCGCGAGCTCACCGAGGCGTGCCTGGCACGCGTCGAGCGCGACGGCGCGCGCCTGAACACGTTCCTCGCGGTTGACGCGGACGCGGCGCTCGCGACCGCGGACGCCGCCGACCGGGCGCGTGCGGGCGGTGACCCGCGTCCGCTGCTCGGCATCCCGTACGCCCTGAAGGACATCTTCGTCACCCGAGCGCTCGACGATGCGGGCGGCCCGCTCGCCGGCGGGCTCCCCACCACGGCGGGATCGAGGATCCTCGCCGGCTATCGGTCGCCGTACGCCTCCGATGCCCAGCAGCGGCTCGACGGCGTGGGTGCCGTCCTGCTCGGCAAGACGAACTGTGACGAGTTCGCGATGGGCTCGAGCAACGAGAACAGCGCCTACGGCCCGGTCCGGAACCCGTGGGACGAGGAGACGGTACCGGGCGGGAGCTCGGGCGGTTCGGCGGCAGCCGTCGCGGCCGGCGAGGCATTCTTCGCGACCGGCACCGACACCGGCGGGAGCATCCGTCAGCCGGCGAGCCTCACGGGCGTCATCGGCATGAAGCCGACCTATGGACGGGTGAGCCGCTACGGGATGATCGCGTTCGCCTCCAGCCTCGACCAGTGCGGGCCGTTTGCGCGGAGCGTCCGCGACTGCGCGCTCGTGCTCGGCGCGCTCGCCGGGCACGATGCGCGTGATGCGACGAGCGTCGACCTGCCGGTGCCGGACTACGCGGCCGCGCTCACCGGTGGCGTCAAGGGTCTGCGGCTGGGGGTCCCGCGCGAATACTTCGTGGCCGGCATGGAGCCCGGCGTCGAGGCGGCGGTGCGGACGGCGATCGATCTGCTCCGCGACGCGGGGGCGGAGATCGTCGAGGTGTCGCTGCCATCGACCGACCGGGGTCTCGCGACGTACTACATCATCGCCCCGGCCGAGGCGAGCGCGAACCTCGCCCGCTTCGACGGCGTGCGCTACGGCCACAGCGCGGGCGACGACGACCTGCTCACCAACTATCTGCGCTCCCGCGGCGATGGATTCGGGCCGGAGGTGAAACGGCGGATCATGCTCGGCACCTATGCCCTGTCGGCTGGCTACTACGACGCCTACTACGTGAAGGCGCAGCAGGTGCGGACCCTCATCAAGGACGAGTTCGACCACGTGCTGACCGATGTCGACGCGCTCCTCGCTCCGACCTCGCCGAGCGTCGCATTCCCCATCGGCGCCAAGACCGACGATCCGCTGCTCATGTACCTCAACGACGCCTGCACGCTGCCGGTGAACATCGCGGGGCTGCCGGGGATCTCGGTGCCCTGCGGCCTGTCGGACGGCAAGCCGGTCGGGCTGCAGGTCATCGGTCGCGCCTTCGACGAGGCGACCGTCCTTCGCGTGGCCGATGCCTACGAGGGGATCGCCGGCTTCGCCGATCTCCGACCGCCGACCGCCATTGGCGCGCCCGTCGCCTGACCTCGGGATCTTCGCCGGCGCACATTCGCGGATAGACTCTGCCGCATGGCGGAGATCAGCCACATCCGAATCGGGGTGCCCGACCAGGGAGAGCTCGGCCGCATCCTCCGCGAGGGCGGGGCGCAGCTGTTTCCGCAGTGGCTCTCCGCGGAGGCGGCGCCTCAGCCGCGCCTGCTGTGGTGGGGGATCCGCGGTGCACCCACGCAGCTCCTCGACGTGCCGGACGATCCGGCGCTGGCAGGCCTCTTCCCGCGCCCGATCGACGATTGGAGCGAGGCACCGCGCGGCCTCGTGCTGGCCGCGGTCGACGCGGAGCGCGCTGCCGCCAGCCTTGCGCCCGCGCTCCCCGGCCGCTGGCACGACACGGGCGTCGACGAGCAGCTGGGTGCGCACATCTGGCGCCTCGTCGTCGGCCGTAGCGTGCTCCTGCTCGCGGAGCCGTCGACCGAGGGCTACACCGCAGCCTGCCTGGCCCGTTTCGGTGAGGGACCGATCGCGGTGGCGCTCGACGGAACGACCGTCGCCGGCCGCCCGGTCTCCCGCTCGCCGGTCAATGACGGCGCGGCAACGTACGTGCGCATCGGGCGCGTGCCGGCGCCGACCTTCATCTTCATGCCGGCGCGTGGCTGACGCCGACCTCGTGCGTTCCGTCGAGGCGTGGCGTGCGCAGCGCTACGCGGCGCTCCGCCGCCCCCGCAGCTGGCTGACCCTCGTCGGGCTCGACTGGCTGGCGGAGGGAGCGAACCGGATCGGGACACATCCGTCGAACACCGTCCGCCTGGCTGCGGGTCCGCCGGTGGCGGGCACGATCGACCTGCATGCGGATGTCGCGACCGCGACCTCGGGCCCGGAAGGCATGCTGCGACTCGACGGGAGGGCGGCACGCGACCTCCCGCTCGTCCCGGACGTCGACAGCACCGACGCGCGCCCGGCGACCCTGCTGGCGGTCCAGAGGTACCAGATGCAGCTCATTCGGCGCGGAGCGCAGCGCGAGCGGTTCGGGGTGCGCACCTGGGATACCGCGTCGCCCGCGACCAGCGCGTTCATGGGGATCGCGCACTGGCCGATCGATCCGTCCTGGGCGCTGCGCGCCAGCTTCGTGCCCTGGCCGTCGCCGCGCGCGATCAGCGTGCCGGACGTCATCGGTGACGTTCTCGAAGAGATGTCGCCCGGCAGCGTCCGCTTCGACCGCGATGGCGCCACATACGCGCTGGACGCGCTCGTCGGCGGGGACGGCGGGGAGCTGTGGCTCGTCTTCGGCGATGCCACGAACGGGCGCGAGACCTATGGCGGCGGGCGGTTCCTCTACACGCCGGCGCCAGATGCCGACGGTACGCTGCTCTTCGACTTCAACCGCGCGTACAACCCGCCCTGTGTCTTCAGTCGCTTCGCGACGTGCCCACTGCCACCCGTGCAGAACCGGCTCTCGCTGCGGATCGAAGCCGGCGAGCAGGCCTGGAGCGGCTGACCGCTTCCAAACGACCCACCGCCGAAGGCCGATCGTACGGCTGACGGCGAAGCCCGTGGCATCGGACACTTCGCCCGACGGAGCTTCGCCCCATGAGCAGGTCCTACCACACCGATGTCGGTCTCATCTGACGCACCGCCCGACCGCCGCCACGACCTCCCGTGGCCGACGGAGCCCGATGCCCCTGAGCCCCCCGCGCCGACTCCGGCGACGCCGGGCGCGGGCGCCGCGCACGCGAGCATGCCGATCGGGCGCATTCGGCGAGCCGACCCGGTCGAGCTGTGGCGTTCCGACGAGTTCGCGACCTGGCTCGGCACGAATCTCGAGGAGCTGAGCACCCTGCTGGGCGTCAAGCTGGCGCCCGCGCCCGCCGGTGCCGCCTCGCCGGGCACCATCGTCGCAACCGATCCGGGTGGCGGGCAGGTGCGCGTGGTGGTGGAGCTCGGCACGAGCTCCGACGAGACGTTCGGGGTCCTCATGCGCCAGCTCGTCGCGAGTGGAGCGAAAACGGCCATCTGGGTCTGCGCCCAGGCGCGCGACGAGCACCTCACCAGCGTGGAGTGGCTCAACCGCGAGATCACCGGCCAGCTGCACCTCGTCACCGTCGAGGCGGTCCGCATCGACGACTCGGTCCCTGCCCCGGTTTTCCGGCTCGCGCTGCGCGCGGGCGCTCGGGCCAGGGAGCCGGTCGCGGTGGCGAACGGGACGCCGACACCCGGCTGACCAGCGGCGCCATGAGGCACGGTGGCGGGTACACTTGCGGCCGATGAGCATCAAGCCTCCGACCCGCCGCGGGACCGCAGACTTCCTCAACGACCGCGTCCGCGCCATGCCCCCGTCGGGCATCCGCCGCTTCTTCGACATGCTGGCCGAGATGACCGACGTCATCAGCCTGACCATCGGTGAGCCGGATTTCGACACCCCCGAGCACATCACGCGCGCCGCCATCGAGAGCCTCGAACGCGGAGAGACGCATTACACCGCCAACGGCGGGATGATCGAGCTCCGCGAGCTGATTGCCACCAACCTTGAGCATCGGTATGGCGTGCGCTACGACCCGCGCACCGAGCTCCTCATCACCGTGGGCGCCTCGGAGGCGGTCGATGCGAGCCTGCGCGCGACGCTCAACGCGGGCGACGAGGTCATCTATCACGAGCCGTGCTTCGTGGCCTACGCGCCGTGCATCGAGCTCGCGGGCGGCACTCCCGTCCCGGTCAGCACGACCGACGCGACCGACTTCCGCGTCACCGCCGACCGGATCGCGGCGGCGGTCACGGCGCGCACGAAGGCGATCTTCCTGGGCTACCCGAACAACCCGACCGGCGCGGTGCTGTCCCACGACGAGCTGGCCGCCATCGGCGAGGTCGCCGAGCGCCACGACCTGCTCGTCTACACCGATGAGATCTACGACCGCCTCGTGTACGGCACCCACGCCCACACGGCGTTCTCGAGCCTGCCGGGCATGCGCGACCGGACGGTGCTGCTCGGCGGATTCAGCAAGAGCTACGCGATGACGGGCTGGCGGATCGGCTATGTCGCCGCCCCTGCGGAGCTCATGACCGGCATCGCCAAGGTCCACCAGTACGGGATCATGTGCGCCCCGACGCCCGCCCAGCACGCGGCCATCGAGGCGCTGCGCAACGGCGAGGCGGCGGTGCAGGGGATGCACGCCGAGTACGACCGCCGGCGCCAGCTCATGACGCGCCGCTTCAACGAGATGGGGCTCCGCTGCTTCGAGCCGCAGGGCGCCTTCTACTGCTTCCCGAACGTTTCGGATGCCACGGGGCTCGACGACGAGGTGTTCGCCCAGCAGCTCCTCGCCGAGGAGCGCGTGGCGGTCGTGCCCGGCCGCGCCTTCGGCCCCTCGGGCGCCGGCCACGTGCGGGCCTGCTACGCCACCGCCTACGACGAGATCGTCGAGGCGATGGACCGCGCCGAGCGCTTCGTCGCCCGTCACCGCGCCTGATGCAGCTCGCGACGTTCGGCCTCATCGCGTCGTTCGTCCATTCGGCCTCGGGGCAGCGACTGCCGATCCGCTACCTGGCGTACGAGCTCGACGACGCAAGCGTCAGCATCCTCGCCCGCAGCATGGTCGAGCGCGTGGGGGACGGGGGATGGGCACGCCAGCTGCCGGCGGACCTCGTCGCATCCGACCTGCGGGCCATGCTCTTCATGCGCATGGCCGCGCTGGCGACCGACGGGGTGACGTTCGCCGGGGCGGGCGCGCGGCTCCTCCTCGAGCGCGGGGTGACCGCGATGTGGAGTGGCGACCACCCGGTCGACGGCCTCGTCACGCCGCTGAGCCGCGGGGAGGGGCTCGGCGTGGAGCAGCCGCCGCAGGTCGACGGGTGACCATCCCGTCAAGCTCGCGCGCCTTCGACCAGGGGGCCGCCGCTTACGAGGCAACCGTCGCGCGCACGCTCCTCCCGGTCGCGAAGCGGGTCGTCGCACTTGCCGCGCTGCAGCCAGGCGAGCGGGTGCTCGACGTCGGCACGGGCACCGGGATCGCCGCCGCGGCCGCCCTCGGTGACGGGCGCCGCGTCGTGGGCATCGACGGTGCGCCGGCGATGATCGAGCGGGCCCACCGCAACGTGCGTGGTGCGAGCTTCGCGGTCATGGACTTCGCCGAGCTGAACTTCCGCGACGGCACCTTCGACGCGGTCACTGCCTCGCATTCGCTCCTGTTCGCGACAAACCGCGTCGCCGTCCTCACCGAGTGGCGCCGCGTGACGCGGCGCGGCGGCCGGCTGTCGCTCTCGACACCCGGGCCGGCTGAACGTTCGCCAACCGCGGTGTATCAGGACATCTACGAAGGGCGCGGCATCGCGACCGGTGATCACCACCCGACCGCATCGCGGCTCATCGATGACGCGACGGCGGCCGGCTGGCTCGAGCCGGCGGTGGTCGAGGATCCGTGGCTCAGCATTCGCCTCGCCGACGAGACGCTGTTCCGGGCCTGGAGGAGCATCGGCTCCCGCGCCGAGGCGACGCGCGAATGGAGCCCCGACGAGCACGAGGCAATGACCCGCGAGATGCTGGCGGTCACGCCGCGCGACCGTGACGGGACGTTCGTCATCCCGTTCGGCGCCATCTATCTCACCGCCCGCAACGGAGCCTGACCGATGCCCGACCACGCCGACCACTTCCGCATCCCGCCCGACGCCAAGGTCGACCTCGCAGACCGCGACCCTGATGGCACCCCCGGCTTCGATGGCGACCGGGACGCTGCGCGGGCCGAGCTGAAGGACGTCCGCGACGAGCTCGAGAAGTTCCAGGAGCGGTTCTGGGCCGAGCGCAGGCGGTCGCTGCTCATCGTCCTGCAGGCGATGGATGCCGGTGGCAAGGACGGCACCATCCGCAACGTGTTCACGGCCCTCAATCCGCAGGGCACCTCGGTCAGCGGGTTCGGCGTCCCGACCGAGGAGGAGCTGGCCCACGACTACCTGTGGCGCATCCATGCCCGCACGCCGGGCAAGGGCCGGATCGGGATCTTCAACCGCAGCCATTACGAGGACGTGCTCGTCGTGCGCGTCGCCGGGCTTGCGCCGGAATCGGTGTGGTCGAAGCGCTACGCGCAGATCAACGACTGGGAGCGGACGCTGGTCGCCTCGGGGACGGTGATTCGCAAGTTCTTCCTCCACATCAGCCGCGACGAGCAGCGCGCGCGGTTGCAGAAGCGGCTCGACACCCCGCACAGGCAGTGGAAGTTCCGCATCGGGGACCTCAAGGTCCGCGAGCAGTGGGACGACTACCAGCGCGCCTACGCCGATGTCCTCGAGCGCTGCTCGACCGCGGACGCGCCGTGGTACGTCATCCCGGCGAACAAGAAGTGGTTCCGTGACCTCGCCGTGGCCCGCATCCTGGCCGAGACGGCCCGTGAGCTGGATCCGCAGTATCCGCCTCCGCAGGGCGACCTCAGCGGGATCGTCATCCCGGAGTAACCGGCCGCGTACCGATGGGCATGAAGCGCTTCATCACCGCCCTCCTCGTGGTCGTCGCCATCCTCGCGGTCGGGTGCCAGCGCGTGCCTGGGGCCGGCACGACATCGGGGTCTGCGTCGGCGTCCGCCGGCACGAGCGAGTCGATGGCTGCCAGCCCGTCGGCCACGCCCACCGCGGCAGGGCCGGCCTACTGAGGAGGTCCCCGCGCGGCCCGGCGCGCGGACGTCAGCTGGAGTGCTGGATGCAGGCGCGGGCGAAGGCCAGCATCGCCTCCACCGGTCGCTCCCCGGCGGTGTCGTTCGTGACCGACAGCTCGACCTTGGGGTCCTCCGCGACGAGGCGCCAGATCGCGCGCACCTCGCCGGTCGCATCGTCCATCTGCGCGTCGGTCTGAAGACGTAGGCCCTTGACCGAGGGCCACCGGAAGAGCTGGCCGCGCAGCATCCACGGTCCCCCTGGGTCCGATCCGGCCGGAGCATACGCGTAGTCCATGAGGCCGACATCAGTCGCGACGAAGACGCGGAGCCGGCCGGTCTCCTCGTTGAGGGTGACGTGGCTCGCGTACTCGGCGGCGCCCAGCTCCCCGAGCTGCCGCTGGAGGAGTCCGCGGGCGCGACCGAGGTTCTCCCACTCACCGATCTTCATGGACCGAAGGATAGCCGGTGGGATCGGCCGCCATGGGTGGGTTCGGCCGCCCGTGTGGCTTCGCCGCCGGGGCAGGTGGGCCGTCAGCAGGTGCTCGGGACGCACGCTGTCACTTGCAGCACGTGGCCACGCTGTCACGGGGCGGCGCTGACAGCGGGGCGCGAACCCCGTGCCCGACCGGGTTCAACCGGCTGCACGGACCGGCCCGCACCCTAGAATGGCACCCATGACGGCCGGCGCGCGCACGCAGTACGAGACGATCATCGGCATCGAGGTGCACGCCCAGCTGCGCACCGAATCGAAGATGTTCTGCTCGTGTCCCACCGGGGCACGACCGGGTGAGCCGGACGAGCCGAACACGCGCGTCTGCCCGATCTGCATGGGCATGCCCGGCACGCTGCCCACCATCAATCGCCGGGCGGTCGAGCTCGTGATACTGACCGGCCTTGCGCTCGGGTGCCGGGTGGAGACCGCGGCGGTGCGCTTCGAGCGCAAGAACTACTTCTACCCGGATCTACCGAAGGGCTACCAGATCAGCCAGTACGCGCTGCCGCTCGCCGCGTCCGGCCGGCTCGAGGTGCCGGTGGCCAGCGAGGGGGCGACTGCGAGCATCGGGATCACGCGCGCGCACCTCGAGGAGGACACGGCGCGGATGAGCCACGCCGGCCGGGGTCACAGCGTCGTCGACTTCAATCGCGCCGGGATCCCGCTGATGGAGATCGTCACCGAGCCCGATCTGCGGTCGCCCGCCCAGGCGCGCACCTACGGCGAGACGCTGCGCGACATCCTGCGCCACATCGGTGCCAGCAACGCCGATATGGAGGCCGGATCGATGCGCATCGAGGGCAACGTCAGCCTCAGACCGATGGGCAGCGATCGCTTCGGCACCAAGGTCGAAGTCAAGAACCTCAACAGTTTCCGCTCCCTGGAGCGCGCGATGGAGTACGAGGTCGCCCGCCACGCCGAGGCCCTCGAGCGCGGCGAGCCGCTGCACCAGGAGACGCGCGGCTGGGACGAGACCGAGGGCCGCACCATCCTGCAGCGCAGCAAAGAGGAGGCGAACGACTACCGCTACTTCCCCGAGCCGGACCTGCCGCCGCTCCGCCCCTCCGAGGCATGGGTGGCGGAGATCCGCGCCAGGCTTCCCGAGCTGCCGGCCGCGCGGCGCGCGCGCTACGAGACCGAGCTCGAACTCTCGGCCTACGACGCCCGGGTGCTCTGCGCCGACGTCGCGCTGGCCGAATACTTCGATGCGGTCGTGCGGGCGGGCGCGAGCGCCAAGAGCGCCGCCAACTGGGTGACCGGCGAGTTCAGCCGGCTCCTCAACCAGCACGCCGCCGAGGGCCTGCGGGCCGATGGCGTCGCCCTCGCGCCCGCTGGCTTCGCCGAGCTCATCGTCGCGCTGGAGGCGGGGAGCGTGTCGGCGACGAACGCCAAGGCAGTGCTGGCCCGGACATTCACCACCGGCGAGTCGCCGCGGACGGTCATCGAGGCGGAGGGGCTCGGACAGGTCAGCGATCCGGGCGCCATCGGTGAGGAGGTCGCCGCGGTGCTCGCCGAGTTCACGAGCCAGGTGGCCGAGTTCCGCGCCGGGAAGCAGCAGCTCTATGGCTTTCTGGTGGGGCAGGTCATGAAGCGCACCGCTGGCCGCGCCGATGCGCGCCTCGTGAACGAGGAGCTGCGCCGCCAGCTCGACGCCCCCGGCTGAGCGAGACGGGGTTCGCGTCATGCCGCGTGGATGCCGAACGCGGGGAGGCCGAACAGGTTCTCAGCGACGACCGGTGATGCGGTCGATGAGGCCGCGGAGGCCGCGACGCGCCGGCTTCGCCTCTCGAACGCGGCGCCACGCCTCGGCCTGGGCGGCGATGGCCGCCGCACGCCGCTGCAGGGCGATCCGCTGATCGCGGAGCCTGGCGAGGCTGCGGTCAGTATCGGCCGCCTGCGTGGTGAGCCGATCGAGGGCCGCCTTCGCGTCCTCGTAGGCCTGCTGCGCGAGCCCGAGCCGGGCAAGCTCCGCCGAGCCACCGCCGCGCGAGGCGCGAAGCGCCTCGGTCCAGGCCGCGTGTGCCTGGTGGTAGCGCGCTTCCGCCTCTGCCACCCGCGCGAACTCGTGGCCGGGAGAGGGGAGCGGCTGGATGCCGACGTCCGTCGGCGTCGGCCGCTGCACGCCTACCTCGGTGCGGGGCGTCGAGCGGGTCGAGCGGTCATCCTGGCGTCGCGTGGTCATCGGTCCGTTCGCGCATGGTCCCGATCTGCACCCGAAGCAGTCGGGAGGCTGGCCGACGAGTGTTGCCCGCGCGCGATCAGCGAGGGGGTGAGGAGCCGTCCGCCGGCACGATTCGGTCTCCAACGAGGAGCGGCAAGTCGAAGCGCGAGGGCTGCGACTCGAACAGTGTACCCGGTGACCCCCGACGAGAGGCGATGGCGCTCGCGCATCGGTCCGGTTTCGGGATGCGCCATGCGTACACTTGCCGGCATGGTGCGTTGTGCGCGCTGCGGCGAGGAGAATCCGGAGCGGGCGAGGTTCTGCCTGAACTGCGGCCAGCCCCTGGCGGCCGAGGCCGCGAGCGTTGAGACGCGCAAGACGGTGACGATCCTGTTCGCCGACGTGGTGAACTCCACCGGGCGAGGCGAGATGACCGACCCGGAGTCCACGCGTCGCATGCTCGGTCGCTACTTCGAGGTCATGCGGGTCGCGCTCGAGCGGCATGGCGGAACGGTCGAGAAGTTCATCGGCGATGCGGTGATGGCGGTCTTTGGCATCCCGACTCTCCACGAGGACGATGCCCTGCGCGCGGTGCGCGCCGCGCACGACCTGACCGTTGCCCTCGAAACCCTGAACGCCGAGCTCGCGACCACCGGCTGGCGGTCGCTCACCGTTCGGATCGGCATCAACACCGGCGAGGTCGTCACCGGCGACCCGGCGAGCGGTCGGACGCTCGTCACCGGGGACGCGGTCAACGTCGCGGCGCGCCTCGAGCAGGCGGCCGCCCCCGGGGAGATCCTGCTCGGCGCCACCACGTGGCAGCTCGTGCGCGACGCGGTGAGTGCCGAGCCGCTGCCGCCTCTCGAGCTCAAGGGCAAGTCGAAGCCGGTGCCCGCGTACCGGCTCGTCAGCATGATTGGAACGGGCGAGGGAGGTCGCCGCCACGACACGCCCCTCGTCGGCCGCGAGCGAGAGCTCCACCTGCTGTCCGAGGCGTTCGAGCGAGCGGTGAGCGACCAGGGCTGCCACCTGTTCACGCTGCTAGGCCCGGCCGGCGTGGGGAAGTCACGGCTCGTCCACGAGTTCCTCGCTCAGGTGCGCGGCGACGCACAGGTCCTTCGTGCGCGATGCCTGCCGTACGGCGAGGGGATCACCTATTGGCCGATCGTCGAGCTGACCCAGGCCGCTGCCGGCATCACACCCCTCGACCCGCCGGACGCCGCCCGCGCCAAGCTCACGACGTACCTCGCCGACGCGGAGGGGCGTGAGGCGATCGTCGAGCGGGTGGCATCGGCCATCGGCCTGTCGGACGCGATCGTGCCGACGGAGGAGGTCTTCTGGGGCGTCCGGAGGCTGCTCGAGACCATCGCCCGCCGCCAGCCGCTCGTGGTCGTGATCGACGACCTGCAGTGGGCGGAGCCGACGCTGCTCGAGCTCGTCGAGCATGTTGCCGACCTCTCGCGCGAGGCACCGATCCTCTTGCTCGCCATCGCACGACCCGAGCTGCTCGAGCTCGTCCCGCACTGGGGCGGCGGCAAGCTCAATGCCACAACCATCCTGCTCGAGGCGCTCTCCGGCGAGCAGTCGGTCGAGCTCGTGACCAACCTGGTCGGTGATGCCGACCTGGCACGGCTGCTCCAGGATCGGCTCGGGGCGACGGCGGAGGGCAACCCGCTGTTCGTGGAGGAGCTCGTCGCGATGCTCATCGACCAGGGCGTGCTGCGCCGCGGCGCTGACGGCTGGATGGCTGATGCGTCGCTCCACGAGATCCGCGTCCCGCCGACCATCTCGGCGCTGGTGGCGGCGCGGCTCGACCGGCTGGAGCCCCCGGAACGCGACCTGGTCGGACGGGCATCGGTGGTCGGGAAGGTGTTCCAGCGCTCGGCGGTCGCGGAGCTGTCGCCTCCGGAGCGCCGGTCGGAGCTGGGCGCACGGCTCATGACGCTCGTCCGCAAGGAGCTGGTCCGGCCGGACCGATCCAGCGACGGCCCCGACGAGGCGTTTCGCTTCCGCCACATCCTCGTGCGTGACGCAGCCTACGGCTCGCTGCCGAAGGAGCAGCGGGCGGAGCTCCACGGCCACTTTGCCGACTGGCTCGAGCAGACCGCCGGGGACCGACTCCACGAGTACCAGGAGGTCATCGCCTACCACCTCGAGCAGGCGCATGACGCCCGCGCGGAGCTCGGCATGGCGGATGCGCGGACCGATGAGCTCGCCGCGCGCGCCGAGCGATACCTGGCGGCCAGCGGCTCGCGAGCCCTCGTGCGTCGCGACCTGACGGCAGCGGTGAGCCTGCTGTCCCGCGCGGCCAACCTCACGTCCGACACGCGGCGGCGCGCATTCCACCTCATCGATGTCGCAAGGTCGCTCGGCGACCTTGGCAAGATTCCGGATGCTGTCCGCATCCTCGAAGGAACCCGCGACGCGTCGCGAGCGGCCGGGGATGACCTGTCCGGCGACGTCGTGCAGCTGGAGCTCCTGTCGGCGGAGCAGTTCATGGATCCGAGCGCCAGCGACCGGCCTCTGCAGGAGCTTGCCGATGATGTGCAGCGGCGCGGCGAGGCAGAAGGCGATCGGCGCCTCCAGGCGATTGCCCGCGTCACCCGCGGCCAGGTGCTGCTCTCGCGCTGCCTGTGGGGCGAGCAGATCACGGAGCTCGAGGCAGCGCGCAGCCTGCTCGAGGGGCTCGACGCCGAGGCGCTCAAGCGCGAGATCGAGGTCAGCCTGCTGAACGCAGTTCGATACGGGCCGGTGCCCGCCAGCGAGGCGATCCGGCGCTTCGAGGAGACGGCGCGCGCCGCGGTCGGGATCGTTCCGCCGCTGCCGATCGCCGCCCCGCTGCATGCGATGACCGGCGACTTCGACACTGCTCGCCGCCATTACCGCGAGGGCATGGCCTATTTCGCCGAGCGCGGTGTGATGATTCGCGTCGGCGGCATGGCACTCGCCAGCGGCGTGGCCGAGCGCCTGGCGGGCGACCTGGAAGCCGCGGAGCGGGAATACGACCGCGGGATCGCGATCCTCGACGCACTTGGTGAGACGGGCGTGCTCTCGACGCTGCAGGCGCAACGGTCGCTCGTCCAGTATCGGCGCGGCAGGGTGCCACAGGCCGAAGCCTCGATCCTTCGTGCCCGCGAGGCAGGCGCGGTCCACGACATCGCGACGCAGGCGGAGTGGCGCCTCGTCGCAGCGATGATCGCGGCCGATCGGGGCGACCTCCTCGACGCCGAGCGGCTCGCGGGCGAGGCAACGGACCTGGTTGAGCCGACCGACTTCCTCGAGCTTCGCGGAGATGCGTTCGAGGCAGAGGCGCATGTCCATCTTGCAGCCGGCCGGCGCACCGAGGCGGCTGCCAGCCTCGAGCGTGCGATCGCCGAGCACGAGCGCAAGGAGAACGCCATCGACGCGGAGCGTATCCGGACGCGCCTTGCAGAGGTGACGAGCGCCTGATCTCCGGCACGCCGGATGCATATCGGCCTGTGGCACCGATACGCTCCCGACCCGCGGAGCGCGCCCACGGTGTCGCCATGAAACAATGGACGCTGCATGCGGATAGCAGAAGTGGCGCCGCTCTTCGAGAGCGTGCCACCCCACCACTATGGCGGGACCGAGCGCGTGGTCTCCTGGCTCACCGAGGAGCTCGTCCGGCTGGGCCATGACGTCACCCTCATCGCGACCGGCGACTCGGAGACGAGCGCGCGGCTCTTTGCGGCCTGGCCGCAGGCGCTGCGCCTCGGCGAGCCGATCATCGACTCGCTCGCACCGCAGATCCTGGAGACCGAGCTCGTGGCTGCCATGGCCGGAGAGTTCGACGTCATCCATTGGCATACTGGCTACCTGCACCTGCCCGTCGCGCGGCACATGGACGTGCCGCAGGTGACGACCATGCACGGGCGCCTCGACCTGCCGGAGCTCAAACCGCTCTTCGACGTCCTCGGCGACTCGCCGCTCATCAGCATCAGCGACGACCAGCGGCGTCCCATCCCCGACGCGAACTGGGTCGCCACCATCCACCACGGTCTGCCGTCCGACCTCCATGCGCTCGGTGACGGCTCGGGCGGCTATCTCGCCTTCCTGGGTCGCATCTCGCCGGAGAAGGGGGTCGATCGCGCCATCGAGATCGCCAAGCGGGTCGGCATCCCGCTGCGCCTCGCGGCGAAGGTCGATCCAGCCGACCAGGAGTACTTCGAGGCCGAAATCGAGCCGCTGCTCGACCATTCGCTCATCGAGTTCATCGGCGAGATCGGCGAGGACCACAAGACCGAGTTCCTCGGCGGCGCGGCGGCCCTCCTCTTCCCGATCGACTGGCCCGAGCCGTTCGGCCTCGTCATGATCGAGGCCATGGCCTGCGGCACGCCGGTCATCGCCGTTCCGTCCGGATCGGTGACCGAGGTCATCGAGGACGGCCTGACCGGCGCCTATGTCAACTCTCTCGAGGAGGCCGTCGAGGCCGTGCAGCACCTGGACCGATTCGACCGCGCCGCGGTACGGGCGCGGTTCGAGGAGCGCTTCACCGCGCGCCGCATGGCGGAGGACCACGTCTCGCTGTTCGAGCAGATCACTCGCCACGATGCCATCGAGTACGCGGTGCCCTCACCCGAGCGTGCCGAGGCCGAGCCGCCGCGCTTCGGCCTCCGGGGCGGCGTCGCGACGAGCTAGCTGCCGGCAGGCCGCCCCGGCGTGCGACCGGCGACCGGCGGCTCCCCCAGCAGGCGCGCGATCTCGAGTCGGAAGCGCGCCCCGGAGGCGTGGCGGCTCAGCCAGCGCAGGTAGTCGGGATCGCGCCGCGCCACCTCGGGGAGCGTCCAGCCCGCGTAGCGGCCGAAGTCGAGCTGGGACCCGGTCGCCGCCCCATAATCGCGCGGGGGCACCGGGTTGGCTGTCACCGAGGTCGCCCCACCGCCCCGCCGCTGGCGGTCGTATGCCGACCGGCGCGCGGGGTCGCGGAGGATCGCGTAGGCCCGCGTGAGCTCGGCCATGTTGGCCGCGTCGTCGCCGCCGGTGTCGGGATGGAGCTTGCGCGCCAGGACCCGGTAGGCCGCCGCGATGACGTCGGGATCAGCGGTCGGATCGACGTGGAGGACGCGGTACGCGTCGCGCTCCGCCACCGGTCAGGGAAGCTCGCGCTCGACCACCTGGCGCAGGACCGCGAGTGGCAGCGGCGCAGGCCCGAGCACCGCGTCGTGGAAGCGCCGGATGTCGAACCGAGCGCCCTGGCGCGCACGGGCCTCGTCGCGGAGGCGGAGGATCTCCAGCTGCCCGACCTTGTATGCGAGCGCCTGGCCGGGCCAGCTGATGTATCGGTCCACCTCGTTGGCGATGTTGTTGGTGCCGAGGGCGGTGTGCTCGGTCATGAACGCGATCGCGCGGCTGCGTGGCCAGCCGAAGGCGTGCATGCCGGTGTCCACGACGAGCCGTGAAGCGCGCCAGGCGTCGAAGCTGGCGATCCCGATCCGATCCACGTCGCCCGAGTAGAGGCCCATCTCCTCGGAGAGTCGCTCCGCGTACAGGCCCCAGCCCTCGACGTACGCGGTGGTCACCGCGTGACGCCGAAAGGCGGGCAGCAGCGAGCGCTCCTGCGCGAGCGCCACCTGGAGATGGTGGCCGGGCACCGCCTCGTGGAACGCGAGCGCCTCCGCCTCGTAGCAGGGACGCGTCTCCGGATGCGAACGGTTGACGAAGTACTGGCCGGGGCGGCTGCCGTCGGCGGCCGGGTCACGGTAGTAGGCGATCGTCGAGTGCTCCTCCTCGTGGGCGGGCATCGGCACCACCTCGCACGGCGCGGTGGGGAGAAGGTGGAACCAGTCGGGCGTGGCCGCGTTCGCATGGGCGAGCGACGCGGTCGCGACCTCGACGATCTCCTCGCCGCTCGTGAAGTGGAGCTCCGGGTCGGAGCGCAGGCGGCGCAGCGTGTCGGGCAGGTCGCGCGCTCCGAGCAACGTGCCGCCGAGCGAGCGCAGCTCATCATCGATCCGCTCGATCTCGGCCAGGCCGGTCGCATGGAGCTCGGCCGGCGACAGGTCCGTCGTCGTGTGCGCGCGCGCGAGAGACCGATACATCTCGACGCCGCCGTCGAACGCCGCCAGACCGACCGCGTCGTCGCCGCGGGCCGCCGGCAGAGCCTCGGTCGCGAGGAAGGCACGGTAGCGCTCGAACGACGGCCGCACGCCGTCCTCGACGGCCACCGAGATCTGGGTGCCGAACGATCGCGTCTCCGCGTCCGACCAGCCTTCGTGCGGCGTGCGAGCGGGCTGGAGGAGCGGCCAGTCCGCCTCGTCCTGGCCCAGGAGAGCGTCGAGCTCGCTGATGACGCGCTCGACGAGGATGCGCACCGGCGGACGTCCGTCGCGAATCGAGGCCGCCTGCCGCTCGCGCAGGGTGTCGACCCATGGACCGATCGCGCGCCAGCGCGCGACCATGTCGCGCCCCTGCGCGACGGTCGTCACGAGCTGGTAGTCGGGGATGCTCAGCATGGTGACCTGCGGACCCGCCATCGGATCGACGGTGAACGGCGTGCGGTCGGCGATGATGAACGCCACCTCGCCGTCGATGGCATTGAGAAGCGCGGCCTGCGTCACTCGCTCCTCATCCCCGAGGCCCGCAGCATCGATGGCGGCCACGGCCGCCCGCTGCGTCCGGAGCTCGTCGGCACGCGCCGCGAGCTGCGCATCGCCAATGATCGGCAGCGCGTCGTCGTGCCCCGGCACGCCGACCGTCGTCGCGGTGAGCGGGTCGGCCACGAGGCTGCGCTGCCAGAACGCCTCGGCCAGTGCGCCGAGGTCGGTCGCCCCGGAATCGGTCATGCCGGCATGCTACGCGCGAGCCGAATGCCGGGGAGCGTCGCGAGCGCGATGGCGGCCACGATCAGGGCACCACCTCCGAGCTGGAGCGGGTCGAGCCGCTCGCCGACGAGGATCGCCGAGAGGAGCGCACCGGTCACCGGTGCGAGGAGCAGGAAGGGCGAGGAGCGGCCCGCTGGGAGGCGGCGCACCGCGGTCATCGCCAGCAGGTGCGCGCCAGCGCCGCACGGGACCGCGATCCAGGTCAGCCAGAACCAGCCGCCGAGCGTCAGGCTCGCCGGCAGCGCGCCGGCATCGGCGATGAGCTGGAGCACGCCGCCCACCACGACCAGCGCGGTCATGTTGGTGACCGCGATCTGCATTGGCCTGATGCCGTGGCTCGTTCCCCATCGCCGAGCCAGGACGAGATAAGCGCCGAAGGCGAGGGAGGCGCCGACGCCGGCCGCGACGCCGACGGCATCGATGTGCGCGCCGCCGGGCCGGGCGAGGAGCAGTGTGCCAGCGAGGGCGATGACGAGCGCCAGCACGACGCGCGGCGTCAGCCGCTCGGGGAGCACGAGCGGCGCGAGCAGGACCGCCACGATCGGATACGAGCCGGCGACGAATGAGGTGACGCTCGGCCCCGCGCGCTCCACGCCGACGTTCTGGCCGACGACGAACGCCGGGCCGGCGAGCAGGGCGAGCACACCGAGGCGCAGCCACTGGCCACGTTGTCCCAGCCCGTCGGCGAGGCGGCCGCGGACCGCGAGGACGATCACCAGCGCCACGAGGGCGAGCAGGCCGCGCCAGGCGGTGGTCGCGAAGGGTGGCAGCTCGGCGAGGACGATGCCCGATGCCGGATACGCGCTGCCCCACAGGACCGCGGCACCGGTCATCAGCCACTCACCGGGAATCGGGCGGCGGTCGTCGGACATGGGTCGGGGCATGCTAGCGCCCACGCGGCCTCGCTATCCTGCCGGTGTGTCCGCCCCCTCAGACCGTGGTCCCGACGCGCTCCGCCGGTTCGCCCTGTCGCTCGCCGACGAGTCCGACCCGCGGGATCACGCGGGGGAGCGGCCGATCCACGTCTCGACGGTCGCGGCCCTCAAGGAGGCACAGCTCGTCTACTCCACGTTCGCGCGCCTCGATCGCGGCGGCCTGGGTGCGGCGCTCGCCTCGCTCACCAGCGATGCGTGGCGCGACCGTGGCTTCGGGGACTTCTGGGGCTACTGCCTCGTCGCGCAGGGATCGGCCGAGGCGATGTTCGAGGTGGGGCCAACGCTCTGGGACCTCGCCGCGCCGGCGCTCATCGTCCGCGAGGCAGGTGGCGCCTTCACCGCCTTCGACGGCTCAGCGTCGGTCGCCGGCCCAACGGCGCTCGCCAGCAACGGCCTGCTCCACGAGGAGCTGCGCCGGCGCCTCAGCGCGGCATCTGGTTGATGTGTGCCGGCGGCCCCTCGCGATCCGGGTCATCGGGCGAGGCGTCGGCATCGGGCTCGAAGCCCTCGCCGGGCTCGGTGAGCTGGGCCTCGCGATCGGTGATCGGGTTCGGGAGCTCGGCGTCCTCGAGCTGCTCGACGCTGTCCTTCGTGCGCTTGGGGTCCATCGGTCAACGTCCATCGTCTATGCTCGGACCCATGCAGACCGCGGGCCAGACCGATGAGCGACCCGCGCCACCCCCGAATGAGCGCCCTGACCCGGGTGCAGTGATGCGCACCCGCGCGAACTGCGGCGCGACCATTGCAGAGCGCGCGTGCAAGCTCATCTGCCACGGCTGCGGCTACTTCCTCTCCTGCTCGGATTACTACTAGACCGATGTCGACGCTGCCCATCAACGGGGTCGACCTCGCGTATGACGAAGCCGGCAGCGGTCCGGCGCTCCTCCTGATTCACGCCGGGATCGTCGACCGGCGGATGTGGGACGACGTGCTGCCCGCGTTCGCCGCGCGGTTCCGCGTCATCTGCCTCGACCTGCGCGGGTACGGCGACACGCCACTGCCCTCCGGCGAGTTCGTCTACGGGGCCGATGTGGTCGCCCTTCTCGCGGCCCTCGACGTGAAGCGCGCCTCAATCGTCGGCGTTTCGATGGGCGGGCACGTGGCCCTCGACGTGGCGATCGCCCATCCAGAGCTCGTCGAGCGGCTCGTCGTTGTCGCTTCCGGAATCGATGGCTGGGAGCATTCGGCCGCGATGCGGGCCGAGTGGGACCTCGAGGAGGCGGCCTGGCAGTCCGGTGATCTCGACGAGGTGGCGTGGGTCAACGTTCGCACGTGGCTCGATGGCCCGTCCCGTGCCCCGGATGCCGTGCCTGCAGCGCTTCGCGAGCGCGTGTTCGAGATGCAGCGCCGGGCGCTCGACTACGACAACGACGACGCCAAGGGTGGGTGGCTGGTCGAGAGCCGGCGGGCGGGGCTGGGTTCGCTGGCGGCGCCCACGCTTGTCATGGTCGGCGAGCTCGATCAGCCGGACTTCGTGGAGATCGCGGCGGCGCTCGCGTCTGAGATTCCAGGGGCCCGCCTCGAGATCCTACCCGGCGTGGCCCATCTGCCACCGATGGAGGACCCCGATCAGTTCAGCCGCGCGGTGCTCGGCTTCCTGGCCTGAGAGCCGCCGGGCGGCACCGGCGCTCGCTACGGCGTCGCTTCGACCGCGGCCGCGGTGCCACTGCCGCCGCGCCGCGACACCTGGGCCAGGAGCACCCCGGTCACCACGAGCGCACCGCCGACGAGCTGCGGCGGCGCGAGCGCTTGGCCGAGCAAGAGCCAAGCGAGCGCGGCGGCGAGCACCGGCTCGGTGGTGGTCGCGATCCCGGCCACCGCGGACGACAGGATGCGCAGCGCGGAAACGGTGAGGGCGAACGGCAGCAGCGTGCCGACGAGGCCCACCGCGAGCACGCGCCAGAGCACCTCCGGATCGGCGAGCAGGCCGACCGGCCACGCCCAGAGTGGCAGCGCCACCGCCCAGATGACGATCGCGACCGCGAAGCCGACGAGCAGCGTCTGCGCCGGATGCGCTCCCCGTCGGCCGGCCGCCTCGGCGGTGAGCAGGTAGCCCCCGAACGAGATCGCCGACGCGATGCCGGCCGCGAGACCCGCCGGATCGAGCGTGCGTCCGGCGGCTCCGGTGAGTGCCCCGGAGACGAGCACGGCACCGATGAGGGTGAGCACCGCGGCGATCCAGGTGGCCGGCGAGGTGGCGCGGCGCGCGATGAGTGCGGTGCCGGCGACGAGCAGCACCGGCGCGGTGTACTGGAGCGAGATCGCGACGCCGACGGGCACGCGGTGGATCGCCTCGTAGTAGGCGAAGTTCACCGCGACAAGGCAGGCGCCGAAGGCCACGAGCCACGGAACGGCGGCGCGCGGCAGCAGGAGCAGGTCGCGGCGCCGGAGCGCCACGAACGCGGCGAGCGGCACGAAGGCGACGACGACGCGCGCCGACGCGAGCTGCGCGGGCGTCACGCCGCGGTTGAACGCGCCGCTCGCGATGATCGCGTTGGCGGCCCAGCAGGTCGCCGCCACGACACAGGCGAGCGTGGCGAGCAGCAACGAGCGGGGGCCGGGTCGATCGATCACGAACGCGACGCTAGCAGGCTGGCGTGGGCGTGGACCGTGCGATGTGCCAACGGACCAACGCACCGGCTACGAGGAGGCGAGCGGCGCCGTATGGCACACCGGGCGGACCATCCGACCCGGGAATCCGGCGCTGCTCAGGCGATCAACGCGTTCCTCGGTGCCAAGCGCGTGATTCAAGCGACCGTTCGCACCCACCGGTGCCAGCAGCTCAGGATACGGGACGAATTGGCATCCCTCGGAGCCTCAGGAACGCCTCGTTCAATGGCTCGCGACCGAGGAAGGCGCGCACCATCGCATCGGCGTCGCGGGTGCCGTTCGGCTCGAGGATCTCGCGCCGGTACGCGCCGCCGACATCGGTCGACAGGACGCCCTCGGTCGCGAAGCGGCCGAACATGTCGTCCCCGATCACCTCGGCCCAGAGATAGCCGTAGTAGCCGGCGTCGTAGCCGCCCATCACGTGGCCGAAGCCGGCCAGGAAGAAGGTGCCCTCGGGGTAGCCGACCGCGGTGACGCGGTAGGCCTCGCGCATCGCGTCGTCGACGTCGGGCGGATCCGCGCCGTGGATCGCGAGGTCGAGGGTGCCGAAGAAGACCTGCCGCGCGTAGCGCGTGCCGACGTTGATGTAGCGCGCGCCGACGAGGCCATCGACCAGCTGGTCGGGGATCGGCTCGCCGGTCTTCCAGTGGCCGGAGATGCGGCGGATGAGCTCGGGCTGCCATGCCCAGTGCTCCATGATCTGTGACGGGGCCTCCACGAAGTCCCACTCGGTATCGGCCCCACTGAAGCGCGCATAGGCGGCGCGGGTGAGGCTCATGTGGAGGATGTGCCCGAATTCGTGGAAGAGCGTCTCGACCTCGCCGCGCGGCCCATGGCGCAGGAGGGAGGGCCGGTCGCCGGCGGGCGGCGTGAGGTTCGCCACGATCGCGTTCACCGGCTTCTCGTAGCCGCCATCGGCACGGCGATGGCCCAGCACGAGCGGGAATGCCGCCGCGTGGCTGAACTTGCCCTCACGCGGGAAGAGGTCGGCGTAGAAGCTCGCCAGGTGCTCCCCGCTGGACCGATCGCGAACCTCGTAGAGCTTCACATCCGGATGCCATGCCCGCGCGTCGGGAACCTCGCGGTAGTCCAGATCGAACACCTCGCCGGTGATCTCGAACAGGCCCTGCCACACGCGATCGAGGGGGAGGTACTCGGCGACCTCGGCCTGGTCGATGCCGTGCTTGGCGAGCTGCTCCGCGGTGTCGTAGTAGCCCCAGTCCCATGCCTCGAGCCTCCCGTCCACGCCCGCGTCCGCCATCATCGCGCCGAGCTTCTCGACTTCGGCCGCCGCCGCGGCCTGGATCGGCGGGATGAGCTGCTCGTAGAAGGTCGCCACCCGGTCCGGGTCGCCGCTCATGCGCACCTCGGTCGCGATGTGCGCCCAGGTGGGATAGTGGAGCAGCGCGGCGATCTTCCGGCGCAGCTCGAGCGCCTCGGCGAGCAGCGGGCGATTCGTCTCGGCCGCCTTGTTCCAGTCCTTGCGGAACAGCGCCTCGCGAAGATCGCGCCGGTCGCCACGTTCCATGAACGGCTTGAACTCCGGGTAGTCGAGGCTCACCCGCAGCGTCCCTGGCGTCGAGCCCGGATGGAGGCGCTCGATGAAGGATTCCGGCATGCCAGCCAGGTCCTCCCGCGTCGCGTCGATCCCATCGGCGAACTCGCTGATGTTGCGCTGAAAGGCGACCTCGAGCTCCACGAGGCGCGAGCGAAGCGCCTCGAGCTCGCGGCGCCGTTCGGCGGGCAATTCCTGGCCGGCGCGCCGGAAGTCGCGAAGCCAGAAGTCGAGGAGCCGCCGATCCTCGCCCTCCAGGGCGGCACCTGCCGGCGAGTCGGCGAGGGCCCTGACCGCGGCGTAGAGGTCGTCGCGGAATGCCAGCCCCACGCGCCACTTCGTGATGCGCTCCTCGGCCTCGCTGCCCGCGTCCCGGACGGCGGCGTCGATCGAAACCTGGGCCATGAATGCGCCACGCCCATAGCCCACCGCCATGGCCGCGTTCGCGAGCTCGATGGGCGCGAGCGTCTCCGTGAGGGAAGGCGCATCAGCGGTCGCGACGACGCCGGCGATGAGCTGCTCGGCGGCGGCAATTGCGGCATCGGTCCCCGCGGCAACCGTCTCCGCGGTGACGCCTCGGTAGTCGTACGTCATGCGCGGCCGATGGTACGGCACGCGGCGGCCTCGCCATCGGTCCGAAGGTCAGGAGACGAGGCGGTCCAGTGTCGCGCCGCCGCTCACCAGGCGGCTGGCGGTGTGATGGGATCCATCGGCCTCGCGAGCAGGAACCCGTGGCCGAGTCCGATCGGGCCACCCGGCGGCAGCGTTCGTGTGCGGACCGATTGCATGGACGCCATGGATCATTCCGGGCGCGTCGCCATCACCGGGGCGGGTGGCCTCATCGGACCCATGCTCGCCGCCGACCTTGCGATGGATCGTGAGGTGCGTGCCCTGTCGCATGCCGATGCGGACGTGACGGCAGTTGGCCGCTACTACGCCGAGCGGAAGGGCCTCTCGGTTGTCTGCCTGCGCATCGGCTGGGTAACCGATGGCGCTCATCCGCCGGCCGACCCAGACGGCGCCGACAAGGAGCGCGAGATCGCGCTCCTCGCTCGCGGCATGTGGCTGAGCCACCGTGACTGCGCCCCGCTCGTTCGCGGCGCGCTCGACGGCGACGTGACGTGGCGAGCATGCGGTAGCAGTGGACGTGGAGCTCGCGGCGGTGGCGCTCGGTGAGCACCGTGAACTCGGCCTGGTCCTCCAGCCGCGCGGCCGTCATCGGGCCTCACCGGGCTTGGTGGCGGGCTTCCTGGATGAGCCACGTGTTGCCGTCGGGATCGTCGAGCTGGCAGAAGGTCCCATAGTTCGCGCGCTCAGGGTGGAGTCCCTCGCCGCGCTCGCCGGCACTGCTGAAGTGGAAGGGCTCGCTCATCTCGACGCCGCGACCGGTAAGCTCGAGGCGCGCTGCCTCGATATCGGTCACGATCAGGTGCAGGCCCTTGTACGTGCCCGGCTCCGTCTGAGTGAGCCCGGTGCCGATGGTGATGGAGCAGGCCGAGCCGCGCGGGGTAAGCTGCACCACCCGGAAGTTCGGGCTCGAGCCGGTGTCGACGTCCACGTTGAAGCCCATTTCGTCGGCGTAGAAGTGCTTGGCGCGGTCGACGTCGCTGACGGGGACCACGATGAGCTCGAGCTTGAAGTCCATGATGCGTCTCTCCTGTTCTCGATCGGTCCGAGTGTGGCCGATTGCGACCGGATGAAACGCCGGCATGTGCGTTCAACCATCGGTCGACCGATGATTCTCGGCGATGGTCGCCGTCATACGGCCGCACCCCCTCAGAGGAGAATCGATGAACTTCAACAGCATCCTCATCGGCTCGGACGACCCGCCGCGCCTCGTCGACTACTACACGAAGGTGCTCGGCGCCGCCGGCTTCTCGGACAGTGGCTATACCGGCTGGCAGATCGGATCCGGCTTCGTCACCGTGGGACCCCATTCCGAGGTGCACGGATCGAATCGCGAGCCTGGGCGCCTCCTGTGGAACATCGAGAGTGCGGACGTGAAGACCGATTTCGCCCGCATGCGCGACGCCGGCGCGATTGTGATCGCCGAGCCGTACACGATGGAGGGCGCTCCGGCCGACAGCTATATCGCGACCCTCGCCGACCCGGACGGCAACTACTTCCAGCTCATGAGCCCGATGCAGATGTAGGCGGCGCGACCGGGCGGCCGCTGCCGGCGGCGCGAGCCTGCCGCCGGGCTCTCGATCGGATTCTCATTCACGAGAACTATCCCGGATTGCCGCCCGCCGATCCGGTCAGATTCGCACCTGAGGCGCAGTTGGACAGGAAATGCGCTGAGGCCGAGCGTGAGCATCGGAGCGGCCCGCGCGCCGGCCTGGATACGTCCGGTGTCGCGCGAATTGGACAGGATTGACCCCCTCGCCAACACAAGGAGAAGCAATGACATGCCACGGCTGATCGTCAAAGAGTTCCTGACGCTCGACGGCGTCATTGCAGGCACCCGGCGACCCGAACGAGGATCGGAGCGGGGGATTTCGAGCACGGTGGCTGGCAGCCGCCCTACTTCGATGATGCCTTCGGCGCGACGATCACGGAGGGCCTGAAGCGGCCGGCGGCTTCCTGCTGGGGCGCCGCACGTACGAGATCTTCGCGGCGCACTGGCCGAGGCAGGCCGCCGAGGATCCGCTTGCTGGCACCTTCAACGGCCTCTCCAAGTACGTGGTGTCGACGACGCTCACCGAGCCGCTAGGCTGGCAGAACTCGACGCTCATCGGGACCGTCCCTGCCGCCCTCGCGAAGCTCCGCGAGCAGCCCGGGAAGGAGGTCCCGGTCATCGGCAGCGGCGGCTCGTCCAGACGCTCATCCGTCGTGACCTGGTCGACAAGTGTCGATTCATGATCCACCCGGTCGTGCTCGGCAGCGGCCGGCGGCTGTTCGGCGAGACCGACGCGCCGAAGCGTTTGCGCCTCGTCGACGCAACGCCCACGACGACCGGCGTGCTGATCCTCACCCACCAGCCAGCCTGAGCGCGCGGCGGCGACTATCCTGCTTCGCGATGGCCGAGCCGCACACCGCTCCAGGGCCGATCGACCCGAACACGCCACCGAGTGACACCGGCTGTGTCGAGTGCCTCGCCGCTGGCGGATGGTGGTTACACCTGCGGCGCTGCGCGCACTGCGGCCACATCGGCTGCTGTGACTCGTCGCCGTCCCAGCACGCCGGCCACCATGCCGTCGACCACCGCCATCCGATCGTGCGCACCTTCGAGCCCGACGAGGACTGGTTCTACGACTACGCCGCCGACGCTTACGCCGAGGGGCTGGAGCTGGCACCGCCGCAGCACCACCCACTCGATCAGCCGGTCCCAGGGCCTGCCGGCCGCGTGCCGCACGATTGGGAGGAGCAGCTGCACTAGGTCATCCGCACGCGCCATGGTCGGCCAATTGACCGATACGAGGATGGGTCCCGCCACCTAGGATGGCGGCTCGCCCCCGCGCCACTGGGTGGAGTAGACCCGACGGTTCGGGGGTCGGAGGATCTGATGACCGATGTTCCTGGCACCGTAGCGACCGCGCCGTCCCCGCCGGCCGAGCCCCAGCTGCCTCGCTTCACCCGACGGCTGCGCCCGGTCGTCGACGCCGTGGCGCGTATCGATGCCAGCGTGCATCGCAAGCTCCTCTTCGGCTTCCTGGCCGGTGCGGTGCTGCTCGTGGGCATGGCGCTGCTGAGCCTGATGGTCATCGCGCGCATGAACGACCGCATGAAGGAGCTCGACGGTCTCCGCGAGGAGTCGAGCCGCGCCCAGCAGTCGCTCTACTCGATCACCGCTCAGAGCCACTATCGCGCCATGGCGCTCCTGACGCACGACGACAAGTACAACCAGCAGATCGCCGATGCGAAGGCGCGCTTCGCCCAGCTCGTGACCGAGATGGAGGCGCAGGATCCGGCCGAGGCGGGTTTCTTCGCCGACGTCCGCGGCGTCAACGATGGGTTCAACGCCTCGAGCGCCGAGGTGCTGGCGCTGTACGAGACGGGGGACATTCCGGCGGCCATCAGGCTTCACATCGACAAGGAGCACACCGCCTCCCACGTCCTCGAGGGGCAGATGAGGACCCTGATCGACACGACCGTCACGCAGGCGGCGGCGGCGCGAGCCGCCTTCGACGGGGACCGCTCCCTGCTCGCGGTGATCGTCGTCGCCTTCTCTGCCGCGGCGGTGGCGATCGCCATGAGCCTGGGTTTCGCACTGTCCTGGGCGTTCATCCTGCCCGTGCGCAAGATGGAGGGCGCGCTGGCCTCGATCACGAACGAGGACTTCAGCCAGCGGGTGGAGGTGCCGAATCGCGACGAGCTCGGCGGCCTGGCGCGGGGCCTCAATGCGACCACCGACCGGCTCGCGCAGCTGTTCGACGAACAGCGCGCCCTTGCCGCCCGGCTGAGCGCGACGAATGATTCACTCACCCGCGCCAGCAGGGCCAAGTCGCAGTTCCTCGCGAGCGTCAGCCACGAGCTGCGAACGCCGATGAACGCCATCCTCGGCTTCACCGACGCGCTCCTGGCCGGCGTGGACGGGCCCCTCAACGACGATCAGAAGGCATCCCTCGGCTGGGTCCAGCGCGGCGGCCGCGACCTGCTCGGTCTCATCAACGAGATCCTCGACCTGTCGAAGATCGAGGCCGGCAAGCTGACGATCGACCCGCAGCCCTTCAATCCCGGGGAGCTGGTGGAGTCGGTCGTCGCCCAGCACCGGTCGCTGGCATCCCAGAAGGGGATCAGCTTCGGCTGGGAGGACGGCGGCACACCGAGCGAAGTGATCCTCGACCGGCAGCGGGTGCGTCAGATCCTCGTCAACCTCATCGGCAACGCCCTCAAGTTCACCGATCGCGGCGAGGTGATGGCTGTCAGCGATGGCGCCGCCGAGGGAAGGCTGCACGTCGCGGTGCGCGACACCGGCCCGGGGATTGCGCGCGAGCAGCAGACCGCCATCTTCGACGAGTTCGGCCAGGCGGGCGGTGAGGCGGGCGGTACCGGGCTGGGGCTGGCCATCAGTCGGCGCCTGGCGAGGGTCATGGGCGGCGACGTGACCGTCGAGAGCGAGTTCGGCGGCGGCTCGACCTTCCACCTGACGTTGCCGCTCGACTGCCGCGCCGTGACCCCGACACCTGATCAGCCCGATGCGGCCCGGCCGAATGCCGGCGGGCGCCTGATCCTCAGCATCGACGACGATCCGTCGGTGGCACCGCTGCTCCGGAAGATGCTCGCCGAGCACGGGTACGAGATCGTCGCTGGCAGCGCGATGGGCGCGGTGGCCGATGCCCGGCGCCTACTGCCCCAGGCGATCATCCTGGACATCCTCATGCCCGGCCGCGGCGGCGATGAGATCCTCGCCGAGCTCAAGTCCGACCCGCTCACGAGCAGCATCCCGGTGATCGTGCTCTCCGTCGTCGAGCCGGCCGAGGTCCCGCCCACCGCCGATGCGCACCTGGCAAAGCCGGTGCGCAAGGATGCCCTGCTCGCCGCACTGGCCGAGCACGGCGCCCCGCAGGCGGGGAGTGCCTGATGGCGGTCATCGTGCTCGTCGAGGACACGCCGGCCAACCTGGCGCTGGCGACCAAGCTCCTCACCGCCGCGGGTCACGAGGTGGTCACGGCCACAAACGGCGCGGAGGGGGTCCGCCGCGTCGGCGAGCGATCGCCGGACCTGGTGCTCATGGACCTCGGCCTCCCGGACATCGACGGTCGCGACGCGCTCAATCTCATCCGCGCCACCCTGCCTGTCGGCCAGAGCCTAAAGGTCATCGCCTTCACGGCGCACGCGATGGTCGGCGACCGCGAGCGCGCGCTGGCGGCCGGCTTCGATGGTTACCTGTCCAAGCCGATCGATTTCGCGACGTTCGCGAGCAGCGTCGAGGCACTCCTGCCATGACCCGGTCGCGGCCGCTCATCCTCATCGTCGACGACGAGCCGGCCAATCGCGCTCTGCTCAGCAAGCTGCTGGCCCACCAGGGCTATGACCTGGTGGAGGCGGAGGACGGGGCCGCCGCCCTCGTCGCGGTCGAGCACCATGACCCCGACCTTGTCTGTCTGGACGTGATGATGCCCCGCCTCGACGGCATCGAGGTCTGCCAGCGCCTCCGCAGCCAGCCGCGACATGCAGGGTTGCCGATCCTCCTCCTTACCGCGCTCGACCGCTCCGAGGACAAGGCGCGCGGGATCGAGGCAGGGGCCAACGACTTCCTGTCGAAGCCGTTCGACGAGGTCGAGCTGGCGGCCCGCATCCGCTCCCTGCTGCGCACGAAGGCGCTCCAGGATCGTCTCGGCGACCTGTTGGGCCGCTATGTCAGCGAGAGCGTCGCCGCGGAAGCACTGCGCGATCCCGCCGCCGTCTCGCTTGGGGGCGATCGCCGCTACGTCACCACCCTGTTCGCCGACGTGCGCGGCTACACCGCCCTCGCGGCCGACCAGGAGCCGGAGGCGACGCTCGACCTCTTGAACCGATACCTCACCGTGGTCAGCGATGCGGTCGAGGACGAGGGCGGCACCGTCGCCGATCTCCTGGGCGACGGAATCTTCGCCTTCTTCGGGGCGCCGGTGATGCACGCGGACGATCCGCCCCGGGCGGTTCGCGCCGCGCTGGCCATGCAATCGGCCGTGGCCAGCCTCGACATCCCGACCATGCCCGGCGTCCGCCTCCAGACCGGAATCGGCATCACCACCGGCGAGGTGATCGCGGGGAACGTGGGCTCGCTGCGCCGCATGCATTACGCGGTCGTCGGCGGCCCGGTCAACATCGCCGCCCGCCTCCAGGCTGCGGCCGGACCTGGCCAGATCCTGATCGACGAGCCGACGCACGTTGCCGTCAGCGACCTGGTGACCGTCCAGGACCTCGGCAGCCTCCGGCTGGCCGGGAAGGGGGAGTGGGTTCAGGCCTACAACGTCCTCGGGTCGGCGCCCTAGCCTCGCCAAAGGTCGGCGGCGAGGCGCCGGGCGGTGTAGGTCCCCCACGGCTCGGCGGGCTTCGGCTCGGCCTGGTCGAACTCCGCGTTGCTGGCGGCGAGGAACGTCGCCAGCTGCTCGATTGTGACGTCGTGTCCGACCAACGCGCCGATCCCGTGCTCGACGGCGTACGCGGCATACCATCCCGGCCAGTCTGGGTCGTAGACCCCGTTCAGCTCGGTACCCTCAAAGACGCCATGCGCCTCCTCCGCCTCGGTGAGCAGCGCCTCGATTGCCTCGATGCGCTCGGCTGCCATCGTGCCTCCTCTCGCGTCGGTTGAACGCCTCGCTTACCCGTGGTCGATCACGCAGAAGCGGTTGCCTTCCGGATCGGCCAGGATGACGAAATCCGCGTCCGGCGGTCGCTTGTCCCAGTCGACCTCGGTGGCGCCCAGGCTGATCAGGCGGCGGACCTCGGCCGCCTGGTCATGCGCATACAGGTCGAGATGAGTGCGCGGCGGGATCTTGAGCGGCGCCCGCCATCGGTCGAGGGTGACGTTCGGGCCGATCCCGCTCCGCGGGCGGAGCAGCGCGGAGTCATCGCCGTCACCGTCGCGCGGAACGTAATCGAGCGCCGCCGTCCAGAAGGCCTTCTGGCGTTCCAGATCGTCGACGCGGATGACCACCGACCCGATCGTGAGCATCGACGAACCCTAGCGGATCGAGGACGAAGCCGCATCCGGCGCCAGGGCCCGCTCGACACCGTCAAGGACGACCTCGAGGCCGTAGTCGAACTCGTTGGCATAGTCGTAGCCGGGCTGCATCGCGTGCTCGGTGATGAACTCGACGAGGTTCGGAAACTCCCCGGCCGCGAACGGCTGGAGCATCGTTCGCGCCACCTCGGCCACGTCGGCCGGGCTCTCGAACGGCAGGCTCATCTGCGTGGTGGCGAAGCCGTAGATGTAGCTGTCCAGGAGCGAGTAGGCATGGGCGGCCATCTCGATCGAGAAGCCGGCCGTCCGGAGGTTGGCGAGCACGGCGTCGTGGTGGCGCAGGTTTGCCGGCCCGGGGTTGCTGCGTGACTCCATGAGGTTTATCGCCCAGCTGTGCCGCACGAGGGCCGCGCCCACCGACTTCGCCCGCTCACGCATGGCGGGCTTCCAGTCGGCGCCTGCGGCGCAGAGGTCGATCTCGCTGAAGACGAGGTCCACGATGCCGTCGATGATCTCGTCCTTGTTGCGCACATGGCGATAGAGCGCCATCGGTCCGACGCCGAGCTCCTGCCCGAGCGTCCGCATCGTCAGCGTCTCGATCCCGCCTCGATCGGCGAGCGAGAGGGCGGCGCGCAGAACCCGCTCGCGGTTCAGCGGGACCCGACGCTCGAGCGGCGGGGCGGGGTTGGCACTCATCGGCAGCTCCTCATTTCGCGCGGAGGGGTACATCGGAGTCTTCAGCCTTGACGGCCCCGCTGCGTACATTGTAGTGTACGCCATACGCGTACAGTGTACACACAAAAGAGGAGCAGGATGAAGGCAATCGTTCAGGATCGACACGGACCGATGGAGGCGATCGATGATGTCGGAGAGGGACACTCCCGGGGCAAGGTCGCCATCACCATGGCGCCGATCACGGTGGCGTCATGACCGCCGTGCCCGCCCCGAACGCGCCCTACGCGGCGCGTCTCAGCATCGACTATCCAGAGCGCCTCGATCGAGTGACCACGCTGCTCCGATTGATCTGGATCATCCCCATCCTCATCATTCTGAGTCTGCTCACCTACCGGGAACGGGAGCGTCGTGACCGAATCCGGCAACCGGGTCTCCAGCACCGGGGGAGGAGGCATTTCCGGAGGGCTGTGGTTTGCGACGCTGCTGATGATCGTCGCGCGCGTCCGATACCCGCGCTGGTGGTTCGACTTCGCCCGAGAGCTGGCGCGTTTCGGGACGCGGGTCATTGCGTACCTCGCCTTGCTCACCGATCGATATCCGTCGACGGTTGAAGAGCAGTCGGTGCACCTCGAGATCGACTACCCGGACGTCGAGAAGGATCTCAACCGCTGGCTGCCGCTCGTGAAGTGGCTCCTGGCGATTCCGCACTACCTCGTACTCATCGTGCTCTGGCTCGCCGCCGCCGCCGCGGTCTTCATTGCGTGGTTCGCCATCCTGTTCACCGGTCGCTATCCCCGCGGACTCTTTGACTTTGTGGAGGGAGTCGGCCGATGGACCCTGCGAGTCACCGCCTACGCCTTCCTGCTGGTCACCGACCGATACCCACCGTTCAGCCTGAAGTAGGAGAGTCAGACATGTCCGATGCGCACAGGCAATCGCCGCGACTCCCACCTCGCTTCGTTGTGGTCTCGGCCTGGGTGATCCATCGTGCGATCTATCGCCTGAGCAGGGGTCGCAAGGGCCTATGGCCGCCCAGGCCGAACCGATGGGGGACCATGCGCCTCACAACGGTCGGGCGCCGCTCCGGCAAGGAGCGCAGCGCCATCCTCGCCTACTACGAGGACGGCCCGAATCTCGTGACGATGGCCATGAACGGCTGGGCCGAGGCCGAGCCCGCCTGGTGGCTCAACCTCCAGGCGCGCCCCGACACGACGGTCGAGCTGGTCGACGGCACGCGCGCCATCCGCGGCCGCGCCGCGCAGGGCGAGGAGCGGGACCGCCTCTGGGCTCGCTGGCAGGAGATGGGGGACGACGTCGACGGCTACGCGACGCGCCGGCCATCCGAGACCGCGGTCGTCGTCCTGGAGCCGCGCGGCTGACGGATTCGCGATTCTCACCGCGATGCGGCGCCCTTGCGGCCGGCGTGTTCCTCTACGGGCTCTGCGTCTCCCTGATTGCGCCCAAGCCGTTCGCCTGAGGCGGATCCGCGCGCTGAGACCTCCCGGTCGTTCGCCCAGATGTGGTGGGCGAAAGCGTCACCGAGCATCGGCGGGCTCATCGAGCGGCGTCACCGTGTGTCGTCGCCACGTCGCCGATGATCTTCGCCAGCTCCTGCGGGCGCGACCACATCGGCCAGTGGCTGGTCGGCAGGTCGACCCACGTGACGTTGCGCAGGTCGCGGAGCCCGAGCACGAAGTCATACCCCGCCTTCACCGCATCCCGGTACTCGTCGGAGGTGTAGCCGGTGGCGATGACCGTCGAGGGGATGTCGAGCCGCGCGTTGTTCGTGAGGTCGATCGCCTCGCGCAGCACGCCGCCCGGTTCCGGCACTGCGCGCTCGCGGAATTTGGCGAGCTGCTCGTCGCTCAGCCCGGTGAGGTTCTCGTTCGCGGCCAGCTCGTCGGGATCGGGGAGCGGCTTGTCGTCCTGCTGGTCGGGATCCATCGCGCCCACGCCGGGGCCGGTGTCGACGTAGACCATCGCCGCGATGCGGTCGGGGACGCGGTCGCTCACCGCGTAGCCGGTGAAGCCGGCGCCGCTGTGCACGGCGAGCACGACCGGCCGATCCTTCGCGGCGATCGCGTCGGACACTGCCTGGACGTGATCGCGCTGCGTGATGGCGGATCGGTCCTCGTCGCGCGACTCGAGGCCAGGGAGCGTCAGCGCGGTCACGTCGTGGCCATCGGCGCGGAGCGCCGCGGCGACCTCGTCCCAGGCCCATGCGCCGAGCCAGAAGCCCGGCACGAGGATGATCGGTGCGGCCTTCGCCAGCTGGTCAGTCATCGAGAGTCCTCTTTCGTGGTCATCGGTCCATTCGCCATCCGTCATGCGGCGGCGGTCGCGCCGGCGGGGGCACGGCCCGCGGCTTCCGCCCAGCGCATCACGCGCAGCGCCTTGAGCGTCAGCCAGCGGCTCGGCTGCTCGTCGGCCTCGTCGAGGTCCACGAGCAGCTCGTCGTGGAGCACGTGCTCGATGCGCCAGCGCCCCTCGGCGTCGCGCTTCGAGGCGAGGACGTCGAGCGCCTCATCGGTCCGCTCGTCCGGCGCGACCCCGGCGTCGCGCAGGTAGTCGAGGACGCGGAGGACGTCGTAGTGCCAGCCGTTCGGGAAGCAGAGGTACAGCCAGCGCGGCTGCGCCAGCTCGCCGGTCGATTGGCGACGGAGCAGCCCGCGTTCCAACAGGTAGTCCTGTCCGCGCTCACGGGCGGCCCGGACCGTGGCATCACCGCCGGTGGCACGCTCGTGCTCGAGCAGGCCCTCCAGGACGTTGATCGTCGTCTCGAACGAGCCGCGCGTAGAGCCCCGCTCCTGCTCGCAGTTCCAGCCGCCGTCGGCCATCTGCTCGGTGAGCAGTCGGTCGACGATGCCGCGGACGTCCTGGCCGAAGTAGGAGCCGATCGCCGCCGCCTGGCCGTTGATGCAGGGTTCGACCTCGCCATCGAAATAGGGCTGGTTCTCGTGCTCCCAGTGGGCGTTCTCCCGGACCAGTTCGACGGCGCGCCGCACCGCCGGATCGGTCGGGTCGATACCGAACTGCCGAAGCAGCTGGAGGTTCGCGGTGATGGAGGTCCATTCGGGCGTGTAGGCGCCCCCGCGCAGGCTTCCATCCGGAGCCTTGACCGAGCCTCGGCCGCGCCAGTGCCCGTCGTCGCCCTGCTCGGCGAGGAGCTGTGCGCCCCAGCCCTCTCGCGCCACCCGGGCGCGTTCGGCCGCGACCTCGCCGGGCGGGGCGTCGGTCAGGTCGCGAAGGACCTGCCAGCGGAGCGCGGAGTCGGAGTCGAGGAGCCAATCGATCACAGTCATGCGCCCATCCTGCCGCAGATTCATGCCACCATTCGGCAGGAATCGGGCCGAGGATGGCGAAACCGACGCTGCGACGCGATGGCGCGCCACGAGCGGAGCTGCCTCGGCCACATGCGCCGGAATCCCCCGAACGCTCAGCTGATATGCGAAAGGACCGATGACGAACGCGACCATCCGCCCCTTCTACGACATGTGGCCGCAGTACGAGCGCCGGCTGCGCGACGTCATCGCGCGGATGACCTGGGAGCAGCTCGCCGTCCGCCCGTCGCCCGACGGCTGGCCGATCTGGGCCACCGTCGGCCACACCGCCGGGACGAGGGTTTACTGGCTCTGCGACATCGTCGGTGAGCCGGGCGCGGAGACGACGCCCTTCGCGAACGCGGGCGGCATCGGCTGGGAGGACGACCTCGACCACCCGCGCGGTGCCGGCGAGCTCGTCGCCGCGCTCGATGCCACGTTCGCCATCATCGAGGGCTGCCTGGACCGATGGACGCCCGACATGATGGGCGACGAGATCGTCCGCGAGCTCGAAGGTGGCGTCCGCCAGGTCCACACGCGTCGCTCGATCGTTCAGCGCCTCTTCAGCCACGAGGCCTATCACGCCGGCGAGCTCTCGCAGACGCTCGGCATCGCCGGCCTGCCGCAGATCGACCTCTGGGCGCAGCACTGAGGCGACTGCCATGACCATTCGACCGGCCTTGGCGGAGGACCCGTCCATGGTGATCACCACCTTCCCCATCGGCCGCCCCTCGTCGAGGTAGCGCAGCGCGTCGACGACCTGCTCGAACGGGTACGTGCGGTCGATGTGCGGCTTCACGACGCCGGCCGCGACGAGCTCGCGCAACCGGTCGACGTCCTCGGGGTTGAACGGCTTCCACCACAGCATCAGTCCCGCGGACTTGCCGGCAGCGAAGCGGATCGCCGGGGTGGCGACGAGACACGACAGCATCCACGCCCCCGAGCCACCGAGCGCCACGAAGGCGCCCCGGCGCTTGAGTGCCCGCGCCGAGGCCGGCAGCGAGTGGTGCGCATCGGCGGCGACGATCCAGTCGTAGCGCTGGCCGGCCCTGGTGTAGTCGACGCTCGTGTAGTCGATCACGTGGTCCGCGCCGAGCGACCGGACGAAATCGGTCTTGTTGCCGCGGCTGACCCCGGTCACCTCCGCGCCCATCGACTTCGCGATCTGGACGGCGAACGGCCCGACGTTGCCGGAGGCGCCCTCGATGAGCACCCGGTCGCCGGCCTGGATTGTGCGCCCATTGCGCAGCCGGAGCGCCTGGAGCGCCAAGATCGCGGAGTGGGGGAGGGTTGACGCTTCCTCAAAGCTCAGCCCCTCGGGCACCGGCTGGAAGGCCGCCTCCGGCGCGCACACGTACTCGGCGAACGCGCCCTGGCCGTGGGCTGAGAGGTCACCGAAGACGGCGTCGCCGGGCTTGCACTGCGTCACGCCGGGCCCGACCGCCTCGACGACCCCGGCAACGTCGATGCCAACGCCCTTGGCCTTTGGGGTGCGCAGGCCGGTGAAGGCGCGCGTGAACTGCCAGCGCGGGTAGAGCCCGTCGAGATCAGCCCGGTTCAGTGACGCGGCATGGACGCGAACGAGTACCTGGTCTCCGGTCGGGATGGGAGTCTCGACCTCGCGGATCTCGACGACCTCGGGCGGTCCGTAGCGGTCGCGTCGGGCGGCTCTCACCGGGCCATTGAATCCCGCCACAGGCTGGATTGGCAACCATGGAGCGCTACCATCGGTCCGTGGCGAACGAGCGCGGCGCTCGTTCGCGATCACGCGGTGTCGTGCGCGATGTACGCGAACTGCCGCCAAAGCACGGTCACGAGGACGGCCGAGCCCACGAACCCGAACCAGAACGGCGCCGTGATGCCGAACGTCCGGGCGAGCAGGCCTCCGATCGGCGCACCGATGACCAGCCCGGCGACGATCGCCACGCGGTAGACGCCCGACACGCGGCCGAGCAGCTCGTTCGGCACGGCGCGCTGCCGGACGACGGTCGAGGTGGTGCCCCAAACGAACGCGTGCGCGCCGAAGACCCCCAGGGTGACGAGGGCGACCGCCGGCACCGTGGTCAGGGCGAGGACGAGGTGCGTTGCGGTCTCGATGAGCAGTCCCACTCGCATGATGTCCCCGAGCCGGAACCGGCGTTCGAGCGACCCATACGACAGCAGACCGATGATGCCGCCGAGCCCGATGGCCGTCGTCAGCAGCCCGAACCCCACCTCGCCCATGCGCAGGTGCTCGGTGGCGTAGAGGACGAGCACCCCCCACGCCGCGCCGAAGGTGACGTTGAAGCTGATGATCGTGAGCGCGAGCGTGCGCATCGGCGGGTGGCCGATGAGCCAGCGCACGCCCTCCCGCGTATCCGCCCAGATGCCGCCCACCTCGGTGCGCTCGCTGCGGACGCTGCCCGCGATGCGCGAGATCAGCACCGCGCCGAGCGCGACCGCGGCGGCGCTCGCGGCGAATGGGAGCGCCATGCCGACCGCGAACAGGAACGCGCCGATGGGGGGTGCGACCAGCTGGTTCGTGAGCAGGAAGGCGCCCTGCATCCGGGCATTCGCGACGCCGAGATCCTCGCGCGGCACGAGGCTCGGCAGCAGGGTGCTGCTCGCGGAGTCGGCGAACGTCTCCGCCGTGCCCAGGACGAAGAGCGCGCCGAGGACCAGGGCGACGTTGATGGCTCCGGCGGCGATGGTCGCCACCAGCGCGGCCAGCACGAGGGCGCGACCCAGGTCGACGAGCACGACCATGCGCCGCCGATCGAGGCGGTCGGCCGCCACGCCGCCGATGACCCCGAACAGAAGCATCGGCAGCCACTGGCTCAGGAGTGCCATCGAGACCAGCAACGGGTCGCGCGTCAGGGAGGCGACGAGGAGCGGTCCCGCCGCGAGCGCGATGCCGTCGCCGACGTTGTTGAAGATCGTCGAACCGAGGAGCCACCGGGAGCTCGTGCCGAGCCGTCGCGGGACGATGGTCTCGGTCAGGCGGTCGGTGGCGAGGCGCACGTCCGAGAGCCTAGCGGCCAAGCAACCGATCTATCCTCCGCCGATGCGATTCGCCCACGGTTCGGGTCATTGATGGCCAGCCGGACGCCGCTCCGCGTGACGTGGGCTCAGCTCCTCGCCTACCGGCGCCGCGTCCAGTCGGTCGACATGCGGCTGCCGTGGCGGGCGACGTCGTTGCGTCGCGCCGCGTGGGCCGGGCTCCAGGCCAGCATGCCGCGGGCGGCGCTCTTCTCGATCCATGCCCGCGTGGCGGGCACGAAGCCGACGACGCTCGACGACGCCGTCCTTCACACGACGTCGGCTGCCCGACGGAGCTCGTCGACCTCGATCTTGCCCATCTGGAGCATCGCCTCCATCGCGCGGCGGGCGCGCCCCGGGTCGGGATCGTCCATCAGCTCGTTGAGCTGGCGCGGGACGATCTGCCAGGACAGCCCGAATCGGTCCTTCAACCAGCCGCACGGTCCCGGCTCGCCGCCGTCCGCGGTCAGCGCCTGCCAGAGCCGATCCACCTCGGCCTGGTCGTCGCACTCGACGACGAACGAGACCGCCTCGTTGAACTGGAAGTCCGGTCCGCCGTTGAGGCCCTGGACATGGTTGCCCAGCAGCGTGAAGTCGACGGTCAGGACCATGCCGGCCGGCCCGCTCGGCGTGTCAGCGGGGGAGTGCCAGACGCGGTCGACGTGGCTGTCGGGCAGCAGGGCGGTGTAAAACTCGGCGGCCTCCTCGGCCTTGCCGTCGAACCAGAGGCATGGGAAGAACGTGCGCATCGGTGATTCCTCGGTCAGCGTGTTGTCTCCGTCATGGATCATGACTGACCGGTGGGCCTTGACTCATCGGTCGCAGGGCGCAGAAGCGAGCTCGGGTCGTCAGCTCACCGCCTTCTTCACGAGTTCACCGATCCGCTTCTCGTCGGCGGCGGTCAGCTTCATCAGCGCGAAGGAGGTCGGCCACATGGCGCCGTCGTCGAGCTTCGCCGCGTCGTTGAATCCGAACGTCGCGTACCGCGCGTTGAACTTCGCCGCGGCCTGGAAGAAGCAGACGACCTTGCCGTCCTTCGCGTACGCGGGCATCCCGTACCAGGTCTTCGGCTCGATGTCCGGCGCGGCGGCCTTGATGATCGCGTGGATCCGCTCCGCCATCTCGCGATCCGATTTCGGCATGTCGGCGATCTTCGCGAGCAGGTCGCTTTCGCCATCCGCCTTGTCCTTGCCGCGGCGCGCTGCTGCCTTCAGCTCCCGGTTGTGCTCCTTCATGGCGGCCAGCTCTTCGGCCGTCCACTGCTCTGGTGACTCGTCGCGTGCGGCGGTGCGCTTGGTGGTCTTCTTCGTGTCGGGCATTGCAGGGTCCCTCTCTGAGAATCTCGGTGGCGATGATCCCCATCCTAGGGAGCCGAAGCCGCCGCCGCTTCTTCAGAACTGCTCGGTCGCCTCGGGCGGGCTTGCGGAGGTCTTGGCAGCCGAAGATCACGTCCAGCCGCTCGCCCTAGCGGCGACAGCCGGTTGCGTGGTCAGACGCCCTTGCAAAGGCATTCGGCGTGCGGCGCGTCGGCGTAGCCACGGCCACGACCTCGCGGTATCCGTCCAGCTCGGCCTCGACCGCCTGCGTCCGAGTCGCGGTGAGCCTGTGGTAGATCCGCCGCTCGTCGTACGTCGTGGAGGTCGGCGCGCTTGTCGCCTCGCGGATCAGCGCGGCGTCCATCATCCGGCCGACCGATCCGTAGAGCGTGCCCGGACCCTCTGACCTTCCCCTGAGTCCCGCCCGACCTACTTGATGATCGCATAACCGTGCCGCTCCTCCGTGGAGAGCGCGAGCAGGATCACCGCCGACCTCAGGGGGTTGTCTGTCGACGCAGCTACCATCACCCGGTGACCCAGCGAGCCCCTGACCCGAGCCGAGACGGCGACTTCGTCCAGATCCACCTGTCAACAGATGGGAGTTTGAGCGCGGAGCTTTGAGTTGACGCGAGTGCATTTCCCCGGCGGTTGAGCCACGAGCCACGGAATATGGGGCCCTCCGTGTTCTCGTCGCTGAGCGAGCTATCCTCGTCGCATGGACTCCCTGCAGGTCGAGCCCGTAGTCACCCGGCTGCAACTGCCCCCTGGGAAGCTCCGGCCAGATCCGGTGAGCATCGAGGTCCGCTGTTTCGTCGTGGTCGGCACGGGTGGGGTCGTTCTGGTCGACTCCGGGCCGCCCGGTACCGGCGAGGCGATCGGCAAGGCTCTCGCCCGGGTGGGCGCGGCGTGGTCGGACGTCACCGACATCGTGCTCACGCACCGCCACTTCGACCACACAGGCGGACTGGCGGAGTCGGCTGAACTCGCTCCTGGAGCCACCGTCTGGGCGGGTGCTGACGATGCTCCCGAGATCCCGTTCAAAGGTCGCCGAGCCGTGCGGCCGTTGGCCGACGGTGACCTGGTGGGTGACCTGCGTGTCCTGCACACGCCAGGGCATACCCCCGGTCATGTGAGCCTGCTACACGCAACGGCCTCGCTCCTATTGATCGGCGACATCGTTGGCAGCATGGATGGTGCCCTCTCATTCGGGCCACCGGCCTTCACCGCGGATCTGGCCCGCTCCCGGCAGTCCCTGCATCGCATGGTCGACCTTCAGACTGACCGCGTCCTGTTCTCACACGGTGACGAAGTGTCTGACCCGGGCACCGAGGTTCGCCGGCTCCTCGATCGGACCTGAGGGCAAAGCCACCGGTTGGCGGCAGCCCTGAGACTCTTTGACCGGAGGGCGGGGTCGCGGTAGGGAATCTGAGCACGGACGGTGGCTGTGGGCGTCGACCACGGGCTAGGGATCCATCGCCGGGCTACCATTGACCTCCCGTGACGACGATCAGCTCCCAAGATTTCTGTCAGCTCCACCTGTCAATAGCTGGGAGTTTGAGCACGAAGCTTTCAGTGAGGGTATCAAACGGATCATTGATGCTCTCCGGTCTGGCGATGAGACTGTTTCGGAGGTCTCAGGCCGACGGGGAGTGATCGCCCGGCAGCCGCCGCTTCCCAGCATGGGCCGAACGCGTTTCGGCCGGACTCCCGCCGCCGAGCACCGGTCGCCCTGGCGCCCGAGCGATGAGGTGCTCCACCTCGAGGCCGTCGAGCGCCAGAGCATCCGCGATGAGGCGCCGATGACACCGCCACCAGACCGTCTCGGCACACATGATCGCCAGTGCCTCCCCGCCCTCCGCGCGCTCCTCGAGGTCGGCGAGCGCGGTGCGAAACTCCGGCGTGGCCATGTATACGCTGTACGCCGCAAAGGCGGGAGAACGCCAGACGCTCCTGGCCAGCGTGGGCGGATCCGCCGAACGGCGGCCACCGAGGGTGTCGCCCCACCATTCGTAGGCGATGCCTCTGGCTGGCAGATCCTGCGTCAGCCTCTCGCGCGACAGGTGCGGTTGCCGGCGACCGTTGGGGTAGCGCCGCACGTCGACCAGGGTCGAGACGCCGGCCTCGCGCAGCAGCGCGGCCAGCTCGTCGGTCGTTCGCGTGCCGTGGCCGATGGTTCGGATGACGGCCGCCGCCTCAACTGAAGCGGAG
>JBBQXD010000004.1:0-123565 GCA_038209995.1 Candidatus Limnocylindria bacterium | reverse complement strand
TGGAGAACACCACCTTTGGGAGCGGCTTCCAAAGCGCGGCCCACTCGAGCTCCGCGTCGTCGAGCGATGGATCCTGGTCGGCGGTCTCCCAATACAGCATCGTCTCGTACAGCCGCCGTCCCATCAGGTGGACGCCGACCTCTCGAATCTCGTCGATCCAGAAGCGAAAGACCTCCTCGTCGGGCGCCGTCCAGTCGAAGTCGCCGTCCGGCCCGACGATGTAGCCGTCAAGTGAGACGCTCATCGAATAGGTCACGCTGCGCATCAGAAGTCCTCCTGGGTAACGGGTTCGACAGTAAGACCGCCGGTCACGGCAGGACTCATCGAGGGAGTCAGCACATGCGGAAGCGCCGCTATCCCCGAGCACCATCCCGGCCGTCTGAACCAGTCGGGCGAGCGTGACGAGGCTCGCGGCGGCTCGGTCACCGATCTCGTCGGCGTGGATGAGTGCGGCCTACCGCCGATGAGCTCCACTATCGCTGGCGACACGGGAAGTCCCACGGCCGCTCGACGGGGCTGAAACACAGCAGAAAACTCGACGCTCTACGCTCCCCCGCTCACGCTCGCTGCCACAGCGCATCGGCCGGGATAGTCCGAAGTCAGCTGCTCTATCCACCGAGCTACGGGCGCGTTGTGCCAAGTCTAAACACCCATCGCTCCATTGGTTTGGCGTTCGGATCACCTCAAAGCGGCGCTAGAAGTCTGATGCTGGTACCTGACCGACCAAGATTCACCGGCAGAGCCGATCGGTCGCCGGCCCCGGTCGTGTCGACGATCTGGGGGGCGGGGAACCCGGCGTAGTCGATAGGGTAGTTGTGGATTCGGGACGGCCGGCGCCCGCGACGGGATGCCGCGGCGAGACGCCATCGAGGCGCGCATCGGGACCTGATCCGGCACACGACGTGCGTTGGGGGTCATCGGTCAATCATCACCACGCACCGCTGGGAGACACCGATGGACGCCATCTCGCTGCTCAAGGACGACCACGACAAGGTCAAGAAGATGCTCGCTGACGGCGAGGAGACGACGGAGCGCGCCGAGGTCGGGCGCACCGAGCTGTTCGCGAAGATCAAGGAGGAGTTGCTCATCCACGAGCGGATCGAGGAGGAGATCTTCTATCCGGCGCTCAAGGAGCATCCCACGGCCAAGGACATCGTGCTCGAGGGCTTCGAGGAGCACCACGTCGTCGACGAGATCATGGGTGAGCTCGAGGCCACGCCCGTCACCGACGAGCAGTGGGGCGCGAAGTTCAAGGTCATGAAGGAGAACATCGAGCACCACATCGAGGAGGAGGAGGGCGAGATGTTCAGTCAGGCTCGCCAGGTCTTCAGCACCGATGAGCTCCAAGCGCTCGGCGCCCGCATGATGGAGCTGAAGAAGCTCGGCCAGCAGGTCGGCGCCGGCGATTGACCGATGCCGCGGTCCCTTCGGCCCGTCATCGATGACCCTCGGCCCTCTTGGGCCGGGGGTCGTTGCATGAGGATGAGCGCGAAGGAGGACTCACCGATGAACCACACCCTCCCGGCCTTGTGGAAGTGGCCGGCGGACAACTAACCACCGTTGGTGATACCCCGTCTACCCGCCAACATCCTCGGCGCCCGGCGCGCCGAGCGTGGCCAGCGCGATGCGCGGGCCTGTTGCTCAATGTGTGTCATTCCGGAGGTGCCGCCGCGGAGCACGCTCCCGAAGCGCAATACACATGACCTAGCGGGCCGCATCGAAGACTGTCGATGCGCATGGCGTCCGATGGATGGCACCAGCAACGATCGGCCGCATTCGGTTCCCTCGCGGCCGTATATCACCCTGGGGCCCCATCGCTGTATGAACGATACGTGGCGCCATCGGACTGACTCGACGCTTGCGCATCACCTGCCATAACAACCGCGACGCAGCGAGCGATACACCTACCTCCGGACGTAGGTGATGGGAAAGTCAACCTCCCAGTCACCGCCGCCCTCCCCCACGCCGCGCTCCCAGCGTCCCTCAATCGCATTGCCATCGGGCGACAGCTCGCCGACGAATCGCTGATTGAAGCCCGGGCCGTGCGGGCCGTTCCAATCCTCGCCAGGCGCGCGCCAGATCGTCCAGGTCGAGGCTTCGAGGGTGGTCATGAATAGCCGTTTCACGCCGCGGGCGTCGAAGTAATGCATCGGCTGAGGCTGTCCTTCGGGCGCGCCGCCGATGATGGCGATGCTGTCCGGCAGCTCCGCGGGCTCCCCGACCGTGCTGAAGACAATCAACTCTCCGAGACGCTCGATCCGCACGTCCTCGGACAGCTTCATGGGAGGTTCGGTGGGGACCTCTCCTTCCCCGCGCCATTCGCCGATCAGGGGCTCGAACGCTTTCATGGTCGCTCTCCTTGAGGGTTTCGGCGTTGAGACCGACCAGCCGGCCAGAAGTCATCGGAGCCTATGCGAGTTCCAACCCATGCCGAGCCCCCGCTTTCCCGACCTGCCGAACCGTGCTCCAGTTCGAGCCGATCGGCGTCTGAGCCGGGGAATGGTGATGATCCGCACGATCGGCCGCGCGGCACGCCGACCTTGTCGCGGCGATCTAGGGCTCACGACCCGCGGGCGAGAAGAACAGATAACTCGACGAGTTTCGCTCCCCCATCCATGCCTGTGCCACGGCGCATCCGCCGGGATAGTCCGAAGTCAGCTGCTCTGATCCGCTGGGCGACGGGCGCCTGAGACGCTGATTGTACTGGCCGAAATGCCTCGCGCCAGGGACAGGGTTCCAAGTCCCGATGTCTGCGGCGGGCTGATGGGACGAAGGTCCTGGGACCCCGCGGTGCCGAGCGTCACCACCGTTCTCCGGGGCACATCGCACCGGACCGCATCGGACCCTACCTGGCGGCCGACGCAGGCGGGTGACGATCGTACTGGTACTCCCTATGCTCCCGCCCTCTCGCTCTCCGCTGAGCTCAGTTGGAGCTCCGGAGGACAGGGAGGCAAACGCCGCCGGCGTGCCATTCGGAGGCCGGTTGGCATGGAATCATTTACCAGGGAGCATCATGAGATTCACCACCACCACCTACCACCGACGGGCGGCGCGCACAGCACTCGCGCTCATGTCCATTGCCGTCCTGATGCTGACCATATCGGTTGGCACCGTCTTCGCCTGGTCTGCACCGACGCTCACGGCCACCTGTGCCGTGGATGCCAACCACTACTCGTGGCAGATCGGACTTCCCCAGGAGGCGGACTACAACATCCAGTTCAGCTGGAGCTCGGACTTCAGCAACCCGTGGACGCAGGATTTCGGCAGCCAGGGAAACCATGCGTTCGACACGGTGCGTGGCGGCGCGATCCTCTACGCGCGGTGGCTGAGCGACAGCAACGTGACGACCTCGGCTTCGGCAAACGGTGAGCCGTGCGCGCCGGAGTGCGTCACCCTGAGCGGAGCGGCCTTGCGAGACGCCCTCAAGGAGGCCGGCAGCAACGTCGCCGATCCGCAGAGCGCGAACGGCTCGTCTGCCACCGACTGGCACGCCACGCTCGTGGTGCCGCAGGGCTTCTGCGACGTGCAGGTCAGCTACAGCTCGTATTCACTGCCGGGCGGCCTGTTGCACCCCTTCGAGGACCAGGTCCTGTTCGACAACGTCACCAACACCTACGGTCCCGGCACGTACGACCTCGTCGTCGCCTTGCCTGACTGCCGATGGCAGGTGGACCTCTACACCGGGGATGTCATCGCTGTCCTCAACCCGACCTATGGCCACCCGGTCGATCGCCTGATCGACTGGTCGGCAAACGAGGGCCCGCTCTGCAAGGAGGAGCCGACGCCCACCCCGACCCCGACACCCACGCCTCGCACCCCCGACCTCGACATCAGCAAGTCCGCCTCGGTCGATGAGATCGGCGCGGGAGGAAGCTACTCGTACAAGCTGACCGTCGAGAACAACGGCAACGCTCGAGCGATCGATGTGGCCGTGTGGGACGAGGTCGATCCCTCGCTCACGGTTGACAAGGTCGTCGCATCGCAGGGCAGCTGCGATCCGGTGGGCCCCGACAACAAGGTCACCTGCGACGTCGTCGACATCGCGCCCAAGGGATCGGCGACGGTCACGATCTACGTGACGACCGATGCCGACACGTGCGGCATTGTCAAGAACTTCGCGAAGGCCCATGCCGAGAACGAGGTCGACAACACCCGTTCCGACCAGGTGAGCGTCACGGTCAACTGCAAGGAGAACAGCGAGTCGCCGAGCACGTCGCCGTCGAGCTCACCCAGCACGGCGCCCTCCAGGACGCCGAGGACCAGCCATAGCCCTGAGGAGTCCGTCAAGGCTGGTCACGGCGGCGGTCTGCCCGATACGTCGACCGGCAGCGGGACCGGCTTGCCAGCAGCGTGGGGAGCTCTGCTGGTCATCTCCTCGGCGGTCTTCGTGACCGCCCGACGGCGCGGCGAGGTGCGCGCGCGCTGAGTATCAGCGGTGGGGATGGCCGATCTACCATCCCCACCGACCATCCAGGAAATCGAACAGACGAGCCCCATTGGCTCCAGCCCCCTGGCAGAAACGGGGTAGAGGTCCGCCTCTACCCCGTCTTCTGTTGATCAGGAAGGTGTGGCGCCCGGAGGGATTCAAACCCCCCGACCTGCTGATCCGAGGTCATGTGCTCTGATCCGCTGAGCTACGGGCACCTGAAACACGCTCAAACAGAGCGTCTGACGCAGCAGAGGCAAGTCCTAACGCGAACGGATCGCATTATTCGGTGGACGCGAGCAATGCGTCTTCCTCCACCGCCTCTCTGAACCTCACCACCGACGGAGTTGAGGCTGGTCTTCAGAGCCTACGGAGCCTCGGTGCCGTGGGAGGAACTCGTCCAGCTCGTCGCCGCTGACGCCCGGCGCGACGGCCATGCACCGCATGTCGACGACACGCTCGGCAAGCCCGTCGCGGCGAGGCAGTTCGTCAACAGTCGAGGGCTTCGTCATCGCGGATGGTTCGCGCCGGCCAGCGGTCATATGACCTACCCGGCCGGCTCGATCCGCCACACAGCGCCCCTCACGGGCACGCTGGCGGTGTCCAGGCCGGTCGCGCAGGTGCAGGACGTTACGTACACCCCTCCGTGCCGGTCGAGTCCTCCGCCAGTGAGCAGAAACTCGGTGTCGAACAGCTGAGAACTCTCCCATGCGCCTGCGTGTCCGTGAAGAAGCCAGACGCGGCCCGAGCAAAAGTCTCCGTACAGGAAACCTCGGGGAAGTGGATCGAGTGTGGCGCCCTCGTTGACGCTGATCCCCGTGATCGCGCAATCACCGGCGTCACGTCCATAGTCGATGGCCGGCGGGACAAACGCTCGCCCGCACTCATCTGCGGAACGGTCCGGGAGGCAGACCGTGCCCTCATAGATATGCCACCCGTAGTTGGCACCCCCGGCGGACCCGGCAGGCTCAACGTCCACCTCCTCGCGCGTTTGCTGCCCGACGTCGGGAATGAAGAGCGTGCCGTCCGCGTCGAACGAGAATTGCCACGGATTCCTAAGCCCCAAGTCCCAGATCTCGGGCCGCGCCCCTGAATTGACGCGCTGGACGGCATCGGACGGGGGATCGGCCAGTGCCGAGGCGTGATCGAGGTCGCCAGCCGCGAACGGATTGTCAGCCGGTATCCGGTAGGCGATGGTCTCAGGCGTGTCGACGTCGATCCGAAGGATCTTGCCGAAGAGCGTTGAGGGTTCCTGCGCGGTGGCATTCCAGGTGTAGCCAAGGAATCCGCCGTCGCCGCTCCCGATGTAGAGGAGCCCGTCGGGACCGAAGCGAATCGTGCCTCCGTTGTGCTCGACCGACGGACGGTCGAACCGGAGGCGCTGTCTCGCGCTGGCGGCGTCGGCTCGGTCCGGCTGTGTGGCATCGACGCGATACTCCTCGATTACCGTGTCGCCGCCGGTCATGAGATCGGTGTAACTGACGAACACCCGCCCATTCGTGGCGAAGTCCGGATGAAACGCCATGCCGAGCAGGCCTTGCTCCAGAAATTGCGATGCGACCTTCGTTCGGATATCGAGAAACGGCTGCTCCAGAAGCTGCCCATTCCGGACGACATGGATTTCGCCGATCCTGTCAACGATGAAGAGCCGATTGCTGTTGTCCGGCGCAGACTCGACTGCCAGCGGATCGACGAGGCCGTCGACCACACGGACGAGCTTCAAGCTGGATCCGAGGCCGGTTCGGAGTCCCTCTACCGATCCCGGAAGAGACGCTCGGGCTGCTGCACCCTGCGCTGCCGAAGTGGGCGCCGACTGACGGCTGGCGATGACCGCCAACTCGGCGCCGAGGAGTGCCGCGATCGCGACCGTCAACAGGGCGAAGCGTCCCGACGGCCGCCTCACCTTCGCGGGAGACAGGAAGACATGGTGGTCAATACACCGGATAGAGGTGCAGCCCGCGAACCAGGACGTCACCCCCAGGCGTGGGAGCCGCATCGGGTCGAAGCTCCTCGACCGAGAGGTTCGCAACGGGGGCATCGGCCACCCAAGGGACGGCCAGGTACTGCCAGCCAGCAGAGGAACCATTATTAGGACGCGCCCACATGACACGCCCGTTAATGCGCACGGTCAACTGATCGGTCGAGGCAAGGCCCGGGTCATACACCTGCAGGTACAACAGATACGAGCGTCCCGGCTCCAATTCAGGTAGGGCGCGGACGAGGGCGGCTGCCACACCTCCCGCCTGCACGGCGGTCGCGAGCCGGACCGCAGGAGGATATGACACGGGTCGCACCGCGGTGGGACTCCCGCCGTAAAAGATCAATGCGGAGGCCGAGGCACCGCGGCCGTCCACCACCGCCCATCCGGCAGGATCAACGGCCTCGAGTGCCCGCAATTCCGCCCTAACGGTCCGCATCGTCATCGTCGCCAGGGCGATGAGAAACAGGAGGGCTGCCGAGGCGGCGATGAGCTGGCGCCGCCTTGTCCGCAGGACCGATGTCAACGACCCGCGCCAATGGGACCACCGGTTCGCAACCGCTCCCGCGGTCAGAAGAACGATCAATGCGATGACCATGAGTGGAGCAATGGGAATCGCGATCGCAACCACGAGCGTAGCGGCCACGAAGAGGGCGAGTTCCGGCAGCCGCTCGGAGCCGCGCCCAAACGCGCCGCCGGCCAGAATCGCGACGACCGGCAGTATCGGCACGTGGTAGCGCGAATTTCCCTCCGCGACGACCTGGAGCAGGACCAGATACGCAATCGGGGCCACCAAGGGCAAGTAGCGCATACCGTCGCGCCATCTGGTTACGGCGAACGCGAGCGCAAGGGCAAGCAGGCCGAGGTAGAGCGAAACACCCGCGATCTCGAGGGCCGCCGCCGGCCCGCCGCCGGCCGATTCCTGCCGGCCGATGGTCCACTGAAGCCCAGTTGCATCGGAGGACCAGCTCGCCCGCATCCGGCCGCCAAGAGATTCGATGGCGGTGACGGGATTCGCCAAAACGTACTGCACGGCCAGTTTGCGCTGCGCCCCGGGAATCACGTCATCCGGGAGCCCTGCGAACGGATAGTCCGCTTCAGACTGCGCGGGCCACCACGTCCCAGTCGCTCGCTCGTTGTAAACGAGCCAGGGCTGCCATCCGGCTCCAGCCGTCGGAAAAGCATCCCCACCAGCCAAAACGTTCGCATTGGCAATCGGGAGCGCAACGAGGGCAAGGCCCGCGCTGAAGGCAATCAGTTGGCTCCGCCGACGAAGTCTCGGGCTCGCGCTTCGGACGAGCAGCAGGACGTAGACGAGAATGGGATAAAACAGGAAGCTCGGCCTGGCGTAGGCGAGCGCAGCGACCGCGCCACCGCAAACGGCCAGCCGAGCCAGCGTCGGTGGGAGCACGAGGCAAAGGCACGACGCCGCGACCAGAACCATCGCCAGGTTCTCCGCCGCGACCAACGGGGTGAACGACCAGAGACCCGGCAGGACCGCACACATCCCCGCTGCCAGCAGCCCAGGCATCTCGCCAAATAGATGCCGCGCGCCGGCGAAGACCATGACCACCGTCGCCGTTTGGAGCGCGATATTGAGGATGAAGATCTCAGGTAGCCCGTCGGCCGTGACGCGCGGAAGCGCCGCGATCAACGCAGGGTAGAGCGGTCCCTGGAAGATCCAGCCAAATGCATCGGCCCACCATCCCCCTCCCCGAATCACCTCCGCCATCTGATGAAAGGTGGCGAAGTCGCTTTCCGGCTTAACCGGCATCAAGAGCACCCATGCGGTGCGAACCGCTACGCCAAGAGTGACGATCAGGAGGAAGGGGAGGCTCCCCCAGCGGCTTCGAAGGCGCGCGACCGCCCGACCACTCCGGGAACCCCGCAGCGAGCGTGTCGTTCCCGGCAGGCCGAGGCGGTCCCCTACCTCAGCCACTGCGGCCCCCCGCCAGCCGCACGATGGCGTCGATCGTGTGGATCACCTCCCGGCTCTCGCCGGCGAAGCCGCGGCCCCGCTCCTCTCCGATGTAAAGATCCAGCCGACGCGGACCCGGATCCTCCTCAAAGCGGTCGCGAACGCTCCATGCAGTTCCGACCAGGGCGGTGCACACGTCAGGAGCAATGGGGATCTTCTCCACCTTGTCCAACCCGCACCCGACAATCTCCACGCCCTGGCTGAATGCGAGGTCCGAGCCGGCAGCGACGGAATGGTACGGCCGCAGGACGAACCCTCTCGCGTCTCGGGGGTAGAAGTCGAGCCAATAGCCGGTGGAGGCGGACCAGTTGAGGTATCGGTGGCCAGCCGCATCGGGTTGGCTTGTTCGGCCCGATCCCTCCGCCACTACGGCATCGACGAAGCTTGATCTGAACGATCCGAGCACCTGCGTACCCGCGGAACATTCGAGTGACTCGCAACCGGTCACGGTAACCGTTGGACCAGCGTGGAAGTCCTCGACCACGGTGAAGTAGGTCGAGATTTCCCACCCGCGAGATGTGAAATCGCCGGGCGGAACGGGAGCACCCGCTGGCGTCGCTCTCCCTGGTAGCGAAACCAACGGGTCCCCCAGCGGAAGGCTCCGGCCCGTCGCGGTGACAGGCTGCGCGCTGGCCAGCGATAGGGCGACGCTGACGACGGCAACGGTGATGAAGCCTGCTGCCACCGCAACAGAAAGGCTGAAGCTGCGGCGCCGTGGGACCGTTCCGGCCAGAACCGTGTCCGCCGCTGAGTCGAGCACGGTCCACTGCGAGCGGAGGCGAAGGATGAGCAGCGCCGAGAACCCGAGCAGCAGCACCGTGCCCCATGGGAGTGCCGTGATGGCGCCCCACCAGCTGAAGCGGGCCAATGCCCAGTCGCGCAGGTGGAGCATGAACAGCTCGCGATCGACGCCCAGTGCATTGCCGATCGCCTCCGCCCATCCCGGCTCATAGTCCGCCCTGACCGCTGGTTGGAGCGCTTGAACGTCGACGAACTGGTAACCGAGTTCGCGGAGGCCCTTCACCAGCGCCTTGAGCTCCGAGAGTGGCACGTCAACTGGGTGGTAGAAGCCCACCGCCCAGGGATCACGCACGATCTTCAGGAGTCGTGCGCGCTCGAGCTGGTCCTGGACCGAATGACCGCTGCCCGGAGCCGCACCAGGTTGGATGTAGCCAATGGTCTCCGGGATGAGCTCGTGATCCGGCCCGCCGGTGATGTACGGGACCCAGCTCACTGGCGGCCTATCTTCGATCGCCAGACCGAAGTAATGGTCGAAAACCTGGTAGCCGAGCGGCGATGCAGCGTAGTGGGGCGTTTCCCACAGCTGAGGCCGAAGCCCTAAGCCGCGGAGAATGCGGATCCCATCCGTGACTCTGCCAGCGTAGAGATCCCATGTCTCTCCGAGTGGGGGAGCATTGCGTTCCGCATCCCAGAATTCGTAATCCTCGCCGCTCCCGAAGGTGTGGTGATAGCCGTGCATGGCAATGGTTCCCCCATGCTCCTGCGCCCAGCGCAGCACGGCGACGAAATCCGGACGATCCTCAAGTTTCAGGAGGCTGCCGTCGGCCATTCGTTGAGCGGGGATGACCGCCAATACGTAGGGCACGCCGACACTCGCGAGGTACTCGACCACAGCCCGTAACCGTTCCGGGTCAATATGGGCTGACACATCCTCAAGTCGCAACACTGACCGCAAGCGATGGTCATGCTGCTGACCCATGAATTCATGAAGGGCATCGGCGAACACGAGGAATGGGCCGTCCTCGGCAACCGGATAATCCCCGCGTGGCATCGGCACACCGTTGACGAACCAGAGTCGGCCAGATTGGACGATGTACGGGATGGCGCCCCGAACGGTCTGGTAGTTGGCGACGACCTCGGCGTTGCCAGACGCCGATGCGAGGTGAAAGATCGGCACGTCGGCCTCGTACGCACGGCCGCGGTATTCAACCCCGCTGGGTGCGCCGTGGCTCTCGGCATAGCCAACGGCAACACCAAACCGCTCCTCGATGTCGACTGGAAGTTGATCAATCCCGTAGCCGGCCCAGAGGGTTTCGACATCGAATCGGGAAACGTCCGTGATGAAGGCCGGAGGCGGGGTGATCGACGGATCGACGCCGATAACGATCAGACGGTCCGCGGACTTGAGCTGCGAAGATTCGTAATGCTCGGCGCTCACTCGAACGACAGTTGCGTCGAAATGCTCAACGAGAGCCTGCATCATCGTGCCCGCGTAATCTGGCGCGTCTGGGGGCTCGGGCCGGTCCATGACGACGATCAGGACGCGCGTGGGCGTGGCTGCGACCGCATGACCTGGGGCGGCAACCGCGCCAAAGAGGGCAGCGAGGGCCACCAGGAAGGCGCGCGTCATGCGACCGCCGTCGCGTCTTTCACCGCACCTGAAGGTGCAACGAAGGGTGTTGGCGGGGGCCCGGCGTAGACTCCGAGCTCCTCCGCAATCGCATGAGCGATCCGTCCGCCCGCCAGCCCATCTCCGTACGGATTCTTGGCTTGGGACATGCGGAGGTAGAGGGCATCGTCGTCCAGCAGGCGGAGAGCGGCCGCCATGATTCGGCGGGGATCGGTGCCGATCAGGGAAGCGGTGCCCGCGACCAGCCCCTCTTCGCGTTCCGTCGCGTTCCGGAGCACGAGCACCGGCTTGCCCAGCGACGGGGCCTCCTCTTGGATGCCGCCGGAGTCGGTCAGGACGAAATGACAGCGAACAAGCGCCCCGACCAGTTCCCGGTATGGCAGCGGTTCGGACAGCTCAATGCGGGGATGTTCGCCGAGGATCTGCCGAACTGGCTGCCGAACGCTGGGCGATGGGTGGACGGGGAACAGGACTCGCACATCCGAACGGCTGACCACGATGCCCAGGATTGCGCGGCAGACTGCCTCCATGTCCTTCCCGAACGTCTCGCGCCGGTGGAGGGTCACGAGGAGCATGCGCGAGGACGCCGCCGGTTCCTGTGCCGTCGCGAGCCGCTTCCGGGCCCAAAGAAGGGAATCGATCACCGTGTTCCCGGTCACCGTGATCCGGAGCGAGGGCACACGCTCGGTCACGAGCGCCTCGGCTGCGCGCCGAGTCGGGGCAAAGTGCAGCCGGGCGAGCTGAGAGATCATTCGCCGATTGGCCTCCTCGGGGAAAGGCGCGAGCGGATCACCTGACCGCAGCCCGGCCTCGACGTGGGCCACCGGCGTCTGCGAGAGGTAGGCGACCAACGCGCCAGCGAGCGCCGAGGTCGTGTCCCCCTGAACGACGCACATGTCGGGCTCCCAGTCACGGAACACCTCGTCGATCCCAGCAATCGCACGAGCGAGAAGGCCGGCAAGCGCCTGTCGCTCGGTCATCAGGTTCAGGTTCCGGTCCGCCCGGAGCGACATGTCGGCCATCGCCTGATCGAGGAGCTCGCGATGCTGCCCAGTGGCGCAGATCATTGTCTGCAGCTTGGGCGCGTACGAATGAAGCGCTCGAATCACCGACGCCAACTTGATGGCCTCCGGCCGGGTCCCGACCACAACAGCAACCCGCGCCATTCCTCGTCCCTTCAAAGTTCCCACCACTACTATCGGCTCGTCTCGGCAACGCGGGTCGTCTTGGCCCATCCTCGACGCCCTGCGATTACCTGCCATGCCGCGACGATGGCCGCAGCCAGCCATACGGCCGAGTACGCGAAGTACGCATGGGCATCCCGGATTGACTCGCCAGTGGACCTTCCGTAGCGCGATCCCACAACCATCACCAGCAGCGGCGCAAGCGGGAACCCGAGCACGTACGAGACCACCACGTCAGTGAGCGTCCAGCGACCGAACGATCCGATCAGGGTCATCCAAGAGCTGATAGCCCCGATCCCGATCGGCACGAACAGCGCCGGAAGCATGAGAAACACTGCCAAGTCGAGCTGCACGCGACGCGGCAACGCGCTCCGAAATAAGGCACCGAGGTACTGCCATGCAACGAGGTGACCCTGCATCCATCTACCGCGTTGCCGAATCAGCGCCCTCAATGCGGGAATCGCCTGTTGATGCACCGCGACGGTGGGACAGAATCGGATGCGGCCACCGTGCAGCATGAGCCGCAGGCTCAGGTCCAGGTCCTCTGTCAGAGACGGTCGCCATGGCCGTGTTCCCAGCCCACGCAACGCCGAGAGTCGCACGGACTGCCCGTTGCCGCCGAGAGTCGCACTGCCGATCCAGTCTTTCGCCCGAGAGAAGATCTCACCCCAGATGATGAACTCCATGTCCTGCCATTGCGTCAGCAGGTTCGTTCGGGCGTTGTACATCCGGACCGCGGATTGCACGCCGACTACCTGCGCATCGGCGAAGTAGGGGCCGATCTCTTGCAGATATGCCTCATCAACGCGTCCGTCCGAGTCGAAGACGCACACGACGACCTGGTCATCCGGATACCCGGCATGCGCAGCAATCGCGCTCACGGCTCCGAAGCCAGCATTGAGGGCTTCACCCTTCCCAAGCCGCGCCATGGGACGGCGCCGAGTTAGGACATGCAGACGTGAGTCGGGTCCAACGCGAGCCAGCTCGGCAAGGGACCCGTCGTCGGAGTCGTCGTCAATGACGATGACCTGCACGTTGCCACGAAGCTGAAGGAGGGAGCGAACCGTCCGCCCAATAACCACCTGTTCATTCAGGCAAGGGACGAGCAAGACGAAGAGGAGCGACGGAGCGTCATCGAAGGGAACTGCGGCCCGAAAACGCACGATGATTGCAAGCGCATACACATAGGCCGTCATGAGTATGACGGCCATTGGGATAGATGCGAATTGGCTCTCGTGCAAGGCGACTTCCCCAACGCGCCCCAAGGACAGGACGCGGCGGCGGCGGCCAATGTAGCAGGTCAGTACTGATCCGACCAGTGCGCAGACTAGCGCGGCCGGATGAGCGGGAACGTCCGGCCGTGCGTCGAAAGTCTGGGCGGGGCCATTCCGATGGCCTGCCCCGGGCTCGATCAGGGGAGGCAATTCTCGGCGACGGCTAGGAACGCTCCCGGTTCGTGAGTCCCGCCGCCGGACGGGCAAGCCAGGCCACGGCCATTCCCGCGGCGATGAGCAGCACCCCCGGGAGGTCCAGCATCGTCGCCAGCACGACGACGAGACCCAGGAGGCTGATGGCGAGTCCGAGCAGCATTGCAAGCGCGTCGCGCACGCGGCCACCTCCGATTTGTTCGCACCGGCGAGGGCAGCCACGCCGGTCGTGCGCGGATCGTGGCGCGCGGCGCAGGCCCTCGAAATGGGCCCTTCGGCGGCGCCGGCTAGGACGCTTGGCCGACTTGCGGAATGCGCTACCAGAGCGCCAGGCCGGTCGCCTCGTCGTGGGTGCGCACCAGGGAGATATCGGTCCATTCGTGGATGATCACCTCGGCCACGAAGACCGTCGTGCCGCGCAGCAGATGGCCGCTGACCGAGGCGCCCGACGCGTCGGCGAAGGTGGCGTGCGCGTGGAGGAACGGCCGGCCGTCGCGCTGCGAGATGTTGCCCACCCAGCCGGCGAGCTCGTGATGGTCGTCGGACGCGAGCTCGAGGTACCGATGCTCGACCTGCTCGTAGTAGGCATACGCCACGTGCTGGACCGCCCCCACGACGGTCACCTCGGCGGCGAGGATCCCCTGCTCGCCGCAGGTCCGCTCGATCTCTTCGACGAGGTCGCTGCCGGTCGCCACGCGACCGACGAAGGTCCGACCGGACGAGGCTTCCCAGAAGCGGGTGGGGACAGGCACGTGGTTCCTCCTCCGCCACGCTGGGCGGTCACTCGAAGTGCTGCAGGTTGGCGACGATCGGCAGGCGTCCGGCACGCCGCGCGGGGTAGATGCCCGCCAATGACGCGACGCCCATCCCGAGCAGGACGCAGCTGATCACGAGCGGCCACGGGATCGCGAGGCCGGCCGAGAAGTCCTGGGATGCGCCCACGACGACCATCGCCCACGCCACGGCAAGTCCGATGCCCGCGGCGAGGATGCCGCCGACCGCGCCGAGGATCGCGGCCTCGGACACGACCATCGCCTGCACCTGGCCTACGGTCATGCCGTGCGAGCGCAGGATCGCGATCTCGCGGCCGCGCTCCATGACGCCCATGCTCAGGGCGTTCACGATCCCCGCCGTCGCGACCGCGACGGCGACGAGGGCCAGCACGTCGAACAGGCCGACGAGGCGGTCGAAGGAGCGGGCCAGGTCGCCGGCCAGCTGCTCGGCATCGATGGGCTCGGCCGCCAGGCTGCGCGCCGTCTCGGCCACCGCGCTGCGGAACGCGGCCGGGGTCACCCCCGGCTCCGGAACGAGCGCCCAGAGGCCAGCGGTGGTGACACCGAACGTCGCCTGGGCATCGCTGAGCGAGATGATGAGCGCCCCGTCGGGCGAGCGGGCGGGCAGCGTGTAGGCGATGATGCCGACGACCCTGAAGGCGGTCGCCGACGCGCCCGGCTCGGCGAGGGCAAGACTCTCGCCAACGCCGATGCCGTCGCGGGTCGCCATCGCGTCCGGCACGAGGACGGCACCGCCCGCGCGCAGCGCGTTGAAGGCCGCGGGCCGGCTGCCGGAGACGAAGATCAGGGAGCCGGCATCCTGGAAGACGGTCGGATCGATGGCGGCGATGCTCACCTCGCGGACCGTGTCGCCGGCGTCGACCACCGCCGGGAACTCGGCGATCGGGCTCGCGGCGCGGACCCCCGAGATCTGGCTGAAGGTGGGCCGGAAGAGGTCGATCTCATCGGGCAGGGCCATGCGGATGGCGGTGCCACCCGGAAGGACCGAACCGATCCAGCGCGCCGCCGTCTCGCGCGCCGATGCGGCAATGGAACCGAGCGCCACGATCGCGGCCAGCGCAATTACGAGGGACGCGACCGTCAGGCCGGTCCGCACGCGGTCGCGACCGAGGTTGGCCCGGCCGAGCATTCCCTCTGCGCCGAACAGCCATTCGAATGGCCGCCCCACGAAGCGACCGAGCGGCAGAAGCAGCCAGGCCGATGCGAGGGCCCCGCCCAGCAGCAGTACCAGCGCAAGAAGGATGGCGATCATCGGCGCACTTCCCCGCTCGAACGGGTAGAGGACCACGCCCACAACGACGACGGCCAGCTCGAGCCACGCGATCCAGCGCAGGCGCTCGGCGAGCGACCGGCCGGCGCGGCGAGAGGGGTGGAGTGCCTCGAGCGGCCCCGTCCGCGCGGCCTGCAGCGCCGGCACCGCAGCCGCCACCGCCGTGACGGCCACGCCCATGCCGGCCGCCAGGAGCAGCACGAGCGGGCTGATCGGGAGGCCGTCGATGAGCACCGCCCGCGTGGTCCGCAGGAACCCGATCATGGCGGCCGCCAGCGCGACACCGAGCACGACGCCAAGCACGGCTCCTGCCAGTCCGATGAGCAGGCCCTGGCGCACGAACAGCCAGAGCACCTGGCGGCTCGTCGTCCCCGCCGCACGCAGGAGGCCGATCTCCCGCACCCGCTCGCCGACGGTCATGGCCATCGTGTTCGCCACGAGGAACGCCCCGACCACGAGGGCGACCAGCCCGAACAACAGGGCGATCGGCGCAAATGCGGTCTGGGTGCGCTGGAGCCGTTCCGCTGCGTCGGCGGCGGTCTCGAGGACGAACGCCTCGCGGAGCCGACTGTCGAGCACGGCCTCGACTTCGGCGTCGCGACCGTCGACGGTGCGCACGTCAACCGCGACGACCGGGGTCGGCTGGGCGACCATCGCGTCGAGCTGCGCGCGGCTGACGATGAGCACGGCGCCGCGCTCGAGCGCGCCGAAGCCGATGTCGTCGACCAGCCCCACGACGTGGAAGGCCGGGTCGCCCTGCGCCCAATCGGCCGTCCGCAGCTCGTCCCCGAGGCCGAGCCCGTGGTCGCCGGCCCACCCCGCGTCGAGGAGGACCCCGGTCGGGTCGCCGTCGGCGAGCGGTGCGCCGGCGAGCAGGTGCGGCTCGCGGATCGCCGGCTCGACCTCGGGGTCGATCGCGATGGCGAGCAGCCCGAACACCTGCTCGTCGGGACCTGGGGGGGTGGTGAGCGTCATGCGGCGTTCGCCGACCGCCGCCGCGGCGCTGACGCCGGGAATGCGGCGGATCGCCGCCACGGCCCGCGGGGTGAAGCCCGCCGGGTCGAAGGCGCGGACGCGGAACGCGGCGCCGCCCAGGAGCTCCTGGGCGGCCCGCTGGATGGCCTCTGCCGAGGCCTGGTTGGCGATGAGCGTCGCGGCCACGATCGCGACGCCAACCGCCACCCCGACCACGGTGAGCGTCGTGCGGAGCGGCCGGCTGGTCAGGCTGCGGACGGCGAGCGCGCTGAGCCGCATCGGGCCGCCGGGCGCCTAGAGTCCCAGCGCCGACAGCCGCCGAATCAGCGGCGCCGGCGCGTGGTCTGCGCGGCGGCCGAGCGGGATCTCATCGCGCACCCGCCCATCGCGGATCACCAGGACGCGATCGGCGTAGGCGGCGGCGCGCGCATCGTGGGTGACGAGGACGATCGTCTGTCCGAGCCGATCGCACGAATCCCAGAGCAGGTCGAGGATCTCGGTACCGGTCGTGAAGTCGAGGTTGCCGGTCGGCTCGTCGGCGAGGAGGATTGCCGGTGATGCCGCCAGCGCTCGGGCCAGGGCGACGCGCTGCTGCTCGCCGGCGCTCAGCTCATCGGGCCGCGCCGAAGCCTTGTCGTCGAGCCCCACGAGCTGGAGCAGCTCCGTGACCCGCTCGCGATGCTCCCCGACGGCCCCGCCGGCAATGAGGAAGGGGAGCGCGACGTTCTCGCTGACCGACAGCAGCGGGATCAGGTTGAAGAACTGGAAGACAAAGCCGGTCTTGCGGCGGCGCGTCAGCGTCCGGTGCTCCTCGTCGAGGGCGCTGACATCGACCCCGTCGATCACGACCCGCCCACTCGTCGGCTCGTCGAGGGCGCCGAGGAGCTGGAGCATCGTGCTCTTGCCGGAGCCCGACGGCCCCATGAGGGCGACGAACTCGCCACTGCTGACCGACAGGGTAACCCCGCGAAGCGCTTCGACTGTGCCGGAGCCGGCCGGGTAGGTCTTGACGAGGTCGTGCGCTTCCAGGATGAGGGGGCTCATGCGCGAAGGAGTCTAGCCGGATCGGGCGGCGCCGCGCCCCGACCGATCAGCCGATGAGGAATCCGAGCAGGCCACCGATCACCGCCTCGACGAAGCCACGGTCGGCAGCGGTGGCGGCCTCGACGCGCAGGCTGGCGCCGCCGGAACTCGCCGCGGCGTCACGCCCCAGCGGCCACGCCGCCTCGAACCGCAGGACGCGGGTCGCGATGGCGGACCACTGCGCGGGTCTGGTCGCGACGGCCACCGGCCCATCGAGCGGATGGGACGACGTCGGACGCGTGGGAACGGGGACGGCAACGTGACGTGGTGACGGCGTGGGCGCCACGCGGGCCGGCTGGCTCACCGTCGTCCCTCCCGCGGAGGGCGGCGGGTTCGTCGTGGTCGGCGGCGGTGGCGGCGGCGCGGGAGATGAGGAGAGGGCCTGCATGAAGAGCTCGGTGTAGAAGCGAGGGCTGCGCGTGGCACCGAGGAAGCTCACGTTGTCCGCCGCGAAGGCGCCGATCCCGCCGTGCGTCCACGACGGCTCGAGGATGTTCGCGCGGTGGCCCGGCGACGCCATGAAGCCCTCGTGGAGCTTCACCGGCGAATCGGCATCGGCATAGCCGTTGTTCCAGCCGATGTTCTCGCCACCCCATCGGTAGCGAAGGCCGTTCGTGTCGTACCAGTGGTAGACCTCGTATCCGCTGCCGAGGATCGTGTGGCTGAAGTAGTCGCGCTGCACCTGGTCCCTGCTCCGCCAGCGGGCGAGCCCCACCAGGGTCCCGTTCTGCTGGATCACGCGCAGGCCGTTGTTGGCGCGGGCGCCGTTGGTCAACTGCCAGAGCGTCGACTCCGCGCTCGACTGGTTCCAGCCGGTCGCGGGGGTCGCGCTCGTCGTCGCCAACGCGGCGGCGCCGACCATGGCGGTGCCGCCGAGAAGCAGGGCGCGCGCCACCACGCTGCGGTGCAGTCGCGCGAGAAGCTCGATCATCCAGTGCTCCCAAGGGGTCGTGGGCCGCTGCGACGGCCGCTGTTCCATGGTCGGTTGCACGACGCCCGCGGTCAGTAGCCGAGTCGTCCCCTGCGGGGGGTGACCATGCGGAGGCTGGGGACGGGGTGTCGGATGGGACGATTGGGTCAGTTGAGCGGCACGGGACGTGCGACGCTCAGCGCATGTGACTCGCCGTGCGACGCTCAGCGCATGCGACTCGCCGTCCGCCGCTGGCCCGATCCCGCCGAGCGCAGCCGGCCGCAGCTCCTTCTCGTCCACGGCCTCACCACCTCCAGCCGGACGTGGTGGCGGATCGGCCCCGCCCTGGCGCGCCACGATCAAGCGCCTCCCCGCCGGATCCCGGGTGGTGGAGCTGGCCGCGGGCCATTCGATGCATCGCGACGCCCCGGACGCCTACCTCGCCAGCGCGCTCGAATGGCTCGGCGGGCCGCGTCCAGCGCCACTTCGGTAATACTCCCCCCGGGTATTTGACTGCTCCGTGCCTCCTCTCCACAATGGTGCTGATGACAGCGCCGGCCACACCACTCGAGATCATCCAGCTGCCGATCGTCGGCATGACCTGCGCGTCCTGCGTGCATCGGATCGAGCGCTTCGTGAACCGCGTGGACGGCGTGACCGAGGCGACCGTGAATCTCGCGACCGAGCAGGCGCGTGTGGCATTCGATCCGGCCACGACATCGGTGACGACGATCACGGCCGCGGTCGAGGCCGCCGGCTACGAGGTGGCGGCCGCACCATCCCGGGACGCCGCAGCCGACGATGGCAGTGCGGCACGCGACGCCGGGCTGCGGCAGCTCGGCTGGCGCGCGCTCATCAGCCTCGGCATCGGCCTGGCGATGATGGCCCGCATGGTGGTGCCGACCGGCATCCCGATGCCCATCCTGGCGCCGGGGCTCCTGGTGGCTGCCACCGTCGTCCAGGCCTGGGCCGGTGGCATGTTCTACCGTGCCGCGTGGCGCGCGGCGCGGCACGGCTCGGCCACGATGGACACCCTCGTCGCGGTCGGCACGAGCGTCGCCTTCGGCTACAGCGCGTTCGTGACCCTGTGGCCATCGGTCGCCGAGAGGCTGCACCTCCCGATGGACACCTACTTCGAGACCTCGGTCATCATCGTCGCCCTCGTACTGGCGGGACGCTGGCTCGAGGCACGCGCCCGTCGGCAGACCGGTGCCGCGGTGCGTGCGCTCATGGAGCTCCAGCCGACGACGGCGCGCGTCCTGCGTGATGGCGCCGAGATCGATGTGCCGATCGGCCAGGTCCGGGTCGGCGACCTCGTGCGGGTACGGCCCGGCGAGCGCGTCCCGGTCGACGGCCTGGTCCGTGACGGCGCATCGGCGGTCGACGAGAGCATGCTCACCGGCGAGAGCCTGCCGGTCGAGAAGGGCCCTGGCGACGAGGTGATCGGGGCGACGGTCAACGCGTCCGGCTCGTTCGTCATGACCGCGCGCCGCATCGGCTCCGATACCGCGCTCGCCCAGATCGTACGGCTCGTGACCGACGCGCAGGGTTCCAAGGCGCCGATCCAGCGGCTCGCCGATCGCGTCGCCGAGCGCTTCGTACCGTTCGTGATTGTCGTCGCCCTCATCACGGCCGTCGTCTGGCTCGTCATGGGGCCGAGCCCGGGCTTCGCGATCAGTGCCGCAATCGCCGTGCTCATCATTGCCTGCCCGTGTGCCCTTGGGCTGGCGACGCCAGCCGCGATCATGGCCGGCACCGGCGCGGCAGCCGAGCACGGGATCCTCATTCGCGGCGGCGAGGCGCTCGAGGGCGCCCGCGCCATCGACACCATCCTGCTCGACAAGACCGGCACCCTGACCCGCGGCCGGCCGTCGGTCACCGACGTCACGCCGCTCCCCGGCGGCGATCCGGACGAGCTGCTGCGACTCGCGGCGACCGTCGAGCTCGCCTCCGAGCATCCCCTTGGCCACGCCGTGGTGAGCGCCGCACGATCGCGCGGCCTCGACCTCTCGACGCCGTCGGACTTCCAGGCAATTGCCGGACGGGGCGCGACGGCCACCGTCGGCGGATCGTCGGTCGTCGTCGGCACCGCCGCGCTCCTCGCCGACCAGGGCATCGCCATCGGCGACGCAGAGGTGGCGATCGAGGTTACTGCGCGGGCCGGCGGGACGACGATGCTGGTGGCGCGCGACGGCGTGCTGCAGGGTCGCATCGCCCTCGCCGACGAGCTGAAGCCGGGTGCGCGCGAGGCGCTGGCCGCGCTGCGCGCCCTGGGACTCGACCCGTGGATGGTCACCGGCGATCACCGCCTCACCGCCGCGACGATCGCCGCGGCGGCCGGCATCCCGGCCGATCACGTCGTCGCCGAGGTACGACCCGCCGAGAAGGCCGAGCGCGTTCGCGCCCTCCAGGCAGCCGGACATCGGGTGGCAATGGTCGGCGACGGCATCAACGATGCACCCGCCCTCGCTGCCGCCGACCTCGGCATCGCGATCGGCACGGGCGCGGACGTCGCCCTGGCGGCCTCTGACATCACGATGTGACCGCCATCGGCCGCGCGGTCGGCGTCGACCTCGCGGCGGAGTGACCGCAGCTCGCGGAATGCGGCGACCGCAAGGATCCGTCGCCGCTCCAGCCGACTGAGGCGGAGCAGCCGGCTCCCCGGCTGCTCGAGGTGGGGACGCGTCTCGCGGCGATCGACGAGCGCGCGGATGCTAGCGAGCTGCTCCACCTAGAGCTCCTCGATGGTGCCCTCATAGCGGTCGCGGGCGGGGGTGCGCGTGGCCGGTGCCATGGCGAGCCGCCGCCAGTCGAGGTCGGGAGCGCCGCCGAGCACGGCGTTCGCCTGCCAGAGCAGCGCGACGACGAGCGCGACGACGAGCGGGTGCAGGTGTGTCGAGGCCACGGCGGCGGCGATGGTGGCCGCGATCCCCGCCCAGCCGGCGATCACCGCCAGAGCCCGGATCCAGTGGCGGTCGAAGGTGAGCGCCACGGCCGACCCGGTGAGGATCAGCCCGGGGACGACCGCCACCACCAGGCCTGCGGAAGCAGCCATGCTGCCGAGCGCGACCTGTAGGCAGGCGACCCCGACGAAGGCGTGGAGCGCGCGGACCAGCGCGATGGGGGCCACGACCTCGGGATCGAGGCGCGGGTCGCGTCGCAGGAGGCCGTCGAGCGCGTGAACCGTCACGCGCTCATTCTCCGCCGACTGTCCAGCGCGTGGCCAGTGTGCCTCGCCTCAGCCCAGCTCCACCGAGCGCTTCGCGAGGCCGAACCAGTAGCCGTCGATTTTCGTGTCAGGCGGGGCATCGGGCGTCGTCGCCGCGCCGAGGGCGACGAAGAGCGGGGCGAAATGCTCGGTCGTGGGGTGGGCGTATGGCATCCCGGGCGCCTTGCTGCGGAACGCCATGAGCTCATCGATGTCGCCGCGCGCGAGCGCCTCGGCCGCCCAGGCGTCGAACTCCACCGACCACGACGGGGCGCCGGGCTTGCCCGCGAAGTAGTCGTGGATGAACGGCAGCCCGTGGGTCATGAAGCCGGAGCCGACCACGAGCACGCCCTCGTCGCGCAGGGGTGCGAGCCGGCGCCCGAGGTCGAACAGGTGCTGCGGGTCGAGGTCGGGCATCGACATCTGGAGGACGGGAATGTCCGCCGCAGGGAACATCGCCGTCAGCGGCACCCAGGCGCCGTGGTCGAGGCCGCGGGTCAGCATCTGCACCACCGGCTCGCCATCGGGCATGAGCGAGGCGACGGTCGCAGCGAGCTCGGTCGCGGGCGGCGCGTCGTAGCGCATCCGGTAGTAGTGCTCCGGAAAGCCGTAGAAGTCGTACACCAGTGGCACCGGCGTCGTGGCGCTCACCGTCACCGGCGCCGACTCCCAGTGCGCGCTCACGATGAGGATCGCCTTCGGCCGCGGCAGCGTGGCCGCCCAGCCGCCGAGCTCCGCCATCCAGGTGGCGTCCTCGAGGAGGGGCGGCGCACCGTGACCCAGGTAGAGGGCGGGCATCGCGCCGTGGATTGGGGTCGCGTCGGGCGTGTCGGTCATCGTCCGAGGATACGCCGACCTGCCCAGGGGGAGCGGACGACCGCTTGAGAACTACGGAAGCAACATCGTGCCGTTCGGCACTTGGCGGGACGTTGGTCAGCAGCGAGGCTCCGCAGCCAGAGGAGCAGTGATGATGTGCGTCGTTCACCTGGGCGCCGAGCACCGTCGGCCACTGCACGTTCGCATCGTGGGAACGACGGTGGGGTGTCCGCAGACCGCCCACCAGCAACCAGTGGCGGCGTGTACCTCGTGCCCACACCTCCAGGGGAGCCTGTGCGGTCCCGACCCGGTCATCCTCTGCGGCGTCCCGCTTCGGTTCGCGGCTGCGATGCGGGGTGTCGGCTGACGGAGGGCGGAGTGGTCGCGAGTCTGGAGCAGGCTCGAGCGCATCTCACATCGGCGTTTCAAGGCGTGTCGGCAGCGGCAGGCGCACCGCGCGGCCAGACTGAGAAAGGCAGGTGGGGTGGCCTACGGGTTTCGAACCCGTAACCTTCGGAGCCACAATCCGATGCTCTGCCAGTTGAGCTAAGGCCACCACGCAGCACCCCGCACGCAGGCGTTCGGCTCCGCCGGCGAGGGCCGGCGGATTGTCCCATGCACCCCTTAGAGCGTCAAACCTCGTCACCGACCTACGGGGCTTCAGATCCCGCTGACCTCGAGCTCGTCGACCACCTCGTCGACTCCCGCGACGTCGCCGATCAGGCCGAGGAGCTCGTCCGACACGTCGAGCGACTCGACCTCGCCGCGGACAAGTACTGTGCTGCGCTGGACGGCGATGCGAACCCGCTCCCCCGCCGGGACGCCCGAGGCTCGCAGTGCGGCCAGGAGATCGGCCTCCAGCGCCTCGGCGCGCGGGAACGGGGCGCTCGCCTGGATCGCGTCGTCTCCCTCGAGCGTGGCGTCGTCGTCCGACCCTTGGCCGGTCAGCGGGTCGTCCGCCAGGTCGCCGGCGTCCCCGCTCGGCAGGGGTAGCCGCCGTTCATCGGTCATGGACGGTCGTGTCCTCGCACCTGGCGCAGGACGAGCAGCACGATCGCCGAGCCGATGACCGCGACGAGCAGCGCGCCCAGGAAGCCGCCCGCCTGGTTCTGTCCGAGCGCCCCGGTCCAGATCCAGCCGCCGAGCAGGCCGCCGACGATGCCGATCAGCGTCGTGCCGATGCAGCCGTTGCGTTCGCGCCCGGGCACGAACCAGCCCGCGATCGCGCCGGCCAGCAGGCCGATGACGATCCAGCCGATGAAGCTCATTCCCTCAGGCATCGTGGTCCTCGGTGTGCGTCTAGTTGGTCGTCGTTTCGACAGCAACCATCATGCCTGCCGTCAGCGCGGCGCGCCTGGGCCGGCGACCGGATGCGTCAGGTCCACGATCACGCCGCCCTGCTCGACGACCGCGGCGAAGCGCTGGAGCGCGGGCTGCGCGCCGCCGTCGAGCGGCGCCCCGTCGAGCCCCCAGCGGCGGCCGCCACAATCGGCCAGCTCGGTCGCGCCCGCCGTGACCGACACCGCGCAGGGGTCGACCGGTGACCGTGCATTGACGACCGCGACCTGGGACCCGAGGAGCTGGGCGATGATGAGGGTGACCGCCACCCCGTTCGGCTGCGGCGTCTCGCCGAGCAGCCCGTGCGAGGTGGTCAGCAGCACCGTTCGCGTGACCGGTCCGCGGCCGAGGTCGGTGACCGCGACCACGCCCAGGTTGGCATCGCCCCGGGGCTCGGCGACCGAGTAGATCGCCGGCCGGACGAGGAGGAGCACGGCCATGAGACCGATGAGACCCAGCACCCCACCGGCGATCCAGCGCCCGAACGGCGGCCCCGCGTTCGGATCGGGCCGCCCGCTCACGCAGCTTCCTCCGGCGGCACGAGCTCGACGACCGTCGCGCCGGTGCAGTTGTAGATGAGGGTCGGCCCGTGCCGCAGGCAGCGCGAGTCGACGCCGCGTCGCACGAGCGCGGTGTGCCCGTGGAGCCAGAGCGGCGGACGCAGCTGATCGATGAGCCAGCGGAACGCCGTGAAGCCGCGGTGCGCGTGGTCCGGCGCGTCGTTCAGCCCGCGTGGGGCGGCGTGGGTGATGAGCAGCACGGGGCGTCGCGAGCGAGCGGCGAGTCGAGCCCAGAGCACGCGCCACCACATAGCGAAGCCGCCGACCTGCATCACGCCGGACTCGTTGTAGCGCGGTGAGCCGGAGAAGCCGAGCAGCGCGACGCCCTGCTCGTCGACCAGGCGCCCGTCGGGGAGCGGCTCGGGGAGCATGCCTCGCTCGTTCACGCGCCATGCCGTCCCGAGGTCGTGGTTGCCGCGGACGTAGCGCAGCGGCGCCCCGAACGCGTCGGCGACGAACGACAGGTAGGGCGGCTCGAGATCGCCGGCGCCCACGATGAGGTCGATCGGCCCCATCGCGATCCGGCTGTCCGTGCTGTCGAGCGAGCGCGCTCGCTCGTCCGAGAGGGCGAGGATGCGAAAGGGTCGCCCGCCTCGCGCGGCGAAGAGCGTCGGGTCGGGCCATGCGATCCGGAGCCGGTGGCTCACGCCCCGGGTTCCCCGTTCGCCGACTCCGCCAACTCCCCGGGCAGGGCATCCCTGCCCGAATCGGTGGCCTCGGGAAACTCGAGAGCATCCTCGCCGCGCAGCAGGTCGGCGCGGGGGACCTCGTCGATCGACGGCCGGTGCATCGCGGTGCGCGACTGCCGGCCCGCCGCGGCCTGGCGCAGCTCGTCGGCTGCGGCCACCGACCCAGCCACCGAGCGGGGAGCCTCCTCGAGCGACTCGACCCCGGGCAGCAGCAGCTCGACGACGTCGGCGTCGATCGCCACCGACCCGTGGCGCCGCGCGGCCGCCACGCGGGTGTGGCCGGCGACCACCCAGTACTCGTCGCCGACCTGGAGGAGGTCGACCGGCGGCAGGGTGGCGAGCTTCTCCATCGCGCGGTTCAGCCGCTGCCAGCGCCCGCTCCAGTTCCGCCCGCGCAGTCGCGGCAGCGGAAGGAAGTCGTCGGTGTTCTGCGACGGATGGCGCGCCGTGCCGAGGATGCGGTCGATCGGGACGACGCGCAGGCCGAGGCCACGGCGCATGGCCGTGCCGGCATGCGGATGGCGGTCGAAGAGCGAGGGCAGGATGCGCGGGCGGCCGAAGGCCCGGAGGCGGCGGCCGACCGAGCGGACGGGTTCCATCGGTCGTCCTTGCTCGTGATCGTGGGGGGACTGGACGTGCTGCGTACTATGATGCCCCGACCAGCGTTTCGAGAGCGCAGCGCCCGACCTGCGTGGCCGACCGACACGCAACCCGCTTGAGGATCAGATGAGACCGATGGCGACCGTCACGTTCGACCACCTCACGAAGCGCTACGGCAACGAGTTCACCGCCGTCAAGGACCTGAACCTGGAGGTCAAGGACGGCGAGTTCCTCGTTCTCGTTGGTCCCTCGGGGTGCGGCAAGACGACCGCCCTGCGCTGCGTCGCCGGCCTCGAGGACATCACCGACGGCAAGCTCCTGATCGGCGACCGGGTGGTGAACAACGTGGCTCCCAAGGACCGCGACATCGCGATGGTCTTCCAGAGCTACGCCCTCTATCCGCACATGACCGTCTTCGACAACCTGGCGTTCGGCCTGAAGCTGCGGAAGATGAAGGCCGATGAGATCAAGAAGCGCGTCGACGATGCGGCGAAGATCCTCGGCCTCGAGAAGCTCCTCGACCGCAAGCCGAAGGCGCTCTCCGGCGGCCAGCGACAGCGGGTCGCGCTCGGGCGGGCGATCGTCCGGGAGCCGGCGGTCTTCCTCATGGACGAGCCGCTCTCGAACCTCGACGCGAAGCTGCGCGTCGAGACGCGGGCGAACATCGCCCGCCTGCACCAGCGCCTCGGCACGACGACGATCTACGTCACCCACGACCAGGTCGAGGCGATGACGATGGGCGACCGGATCGCCGTCATGCGCGACGGCCTCCTCCAGCAGGTCGGCTCCCCGCAGGAGCTCTACGACTTCCCGGTCAACGTGTTCGTGGCCGGTTTCATCGGTTCGCCATCGATGAACTTCGCGACAGCGAAGATCGACGGCGACAACCTCCAGATGGGCAGCGCGACGCTCGCGCTGTCCGGCCGGCCAGCACAGGTCGCGAAAGAGCGCACGAACGGGTCCGAGGTGACGATCGGCTTCCGGCCCGAGCATCTCGAGCTCGCGAACGGCGGCGGCCACGGGGTCGCACTGCTGCCCGCCAAGGTCGACGTCGTGGAGTACCTCGGCAACGAGGAGCTCCTTCATGCCGAGGCCGAGGGGAACGAGATCGTTGCGCTCGTCCCGTCCGATCGCAAGGTGAAGGTCGGCGAGACCGTCGACTTCACGATCCCGATGGACAAGCTCCACGTCTTCGACCCGGAAAGCGAGCGCAGCCTGACGGTCTGACCCGCGTCTCCGGCATGAACGCCGCGTGAAGAAACGGGGGTAAGATTCTCGGCCACGCCCAACAGTCTCAAGGCCCACCCTCTGAAGGCTCACAGTCTCACTGAACCGGAGGACTCGATGACACGATTCCGCATGGTTGTCCCCATTGTCGCGCTCGCGCTCATGCTGACCGCGTGCCCGGCCGGGAACACCAGCACCACGCAGAACCCGAGCACCAGCGCCAGCAGCGGCAGCGGCGTCTCGGGCGCAACGATCGAGGTGACGTCCCTCTGGGGCGGTGCCGAGGCGACCGCCTTCCAGGCCGTGCTCGACGCGTTCACCGCGAAGACCGGCGTCAAGGTGACATACACCCCGGTCCGCCAGGACTACTCGACGGTGCTCAGCAACCGCATCGAGCAGCAGCAGCCGCCGGACGTCGCGATCATCCCCGGCATTGGCTTCCTTCGCAGCTTCGCGAAGGACAACAAGCTGATCGCCCTCAGCGAGCTCGGCATCGACGATGCCGCGCTTCATAGCGCGTACCTGCCGAACCTGGCCGACATGGGCACCGCGGTTGGTGCCGTCAATGGCACCGCGTACGCGGTCATGGTCAAGCTGAACAGCAAGTCCACGATCTGGTACGACCCCAGCCGCTTTACCGCGAACAACTGGCAGACCCCGACCGATTGGCCTGGGCTCGTCGCCCTCACCAACCAGATCAAGACCGCCGGCAAGACGCCGTGGGGCCTGGGCGCCAGCGACAGCTGGACGCTCACCGACTGGTTCGAGAGCATCTACCTCCGCAACAGCGGGGAAGCTGCCTACGACAAGCTCTTCAGCAAGGATGGCGACTGGGCCGATCAGTCGGTCAAGGACGCGATCAAGATGATGCAGGACCTGCTCACGAACGACAACGTGGCCGGCGGCCTTGATGGCGCGCTCGCAACGGCGTTCGTGGATGGCATCGGCCTCGTCTTCGGCAAGAACCCGACCGCCGAGATGTACTACGAGGGTGGCTTCGTTGGCGGCATCGCCACCGGCGATGTGAACACCGCCCTCAAGGTTGGCCAGACAATCGACTTCTTCGACTTCCCGGAGATCAATGGCAGCGGCGCCAAGATCACCATCGGTGGTGATGTCATGGCGGCGCTCACGAAGAATCCGGGCGTAGCAGAGTTCATGCAGTACCTCGCCAGTGGCGAGGCCGGCAAGGTCTGGGTCAAGGGCGCGACGATCATCTCTCCGATGAACGGCGTGACCGGGACCGACTACCCGGACAGCACCAAGAAGGAAGCGACGCAGATCGTCAACTCCGACCTGGCGCGGTTCGACGGGTCGGACCTCCTGCCGGGTGGCCCCGACCTCGGTGCGGTCCTGCAGCAGGCGCTGCAGAACCCGTCCGGCGTCGATCAGTCGCTCACCGACTTCCAGACGCAGGTGACTGACGCCTGGAACAGCTGACGGATCAGGCACGAGCGGGCGGCCGGAGACGGCCGCCCGCTCCTTCCTCATGAGAAGGTCTCCTCGATGACGGACGCCACGGCCACGGCGGGAGCCTTGGAGCGCCCGCGACATGCGACACCGGACCAGGGCGGCTGGAGCTGGACGGCGAGCTTGTTTCTCGCCCCCGCGATCTTGCTCCTCGCCGTGTTCCTGCTGTATCCGACGATCAGCACGATCATCCTCAGCTTCGAGAAGGGGATCGACAACTACGTCCGCCTCTTCACGCGCGACCCGAACTTCCTGACCCTGCGCAGCTTCCCGCCATCGGGCGCGTTCTGGAACAACATCCTGTGGGTCGTCTTCTACACGAGCGGCTGCGTCCTCTTCGGCCTCGTCATCGCGGTCATGGCCGCCCGCGTGCGCTACGAGGCGCTCGTCAAGGCGATCGTCTTCCTGCCGCAGGCCATCGCCGCCACCGCGCTCGGCGTCATCTGGCGCTTCATGTACTTCCCGAACCCGAGCACCGGCGCCCTGAACGCGGGCCTCGGCGTCTTCGGCATCGACCCGATCGCCTGGCTCGGCAGTCCATCGTTCGTCAACGCCTCGCTCATCGTGGCCGGCATCTGGGGCTCAGTCGGCTTCGCCACCGTCATCCTCTCGGCTGCGTTGAAGGGGATCAGCACCGAGATCCTTGAGGCAGCGCGCGTCGATGGCGCACGGGAGACGCAGATCTTCTGGCGGATCCTGGTGCCGATGCTATCGCTGCCGATCAGCGTGGTGGCCGTCACGCTGATCATCAACGTCGTGAAGCTCTTCGACCTCATCTTCGTCATGACGCGCGGCGGTCCGGGCGTCTCGAGCCGCACCATCGCGTTCACGATGTACCAGGAGGCGCTCGCGTCGCGTAACTTCAGCTACGGAGCCGCCGTGGCAGTCGTCATGCTCGTCGTCCTCCTGCCGGTGATGGTCTTCAACGTGCGGCGCTTCCGCGCCGAGCGGGTGGTCCAATGACCGCCTTCGAGCCGGCGCTCAAGCCGCCGCCGCGGAATATCGGCGAGCGCCTGGTGCGGATGACCCAGAAGGCGCCGATCCACGTCGCCCTGGTCGCCATCGCGCTCATCTGGTTGTTGCCGACCATCGGCCTCCTCATCACCTCGATCCGTCCGCGGAACGAGATCCAGGCGAGCGGCTGGTGGACCGTCTTCGCCGGTCATCTCGATTTCACGATCAGCAACTACCAGCAGGTCCTCGCCCAGGGGAACATGCTGTCGGCCTTCTTCAACAGCGTCTCGATCGTCGTGCCGTCGACAATTCTGCCGCTCATCCTCTCCTCGATGGCCGCCTTCGCCTTCGCGTGGATCCGCTTCCCCGGCCGCGACCTGCTCTTCCTGACCGTCATCGGCATGCTCCTCATCCCGGCCCAGATGACGTTCATCCCGCTGTCGCGGCTCGTCGGCCAGATGCACCTGGGCGGCAGCTTCATTCCGATCTGGCTCGTGCATACCGCGTTCGCGCTTCCCTTCGGGATCTTCCTGCTCCGCAACTTCTTCATCACGTTGCCGAAGGACCTGATCGAGGCGGCCCGCATCGACGGCGCCGGCAACGTCGACATCTTCCGGCGCATCGTGGTGCCGCTCTCGGTGCCGGCGCTGGCGAGCCTCGGCATCTTCCAGTTCCTGTGGACCTGGAACGACCTGCTCATGGCGCTCGTCTTCGCGCCGCGCCAGGGCCAGCCGATGACCGTCCAGATCACCACCCTGCTCGGCACCTACGCGAGTGAGTGGTACATCCTGGCGGCGGCCTCCTTCCTCGTGATGGTGGTGCCGCTGGCGGTCTTCTTCAGCCTCCAGCGCTACTTCGTCCAGGGCCTCCTGGCCGGCTCGGTGAAGTAACGATCGCCGCGTGAGCGACGGTCACGGCGTCGACGAGGGTCGCGGCCTCCGGGTCGCGACCTTCAACGTGCGCGCCGCCATCGGACCGGGGCCCTTCCCCGACCGCTGGTGGCGGCGCTGCGATCCGGCGCGCCTCGCGCGCATCGCGCGCGTGATCCTCGAGCTCGACGTCGATCTCATCTGGCCGATCGACCACCTCCTCGTCAACGGCGCGTGGCGGGTCACCGACTGCGCGTTCGTCACCGCCGCGGGCGACGCGAGCGACCACTACCCCGTCCTCGCTACCCTGCGCCGATGAGAACGATCCACGTCATCCCGCACACGCACTGGGACCGCGAGTGGTATCGGCCCTTCCAGAGCTTCCGGATGCGGCTTGTCGACTGCGTCGACCAGGTGCTCGACATGATGGATGACGATCCGCGCTTCGCCTTCACCCTCGACGGTCAGCTGGCGACGGTCGACGACTACCTGGAGATCCGTCCCGAGGGCGAGGCGCGCATCCGGGCGGCGGTCGAGCGCGGCGCGCTCGCCATCGGTCCCTGGCAGATCCTGATGGACGAGTTCCTTGTGAGCGGCGAGAGCATGATCCGCAACCTCCAGCTCGGCTGGCGGCGGGCGGAGGAGCTCGGCACGCCCATGCCGCTCGGCTACCTGCCGGACATGTTCGGGCACATCGCCCAGATGCCCCAGATCCTGCGCCGCGCGGGGATCGACGCAGCGATGGTGTGGCGCGGGGTGCCGTCGACGGTCGACCACCACCTCTTCCGCTGGGAGGCGCCGGATGGCTCGGCGGTCACCGCCCACTACCTCAACGACGGGTACGGGAGCGGCGCCTATCTGCTCTCCGTTCCGGACGACCTGGCCGCCAGGCTCGAGCCGTTCGCGACGGCCATGCGCCCCTACTTCGGCGATGACGCCCTGCTGGCGATGTACGGCACCGATCACATGCTCCCCGACCTCACGCTCCTCTCGCACCTTGACGGGGTGAACCGCGCGCAGGCGGACTACCGCCTCCAGACCGATACGCTCCGCGCCTACGTCGAGGCCGCTGGCGGCGAGGCTGCTCGCCCGATGCCGACCGTCGTCGGCGAGATGCGCTCGAGCGCCCGGGCCAACATCCTCATGGGCGTCACCTCGGCGCGCATCGATCTCAAGGCTGCCTGTGGCCGCGCCGAGCGGGCCCTGGAGCGCTATGCCGAGCCCCTCGTCGCGCTGTGGGGTGAGCCCGGTCCCGCCGGCTGGCCGGACACCTACCTGCGGCTCGCCTGGCGGCGCATCATCGAGAACAGCGCGCACGACTCGATCTGCGGCTGCAGCCTCGACACGGTGATCGCGCAGGTGCTCGTCCGCTTCGCGGAGGCGGAGCAGCTGGCCGGCGATCTCGCGCGGCGGGCCGGGGCACGGCTCGCCGTCGACGTCCCGCACGGCGCCGCTGCCGTGCTCTCTCCAACCCCGGTGGCCCGCGTCGGCCAGGTGGAGCTGTCGATCCCCATCCCGGAGGACTGGGACGCGGTCGCGCTCGAGGATGGCAGCGGATCGCGCCACGCCACCCAGGAGCTCGAGCGTGCCGAGCGGATCGTGTTCGACGAGACGATGGAAGGGCGCGAGATCGGCGTGCTCCTCGAGCGGCGGACGCATGGGCGCGAGCTCTTCGGGCGGTACCTCTCCGGCTGGGTGATCGGCGAGGCCGAGCGCGAGGTGGTGCTCGAGGTCGATGTCGAGGAGGACCCCACGTGGCTCGATGTCGACCGCATGCGGCGCGAGATCGAGATGTCGGTGGCCGGCGACCCGGCCGCCGCGTGGCGGCTGCGGGTGATCTCCGCGGCACGCCGACGGCTCCTCGCCGAGGTGCCGGTTCCGCCACTCGGCTGGACCGCGCTGCGGCCGGTTGCCGGAGTCGTGTCACCCCGCGGCGGCCCGGTCAGCGCCACACCCCGCGAGCTGCGGAACGGGCTGCTCACGGTGAGCGTCGACGCGTCCGGCGAGCTGAGCCTCGCCGCGGCCGACGGCGCGCGCATCGCCGGGGCCGGGCGCATCAGCGACGGCGGCGACCACGGCGACTCGTACAACTACGGACCGCCGGCCCTGGACCGGCTCGTCGAGACGGCGCGCGACGTGCGCGTCAGCACCGTCCTGGATGGGCCTCTGCGCGCCGCGCTCGAGGTGTCGCGGACCTATGACTGGCCGATCGGTCTGGAGGGGCATGGGCGCACGGCGGAGACGGTGGCGACCGAGGTGGTGGCGCGGGTCGAGCTGCGCAGCGGCGAGCCGTTCGCGCGGATCGAGGTCCGGTTCGAGAACCGCTCCGACGACCACCGCGTGCGCTTCGCGGTGCCACTGGCCCGCGAGGCCGCCAGCTCGTTCGCGGAGGGGCAGCTCGCGGTCGTCGAGCGCCCGGCGGCGGCGGCCGAGGCGGGGCACGGCGAGGTGCCGCTGCCCACGCATCCGGCGCGGTCGTTCGTCGATGCCGGCGGGGTTGCGGTGCTGACCGCGCACATCGTCGAGTACGAGCTCACCGACCAGGCGGAGCTGGCGATCACGCTGCTCCGCGCGACGGGCCTCATCAGCCGCAACGACAACCCGTACCGCGAGGACCCAGCCGGGCCGCAGATCGCCATCCCCGACGGCCAGATGCATGGTCGCTGGTCCATCGCGTTCGCGCTCATGCCGCACGCGGCGGACTGGCTCACCGATGGCGTGGCCGCGGCCGCCGAGTCGTATCGCCACGACCTCCTGGTGGTTGCCGGGGTGGCCGCGGTGGATGCCCCACTCCCGGCCGGCGCCGCCGGTATCGAGATCGAGGGCGGCGTCCTGTCGGCCCTCCTGCGCGTGGCGGACGAGCTCGAGCTGCGGGTCCTGCGCCAGGCGCCGGACGACGGCGAGGTGATGATCCGCGGGCCGTTCGCCGCCGCGCGCGAGGTGGACCTGCTGGGGCGCGACCGCGGCGGCCTCGATACCGAGCCCGGCGAGCTGCGGCTCACGATGGGGGCCTGGGAGTTCCGGACCGTCCGCCTCCGCTGAGCGGGCGGTCAGATGGCGTTCAGCCGAGGCGGGTGAGGATCTGCTCCCGCTCGAAGGCCCACGAGCCGATGATGAGCGCCAGGCCGATGAGGCCCCCAACCAGGAAGTCGCCCACGATGACCTGCGTCATGTCGAAGGTCGCCTGGCCGCCGAAGAACTGCGCCACCGCGACGGCGATGATGGGGATCACGACGAAGCCGCCGATCTGCTGCGCGCTCCGCGGGTCCGAGACGCGGGAGCTGACGATGATCCCCAGCAGGACCGAGAAGCCGCAGATCAGCGGGACGAGGGTGAGCATCGCCGTGATCCACACGTCGCTGAAGATGAGCCTCCGGAGGCGCTCGTCGGCGATCAGGCCGTTCACGACCCCGTAGAGCAGGTAGACGAGCCAGGTGGCGCTGACCGCCGGCAGCGCGGCGGCCAGGGACTTGCCCGCGATCAGCTCCCCCACCCTGATCGGCGTCGCCAGCTGTGGCTCCAGCGAGCGCGTCGTCTTCTCGCCGATCACTGACTGGGTGGCGATCGCCATCGGCACCATCGCCGGGATGAGGAGGAAATAGGCCATGAAGTTCGTGATGATGAAGCCCTGCGCGGCGACCTTCGGGGGCAGGTCGGGGAAGGCAGCAAGGTACTGCCCGATCTGCCCGAGCTGCTGCGGGTCGAGGTCCTTCGCCTCGATGAACGCCACGAGGCCGGTGGGGATGGCGGCGAACACGAACGCGGGAAGGAGCACGGCGAACAGCAGGAGGCGGTTGCTGACGATCTCGCGCCATTCCTTGGTGAAGACCGCGACCACGTAGCCGGGGCGCATCACGCGACCGCCTCCGCGTCCAACGCGTCGCTGCCGACCATGCGCAGGTAGACCTCCTCCAGGCTCGCGGCCTCCTCACGAACGGCGACGATCCGCGCCCCGTCGGCGACGAGCGCGCGCACGATCTCCGGGTTCTCGCCGCGCGGATCCTCCACCTCGACGAGCAGCGTGCGTGCCTCCGCGCGCGCGCCGGCCACGAAGGGAAGGCGCGCGACGGTCTCGAGGAACGACTCCGGTCCGCGCGGGCCGACGAGCTCGACGCGCGTCGTCGCACGCCGCCCGAGGCGTCGCAGGGCGGCGGGGGTGCCCACCGAGAGCAGCGTGCCGCGCATGATGCCGATACGGTCGCAGAGCCGCTCGGCCTCGTCGAGGTTGTGGGTGCAGATCACGATCGAGCGACCCGCATCCCGGAGCGCGGCCACGATCTCGCGAACGCCACGCGCCGCCGAGGGGTCGAGGCCGCTCGTGGGCTCGTCGAGGTAGATGACCTCCGGGTCGTGGATCAGGGCCCGCGCGATGGCGATCTTCTGCCGCATCCCCTTGCTGAAGCCGGCCACCCGCCGATCGGCGTCCTCGCCCATCCCGACCAGGCCGAGGTGGCGCGTGACGGCGTCGCGCTGCACGCGTCCGCGCATCCCGTACAGGCGCGCGTAGTACGCGAGGTTCTGCCGTGCCGTGAGACGCTCGTGGAGCCCCGGCAGCTCGGTGAGGATGCCGGTCTGGGCACGGACCGCTTCGGTCTGCGTCCCGAGGTCCAGGCCATTGAGCGTCGCCCGCCCGCCGCTCGGCTCGATGAGGCCGGCGAGCATGCGCACCGTGGTCGTCTTGCCGGCGCCGTTCGGGCCGAGGATGCCGAAGATCTCGCCGTCGCCGACGGTGAAGGAGAGGTCGTGAACCGCGGTGAGCGACCCGAAGCGCTTGGCGAGCGACTCGACGACGATCATGCCGCGGCGGCGCCCCATCTGCCGGGGCGCGGGCGTGGAGTGGGCATCTCGTGATTGCGCATCGGGAGCGCATCGTAGCTGGACCGGAGAGGTCGCCCATCGGTACATTCGGCGCCGCCCGGACCGGTAGGATCGGCCGATGGACGAACGCACGATCACGACCGAGCGGCCATACGACGGCCGCGTCATCAGCCTGCGGGTCGACGAGGTGGAGCTGGCGAGCGGCCGACGCACGTGGCGCGAGGTGGTGGAGCATCCCGGCGCGGTGGGGATCCTGGCGTGGGACGGGGCGCGCGTGGCGATGGTGCGGCAGTGGCGCCACGCCACCGGGCAGATCCTGCTCGAAATTCCCGCGGGCACGCTCGAGCCGTTCGAGGCTCCCGAGGCCACGGCCCGGCGGGAGCTTGCCGAAGAGGTCGGTCGCGCGGCGTCGATGTGGAGAGCGGGGCCCGTCTTCTACACTGCGCCCGGCTTCTGCACCGAGCTCATGCACCTCTTCTGCGCCACCCACCTGACCGATGCGTCCGCGGCGGCGGACGACGACGAGGAGCTCGAGCCCGCGTGGCTGACCATTGGCGAGGCGCTGGCCGCGATCGATGACGGCACCATCCGCGACGCGAAGTCGATCGCCGGCCTGTGGTGGCTCGAGCGCCTGCTGGCATCCGGCCTGTCATCCCGCTGACGCGTGACGATCGCGACGTTGGACCTTTCCCTGGAGGCCGCGGTGCCGGGCCTCCTGCAGGCGCCACTGGCGCGCGAGCAGCGCCGCCAAGGAGGCCGGGCGGCCTAGATCCGGTCAGGCGACGTCCCCGAGCCGGTGGAGGGCGCGCCGATAGTCGGCGTTCTCCGGCTTCAGGAACGCCGCCATCTTCAGGTGGCGCCGCGCGGTCCGGCGATCGCCGAGCCGCTTGGCCGCCAGACCAAGGCCGAAATGCGCGTAGTCCGCGAGCGGATCACGCTCGACGATGGCGCGAAAGCGTTCGGCGGCAATCTCCGGCTGGCCCTGGTTGAAGTACGCGCGACCGAGCGCCTCGAGGATCGACGCCTTGCCCGGCTCGAGGGCCAGCGCGCGCTCGAGCAGGACGGCCGCCGCGCCCGGATGATCTCCCTCGAGGAGGCTCATGCCGCGCTGGAAGAGGTCGTACGCAGAGTCGCGCTCATCGGCGTCCTGCATCGGGCCAGCCTAGACCACCGACGCCGACCCGTCAGGCGCCCAGGTCGACGAGCTGCAGGCGTGGGTTGTCGGTGCGACCTGGAATCCGGCCCCGCTTCGCGATCGGCCGTCCATCGATCTCCTTGAGGTCGCCGGTGAAGTCGATGGGGCTGGCGTCGGAGATGGCGCCGCCGACGGCGAAGCTGTCCACCGGCGCGCCGGCCCCCTTGAAATCGATGATCCGCTCGACGTCGATCCCGCCCGAGACGACGATCTTCACGTGCTGGTGGCCGGCCTGGTCGAGCCGTGCGCGGACCTCCTTCACGAGGTCGGTGGTGACACGGCCACGCTCGGAGGGCGTATCGAGGCGGACGCCGTAGAGTCGATCGCCGAGCGCCTCGGCGACGCGCAGCGACTCCTCGGCCTCGTCCTTGAAGGTGTCGACCAGCACGATCCGCGGCACGTCAGGCTCGATGTGCCGATCGAACGCCTCGGCCGCACGGACGGTGTCGCCGAAGATGAGGACGAGGGCGTGCGGCATGGTCCCGGTCGGCGCGAGACCCGCGAGACGGGCGCCGGCCGGCGTCGAGGCGCCGATGCAGCCGCCGACGACGCTGGCGTAGTCCATCTGGTCGGCGATGCTCGGGTGGACATGCCGCGCCCCGAAGCCGATGACCGGGATCGGCGCCGCCGCCTCGACGACGCGCCGCGCGGCGGTCGCCCAGCCCGTCGACTGGCTGAAGATGCCGAGGATCGCGGTCTCGTAGAGGCCGAAGGCCGAGTAGCGCGCGGTGATGCGCATCACGACCTCCTTGCGACCGATGAGGTCACCGTCGGCGAGTGACTCGACCACCGGGTCCGGCGTGTGCTGCCGCTCCGAGCCAAGCGCCTCGCGCAGGTAGGCCTGCGCTTCGGACGCCCCGCACAGGACCGCGTCCGCCCGACAGAAGATCTCCATCGTGACCACCGGGTCCATGCCCTCAGCGGCGAGGATCCGCGCGGCGCGCTCGAAGTAGACGTCGGCGTTGTCGCCCGACAGGACCTCCGGCTCAGGACGGAAGTGCGGCGTCGCTCGGTGCGGCGCGTTCGGGTCGTCAGGCGTCATGCGGCGACATTCTAGCCGCGCGGCAGGCCGCGACGCCGCAGGAGCCAGACGGCGACCGCCAGCCCGCCGACCAGGATGACGGCAGCGGAGACGAGGCGGACGATGCCCTGCGTGCGCGCCCCGTCGAGCAGCCCTTCGGCGCGCCGCACATCGTCGAGCGCGACCTGGAGATCGCCGTCCGCGAAGGCCCCGTTCGCATGGGCCAGGAGCACCGAGGGGTCGGGTCCGGCAAGCAGCCCGATGCGCTCGATGAACGAGCGCTCGGCGACCGAGCGCACCAGGGTGGACCGATACGCCTCGGCGACCGCCTGCTCGGCGTTCAGCTCGATGACGGCGTTCGAGCTGCCACCGTCCTGCACGTAGCTCTCGCGGAGGCGGTTGGGCGTCGTGAGGCCGGCCTCGCCGATCGTCCCGAGCAGCGCATCGCGCCGCTGCAGCCACGCGGTCGCCGCGGTGATGGCGCTCGTCGCTGCCGGGAAGTCCCAGGCCGCAAGGGCGGCGGTCACCGGCGCCGGTCCGCCCCAGTCGCCGGCGTGGCCCAGCAGGCCCGCATACGCATCCCGCGCCGCCGAACGTGCGGCGAGCTCGCTCGCAGCGTCCCTCGCGAAGACCATGGCCTTGAAGGACGCCGACAGGTCCGCATCCGACACCGCCTCGAGATGGTCGAGGAATCGCCGCGAGTCGACCGGGCGCACCCGAACGGCGCCCGGTGCCGGCGTGTCGACCGCGACGGGGTCGTAGGCCGACCGGCCTACCGCGATCCGTCGCAGCGCGGTGCGCAGCGCGTCCTGGCCCAGCGCGTCGGCCAGGGTCGCGGCGAGCTGCCACGACGCGGCGTACCCGTAGGCATCCTGCTCGCCGGTGGCGGAGCCGGCGCCCCACGACTCGAGAGGAAACGCGGCGTCGGCCAGGGCGGCAGCGCGCGTGGCGGGATCGTACGGGGTCGGGAGGGGGAGGGCGGCGACGACTTGCGACGCGGCCCAGGAGGCCAGCCCCTCGCGGATCCATCGATCGCTGGCGAGCTCGCTGGCGAGCCAGAGATGGGCGGCCTGGTGCACCACGGTGAAGGCCGGCTGGTCGAATGCGATCAGCAGCTCGGGCGACGCGCCACTCCCCTCCCCGATGCCGCCCGGTGGGGTCTCCACCGACTCGGTCACGACCACCGGGCCCTGGCGGGCGTACGGGAGCCCGAGCGTCTTCTGGAGGAGCGGCATCGCCTTCGCCAGCAGGTCGGCCGTGGCCACCCCCCACGCCGGGTCGTCGTCGAACGAGCGGACCTGGAGATCCATCGTGCCGCCGTCGAGCGGAATGCTGCGATCCGTGGTCGTGTACGCGGTCGGATGGGTGGCGATCACCATGGCCAGCCACTTCGTGGGATCCGCGATCGAGCCGGAGGCGAGCGCAACGCCGTCGGCGGTGGTGGCGGCGGTGACCGGGTCACCATCGGCCCGCACCTCGTACCCGGCCGGGATGGAGACCGTCACCTGGCCGGTGGTGCCGAAGCCCCAGGCCGGGAAGACGACGGCACTCGGACGCACCCGGAGCCCGTCGGCGGCGCCGTCGGCGAGCTGGTACACCACCGTGACGTCGACGTGCTTCAGGTAGCGGATCCCGGACCGGAGCTTGACGGTGATGACGTTCACGCTGTTCTCGCGCGCGAGCCTCGCCGTCAGCGCGCCGCTGGCGTCGCGCGCCGAAGCGGCCGAGGCGCCGTCCTGGACAGCGAGCTTGAGCTCGTCGAACACGCTGAATTGGCCGGGTGGGTTCGGCGTGGTGTTCTTGAACGTCGCCGCCACGCCGACGTCGATCCGTCGCGCATCGGGCTCCACCGTGTACGTCGCCCGCGTGGAGAGCGCATATGCCGCCGCGAACGCCGGTCGCGGCATGGCGAGCAGCGGCAGCAGGGCGACCAGCAGAGCCGCCACCCCGACGGAGAGGCGTCTCACCGCTCGCGGCCCACCAGGCGCGCCACGAGCCCCCGGCGCCGAGCCCTGGGGAGGGGCGGCTCCCAGGGCGGCATCACCGCCTCCACCTCCGTGCGGTAGGCGGCCAACAGTCCCGGATTGCGGTTGGGACGGTCGTCGAGCGTGGGGAGGATGCCGCGGTCCGCGACGGCGGACGCGGTCTCTTCCAGCAGGCGATCGGCGACGACGGTCAGCCGGACGATGCCGCGTGCCACCGCGTCCCGATCGACGGCGACGACCGGCAGCTCGGTCACGAGCATCGGCCGTTCGTCATCGGTCATGGCGAACTTCACGAACGGGTAGTCGAGATTGGCGCGGAGCATGCGGTGGAACACGCGCTTGGGGATCTCCATCGCCTCGAGGCCATAGTACGCCCATAGCGACAGCCCGACGCCCGCGACCCAGGCGACGGTCATGCGCAGGTCCTGGCGCCGCTCGCCATCCACCACGATGTCGCGCGACACCGCGCCATCCTCGAGGTCGGCGCCTCCCACCACTTCCAGGCCGAGGTCCGTGAGCCAGGTATCGAGCGGCGGTGCCTCCCTGCTCACGGGGTCGCGTGCCGCAGCGTCTCGCCCGAGCGCAGGACGCGCCGCCGTCCGAAGTCGGCGGCGGTGACGCGCGGGTCCACCCGGCAGTTGCGACCGATGACCGCGCGGGGCGGAATCGAGGCCTGCTTCCCGACGAGCGTCAGCCCGGCGTACAGCCGCTCGGGCTCGTCGCGGTTCGGCCGCAGGTCGTCGCCGCTCCCGACCACCGCCCCCGCACCGATCGTGACCTCCTTGTCGACGATCGCGCGGTCGAGCGTCGCGCCGGGACCCACCTCGGTGTCGAACATGACGATCGAGTCGCGCACCGTCGCGCCGCGGGCGACGCGCACGCCCGGGGAGAGGATGCTGCGCTCGACCCTGCCCTCCACCACGCAACCGTGACTGATCATCGAACGGGTCACGCTCGCGGAGGCCGCCACCAAGGCCGGCGCGCGCTCCTCGCTGCGGGTGTAGATGAGCCAGCCGCGGTCATAGAGGTCGATCTCCGGCTCATCGGACAGGAGGTCGATGTTCGCCTGCCAGTAGGCATCGATCGTCCCGACGTCCTGCCAGTAGCCGCCGTACTCGTAGGCGAAGACGCGCTTGCCGTCGGCGACCATGGCCGGCAGGACATCGCCTCCGAAATCGACGAGCTCGGGGAGGAGCGCGGCGCGCAGCGCGCGCCAGCTGAAGACGTAGACGCCCATCGAGACGAGGTTCGACGGCGGGTCGGCGGGCTTCTCGATGAACGAGGTGATCCGTCCGTCGAGGTCGACGTCGGCGATCCCGAACCGATGCGCCTCGGAGATCGGCACCGTCCGCACCGCGCAGGTGACGTCCGCGTTCGTGGCGCGGTGCCGGTCCAGGAAGGGCCGATAGTCCATTTTGTAGACGTGGTCGCCGGCGAGCACCAGGACGAACTGCGGATCGCGGTCCGCCACGAACTCGAGGTTCTGGAGGACGGCGTCGGCCGTGCCGCGGTACCAGTCGCGGGCCCGACCACGGCCCAGGTACGGCTGGAGGAGCGTGACGCCGCCGCGACTGCGGTCGAGGTCCCACGGCCGACCGACACCGATGTGGTCGATGAGCGAGCGGGGGGCGTACTGGGTCAGGATGCCCACGTCGGTCAGGCCGGAGTTCACGACGTTGCTCAGGGCGAAGTCGATGATCCGGTACTTCCCGCCGAACGGGACACCGGGCTTGGCGCGCACCTGGGACAGGATCGACAGCCGCTCACCCTCGCCGCCGGCCAGAATGAGCGTCAGGGTCGAGGACGGCACACGCCGATTCTAGGCGCGCCGCGTCGCACGCAGGGGATCTCAGCGCGGCAGCCGCCGGCGACGGCGCAGGATGTGCACGCCATAGGAGCCGGCGCCGGCGACGAGCGGTCCGCCGAAGATCGGCACCAGGACACCGGCGCTGGTGCCGCCCCCCGGGCTGGTCGCGGCCGTCACCGGTGCGGTGCTCGGGCTCGGGCACTGCGGCTTGGGGACGCATTTGCCGCTCGACAGTGGCTCCGAGGGGAGCGGTCCACCGCTTCCGCTGCTCCCGGGCGCCGACGGCTTCGGGTTCGCCCGGCGCTGACCACAGATCGAGCTCCCGAAGCCCCGGTTGCCCGCCACCGGCGCGATCGACAGCCACACCTTGTCGGGTCCGAGCTTGCTCATGTCGCTCGCGTTTCCCTTCGACCCGTACTGGCCGTTCACGTAGCGATTCGCCCAGCGCCGCGCCGAGTCGACCCACTGCGACGGGCGCCGGTCGTCGGCGGCGACCATCGCGACGATGTCGAAGCAGCCCTTGCTGTGGAAGGTGTCGGGCGCCGGCTCCGTCCCGTCGAGGAACGGAATCTTCCGCACGTCCCCGCAGTTGCTCGTGGCCGCCAGGCCGCTGAACTTGCAGACGTCGATCATCTTCACGTCATCGGGCTTCGCGAAATCGGTCTGCGGGACCGACTTCTTGCCGTTCCACTCCCACGGCCGGTTGAGGGCGATCTCCATGAAGTCGTGCCACAGGTAGAGCGGGCCATCGGCCGAGAAGAGCCCCTGGCCGAGCTTGTTCGACAACGGCTCCTGGTTGTTGTTGCCCATCCACACCCCGACCGTCAGGCTGCCGGGCACGTATCCGAACCCTGACACGTCGCGGAAGTCGTTCGTCGTCCCGGTCTTGAAGCCCGCGTGGCGACGAACGCCGACGCTGTCGACGAGCTGGGCCCGGCGGCCCCAGATCGCGTTCGTGGCCGGGTTGGTGTTCCCCTCGAGGATCCAGTGGGTGAGGTACGCCTCGCCCGGGGTGAGGGGCTTGGTGGCCTGCTGGCCGCCCTGATCGAGGCTGTAGATGATCCGGTTGTCACGGTCGCGGATCTCACGGATGGTCGTTGCCGGGTGCAGCGTTCCCTGGGCCGCGAACACGCTGTAGGCCTGGGTCATGTTCGCGAGGCTGACCGGGACCGATCCGAGCGTCAGGGTCAGCCCCGGATCCTGGCCGGTGATGTAGGCCTTGCTGGCGACGCCCATGTCCTGCGCGAACTGTGCCGTCGTCTCGGGGCCGACGAGGAACTGCATCATCACCGAGGGGACGTTGAGGCTGTTGCGCAGCGCATCGGTCGCCAGCAGCGGCCCGTGATCGTGGATGTCCGCGTTGGTCGGGATGTAGGACGTCGCCTGGGTCTGTCCGAACTGGGTGACCGAGTCGACGAAGAAGGTCGCCGGGGTCGCCTTGCGAGCCTTGAAGGCCGACGTGTAGGTGATCGGCTTGAAGGCCGATCCCGGCTGGCGACGTCCGAGGCCGGCGACGTCGAACTGGCCGTCGACCCGCGGATCCTTGCGGTTGTAGTAATCGACCGAGCCGACGTAGGCCACGATCTCGCCGGTCGCCGAGTTGATCGCCACCAGCGCGCCGTTGCCCACGTTCTTGTCCGCCAGGGCGGCGACCCACTTGGCGACCTGCTGGTGCGCCTGCTCCTGCAGGCCGAGGTCGATGGTGGTCGTGATCCGATAGCCGCCGGTCCGGAGCTCGAGCGCCGGGTTCTGCACGCCGAGGCTGGCAAGGATGCGCTCCGCCTCGCTGCGCACCCGGAACGTGAAGTGCGGCTCCCGCAGCGGGCTCGACACGCGGCTCGGGTTCATGGCGGTCCAGGTGGTCGCGTTCGCCTCGTCACGCTGCTTCTTCGTGATGTACCCCTCGGCGACCATGCGGTCGAGCACCTGCGTGCGCCGCGCGATGGCGGCCGCGGCCGCCTCCTCCGACCCGGGGTCGCCGTTCGGGTTCTGGTAGGGGTCGTAGACGCTCGGCAGCTGCGGCAGCCCGGCGAGGAAGGCCGACTGCGCCAACGTCAGCTGCGAGAGGTCGGTGATCCCGAAGTAATTCGCCGCCGCCGCCTTCACGCCATACGACCCGTTGCCGTAGAACACGAGGTTGAGGTACGTCGCGAGGATCCGCTTCTTCCCCTGGATGCCGGGATACGAGGCGGTCACCTCGCGCGCGAAGATCTGCTCGCGGATCTTGTCGTCGATCCCGGGATGCTGGCGCGGCGCCGGCGGCTGGCAGACCTGCTCCTCGCCCGCCGCGGTCGGCTCGGTCGGGGCGGCCGATGGATCGGCTGGAACGCTGGCGATGATCGGTCCGCTCGCCGGGGGCGGGGACGGATCGATGCCCTGCTGCGCGCTCAGGACCTCGGCGTAATCGATCATCTGCTGGGTCAGCGTCGAGGCGCCGCGGACGATCCCCCCCGCGTGGAGGTTCGCGTACATGGCCGCCAGCGCGGCCCCGTAGTCGACCCCGTCGTTCGTCCAGAACGTGTGGTCCTCGGTCGCGACGGTGGCGTTCACCAAGTCCGTCGGGACCTGGTCGAATGCCACGGTGTCCCGGTTCTGGCACTCGAAGCGGGCGAGCAGGGTCTTGCCGGTGCGGTCGTAGACGAACGACGACTGCGGCAGGGAGAGGTTGTCGAGCACGTTCGACGGCGGCAGGCCCGAGGCGAAGTAGTTGTACGCGGCCAGCAGCCCGCCAGCGGTGCCGAGCACCGAGCCGCCGATCATGATGGCGAAGGCGCCCACGACGACCACGAAGACGGTGGTGAGGCTTCGTCGACGGCTCGAGCCGCGAACCGTGGAGCGACGCATCATCAGCCGATGGCGCCGCTGCTGCATAACCGGACGCATCGCGGGCTACGGTACCAGCATGTCCCGCCTCGGTCGAATGGCCGCCGAGGGGCGACGTGGCGGTGGCGGCGGCGGCGCGACGGGCAGTCGCCTAGCGCAGGAGGCCGGTCAGCGCGTCGAGAGGCCCGAGGAGCGCTGGCTCGCGGAGCAGGGTGACGACCGCACCGATGACGAGGAACGGGCCGAACGGGATGTAGGTCTTCATGGCCGCCCGTCCCGACACGAGCAGCAGCAGGCTGGCCACCGCTGCCAGGATCGCCGCGACGAAGACGGCGGCGAAGATCGCCGGCCAGCCCAGGATGAGTCCCAGCGGCGCGACGAGGTAGAGGTCGCCGAGCGCCACGCCGTCGCGCACGATCAGGCCCACGATCCACAGGAAGCCCGCCGCCGACGCCGCGCCGACCACGGCCCACACCGGCTCCACGGCCGGGTTGAACGGCACGAATGCGAGCGCCACGAGGATGAGGGGGTCGAGCGCGAGGTGCGGGAGCCTGCGCTGCTCCCAATCGGTGGCGGTGAGAACGGCGAGCAGCCCGAGCACGGCGAGGTGGACGGCGGTCGCCCACCACGGCAGCGTCGACCGGGCGGCGATCGCCGCGGCGACGAGGCCGGTGACGATCCCCATGAGCATCGTTCGCGGCCCGGGACCGCGCCGGCTCGCCTCATCGGCCGGCCAGCGGCTCGCCAACCGCTCGGCGGCGGCGCCGAGCACCGCAAAGCCGATCCCGATCCCGATCGCGGCTGGCTGCACGGTCGTCGCTGGCTCCTCGTTGGCTCACGGCTCGCGCGGTGCCCGCGCGCACCGCGCCATCCTAGCGAGCCGAGGCCGCCGGCCGACATGGCCCGATCGTCCCGGCGCCCGATCCGCGGCTGGCACGTGATGTGCCTCTACGAGGGCGACGGTGACCGCATCCGAGTCGCCGGCACCATAGAAACCGCACTGGGGTTGCATCTCATGGACTCTGATCGCATCGACGGACCTGTCAAGGAAGGCATCGGCAAGGTCAAGGAGGAGTGGGGGGACGCCACTGACAACGCCGGCACCGAGGCCGAGGGCAAGGCCGAGCAGGCCGAGGGCAAGGTCCAGACCAAGTGGGGCGAGGCCAAGGACAAGGTACGCGACGTCGCCGACGGCGACCGCTGACCGATCGGGACCGATGGCGCCCGCCGGCGATGCCGGCGGGCGCCTTCTCGTTGTGGCGTGTGCGGGCTACGAGCCGGCGGCGAAGTCGAGCGCGAGGCGCGTGAGCGTCGTGACGCCAGTTCCCACCGCGCCCTTCGGGTTCGAGGCCTTGTCCGAGGTGAGGTAGGCGGCGCCGGCGATGTCCACGTGGACCCAGCTCTTCGTCACGAAGTCCGCGATGAACACCGCGCTCTTGATGAGCGATGCGTCGCGACCGCCCGAGTTCACGATGTCGGCATGGGCCGAGTCGTAGGCGGGCCGGTACTCGGTCGCCAGCGGCATCTCCCAGAACCACTCCCCGGTCGCGTCCGCGGCACGGGCCACCTCGGCGCCCCACGCGCGGGGCCTGGCGAAATAGCAGCTGATCAGCTCGCCGAACGCCACCATCGCCGCGCCCGTCAGCGTCGCGATGTCGACGAGATGGGTCGCCCCCTGACGTTCCGCCCAGTGGAGCGCGTCGGCGAGGATGAGGCGGCCCTCGGCATCGGTGTTCGTCACCTCGATCGTCATGCCGTTCATGGCCTTGACCACGTCGCCCGGGCGCTGCGCGTTGCCGCCCGGCATGTTCTCGACCATGGGGGCGACGGCCATGAGCGGCGCGTCGGGGTTGATGCGAGCCACGGTCCGCGCAGCTGCGATGACCGCCGCGGCGCCCGCCTTGTCGTGCTTCATCTCCTCCATCCTGTCGGCCGCCTTGATGCTGATGCCCCCGGAGTCGAAGCAGACGCCCTTGCCGACGATCGCGAGCCGCCGCTCGGGCGACGCCTTCCCCCAGCCCGGGAGCTTGATCGCGATGAGCCGCGGCTCGTGGGTCGCGCCCTGCCCGACACCGAGGAGCGCACCCATGCCGAGCTTGCGCATCGCATCCACGTCGAGCACCTCGACCGTGCAGCCGTCCGCCTCGAGCTCGCGAGCGACCTCGGCCATGCGCTCCGGATAGAGGTCGTTCGCGGCACGGTTGGCAAGCGTGCGGCCGAACTCGACGCCCTCGGCAATGATGAGCGCCTGATCGAGCGCATCGGTCGCGGGTGCGCCGTCGCCGACGAGGATCAGCTCCTCGACGCTGCGCAGCATCGCCTCGGTGTCGCGCACGCGGCCGTAGATCGCATGCGGCCGGTAGGTGCCCTGCATCGCGCCCACGGCAGCGGCTGCGAACCCATCCCCGTCCTCGCCGTCGCGCAGCCACAGCGCGAGGCGCGACGCTCCGCGGCCCTGGAGGCGCCGAGTCGCGGTCGAGGCGATGCGCCGCGCGCGCCATGCACCGCGCCCGCGCCGCACGCCGTTGACCAGCAGGACCTTGTCAGCGGCGAGATCGCCCGCGTCGATGAGCGCTGAGTGATGCTCGGCGACGTTGAACTCCCCCCATTCGATCGCGCGGCTGATGACGCCGCCCGATGCGGCATCGAGCGCAACGAGGTCCCCCGACAGCTCGCGGTCCTCCCTGTAGATCGGGACGGCGAGGACGTCGGCCTGGATGGTGGCCGGATCGCCCGATTCGGCGCGCAGGCGCATCGAGGGTTCTCCTGTTGGCGGTGGTCGTCGGATGGCGCACGCCCCGATGGTGGGGCCGGTCAAGCGAGTATAGACGCGCCGGATCGGTCAGCTGCGCACACGGTGGGCATACATCACGAAGCGACTGCCGACATCCACGATCGTCCCCGCCGCGGGTTCCTGGTCGTAGATCCCGGGCGTCCCGCTGGTCACCGTGTCGAACGTGAGCTTCCAGTTCAGATGGGCCGCCCGCGCCGCCTTCTCCGCTGCCGCCTCCGTCATGCCGATAGTGTTCGGCACCCTGGCCTTCCCCGCCGGGAGCGACTCCGACGCGGGTAGCGAGGGGCTGGCGGAGGCGCCGCCCAGCCCGCCGGATGGTGCGAGACGCACGATGCCGAAGATGATCACGAGCCCGACCGCCACCGCAGTGCTGGCGAGGATCCATGGACCGATGGAACGACGGCGGGTCGGCGATGCGGCACCGCGCCGCGGCGCGGGAGTGCCGGTCTCGACGCGCGGCCGGTTCGGAAGCACCAGGGGAGGAACGTAGCCAGCCCCCGGATCGCGGGGCGTCGGGAGCACCTCGGTGTCATCGGTTCGCCCACCCGGCGTCGCCATCGCGGCGTCGAGCGCTGCGGTCATGGCGCGCGCGTTCCGGAATCGCTCGGTGGGATGGGGGCGAAGGGCCTGGGCGACCACGTCGTCGAGCCGGCGCGGGATGCCGGGAATGCGGCTGGACGGTGCCGGCGGGGCCGACGCCTGCGCCGCCAGCATCGCCTCGGGCGTCTGCGCGTCGAATGGGACGTGGCCAGTGAGCGCCTCGTAGAGCACGACACCGGTCGCGAACAGGTCGCTCGCCGGGCCGACCGGCTCGCCGCGCAGCTGCTCGGGCGACATGGCGTGGAGGGAGCCGAGCGAGCTGCCGACTCCGGTGCCGGCCGGGGTGCGTGCGATGCCGAAGTCGATGAGCTTCACGGGGCCCGCGCCGACCATGACATTCGCGGCCTTCACGTCGCAGTGCACCAGCCCCCGATCGTGGACGAGCGCGAGCCCGGCGAGCACCTCGCGCACGACCCCGACCGCCTCATCGGGCGCGAGGGAGCCGCCGTCGGCGAGGCGCTGACGGAGGGTCCGGTAGCGGGCCAGGAGCTCCATGACGATGTAGCGCACGTCGCCGTCCTGCCCGGAGTCATAGACGTGGACGAGGTTCGTGTGGGCGAGGCCGGCGGCGGTCCTCGCCTCCGCCAGGAAGCGGCCCGCGAACGCGGGGTCGCTGGCATACGGCTCGGCAAGCACCTTGACCGCGACATCCCGGTCGAGCCGCTCGTCCCGCGCCCGGTAGACGCGCGCCATCCCCCCGCGGGCGAGGAGCGCGGTCATCCGGTACCGATCGGCGATGCGCTGGTCGAGCAGCGGATCTCGGTCCGATGTGGCACCGGTGTCGATGCCGGTCACGGCGACAAGGGTGCCCCATATCGGGCGTCGAGCGCCAGCACGGCCCCCCGCGCCGCGCTCACCTCGTCCTGCTCGTCGACGAGGGCGCGGGCCTGCGCGGCCAGCTGCTGGAGTGGCGTCCCGAGCACGCGGCCAGCGCTCTCGCTCAGGGACAACGCCAGGGCCCGGTCGGAGACGGCCGCCTCCTCGGCCGCATCTGCGAGGCGCCGCTGCGCCGCTGCCGCCGCGGCCGCGTCGCCATTCTGGACGGCGATCACGGCGTCACCCACCGCCGCCAGGAGGTCGGAGGTGGTCTCGAGCCAGAGCCGCAGCTCGGGAAGGGTCTCCGACGCCGGGCGCACGAGCTCGAGCGCCGCAGCGCCCTCGTCGGCGGCGACGGCGGCGGCATCCGCGTCGTTGTCGGCGAGTGCCACTGCCGCTCGCCGCAGCGCCTCGAGGACATGGGTGGCATTCGTGCGCAGCGCGATGAATGCGCTCGCGGACGCCTGCGCTGCCTCGACCTGGTCGGCGATGGCGGCCGATCGATCGGCGTCGGTTCGCAGCGCCGGCAGCGACAGCCCGAACGGCCCGAGCGTGCCGCGTGCGATGGCGACCGCCCGCACCGCAGCACTCAGCGGGTCCGCGGCGGCGCGGACGGCCCCGGCGGCGGCCGTGAACCGACCCGCGTCGAGCGTCGCGCCGGTGGACGCGCTGATCGATGCGCGGCGGGTTGCCTCGATCGCGGCGCGCACGGCCGCCAGCGCGAGCGCGAGGCGATCATTCGCTGACCCGAGCGCACCGTCGGCCACGTCCACCCCGTGCTGGAACGCCGGTGGGTCGGCCAGGAATGCGTCCGCCGGACGCAGGACGAAGGGGAGACCGGCCAGCAGGGCGGCCGTCACGACCCTGGCGCCGCGACCCGCGCCTATCATCGAGCGATGCACCTGGCCGACGCGCTCCGCGGACTGCCGAAGGCGGAGCTGCACCAGCACATCGACGGGGCCGTGCGGCCTGCCACCGCCGTCGAGCTGGCGGCCGACGTCGGCATCGAGCTGGGCAGCGTCGAGGATGCCCGGCGGCGCCTGGTGGCCCCGCCGCACTGCCGCGACCAGGCGGAGCTGCTGACGTATTTCGACCTGCCGATCTCGCTGCTGCAGACGGCGCTCGCGCTCACCCGCGTCAGCGCCGAGCTCGTCGAGGACCTGGCCGACGATGGCGTCCGGTACGCGGAGCTGCGGTGGGCGCCGCGGCTGCACCTCGAGGCCGGCTTGAGCGTCGACGAGGTGATCGCCGCGGTGGCGGCCGGCATCGCGCTCGCCGCCGAGCGGATCTCCGGGCCGGCGCCGCTCATCCGGCTCATCGTCACCGCCATGCGAAGCCATCCGCCGGCGGCGAACGTGCGGCTCGCCGAGGCCGCGGCCGCCTTCGGGCCACCGGTGGTCGGGTTCGACCTCGCGGGTCTCGAGGCGGCGTATCCGGCGCCTCCCCACGCGGCCGCGTTCAGGGCCGCGGAGCGGGGCGGCCTCTCCACGACCGCCCATGCCGGGGAGGTGACGGGGACCGGGCGGATCAGCGAGGCGCTCGACCTCGGCGTGCATCGGATCGCGCATGGCGTGACCGCTGCCGACGATCCGGCCGTCATGTCCCTGCTCCGGGCACGCGACGTGACCCTCGACCTGTGCCCGACGAGCAACGTCCAGGCGGGCATCGTGGCGGATCTGGCATCGCATCCGCTGGCGGCTCTCCATCGCGCGGGCGTGTCGGTGACGGTCTCGACCGATGACCGCACGGTGAGTGATGTGACGCTGTCGGAGGAGCTGGAGCGCAGCTCGCGGATCATCGGGCTGACCGACCGCGAGCTGGCGGCGATCGCGACGAACGCCTTCCGCCGCGCCTTCGCGCCGCGCAACGTCATGGCGCCGCTCGTTGCCGCCGCCGAGCGCGCGTGGGAGGCGTGGCTGGAGGAGCGCATCAGGTGAGGTCCGGCACGCCGAGCAGATCGGGCAGGTCGGCGAGCGAACCGACCACGAGGTCGGGCCGCCGCTCGTCGGTCAGCGCTGCCGCCGCCCCTGCATCGGTCACGCCCGACAGCACGAGCACCGACCGCACTCCCGCCCGATGTGCCGCGGTGATGTCCGAATCGGGGTTGTCGCCCACCACCAGCGCCTCCGCGGCAGTCACGCCACTGGCCTCGAGGATCGACACGAACATCGCCGGCGCGGGCTTGCCGATGACGATCGGATCCACGCCGCTCGCGACCGCGATCGCGGCAACCACGCTGCCGGCGCCGGGGAGGAAGCCGGACGCGGTCGGGTAGCGCGCATCGGCATTGGTGGCCACGAAGCTCGCGCCGGCGCGGATGGCCGTCGCGGCGGCGGCGATGCGCCGGTAGCTCATGTCGCGGTCAAGGCCGACGATCACCGCATCGAAGCTCTCCGGCAGCGGCCCGCCGTCGTGGGCGGCCGGGACGGCATCCTCGGCAGCGGTGACGTCGAATCCCGCGTCGGCAAGCTCGTCCACCATGCCGCGCCCGCCGACCGCCATGACCCGCGTGAAGCCGGGCGCGTGCGCCCGCAGGTGGTCGATGGTGGCCGACGTCGAGGTCGTGACATGGTCGCGCTGCGTCGCGATCCCGAAGCGCGCGAGGCGCTCGACGTACGCGTCGCGGTCGAGGGTCGAGTTGTTCGTCGCGAAGCGAACGAGCAACCCCGCCGCCTCGAGGCGCCGGATCGCCAGCCCAACGTTCGGCACGGGGCGGTCGCCGCGGTAGACGACCCCATCGAGGTCGATGATCGCCAGGCGCGGCGGCGGCGGCGGGGTAGACGTCATGCCGGCCGCATGATACGTACCCGTTCGCCTGCGCCCCCGACCGATCGCCGAAAAATGCTTGAGGCGCCCTTCGACGGGGCAGTATCATGCGGCGGATTCAGCCGGTCCACGTGTCATGGAGCGGCTGTCCCGCGCGCGGCGCGCGCGGCGGGCAACGGAGGAGTTTCCGGCAACGGGATGTGAGGAGAATCCATGCGGAAGCAGCGACCGTTCGTAGGTGTCGCGACCCTGGTCACTGTCGCCCTGGTCCTGGCGGCGTGCGGCAGCCAGATCAGCACGGGCAAGGGATTGTGCCGATCGGTCGGCAACCAGACGGCGGCATCGCCGTCGACCCCGACCGCCAGTGGGACGAGCGACCTCAAGATCGGCCTGGTGACCGATGTCGGCACGCTCGACGACAAGAACTTCAACCAGTTCAGCTGGGAAGGTGCCGTCCTCGGCGCGACGCTCATCGGCGCGCCGGCGCCCCAGAACATCGTCACCACCTCGCCTGACAAGTACGCGTCGAACATCCAGAACTTCGTCGACCAGAACTACAACATCATCGTGACCGTTGGCTTCGCGCTCGGCGCCGCCACCCTGGCTGCCGCGCAGGCGAATCCCGACGTCCACTTCGTCGGCGTCGACCAGTTCCAGAGCAACGACCCGCTCGACAACTACGAGAGCCTCATCTTCAACGAGGCACAGGCGGGCTACCTGGCCGGCATCGTCGCCGCCAGCATCACGAAGAGCAAGGAGATCGCCGCCATCGGCGGCTCCGGTGACATCCCACCGGTCGTCAACTACATGCGCGGCTACGAGAATGGCGCGCACTCGGTGAACAAGGACGTCAAGGTCGACCTCAAGTTCGTCAACCATGACGACCTGACGGTGGCCTTCAACAACCCGACCGCCGGAAAGCAGTTCGCTGACCAGTTCCTCTCCCAGAAGGGCAACGTCGACGTCCTGTTCCAGGTCGCCGGCAAGACCGGCAACGGCATCCTCCAGTCGGCCGAGGCTGCCGGCATCTACGCCATCGGCGTCGATGTCGACCAGTGGCAGTCGACCCACGACCAGGCGGAGTGCATCGTCACCAGTGCCGAGAAGAAGCTCACGAAGGCCGTGAGCGAGGCGATCGTGGCGATGGGCGGTGGTCAGCCCCGCAAGAGCAACGTGTTCTACGGCGCTGACAACGCGGGCGTGGGGCTGGCGCCCTACTACCAGTTCGCCGACCTCGTCACCGCGGACGTGAAGGGCAAGATCGACGACGCCTTCAGCAAGATGGGGTCGAAGGCTCTCGATCCGTGCATGAGCGCGGCGGGGACGAGCACGTGTTACTCCGGGACGCGAGACACCGGCAACTGATCGGGCCAGAAAGGCTGGCTCGAACCTGATCACGGCGCGAGCGGACCGGTCTCCGGACCGGTCCGCTCGCCTTCATCCGGGCAATCACCGTTCGGGACTCACGCCATGATCACCGAACCGACCGCGCAACCCGCCGACCGGCCGCCCGTGCTCGAGATGCGCAGGATCACGAAGCGCTATCCGGGCGTCCTCGCGAACGACGGCATCGACCTGGATGTCAGGGCGGGCGAGATCCACGCCCTGCTCGGCGAGAACGGCGCCGGGAAGTCGACGCTCATGAACATCCTCTACGGGCTCACCACGCCCGACAGCGGCGAGATCCTCATGAATGGCGCGCCGGTGACGATCAACGGCCCCGCCGACGCGATCCGTCGCGGGATCAGCATGGTGCACCAGCACTTCATGCTGGTGCCGGTGCTGACCGTGGCGGAGAACATCCTCCTCGGCGACGAGCCGATGGCGAACCGGATCTTCCTGGACCGCGGCGCGGCTCACGATCGCATCCGCGAGCTGAGCAGGTTCTTCGGCACCGAGCTGGACCCCGACGTCAAGGTCGGGTCGCTCTCGGTCGGCTGGCAGCAGCGGGTCGAGATCCTCAAGGCGCTCTATCGCGAGGCGAAGATCCTGGTCCTCGACGAGCCGACCGCCGTCCTGACGCCGCAGGAGACGCGCGAGGTGTTCACGGTGCTTCGGCGGCTCACCACCGCGCTCGGCACCTCGATCGTGTTCATCAGCCACAAGCTCTACGAGGTGCTCGACATCGCGGATCGGATCACCGTCATCCGCCGCGGCAAGGTCGTTGGGTCACGGATCCCGTCCGAGACCGACGAGGACGACCTCGCCGAGATGATGGTCGGCCGCGAGGTGCAGCTCACCGTCGACCGCGGGGAGAGCCATCCGGGGCGTCCCCTGCTTTCCGTGACGGGACTCAACGCCAAGGACGACCGCGGGCACGTCGTGGTCCACGACCTCGACTTCGAGGTGCGCGCCGGCGAGATCTTCGGCATCGCGGGCGTCGCGGGCAACGGCCAGGACGAGCTGGTCGGCGCGCTGACGGGCCTTCGACGTCCGACCTCCGGCCGGGTCGTGCTCGACGGCAGGGACGTGACCGGTGCGTCGCCGCGCGGCCTCCACGACGCCGGGGTCGGGTTCGTGCCGGGCGACCGGCATCGGTTCGGGCTGGTCCTCACCTTTCCGCTGACCGACAACCTCGTCCTCAACGACTACTACCACCCGCCCTATGCAACCGGCCTGCGCCGCAACGACGGGGCCGTCACGGCGTACGCCGAGCAGGCGATCGCCGAGTACGACATCCGGACCCCGTCGGCCACCGTCAGCGCCAGCACGCTGTCCGGCGGCAACCAGCAGAAGGTGATCGTCGCCCGAGAGTTCGACGGCGACCTCAGCCTGCTCGTCCTCGACCAGCCGACCCGCGGCCTCGACGTCGGCAGCATCGAGTTCATCCACCGCCAGGCGATTCGCCGTCGCGACTCGGGAGTTGCGATCGTCCTCGTCTCCGCCGAGCTCGACGAGGTCCTCGAGCTGTCGGACCGCATCGGCGTCATGTTCCGCGGCCGGATTGTCGCGGTCCTCGACGGTCGGACGGCGGATCGTGAGGAGATCGGCCTCCTCATGGCAACCGGAGGCCGCGACTCCGGGATCCAGCCGCAGATCGTCGAGCAGGCGTCGTGAACGCCATCGGCCCGGCCCTGCGGCGCGTGCGCGACGTCGCGCTCCTGCCGACGATCGCGATCCTGCTGGCGCTCCTCTTCGGCGCCGTGCTCATGATCCTGTCGAGCCCGCTCGTGAAGGGCTTCGACCCGACCCTGCCGCTCACCTCGTATCGCGCCCTCGTCGTCGGCGCGTTCGGCTCCACGACCGGCCTCGTGAACACGGTCGTGAGTGCCGCGCCGATCGTCCTGGCCGGGCTCGCCGTCGGCATCGGCTTCAAGGCCGGCCTCTTCAACATCGGCGCGCAGGGGCAGTTCCTCATGGGGGCGGTGGCCTCGACGATGGTCGCCATCACCCTCAACGACAGCCCAGCTGTGGTGGCCATCCCCCTCTCGCTGGTCGGCGGCCTCATCGGCGGCCTTGCCTGGGGCTTCGTGCCCGGCTTCCTCAAGGCCTGGACCGGAGCCCACGAGGTGGTGACGACGATCATGCTCAACTACATCGCGATCTACGTCGTCGCCTACATCATCTCGGGACCGCTGCGCGGCGAGCACGTCACGTTTGCCCGGACCGATACCATCCTGGCCGGCGCCCTGCCGGTCATCCTGGGGCACGACGGTCACATCGGCATCCTGCTCGTGGCCCTCATCGTGCCGGCCGCCTGGTGGCTCCTCTTCCGGAGCACGATCGGCTTCGAGATCCGGACCGTCGGCGCGAATCCCGATGCGGCGCGCTACGCCGGCATGCGGCCACGCTGGATCACGGTCTTCACGATGTCGCTGTGCGGCATGCTGGCCGGGCTGGCGGGCGCCATGGACATCCTCGGCCAGGTCCACTACATGCCGGCCTCGTTCTCGACGAGCGTCGGCTTCGACGGCATCGCGGTCGCGCTCATCGGGCGCGCGCACCCGGTGGGCATCCTGTTCGCGGGCCTGCTCTTCGGCGCCATGCAGGCGGGGGCCGGGCTCATGCAGATCCAGGCGGGTGTCCCGGTCCAGATGGTCAGCGTCCTCCAGGCCGTCATCCTGTTCTTCCTCGCCGCGGAGCTCATCGTGCGGCGCGTGGTACGGGTGCGAACCCCGAGCGCCGGCGTCACCGAGCTGTCGACGGTCAGCCGCACCTACGGCGAGCAGACGGGCCTCTAGGAGCCAAGGATGGAAGGCCTGTACGGGATCCCCGTCATCGGCTGGCTGATCCAGCTCGTCGTCTACGTCATCGTCCAGCTGCCGCTCATCGCCCCGACCGTCGTCGCCGCCGCGACCCCGATCACGCTCGGCGCCCTGTGCGGGCTCATGAACGAGCGGTCGGGCGTGGTGAACATCGGCATCGAGGGCATGATGCTCACCGCCGCCTTCGTCGCCTGGTGGACGGCGTCCCTGACCGCGCAGCTGCTCCCCGTCACCGGCGGCCCGCTCGGCATCACGCCCGCGCTCGCCATCGGCCTCATCGCGGCGATCCTGGCCGCGATGGCGGTCTCGGCCCTCCACGCCTGGCTGTCGATCAGCGTGCGCGCCGACCAGATCATCTCGGGCACGATCATCAACATCTTCGCGGTGGGCATCACCTCGTACCTCAACCTGCTGATCAGCCCCCATTCCCCGCCCTCGGCCGGCTCCTTCGACGACATCGGGCTTCCCGGCTTCGTCACCGGCACCCCGATCCTGGGCGGCCTGGTGAAGGCCTTCCTCGGCGCGGGACCCTTGGTGCTGGTCATGCTGATCAGCGTCGTGGGCTTGCAGGTCCTCCTCTTCCGCTCACGCTGGGGCCTCCGCACCCGCGCCGTCGGCGAGCATCCCCGGGCGGCCGAGACGGTCGGCATCGATGTCATCCGCATGCGCTACCGCAACGTCATCCTGGGCGGCGTCTTTGCGGGCCTGGCGGGTGCGTACCTGACCATCGACTTCGGCGATTCGTTCCAAGGCGAGATGACGCAGGGCACGGGCTTCATCGCGCTGGCGGCGCTCATCTTCGGGCGCTGGACGCCCATCGGCTCGCTCGGCGCCGCGCTCCTGTTCACCTTCTCGACCGGCCTCTATCGGTCGATCCAGTTCGCCCCTCCCGAGGGCGCCCTCGGCGACGTCCTCGCCGCCGTCCCGTCGCAGATCTACGGCGCGCTGCCCTACCTGATCACGATCATCGTGCTCGCCGGCGTCGTCGGCCGCAGCCTGGCACCGGCCGCGGTGGGGCGACCCTACGAGCGAGAGTCGAAGACCGCCTGAGCAACGCCGCGGGGAAACGCGTCGGATCGGTCGCCGCGCCTCAGCGCGCCGCAGCCTCCGCGTCCGGGACGCGCGGATGGGCTGCCGGCGGCACCCCGAGCAGGTCGATCGGCAGCTTCGCGGCCGCGAGATCGGCGACGACCGGGGCGTGGTCGTAATCGACGCTGCGGAAGCCGATGACGATATCGCCACCGACGTAGATCACCGCGTACCGCGCTCGGGCGTCGCCGTCACCGCCGCACCCCACGGAGCCGGCGGCCACGAAATGCGCCGGGCCGACGACGCGGTGGAACGACTCGTGGGTGTGGCCGAAGCAGAACAAGTCGTCGCCCTCGACGGCAGCGATGCGGGCGAAGGCCCGCGACGGGCGGTCGGCCCACAGGTATTCGGTCTGCCGGATCGTCGAGCCGTGAAAGAGGAGCGCGCTGCGGTCCTCGGCGCTGAGGCGGAGGGTCATCGGCAGCGCACGCAGCCACCGGCGGTGCTCATCGCTCACGTGCTCGCGGGTCCATGCCAGCGAGACCTGGCCCGCCGCCTCGGTGTCCGCGCTCGGCCAGAGCGTGCCGGGCTGGTCACGGTCCATGCCGACCGCCTCGTCCCAGTTGCCCTGCACCACGGGCATGCCGAGCCGCTGGAGCTCGTCGCAGACCTCGTTCGGATGCGGGCCGCGCCCGACGACGTCGCCGAGGCACCAGACCTCGTCGCAGCCGATGCGCGCCGCGTCGTCGACGACCGCGCGCAGTGCGGGCAGGTTCGCATGGAGATCGGAGATGACCGCGATCCGCATGGCCCGCATTCTGCGGAGCGCGGCGCGGGCTGGACAATCCCCCGATTGGTCAGTGGCGGCGGGACGATCCGCCGGCGGAGCTCAGGCTGCGCCGACGCCCGCGAACGGTGCCGCGAGCACGCTCACCCGACCGGCGACCGTGCGTGCCAGCTCACGGAGCCCCTCCGCGGCGCGCGAGCCCTCGCCGCCCGGATACTGGGGCGAGGTGATCGGGACGCCGGCGTCGCCGCCGGTGCGGACGCCGGGCTCGAGCGGGATGCGGCCGAGCACGTCGAGCTCCAGCTCGCGCGCCATCCGCTCCCCGCCGCCCGAGCCGAAGATGTCGTGCTCCTCATTGCAGTTCGGGCAGATGAAGCCGGACATGTTCTCGACCACGCCCAGGGTCCGCACGTTCACCTTGGTGAACATCGCGATCGCCTTCCGCGCGTCGGCGAGGCTGACCTCCTGCGGCGTGGTGACGACGACGGCCCCGGTGAGCGGGATGAGCTGGCTCAGCGAGAGCGCCGCATCGCCGGTCCCCGGCGGCAGGTCGACGACGAGGTAGTCGAGCTCGCCCCACTCGACGTCGCGCAGGAACTGCTGAATGGCCGAATGGATGAGCGGCCCGCGCCAGATGACCGGCGCGTCGCCGGTGAGGAAGTACTGGATGCTCATCATCTTCACGCCGTGGCTGGTGACCGGGTTGACCCGCCCGCCGTTGCCCGTCACGTGCGCCCCGGTGGTGCCCATCATGAGCGGCACGTTGGGGCCGGTGATGTCGGCGTCGAGGAGGCCGACCCGCGCGCCGTCGCGCGCCAGGCTCACGGCGAGGTTCACGGCAACGGTCGTCTTCCCCACCCCGCCCTTGCCAGAGGCCACCGCGATCGTGTTCTTGACGCCGGGAATGAGGTCCGCGGCAGGACCGCCGAAGCTGCGCTTCACGTTGCTCGCCCAGTCCACGCGAACGACGTCCGCACCGAGGGCGGCGAGCTCACGCGTGATGTCGTTCTCGATCGTGGCCTTCAGCGGGCAGGCGGGGGTCGTGAGCTCGACGGTGAGGTCGACGACCGTCCCCTCGATCGTGATCTGCTTGACCATCCCCAGCGAGACGAGGTCGCGGCCGATCTCCGGATCCTTCACCCGCGACAGGGCGGTCATGATGTTGTCATTGGTGAGCATCTCGGGCATGCGTGTGTCAGGGCGTCCTTTCCGACTGGGCCCACCGATCGTGGCGCCACGAGCGTAGCAGAGGCGACCTCTGCCGTCCCGCGCCGCCTCCGGAAGCCAGCGTTCGCGCGAGGGAGCACCCGGGCGCCAGCCGTCCTGAGGTCCCGTGGGCGAGGTCTGCGCCGCGCGCATCGAGCGCGACCCGACGGTGCCTGCGTCAGCGCTCAGACGAGCCCGTCGAAGAGCGACGACTCCCCCGTCCCGTCGCCCGCGACCGCGGCCACCGGCAGGTTGGAGCGCACGAGGCGGTACGACTCCCGCGCCAGGTACGTCTCGCGGTCGGCATCGGTCCAGTCGCTGAAGGCCCCGTCCGAGCCGGTCTGGGTGACGTGGCGGTTGATGGCCGCGAGCTTGAGCGGCGCCATGTCACCGAGCTCGAGGGTGAGCGCGCCCTCGGTCATCGGGTCGGGCAGCCCCGGCATCTCGGCCGCCCCGCCGGGCGCCGCGAGCTCGTAGAGCTTGGCGGCGCGCCACGCGAGCTGGTCCTCCTCGATGTCATCCTCGTAGGCCAGCGGCACGCCCGCCCGTTCGAAGGCGGCGCGCACCGCGCGGTGCAGCACGACGTGATCAGGGTCGCCGGTCGCGCCGTCGGCGCCGAACGAGAGGATGACCTCGGGGCGGTGCATCCGGATCGGCTCGACGATGCGACCGACAAGCTCCTCGAAATCGACGCCCTCGAGCGTCGTCTCCGCGTAGTCGAGCATGCGCAGGACCCGCACCCCGAGCATCGCGACGCTTCGACGGATCTCGTCCTCGCGCACGGTGTCGAGGTTGCGCCAGACGGTGGGTTTGGTGACGCTGCGGTTCCGCCCGCCGGGCGCCGGCGCTTTGTCGAGGAGCCGGGGGTCGAAGACGCCGCGCGTGACGCACAGGACGACGACATACGCCCCGCTCGCGGCGGCGCTCGCGATCGCGCCGCCGAACCCGAACGCCTCGTCACCGGGGTGGGCGACGATGGCCATCAGGCTGCGGCTGGGAGTCCGCTCGCGAACCGGCCGCCAGATCGAGGACACGGCCGGCAGTATATCGGGCTAGCCGGACGCTCCGACGCCGATGCGCGCAGGAGGATCGATGGGCAGCACGACCCGCTCGATCGCCGGCGCGCGGTCGACGAACGAGGCGGCGTGACCGGTCGCAATCGTGGCCTCGACCTCCTCCAGGGACAGGATGTCGGTGCGCATGAGCATGTTCAGCTCCTCGCGCAGATAGGTGCGCAGCATCTCCGGTCCATCGGTGCTGATCGCGAAACGCACCCGGTGATCGAGGAGCCGCCGCAGCAGGACGCGCACCTCATCGAGGTCGCGGACGACCCGGGTGTTCAGGTTCGAGGACGGGCAGATCTCGAGCACGATGTCCCGTTCGCGGAGCATGCCCATCACCGTCGGGTCGAAGGCGCTCTTGATGCCATGCCCGATGCGCGTCGGCTCGAGCGCCTCGATCGCCTCGCGAACCTCCTCGGGACCGCCGGTCTCGCCGGCGTGCACGGTGACGCCGAGCCCGGCGTGCCGTAGCCCGGCGAACAGGTCGGCGTAGTCGGCGAACCGGAAGGACGGCACGACCGGGCCCGCGATGTCGACGGCCACCACGCCGCGCGTCTTCCAGCTGATCGCCTTGGCGGCGATGATCTCGTTGAGCTCGAACGAGAAGCCGCGATCGAGGCAGAAGATGAGGCCCGCCCGCACCTGCGGGTATTCGAGCATGGCGCGGTCCATGCCGCGCACCGCCGCGGCGATGATGTGGTCGAGGTCCTGCTCGCCGCCGCGGTTCCGCTTCATCGGGTTGAAGCGCAGCTCGAGCTGGGTGATGTTGTTGCGGCGGTAGGCGCCGCCGACCGCCTCGTACACGCTGCGCTCCACCGCGATCGGGCTCGACTGGATGAGCTCGGTCCAGTGGAAGAGGTCGAGGTAGGCATCGAAGCCGCGCTTGCGCCGGCCGACGGTGATGAGGTCGCGGAAAGCCCAGTAGTCCTTCGTCGGGAGCCGGATCCCCTGGGAGTGCGCGATGCCCCACATGATCGCCGGCGTGACGGCCGCACCGAGATGCACATGAAGCTCGGTGAGCGGAGTCAGGCGCCTGATTCGAGGTGGTGGCATGCGCGCCGCCGCTGCGAATTTGGCGGAGTGTACCGCAGCGCGCCGTGGGCCGAAGTGCGGGGACCGGATGCTAGAATCGCCGCGCCATGCACCTCATCACGAACGTCATCGAGTGGGTCGCGAAGGACTCCGGCACGGCCCTCGCAACGCTCTTCCCGTTCATGCTGCTCGGGCTGGCCGGGCTCTACGTCCTGTGGCTGATCGTGGGCTGGCTCCGCGTCTCGCAGGTCGCGATCGAGCACGACGGCCCCGGGACGCGGGCCGTGGCGCTGCTGCCGCGCACCCCAGACAGCGCCGCTCCCACCCCCGAGGGCGCGCCCTCTTTTCCAGCGGGCGTGCCCTACTGCCCGGTCGACGGGCTCCAGTACCCGGTCGGCGCGCGCTACTGCGTCCAGGACGAGTCGGAGCTGCTCGTGACGTGCGCGAACTGTGGCGCGACCCTCCGCGCCGCCGACGAGAGCTGCTACCGCTGCGGAACTCGCGCCACCACGGCCAGCGTCTCGGAACACTGACCGCGGGATCGGCTCGTCGCTGACGGCCGGCGACCCGCGGGCATGCTCGTGAGCGGCCAATGACCCCCGGAACGGCCCTTCTCGTCGCCGCACTCGGCATCCTGGTGGCGACTGCGCTTCTCGGCGCGGGCGACGCGATCCTCACCCCCGCGGGCGAGGGCCGGCGCCCGGCGACCGTGCCACCCGCCGACGGTGGCGGCCGTCGAAGCGCAGCGCGGCCGTTCATCGAGGCCGGCATGCTGGCCGGCCTCGTGCTCCTCGTCGCCACCCTCGCCCTGCGTACCATCGTCGCCGGTCGCGCCCCGTGGGCGAACCTCCATGAGGTGACGCAGACGCTGGCGACGTTCCTCATCGGCAGCTACGTCGTCGCCGAGGTGCGCCACCCGATCCCGCGTCTCGCGCCGCTGGTCGCCGCACTCGCCGCGGCGCTCATCGTGGTGGCGCTCGTACTGCCCAGTGACGTCGTTTCGCTGGCGCCCGCGCTCCAAACGCCGCTGCTGCTCACCGTCCACGTGGGAGCTGCGATCGTCGCCTACGCGGTGGCAGGCCTCGCATTCGTCGCCGCGGTGGCGGAGCTCATCCAGGGCGCGATGCGCGACCGGCTGGCGGCGCTGCCGAGCGCGGCGACGTCGCGCCTCGTCGCGCATCGCGCGGTGCTCGTCGCCTTTCCGGTGCTCACCGCCGCGATCGTGCTCGGATCGGTGTGGGCGAACCTCGCCTGGCGCTCGTACTGGAACAACGATCCGAAGGAGCTGGCGGCGGCCGGCACCTGGCTCGTGTATGCCGCCTACCTCCACGTGGCCGGGCGACGGGACCGCGCCGGGCGCCTCGCGGCCTGGCTGCTCGTCCTCGGCTTCGCCGGCGTGCTGTTCACCTACCTCGGCGCGAGCCTGCTCCTGCCCGGCCAGCACAGCTACGCCGGCGTCTGACCCTCATTCGGCCATCAGGGCGCGCACGAACGACCGCATCTCGACAATGTTCGGGATCATGACCCAGCCACGAGCGCCATCGAAGCCCTCGAAGGTCGCGAACCGCGGCGGCTGCAGGACCTGGGTCACCACCTTCGCATTCGCCGATCGACGCGCCAGCTCGATGAACGTCGGCAGCTTCGCGACCGGGATGTCGGTGCGGACCGACCCGAGGCTGCGCGCCAACTTCGCGAGGTTGAGGCCCAGGCCGCCGCGAACGGTGGCGCGGCGCGCGAGCGCCACGAGAACCTGCATCTGGCGCCGGCCGCGACCGTAGTCCCCGGCGGCCGTATGACGGCTGCGCACGTACATGTTGGCGCTGTTGGCCGTCAGGGTATGGGTGCCCGGCCGCAGGTAGAAGCCGAGATGGCTATCGGCGATCGTTTCGGTCGCGGTGATCTGCACGCCGCCGACGGCGGTCACCAGACGTCCGAAGTCACTCATGTTGATCTCGATCTGATAATCGATCGGGATCCCGTACGTGGTGGACAGCGCACGCCGCAGCGTGGCCATCCCGAACCTCTGGTAGATGGAGTTCGCCTTCCCGCGATATGTCGTGCCATTCCCGAGCGGCAGATCGACGGTGTCGCGGGGCAGCGCAACAATGCTGATCTGCTGCTGGTCCGCATCGATGCTCGCCACCAGCATCGAGTCGGTGTTGATCGGCATCCCGCGCGACGCGCGGTCATCGTTCGAATCGGTCCCGACCACGAGCACGGTCACCCGGCTCGAGAGCAGCGCCCGATCGAGCGGGATGGGGGTGGGGGTGGGAACCGGGGTCGGGGTGGGCGTCGGTGTCGGCGACGGCGTCGGCGTCGGGGATGAGGTGGGAGTCGCCGTCGGCGTGGGCGACGGTGTCACCGCTGGGGCCGCGCTTGTACATGAAACGAGAAGGATCAGCGCCGCGACGGCAACTGGGAGACGGGCCGAGCGCCGGAGCTGGGAGGGGGCCATGGCTGCGGATGATAGCGCGGGCCGACCGCGGGCCGGGCATACTCGACCCAGATGGAGCATCGCCTCATCGAGGTCGCCACCGGCACGGCGGCGGGCGTCCACGACCTCACCGACGCGTGCATGCGCTTCCTGGCCGATGTCGCCGCCGACGGGGACGGCCTGCTCACGGTCTTCGTTCCGCACGCGACCGCAGGGGTCGTGATCATGGAGCTGGGGAGCGGATCGGACGACGACCTGCTGGCGGCGCTCGCGACGCTCCTGCCGCACGACGAGCGATGGCGTCACCGACACGGCGCACCGGGCCATGGCGCGGATCACGTCCTGCCGCTCCTCGCCGGGCCATCGGTCAGCATCCCGGTCATCGGCGGCCGCATGGCGCTCGGCACCTGGCAGTCGGTCGCGCTCCTGGACCCGAACCGTGACAACCTGCGCCGCCAGGTGCGGCTCAGCTTCCTCCCCGGCTGAGCGCGGCCACGTTCCGCGCCACCGCTCCGACATCCTGCGTCGGTGCATCGCACGCGTAGCCGCGGCAGACGTACGCGGTGGCCTCGCCGCCCCTCGGCTCCTTGCCGACGAAGATGGGCCAGCCCGCGGTCGGGTCTTCGGGGCTGACGCTCGCGAGCACGAGGTCCGGCACGTAGGGCCGGACCGCCGCCGTGCGGAGGGCGCGTGCCGTCGGCTCGTCGGGGTCGTGCGCCGCGACCACCGCGTCGATTGGCGGCCGAAGCGATCGATCGGCCGCCGCGAGCATGCGTCCGAACATCGACGGCTGGCGATCGAGCGCCGGGCTGACGCTGCGCAGGATGCGCTGCGCGCGGCGCTCGAGCTCCGCGTCGCCGACCAGCAGGGCAAGGCGGGGCAGCAGGTCGGCCGCCACGGAATTCGTGGCCGGCATGGCTCCGTCGACGAGGCTGCGCACGCGCGCGATCCCCGCCTCGTGCTCCGGCCCCGTCTCGGTGAAGACGCCCGCCTCGTCGTCCCAGAAGTCGGCGACCGCGCGCTCGACGAGGGAATGGGCGAGGACCAGGGGTTCCGGCCTGCCGGTGGCGGCGTGCGCGGCGAGCAGACCGTCCGCCAGTAGCACGTAGTCCTCGGCAAACGCGGGGGTGTGCGCCCGCCCGTCTCGCGTGGTGCGCCAGAGCCGGTCGCCGTCACGCACCAGGTGGCGCTGGATGAACTCGACGAGCTTCTGGGTGGCATCGGCATAGCGCGCGTCGTCGAGGACGAGCGCCGCGTGTCCCAGTGCCCGCAGGGCGAGTCCGTTCCAGGCGGCGAGCTGCTTCTCGTCGCGACCCGGCCGCGCGCGGTCGGTTCGCGCCGCCAGCAGCGCGAGGCGCGCACGGTCGAGCAGCGCCGGGTCGACGGCCACCCCGCGCGGCCGGTGGAGGACGTTGCGCCCCTGCTCCCAGCTGCCGGCGGGCGTGACGCCCCAGGCGCCGGCCACCGCATCGACCTCGGCACCGCTCATGCCGACCGAGGCCAGCACGCCGCGCAGGTCGGCATCGGTCCAGGCGTAGAAGCGACCCTCCTCGCCCTCGCTGTCGGCGTCGAGGGCCGAGGCAAAGCCACCGTCGTCGGTCCCCAGCTCCGCGAGCATGAAGTCGAGCGTCGCGCACGCGACCAGCGCGTAGCGATCGTCGCCCGTCGCCCGGAAGCCCTCGAGGTAGGCGTGTGCCAGCAGCGCGTTGTCGTACAGCATCTTCTCGAAATGCGGGACGAGCCAGCGAGCGTCGGTCGCGTAGCGGGCGAACCCACCGCCCAGCTGGTCGTTGATGCCGCCGTCGGCCATCGCGTCGAGCGTGCGGGTGACCATGTGCAGCGTGGCGCCATCACCCGTCCGCCGCCACGCGCGGAGCAGGAACTCGAGCGTCATGGCGGGCGGGAACTTCGGCGCGCCACCGAAGCCACCCTCGATGGCGTCGAAGGCGGACGCGAGGCGCGCCACCGCCGCCTCGAGCTGGCTGAGCTGCGGATCGGCCGTGCCGGGCACGACCTCCAGCTGGTGGCGCAGGTGGGCCGTGATGCCGGCGGCCGACGCCGCCACCTCATCGCGGCGGGTGGCATACGCATCGGCGATCGAGGCCAGCACATGCGAAAAGCGCGGCAGCCCGTGCCGATCCTCGGGCGGGAAGTAGGTTCCGCCGAAGAACGGCTCGAGAGCTGGCGTGAGGAACACGTTGAGCGGCCAGCCGCCGCTGCCGGTCATCGCCTGCACGGCGGCCATGTAGAGCTCGTCGACGTCCGGCCGCTCCTCGCGGTCGACCTTGATGGGAACGAAGTGCTCGTTCAGGAGCGCGGCGATCGCCGGATCCTCGAACGACTCGCGCTCCATGACATGGCACCAGTGGCAGGCCGAATAGCCGATCGAGAGGAAGATCGGCCGATCCAGCTCGCGCGCCCGGTCGAGGGCCTCGGCGCCCCACGGGTACCAGTCGACCGGGTTGTGCGCGTGCTGGAGGAGGTAGGGGCTCGTCTCGGCCGCCAGTCGGTTGGCCATGTCGGCCCGAGTGTCGCACGACGGCCCGGCGGCGAGCGACTCCGCGGTGGCCGCCACGCGGAGGGGGCGCCTCGCGCGGCCCACCGCTCGTGACAGCGTGCGTCACATGCTGCATGTGACCGCGTGCCTCACGAGTGGATGGCCACGTTCCCGGCCATGCCGGTCGGAGCGGTGCCCGGCCTGGCGGGGATATATCGCCGGTTGCGCACACGGTGCGGCGGCCGCGCTGAGGATCGACGACATATCGCCACCTCGTCAAAACGAGTGGTGCCTGAGGGTTCGCCTCGCGCTCGCCAGGTGGCGATATTCCGCCCAATCTCCACGCAGATCCTCATCCCCGCTGCCAATCCGCGATCGATCGCGGGTCCGCCGTCACGGTGCGGACGGGGTTCCTGGCCCGCGGGGCCGAGGAGCGGCCCGCCTGCGACCTGGTGCATCGCCGGCGGGCCGTGCCTCCGAGGATCTTGCGGACCGTGTCACTGAGCGGGCAGAGGACCGATCACACTCAACTGGCTGCCACCGGCGCCGAGACAGGGCGGCACCGGATCGAGTCCCTGCACCGGCACCGGGACCGTCGTCCAGTGCCAAGTCCCGAACAGCTTGATCTGCAACGCGACGGGCTGAGCGGGGTTCGCACCGCACCAATTGCTCCACCGCACGGTGATCGTCCAGGATGCTGCCCGCGTCAGGCGGGGCTGCTGGGGGTTGAGGATCAGGTCCGCTGCGCCATTTACAAGCGCGATCCCGCCAGCATCCAGAATCCGCGCCTCTGCGTTGACTTCCAGGTCGCATGCCTGCGCGCCGTCGGCGAGTGCCAGGCGGTCTCCGTCGCTGCCGAGGAAGACGGCGTGGCCGACGCGAATCCCCCGCTTACCACGCGCGGCAACGGTCATGCGCGGCGGGCTGCTCGTCGGCGCCGCGCTGGCGGCCCTGCTGGCCGTGGCGATCGTCGGCGGCCTCGGGCGTGGGGACTCCAACGACCACGCGGCCGCGCTCGTTGCTCGATGGTTGTCGGCAGGTCGGCCGGCGCGTACCCCGCCTCACGCGGCCCGCGCTCGCTGCGCAGCTGCCGCTCCAGATCCTCGTGACCCATTCCCTCAGTCCTCCTCGCCGAGCGAGACGCGCAGGGCGTCGAGCGCTCGGCTGACGTGGCTGCGCGCCGAGGGTGCGGCGGTCCCCAGGATCGTCCCGATCTCCTCGTACGGCAGGTCTGCTCGATATCGCAGGTAGACGCACCAGCGCTGGCGCTCCGGCAGCCGCTCGACGGCCTCCCAGATGCCCATCCGGTCCGCCGCGTCCAGGGAGGCATGCCGCCCTCCGGCGGAGGCGCCGAGCCGCTCGGTCAGGAGCCGCACCCGGCGCCGCAGGCGGTGGCGATCCATCGCGAGCCGGTAGAGGGTGCGGAACGCCCACGCATCGGGCCGGTCGATGACGGCTCCGTCGCGCAGCGCGGTCCACAGCCGGAGGAGCGTCTCCTGGACGGCGTCATCCGCCTCCTCCGGCGCAAGGCCGAGGTGACGGGCCAGGCCCCAGAGCTCACGCCCCCGCTCCGCCTGAATGCCGATGACGCTCGTGCGCAGCGCATCGGTCTGGGGTGATACGGTTCGTGCACGCCGATGGCCGGATCGATCGTGGTGGTGATCATGCCCTTCCGACGCACGGCGCTGGCAGAACGTTGAATCTGCCGCGTGCGTCAGACAGGGCGCTCGCTCGCGAACTGCTCCGCGTAGAGCCGCGCGTAGAGGCCCTCGTGGCGGACGAGCTCGTCGTGGGTGCCGCGCTCCACGATCCGCCCGCGCTCCATGACGAGGATCAGGTCGGCGCGCAGGATGGTGGAGAGGCGATGGGCGATGGCGATCGTGGTGCGGCCTTCCATCAACCCCGCCAGCGCGCCCTGGATGAGCCGCTCGCTCACGGTGTCGAGCGCCGACGTCGCCTCGTCGAGGATGAGGACCCGCGGGTCCTTGAGGAGGACGCGGGCGATCGCGACCCGCTGCTTCTCGCCACCGGACAGCTTGTAGCCGCGCTCCCCGACGATCGTGTCATATCCCTCGGGCAGCTCGTTGATGCGCTGCTCGATCGCGGCCGCGCGTGCGGCGGCCTCGATCTCGTCCTGGGTGGCGTCGGGGCGCGCGTAGCGCAGGTTCGCCATCACCGTGTCGTGGAACAGGTACGTCTCCTGGGTCACGACCCCGACCTCCCGCCCCAGCGAGGCGAGCGTGATGTGCCGCACGTCGATGCCGTCGATGCGCACGGCGCCGGCATCGACGTCGTAGAGCCGCGGGATGAGGTAGGTCGTGGTCGTTTTGCCGCTGCCCGACGGCCCGACGAGGGCCACCAGCTGCCCGGGAGCGGCGCTGAAGTCGATGTCGGTGAGACCGAAGGGGCGGATCGAAGTCGGCACCGCGAGCCCACCGGCCTCGGCCTCGGCCGCGTCGGAGGCCACCGCCACCTGGGCCGGTGCGACCGGGTAGCGGAAGCTCACGTGGTCGAGCGTGACCTCGCCGCGCATCGTGGCCGGGTCGAGGGTCGCCGCATCGGGCGCGTCGGTGATCTCGTGTTCCATCTCGAGGTACTCGAAGATGCGGTCGAAGAGGGCGAGCGCGCCCTGGATCTCGACCTGCACGCTGAGCAGCTGGCCGAGCGGGAAGAAGAGGCGGCTCTGGAGCGTGGTGAAGGCCACGATGGTGCCGATGCTGACGTGCGTGTCGCCGCCGATGATCAGCGAGCCGGCGAGCAGGTAGACGAAGGCAGGCATGATGGAGAAGAAGGTGCCGATCAGGGCGAAGAACCAGCGACCGATCATCTGGCCGCGGATCTGGAGCTCCCCGAGCCGCTGTGACTCGCGGCCGAAGCGCGCGATGCTCGCCTCCTGCTGGCCGAACGTCTTGCTGAGCAGGATCCCGGAGACGCTCAGCGACTCCTCGGTGATCGCGCTCATCTCCGCCATCGAGCGCTGGGTGAGCGTGCTCACTTCGCGGCGCACCTTGCCGACCCGGAACGTGATGTAGGCGAAGATCGGCAGCAGCCCCAGGCTCAGGGCGGTGAGCCGCCAGTCGAGGATCACCATCGCCACGATCGTGGTGGCCACGGTGGCGAAGTTGCTGAGCAGCGACGCGGCGGTATCGGTCACGACCGACTGCACGCCGCCAACGTCGTTCGCGATCCGGCTCTGGATCTCGCCGGTCCGCGTCTCGGTGAAGAAGCGCAGCGGCATCCACTGCAGGTGGCGGTAGAGCGCCAGCCGCAGGTCGTTCATGACCCGCTGCCCGACCACATTCGAGAGGAAGCTCTGCCATACACCGATCGCGCTGGTGACGATCGGCAGCACGATCATCAGGCCGCATTGCAGGTAGAGGAGGCCGAGGTCCCGCGGGCCGGTGAGGTTGTCGATGACGAGCTTGAGCAGGATCGGGTTGACGACCCCCACCGTGACCGTGACGAGGATGAGGCCGGCGATGAGGGCGAGCCGCGCGCGGTACGGCTCGAAGAAGCCGACGATCCGCCGGACGGTTCGCCGGCCACTCCCCGGACGCCGCGTCAGGTCAGGCTCGGCGCCGCCAAAGCGCCCCCACGGTCCTCCCCCGCCGCCACCGCGCCTCATGTCAGCAGGATCGACAGGAAGGCCTGCGCCAGGCCGATTCCCTCCGGCTCGCCGGCGAGCCGCGCGCGCTCCCGGACGGTCTCCTCGAGATCCTCGCGGTCCGCGACCTGGCTGACGTGGCAGCGGAGGGCGCGCAGCCCGATCTCGATCGTGTCGGAGATGTCGACGAGCAGGTTCGGCTGCTCGACGCCCATCAGCAGGACCTGGCGCACCTTCCACGGCTCCAGGCCCTCGCCGTCGGCGAGCTCCGGAAAGTTGAGGCGATCGCGCGCTGCCGGATAGACGCTCGCGAGCGTCGCCTCGCCGGTCGCCAGGTGATCGGGGTGGCCGATGAACGGATTGTGGTCGAGGCGACGCTGCGGGTTCTGGGTGATGAGCAGGTCAGGACGGATGCGACGGATCTGGCGCGTGATGTCGCGACGGAGGTCGAGGCTCGGCGTGAGGTAGCCGTCCGGGTAGCCGAGGTGGACGATCTCGCGCACGCCAAGGACGTCCGCCGCCGCGCGCTGCTCCGCGACCCGGGTGGCCGCCAACTCGGCCGACGACAGCGCCGGATCCTCGGTCCCCTTGCCGCCGTCGGTGGTCACGACGTAGTCGACGCGCGCCCCGCCGGCGACGAGCGCGGCGATCGTGGCGGCCGCACCGAACTCCGCGTCGTCGGGATGGCTGATCACGACGAGCGCCCGTTCGATGGGCGTGATGAGGCGGTGGGGCTCGAGGGGGGTCACGCTTCCCATCGTACGACGATTCGATCCACCTCGATTGACGCTCGGGGGACCTGCCGCCCATACTGCCCCACAGTATGACGACCGACCAGACCGCAGGGCACTTCCGACACGCCTACACGAAGGATCGCCGCGAGCTCCTGACGCGCCTCGCGCGGATCGAGGGCCAGGTACGCGGCATCCGCCGCCTGGTCGAGGAGGAGGCGTACTGCCTCGATGTGCTCCAGCAGGTGGACGCGATGACCGCCGCGTCCGACCAGGTCGCCCTGCTCCTCGTCGAGGATCACATCAACGGCTGCCTAACCCATGCGATCGAGACCGGGCAGGGCAAGCCGTACGTCGACGAGGTGATGACCGTCGTGCGTCGCACGCTGGGCCGAAAGAGCCGTCGCTGAGGCACGGGCACGGAACGGGAGTGCCGCAGGGGGGAACCGCGGCACTCCCACGCGCGAGCCTACACCGATGGTGAAGGCGATGCTGGCTACCCGAGCGACCGGTCGCCGGAGCCTATTCTCCGAACATCGTCAGCTGCTCGCCACCGCGCTCGATGAGCGGATCCAGCCCCAGGACCGGCTCGAGCCAGTCGATTTGGACGCCCGGTCGTGACGCGAGCGCCTCGAGGTGCTGCCACTTCAGGATGCGCCAGTTCTGCCGCTCCATCTCGTCACGGAGCCAGGGGGAGCGCTCGAGCTTCAATCGCGCCAGCTCGGTGCGCTCGGCGGGAATAACGAGCAGGCGAACCTGGTCGTCGCCAGGCGGGATGCGACGGCCGCGCCGCAGGACCGGCTCCCCGAACATCGCGGTCCACTCGACGTCGATGAGGAACGTGAATCGCCCGCGGACGTACCAGATCGCATCGACCTCGTTGAGCGCGTCGGCGGGCGCACGGACGATGAGCGGCAGATAGGCGCGACGCTCGTCGTCGAGCAGGCGGTCACCCAACGTGCCGCCCCGCCAGGCACGCGCCTGCTCGCGCTTGCCGAGCCACGCGCGGAGCCCGAGCCGATGCCCGAGGTCGGCCACGGCGGCCAGCACGCGAGCGTGGTCCTCGAGCCGCGTCGCCAGCTCCTCCTCGGTCCGCACCTGCCCGTGCTCGCTGATCCGCGCATACGCCGCCACGCAGGCCCGGACCAGCTCCTCGTCCGGAGCCTGGATGCCGGGGAACAGGGTGTAGACGCGCTCGAGAAGCGTGGCCTCGTCGAGCCGACCGGCGGTCGTGAGCAGATTGAAGGTCGCCCACTCGACGCGGTCGGCGAGCGGCGACTCGGCCAGATCCGGGTCGCGGAGCCACCATGCCGGCCGCGACCCGTCACCGAGGCGGACGAGCGACGGGTGGTCGTCGCGCCACAGCTCCTCCCGGAGCAGCTGCGCCACGATCATCGGGCCGCTGCCGTCGAGCCGGTCACCGGGATCGGGCACATCGACGTCGCGGCCTCGGACGGCGACGATGCGTCCGAGGAGGCCGGAGCGCTGGAGCTCCACGAGGATCGCCGCCGTCACGCGGCCGAGACCCGCCGGCTCACCGCGATCTCGCAGGAGGGCGAGGGCGCCGCGCTCCATCGCCTCGGAGAGCTCGGGGTAGGTGAGGGTGTCGTGCCCGACCCCGAGCCGCAACGGACCGGGGTGCACCGCGGTGCGCAGTCGATCCTCGGCCGACGGCTTACGGAGATGGACCATGAAGCCGTCACCGCTGATGCGGGACTCGCGCGGGATGAGATCGACCAGCTCGAGGCCGGCGGCCGCGCCGGCCAGCACGACGGCGAGCAGGCGCTCCGGATCGTCGCCCTCGAGGAGGATCGAGCACCACCCGGCCGGCCGCAGGGCACTGGCGGCAGCCGCGAGCCCGTGGCGCAGGGCGGCGGCCTCCGCGCCGTCGATCGTGGCGGGGCTGCCGAAGAGCGGCTCGAGCCGCAGCGTCCCAGCGGCCTCGCGGCCGAGGAGCCAGGCGGTGGCGAGATACTCGAAGCTCAGCTCATCGACGTTGGCCGGCGCGCCGGCCGAGCCGAGAACGAAGTCGACCGAGTCGGGGGGCACGTACTGCCCGACCACGGCGGGCCGGCAGCGGATCCAGAGCACGTTGGCGGCGCCCATCCCACGCAGCTCCTCGAGGTCCCTCGCAAATCGCACCGGGTGCCGCGCGCTGCCGAGCGCAGCGACCGCGACGCGCACGTCGTGCACCGCAGCGGCGAACAGGCGCCAGACGTTGACCTCGCGGTGGTGGCGCGACGCCGGCTGTCGGACGCGACCGCCGGTGATGCGGAGCGACGCCACGCGGCCCGGGTAGCCGTTCAGCCGAGAAGCCGGCAGCAGGCAGGCCGCCAGCGCGATCCGGAAGAGCGCAGCGATCGGCTCCGCGCGCAGATCGGCGTCGATCTTGTTCGCGATCGTCTCAAGCGCGTAGAGGTTTCGCGGCGTGTACAGGTCGAGGAGCTCGTCGACGAGCTCCTCCCGCCCGTCGAGGATCGGGAATCGATCGCGGAGCTGCTGGACGTGATGCGCCGCGCGGGCATCGCCGGCGGCGATCGGCACCGGCGCGCTGGGGTGGACGGTCGATGCCCAGCGGGGGTCGTTCGCCGGGGCGCGGAGCGGAGGGTCCGTGGGACGCGGCGGTGGCGGCGGTGGCCCGCCGGCCTCGCCGAGGGGCGCGTCGTCGCCGGTGAGGCCGACCGGCGCCGGCGGGAGCTCGTCGATCTCCTCCGGCTCGTCATCGACGGGCTCCGTCTCGGCGGGCTCGTGGTCGATGCCGAGCTTCGCGAGGTCGAGCTCGTCGACCGGCGCGGAGCGCTCGACCGGACCGCCGACGGCCGCGTCACACGCCTCGCATTGGTACACCTTGCGCGCCGGCGCCTCGCTCCCCCGGGGCCAGATGAACTGCTCGGCGACCACCGGCCGGCGACACGCACCGCAATGCGATGCGTAGAGCTCGTCGAGGTGCTGTGCGAGCGGGACGTCGACGCGCCGCGAGGCGGCCAGCTGGCCGAGGGCGGCGTCGATCGCAGATGGGTCAGGAGCCTGGAGAAACGCGCGACCGGCGAGCTGCGCGAAGGGGCTCGGATCGGCGGCGATGGCGCGCATGCCGTGCGCGACAGCGCGGCGCGCCGTCCAGCCCGTGCCGGCCCATGGATCGAGAACCGTGTCGCCGGAATCGGCGAAGGCGGTGAGCTCGGCGTCGAGGAGGTTGTCGGCGGGTGACGGAAAGTAGCGCTCCAGCAGCGCCAGGCCGGGAAGCCGGTGGGGAAGGACGACGTGATCCAGTCGCTTCCGGTCGTCCCCGATCATCGGCTCCTACGACTCCTCGAGCAGCTCTTCCTCCAGCTCGGGCTCGGCGCTGTATTCGGGGAGGCTGGTGTCGAGCTCCTCGACCTCCTCCGACTCCTCATCGAGCTCCTCGCTCTCCTCCTCGTCATCGTAGCGGAGCGCCGACCCCTTCATGTACGGTCGGACGTCAGCCGCACGAGCGGCATTCGTGCCGGGGAACGAGACCTTGCCGAAGTTCGCCGGGTGGGCGAAGACCTCGCGGATGATGATCCGCACCTCGTCCTCGTGGATGACGGCGATCGCCGCCTCGTACCGGTTCCCCGTATTCATCAGCTTCAGGAGCCGGGTACCGACCCGCGGCTCGACGAGGCCGACGTCAACCTTGCCAGCGCGAGCCATGAGCTGGTCCGGCTCCGCGACCAGATCAACCGCGTCGCCCGGCGAGAGCGGCGCAAGCTTGCGCGGCGGCGCAAGGTTCACGAGACGCGCGTGACCAGTCTTCCCCATCTCCTCGATGAAGTGGGCGGCGGCGGCCTTCTCGGCGCGGCCGCGGCCCTTCGGGCGTCCCGCCCCGTCTCCGCCCGCGAGCAGGACCCGCAGACGATCGACGTTGCGCTCCGCGATGCGATTGGTTGCGTCGCGGCTCAGCGCCTGTTCGTACGCTTCCAGGGCGCCCTCGTGCTGACCCAGCTCGGCGAGCGCCTTGCCGAGTCGGTTGTAGGCATCGGTGTCAGGTCCGAGGTCGAGCAGCTGTCGGTTCGCCTCGGCGGCCGCCTCCCATTCGCCGCGCGTGGCGTGGTTGATGGCGGCGTCGGTGAGCTGCCGGCGCTGACGGTTGGTGGTGTCGGTTTCGCCGAGCGTCATCGTCGGTCGAGCGTCTCCGTTTGGGGATCTCAGGAGTGGGTGGGACGCGCCTCGCAGGCCGTCCGGCCGCGAGGGCGCCTTGTTGTAGCACCGCGCTCTGGGGGTGTCAACGCGAGGTTGACGACGGGCGTCAGGTGGCGTGGAGCAGGACTGCCACGACAACCCCGAGAACGGCCAGCGAGCCGAACTCGATGGCCACCGAGCGTCCACCGGCGCCGTCCTCGAGGGCCTCGGCCGCACCGCTCCACGCGTGGAAGGCGAGGGCGATGAGGGCCGGTGCCACGACGCCTGGCAGGTCGAGGAGGGACGCGGCGAGGGCGACCTGGACGATCGCCAGCAGGTGGAGCAGGCCCTGCCCCAGCCCGGCGACGCCACCGATGCCACGGGCTTCGGCGGCCCGCACGGCGAGAATAAAGGCGACGGGCATGGCGAGGAAGAGCGGCGGTGGCCAGCCGCTGCTTCCGAAGAAGGCGACGATGCCGGCAGCGGCGGCGAAGAGGATCGCGACGATCGCGAGGTCGAGGACGGTGCGCGCCGGCACGCCGCGCGAGGTGCGCAGCTCGAGCCACAGGACCGACCAGATGAGGATGGCGGCGAGCGGCACGAGGAGGAGTGCGACGCCGCCGGGGATGCTGCGACCGAAGAGTGAGAGGGCGATGGAGGCGAGGGTCGGCACCGCGTACCGCGCAAGGCCGAGCCCCGGCTGGGCAGGCCCGAGCAGCCGCACGGTTCCCAGCCCGCCGACGAGCAACTGGGCACCGATGGCGACCGCCATCCAGAACGGATCTGCCAGCCACGCGACCGCCGAGCAGATCGCAAGCGCGAGCGCCAGGCCGATGACGCCGGGTCGATCGATGCGCCGCAGGACCGGCAGGCCACGACGATCGCCGAGGAGGCGGGCGATCATCGAACGAGCTCGAGGAGCGCATCCGCGCCCAGGGTCGAGGCGATCGATCGCGCCTCGAGTCCGGCGCGGCGCGCGACGTCGACGCCATAGCGGAGCTGGTCCAGCTCCTCGGTGCGGTGCGCGTCCGAGGCCACCGTGAGTCGGGCCCCGGCGCGCGCCGCGGCCCGCGCGTGAGCATCCGACAGGTCGAGCCTCGGGCTGCCATTGATCTCGAGCAGCGTCCCGCTGGTGGCGGCGGCCGCGAAGACGCGTGCCCAGTCGAGCGGCAGAGGATCCCGGCGGCCCACGATCCGCCCCGACGGGTGAGCGAGCACGTCGACGTGCGGGTTCTCGATCGCCGCCAGCGCCCGCCGCGTGAGCTGCTCGCTCGGCTGGCCGCGACCGGTGTGAATGCTGGCGATCACGACGTCGAAGCGGGCCAGCAGTGCATCGGGATAGTCGAGCGACCCGTCGGCGCGAATCTCCATCTCAGTCCCATGGAGGATCCGAAATGGGCCAAGCTCCCCATTCAGGCGGGCGATCTCGATGCGCTGCGCCTCGACCCGCTCGGGGTCGAGGCCACGGGCAATGCCGAGCGACGGAGAGTGATCGGTGAGGACCATCCACGCTCGCCCCGCGGCGCGCGCTGCGCGTGCCATCGCCTCGATCGAGTCGACGCCATCGGTCCAGTCGCTGTGGACGTGCGTGTCGCCGCGGAGGTCGGCAGCGGTGACCAGGATGGGCAGGTTGCCGGCTGCGGCGGCCTCGACCTCCCCCTCTCCCTCCCGCAGCTCGGGAGGCACCCAGGCCAGGCCGAGGCGCGCGTAGACATCCTCCTCGGTGGCGTCGGTGAGCAGCTCGCCGGTCTCGACCACCTTGAAGCCCTTCTCCGACAGTGACAGGCCACGGTCGAGGGCGCGGCCGCGGAGCGCGACGTTGTGCTCCTTGCTGCCGGTGAAATGGACGAGGTGCGTGCCCCAGGTCGCCGGCGGGCAGACCATGAGGTCGACCTGCGGACCATCGGCGAGCACGATGCTGCTCTTGTCGAACCCGGCGGAGACGACATGCCGCACGTCGGGGAGCGCATCGAGCGCGGCGATGAGCGTCACCGGCTCGTCGGTCGCCGCCAGCAGGTCGAGGTCGCCGATCGTCTCGCGACGACGGCGCAGCGAGCCGGCCGGCATGATCCGGACCACGCCGCGCACCTCGCCGAGCGCGCCGAGGAGGCGGGCCATGAGCGCGTCGGCGTCATGCAGGAGCATGCGCCGGCTCTTCTGCTCGATCCGCGTGATTGCCTCGAGGATGTTCTCCTCCGTTCGCGCCGAGAGGCCCTTCAGGTGGCGAAGGCCGCCGTCGGAGGCGGCGGCCCGGAGGGCATCGACCGACGTGATGCCGAGCTCCTCGTGGAGGAGCCGCACGGTGCGTGGCCCGACCCCCGGGATGCGCAGGATCTCGAGCAGCCCGTCGGGGACCTGGGCGCGAAGGCGCGCGTGGTACTCGAGCTCGCCGGTCTTCGCGAGCTCCGCGAGCTTGGCCGACAGTGCGGCGCCGGCGCCGGGCAGCTTCGGAGGCGTCCCACGCCGGTAGAGCGCGGCCACGTCGTCGGGGTAGCGGTCGATGACATCGGCGACCCGGCGATAGGCGACGGACTTGTAGACGAGCTCACCGAGGATCTCGAGCATGTCGCCGATCTCGGAGAAGACGCGCGCCATCTCGGCATTGCTGATCACCGCATCCCCGGAACGGGTGGCGGCGCGTGGTCGAGGCATCGAGGCCTGATTCTAGGGAACGCGACGAGCCGGGTCCTCGATCGGGGACCCGGCTCGAATGAGCAGGTGGCTCCGCGAAGCGGAGCGCGGTGTCAGCCGCGCGGGCGGCGAAGCCGGAGGACGCGGCCGAGAGTCGGCGCGGGACGTCGTGGCCGGACGCTGCGCGCCAGGCGCTCGAGGGACGCCTCTTCGATCAGCTGCTCGTGCCGCAGCAGGGCGTGCATGCCCCAGTAGCTGATGGCTCGGTTCATGGTTGTGCTCCTTGGGGTCTCGGACTCAGATCGACCAACGCCGGCCGGCGTCACTGTGCGGGCGGGTGTCCGCCCCCCAGATGAGCGCGGCGACGTCGAAGGCGACGATCAGCGCGACGGCGATCAACAGCTCCATCGGTCAGGTGGCTCCTTGTCCGAGTAGGTAACTTCTTTGGTATCGGTAACTGGTTACAGCCGAAGTATAGGTGTACACTGGAAACCTGTCAACGGCCCTGTCATGGTTACCGATGTCCGAAACCCACGACCGCATGCCCGAGCCTGTCGAGCGTGACGAACTCTTCGTCGCCTTCGCGAACACGCTCGAGCTCGACCGCGGGCAGCCGGTCGACGCGATCCCCCATGTCGACGCCCTGCTCACCTGGCTGCGCCAGCACGGCCTCGTCTCCGAGCGCGGACGCGCGGCCGAGGTCGGACGGCTCGGCCGGGATGTGGCGGAGGCCGAGCGCCGCCTCGCCCGCTTTCGCCTGCTGCGCGATCTCATCGCCGCGATCGCCCGCCGCACGAGCGAGGGGCGACCACCGACGACGGCACAGGTCCGCGAGCTCAATCACATCCTTCGCCACGGCGTCCACTACCACCAGCTCCGCCTCGACAGCGATCGGACGCGGTATACGTTCACGCAGATGGGGGATCGCCTCGACCAGGCGCGCGCCACGATCGCCGGCGGGATCGCCCGCTTCCTCGCCGAGGAGGCGACCGATCGGCTCCGCACCTGCGCGAATGAGGGATGCCGGTACCTGTACATCGATCGCTCCCCCACCCGTCGGCGGCGCTGGTGCGACATGCGAACGTGCGGCAACCAGGCCAAGGTCGCGCGCCACCGCGCGAAGGCACGCCGTGGCGGCGAGTCAGCGCCCGGACCGACGACGGAGGACACCGGTACCCACGAGAGGCTTCCCAGCGCTCCTGCGCAGGGCTAGAATGTGCCTCGCTTCGCGCGCCTTCGCGTGCGAGCGCGCCAATGACGCATTGAGGCGGCTGACCGCAGCTTCCATGGACGCCGGTCCCAGTAAACCTGAGCGCACCCGGGTGACCCGTCGCCCAGAGGAGCCTGCCGCCTTCTGATCTGCAGGAGGATGGGACCTCCTGACGATGAGCCACCTGCGCCCACCGAACGCGAGGTGGTTCCGATGAGCAAGTTCGACACGCGCACCGCGGTGCCGTCGGTCGAGCCGGCCGATCCCGAGCGCGTCGCTCCGAGCGCACCGGCGCGCCACGCGCGCGTCATGCGCAGCCTGCCGCGGCTCATGCGTCTCCGCGGAGACGCCGAGGTCCCCGCTGACGAGGAGCCTCGCGGCGATCCCCGCGTTGAGGAGGTCCACGGCCCGTCGGTGCGCTGGATCAACATCGACGAGCCGCGCCTCGCGGATCGGCTGTGGCTGGCGGAGACGTTCGGCTTCCACGAGCTCGACCTCGAGGATGTGGCAAGCCACAACCAGCGGCCCAAGCTCGACGAGTACGACGAGTACATGTTCCTCGTCATGCACTTCCCGCGCTACGACAAGGAGACCGGCCGCCTCCACTCGGCAGAGCTCGACGTCTTCATCGGGCCGGACTACGTCATCACCCTGCCGAACGAGCCGATCGTCCCGCTGCCGGCGCTCTTCGAGCGCGCGCGGGCGCGCGAGGATTTCCGCGAGGGGCTGATGAGCAAGGGATCGGGGTTCCTGCTCTACCACATCCTCGATCGCGGTGTGGACGCCGGCTTCCCGATGCTGGGGCAGCTCGGCCGCAAGCTGCGGCGCCTCGAGGACGACATCTTCGAGGGTCGAAGCAGCGAGATCGTCCGCGACATCAGCAACGCGAAGCAGGAGATCATCAACTTCCGGTCGGTCATCCGGCCGCAGCGCGCCGTGTTCCGCTCGCTGGAGCGATCGAAGCAGCGCTACCTGACCGATGAGCTCGACATCTACTTCGACGACCTGACCGATGCCTCGGAACGGATCTGGGACGTCCTCGAGAACTTCATGGAGATCGTCCAGGGACTCGAGAGCACGAACGAGTCGGTGATCAGCCACCGCCTGAACGACGTGCTGCGGGTGCTCACCGCGTTCTCGGTCATCCTCCTGCCCCTCACGCTCCTCGCGAGCATCTTCGGGATGAACGTCCATTTCCCTGGCACGGACTCGTCGGAGGGATTCTGGATCGTCATCGGCACCATGGTCCTGATCCTGCTCGGGATGGTCGCCTTCTTCCGACGCCGCGGCTGGCTCTGAGGCCGCCTCGGTGACCCAGGAGCAGACGAGCGAGCTGCTGGCCGAGGTCCAGGCCCTCATCCGGGATCGCGAGCGCGAGGGGGTCCACGGCCTGTCGGAGCGCATCGGGCCGGCGGAGTGGGCCGACCTGGTGCCGCAGCTCGATCCGGACGAGGTGACCGTCCTCCTCCACTGGCTCCCCGACTCGGAGATCCCCGAGCTGCTCGAGGAGCTCTCCCCGACCGACGCGGCCACGATCCTGCGGCGCCTGACACGCCGCGACGCCGCGCTGCTCCTCGGCGAGATGGACCCCGACGACGCCGCGGACGTCGTCGAGCGCATCCCCGCCGACGAGGCGGACGAGATCCTCGTCCAGATGCGACCCGAGGAGGCGTCCGAGATCCGGGACCTCTCCGTGTACCCGCCGGACAGCGCGGGCGGGATCATGACCCCCGCCTACGTCGCGGTGATGCCGAATGCCCGCGCCAGCGAGGCGATCACCGCCATCCGCCGCCTGGTCGACACCGCCGAGACGGTGGATTACGTCTACGTCATCGACGAGGATCAGCGTCTCCTCGGCGTCCTGTCCCTCTATCGGCTCATCCTGAGCCCCGGGACGACGAGGGTCGCGAACCTCATGGCGCCGACGACCGTGCGGGTTCGGGCCGATGCCGACCGCGAGGTCGCCGCGCGTCTGCTCACCGATCGCAACCTGCTGGCGATCCCGGTCGTCGATGACGCCGACCACCTGCTGGGCATCATCACCCAGGACGACGTGGCCGACGTCCTGGAGGCCGAGGCGACCGAGGACATCGAGCGGCTCGGTGGATCCGAGCCGCTGAACGTTCCGTATCGGTCCTCGAGCGTCATGCTCCTCGTCCGCAAGCGCGTGGTCTGGCTCCTCCTTCTCTTCGCCGCCGAGGCGTACACCGGCACCGTGCTCCGGGACTTCGCGGGTGAGCTGAGCCGGGTGGTGTCGCTCGCCTTCTTCATCCCGCTCCTCATCGGGACCGGCGGCAACATGGGCAGCCAGACGGTGACGCTCATCGTGCGCGCCATGGCGCTCGGCGAGGTGACGATCCGCGACATCGGCTGGATCGTCTTCAAGGAGCTGCGCGTCGGGCTCATCCTGGGCGGCGTGATGGCGGTCGTCGCGTTCGGCCGCGCGTGGCTCCTGGGGGTGGGACCGGACATCGGCGTCGTCGTGTCGCTCACGATCCTCGCCATCTGCCTCTGGTCCGCGACGGTGGCCGCCCTGCTGCCGCTGGTGCTCCGGCGCCTGCACGTCGACCCGGCGGTCGTCTCGGCACCGCTCATCACGACGCTCGTCGACGGCACCGGGCTCATCATCTACTTCGAGATCGCGCGGCTCGTGCTCGGCCTGTGAGCGCCTGACGCGCGGGCGTCAGGCGCCGATCGGGTGCCAGACCGTTTTGATTTCGGTGAACTCGCCGATCAGGTACGGGGACTGCGCGCGCGCGTCGAGCCAGTCGTAGTGCTCGATCGCCGCCGCCGGGCGCACGAGCCGCTTCACGTTCTCGACCGCCGCCTCCTCGATGGCGATCCCATCGCTCGCATCGGCGCCGAACGCGTCGAGCGCATTGACGTCCATGTGCGAGGCGAGCGTCGGCACCAGCTCGCGGCGCAGGCCGGTGATGAGGTTCACCACGCCGCCCGGCACGTCCGAGGTGGCGAGCACCTCGGTGAGCGTGACCGCGGGCAGCGGCCGCGTCTGCGAGGCGACGGCGACCGCGGCATTGCCGGAGACGATGACCGGCGCCAGGCGGCTCACGAGGCCGAGCAGGCTCGACCCCTCGGGGGCGATGACGCCGACGACGCCAGTCGGCTCGGGGATGCTGAAGTTGAAGTAGCTCCCCGCCACCGGGTTCACGGTGCCGACCACCTGGCTGAACTTGTCGGCCCAGCCGGCGTACCAGACCCAGCGGTCGGTGGCGGCATCCACGAGCCGCGTGGCACGCGCCCGCCCCACCCCTTCGGCGGCCATGACCTCCGCCACGAACTGGTCGCGGCGGCCCTCCATGAGCTCCGCGATGCGATAAAGGATCTGGGAGCGGTTGAACGCCGTCTTCGCGGCCCAGCCCGGCTGCGCCCTGCGCGCCGCGCGGACCGCGTCCCGGATGTCCTTCCGCGTCCCGCGGCAGGCGTTCGCGAGCAGCCTGCCCTTCGCGTCGAAGATCTCGTACGCGCGGCCGGACTCGGTCCGGGGGAAGGCGCCACCGATGTACAGCTTGTAGGTCTTCCGCACCGCGATCCGCCCGGCGCCGTGCGCGCCGCTCGTCGGCAGCGGCTGCGCCGCCCGCGCCTGGAGGACCGAAGGCGTGGCCGCTCGCCGCGCGCTGCGCATCGGACGTCGCGGTGCCATCAGCGCCGCGTCCCGTTGCCGTCGGAGAGGTCGAGGTACGCGGCCAGGCCGTGGATGCCGCCCTCGCGGCCGTAGCCGGACTCCTTGTAGCCGCCGAACGGGCTGGTCGGGTCGAAGCGGTTGAAGGTGTTGGCCCACACGACGCCGGCGCGCATGGCGCCGATCATCTTGAAGATCCGGCTCCCCTTCTCCGTCCACACGCCGGCGCTCAGGCCGTACGGGGTGTTGTTCGCCTTCTCGATCGCCTCTTCCGGCGTCCGGAAGGTGAGGACCGAGAGGACCGGGCCGAAGATCTCTTCCTGCGCGATGCGATGGCTCTGCGACACGCCGGTGAAGAGCGTCGGGCGGAAGAAGAAGCCGCGGTCGGGGAGCACGCAGTCGGGCTGGAAGATCTCGGCGCCCTCGTCGATCCCGCTCTGGACGAGCTCGGTCACCTTGGCGAGCTGGCCGGCGGAGTTGATGGCGCCGACATCGGTGTTCTTGTCGAGCGGGTCGCCGACGCGCAGCGTCGAGAGGCGCGCCTTCAGCTTCTCGAGCAGCGGCTCCTGGATGCTCTCCTGGACGAAGAGGCGCGAGCCGGCGCAGCACACCTCGCCCTGGTTGAAGTAGATGCCGTTGATGATGCCCTCGATGGCCTGGTCGAGTGGCGCATCGTCGAAGACGATATTCGCCGCCTTGCCGCCGAGCTCGAGGGTCAGCTTCTTGTGGCTCCCCGCCACCGCCCGCCCGATCATCTTGCCCACCGCGGTCGAGCCGGTAAACGCCACCTTGTTCACGTCCGGGTGGGTGACGAGCTCCATGCCGATCTCGCCCGGTCCGGTGATGATGTTCACCACTCCCGGCGGCAGCTGCGCCTGGCGCACGACGTCCGCGAACAGGTAGGCGGTAAGGGGCGTCGTGGAGGCAGGCTTGAGGACGACCGTATTCCCCGCCGCCAGGGCCGGCGCGATCTTCCAGGCCAGCATGAGCATCGGGAAGTTCCAGGGGATGACCTGCGCGGCCACGCCGAGCGAGCGCGGCGTGCGCCCCGGGAACGCGTAGTCGAGCTTGTCCGCCCAGCCGGCGTAGTAGAAGAAATGAGCCGCCGCCAGCGGCACGTCGACGTCGCGCGACTCCTTGATCGGCTTGCCGGAGTTCATGCTCTCGACGACGGCGAACTCGCGCGATCGCTCCTGGAGGATGCGTGCGATGCGGTAGAGGTACTTCGCCCGCTCGCTGCCCGGCAACCGCGACCAGACGCTGTCATACGCGCCGCGCGCCGCCGCCACGGCACGGTTGACATCGGCCTTCGAGGCGTGCGCGACCTTCGCCAGTGGCTCCTCGGTCGCTGGGTTGATGACGGTGAACGTCTTCCGCGGCTTCGAGGCCGCGAACTCGTTGCCGATGAAGAGGCCGTACTCGGGCTCGATCCGGATGTGATCGGTCGACTCGGGGGCCGGCGCATACTCCCACGGGATGCCGCGGGCGGCGAGGCCCCAGCTCGCGGGCGCGGGGCGCGTCTCGCCCTTCTTGGTGAGCGTCATCAGGCGCGGATTATCCCACGCGTTCCGACCCGGGTATTGCGCTACGGCATCGTGCCACCGCAGGAGGGCAGTGTGGTCGGCGTGGCAGTCAAGTACTGCGGTTCGTGATCGGTCACGATGATGACCAGCGGCGAAGTCTCGACGCCGCGCTGGATGCCGGCCGCGGTCCTCCCTGAGGCTGGAGCCACACTCACCGCGTTCAGCGGGAAGCTATCCCGGATCATGGAACTACACGGGGCGAGCCGAATTTCGTCCTCGGACGCGTGTTCGGCACGGATCACCAACGTCTCAGACGTCCGGTTGTAGAGCTCGATGTGCCCAACGACGATTGGGTCCGCAATGCAGCCGCCCGGAACTGCGAGAACAGTCACTCCGAGCACGAATGTCCCACCGCGCCCCGCGACACTCCGCAGCCACCTCACCGGTAGCTTCATCCTGGCGCGGCGTGTCCCTGGCAGGGGATGTCAAAGTACATCGTCCGGTCACCATCCGCGTTCACAACGCAAACTACGTTGTTTCGCACTTGGTGCGTCATCGTCGGGCCAAGATAGGGTCCGTTGAAAAACGACGACCTGCATCGGCCTGTCGTCAGCCTCCAGCTCAGGAGCCTTACCAGCAAGTGGAAAGTACCTCCAGAACTCCTACCATGTGAGATCCGAAACGAGGCGTCCATTTGGTTCCCATTGGCACCGGCCCCGCACTTCTCGCGGATCACGTCCTCTCCGCTAGCGGGCCCCGCGATCAACAACCCGACACCTGCCGCAACCAAAATGCAGAGTGCGAGGAAGCAAACGATTGACATCGTTCGGCCAAAGACTCCCCTCATCTATCTGTCCAGATCTGCAGTCAAGAGCGCCGACTGACTGTGCGGACCATCGCGAGCCAATCGATCCGATGATGCTAGGCGTCGCGCCAATTTGTGGTCAAGGCCTTTCTGCCCAGCGGGCAGATCTCCCGAGGGCACGTCTCTGAGTTCACGCCAGTGCGGACATATGCGTGGAAACCCCACGGCGTCGAGCGGCCAACAGGGCCGCCGCGCCACAGTCCTCGCCCCGCAGATGCGCCGGAGTGACCGCGCCGACCTAGTTGCTTCGGGACCGTGTCGACCTAAGCGGCTCGCCTCCCTCATCCCGGTATCGTCTTGCTCGTCCGCGGCTCGGCGGCGGCCGGATCGCCGGCGGGGAGCGCGCGACGCAGGGCACCAATCTCAGGGTCTCTACAATGCGATCCTCGCCGCCGGCCTGTCCTGGGGCATCCTCGCTGCGGGACCGATCGGCTTCGCCTTCCGGGCCCTCTCCTCGGCGCCGTCGTGGTTGCCGGCCTCTTCGGCGCGGCGACGGTGTCGCGGCGCATCCTCTTCGTCCAGGTTCTCCCGGGAGCCATCGCGCTGGCCGCGGTGCTCGTCGCCGGCGGCTAGCCGCCGGGGCGCACCGTCCCGAATAGCTGGACCGAGGCGTCCGACCAGCGCGCGCCGCCGCCGGACGAGAGGGATGCGACGGTCGCGGCATCGAGATTCACCACGCGCAGGCGCGGGCCGACGCACGTCGGCGGGAACGATTCGCCGAGCGCCTCGCACAGCCAGGCGGCGCCTGCCGGGTCGATGAGCAGCGACCCGTTGACGAGGAGCTGGTCGCCGCCACCGGACGGGAGCTCGCGGATGGCCAGGCCGGGGCCGTCCGCGGTCCCATTCGTCGCGACGTCGATCACCGCGGAGCCGATCCCCGGCGAGGGAACCGGATCGGGCACGAAGATGGAGCACCCCGCGACAAGCGCGATGAGCGCGACGGCGGTCGCAAGCTCGGCCAGGCGTCGGACGTGCATGCCCGAAGGACGGCGAGCACCCGTCCGCAGGTTCCCCTAGCATCGGTCCCATCCATGCGCACCCGGCCGCGCTCCGCGTTCCTCGCCCTCCTCCTCGTCGCGTGCTCCGCCACGTCGACGACGCCGAGCCCGAACGGCAGCGGCGTCCCGGTGCCGCCGCCGATCCCGAGCGACAGTCTCTATGCGACCGCGCCCGGCGACGCGGCGGCCGGCACGCTGCTCGCGCACCAGGAGATCGGGGCGCCCGACGGCATGAGGGCATGGGCGATCGCCTACGCATCGACCGGCGTCCACGACGAGCCGATCACCGTCAGCGGCCTCGTCCTCGCTCCGGCGTCGAGCGCCACCGCGTCGCGCCCGGTCGTTGGGCTCGGCCACTGGTCGGTCGGGATCGCCGACCGGTGCGCGCCGTCGCGGCGCGGGATCGGTCCGGGCAGCACGATCGCGATCGTCGGCATCCCGTTCGTGCGTGCCGGCGACGTCGTCGTGGCGACCGACTACCCCGGACTCGGAACGCCCGGGACCGCGGCATTCCTGCTCGGCTCGCTCGAAGGAACGGCGACGCTCGACGCCGCGCGTGCGGCGCGGTCGATCCCGGAGACGGCGGCGGGGAGCCGGGTGGCGCTCGTCGGCCACTCGCAGGGTGGCCAGGCCGCGCTGTGGGCGGCACAGAAAGCGCCGGCACACGCGCCGGACCTCACCATCGTGGGCGTCGCGGCGGTGTCACCGGTCGGCGACCTCGTCGAGATCGCGCGTGCGGGATTCGGCGCGAGCGGCGGCCGCAGCCCGTGGATCAACGCCACCGAGCTCGTCGCGAGCTGGTCCGACCTGTTCGGGCTCGACGCGGCACCGATCCTGACCGATGCGGGCGCGCGGCTGGCGACCGACCTTCGCGCCCGCTGCCCGGGCGATGTGAGCGTCAGCACCTCGCCGATTGCGGCCGACCCGCTCGACGATCCGGCCTGGCGCGCGCGGCTCACCGCCGAGTCGGCGGGTGGCGCGGCGATCGAGGCTCCGGTCTGGATCAGCCATGGCACCGCCGACCGCCTGGTGCCCATCGCCTCGAGCCGCGTCGTCCGGGATCGGCTGTGTGTGCTCGGCGGCGACGTCACCCTCACCGAGCTGCCCGGCGTGGACCACACCGGTTCGATCCTCGGCGCGGGGCGCGTCGACGCGGTCGTGGCCTGGGTCCAGGCCCGGTTCGCCGGCGCGGCAGCGCCGAACGGCTGCGGCTGAGCCATCACCTCAGGTGGGGAGCACGCCCTCGAGGCGCAGGAGCGTCCGCTTGCGGTCGAGCCCGCCGGCATAGCCACCGAGGCCACCCGACGCGTGAAGGACGCGGTGGCACGGCACGATGATCGGGATCGGGTTGCTGCCGAGCGCGTTGCCCGCCGCGCGGTACGCGTTCGGCGAGCCGGCCGCGGCCGCCACGTCACGGTACGTCGTGGTCGCGCCGTACGGGACGAGCGCGGTGGCGTGCAGGACGCCGACCGCGAAGCCATGGACGAGGCTCCAGTCGAGTGGCACGTCGAACGCGGTCTGCTCGCCCGCGAGGTAGGCCTCGAGCTGGCGCCGCGCGTCGTCGGTCGGCTTCGGCGCCGCCAGGATCCGCGGCGAGACGCGGAGTGCCAGCTCGTCGAGGATCTCGTCGCGCGGCTCGTCCTCGAATGCGACGCGGACGACGCCACGCGGCGTGACGAAGACCGCCAGCTCGCCCAGCGGCGAGTCGAGCGTGGCGTAGGCCACGTCGACGAGCCCGTCGGCCGTCGCCCGAGCCGCGAGCCCGGCGCGCAGGCGCTCGATGTTCAGCTCGCCACGCGGGGCGGCGGCGGCCAGTCGTCGCTCGAGGTCGCTCATCGGTCCAGCTCCCGGCGCAGCTTCGTGATCCCCTCGTGGACGCTCCGTCGCGCGGCCTCCTCGCTCGTCCCCATCCGCGCCCCGATCTCGGCATAGGCGAGGTCGAACACGAATCGATGGACGACCGCCGCGCGTTGCTTCGGCGGCAGCGCGCCGACCCGTCGCCACAGCCCGTCATCGGTCCCTTCGGTGGAGGACAGCGCCACCGGCTCCGCGCCGTCGAGGGGCGCGGTCGGCCGGCGTTGGACGCGGCGCACGTGATCGGTCGCCTTGCGATGCGCGATCGTGTAGAGCCAGGCGCGCAGGTTCTCGGCGTGGCTGAGGGTGGGATAGGCGCGGAGCGCGGACATGAAGGTCTCCTGGAGGCAGTCCTCGGCCTCGGTCGGCCCGATGCAGGCCACGAGGAAGCGGTGCAGCTCCGTGGCGTGGGCGTCGATGAGCGTCTCGAACGGCGGCAGGTGCACGACCATGGAACGCCGCACCGTCCGCACCCGTGAGGTCAGCCGGCAGCGCGCGCTACGAGCACGTCGATCGCCGTCGGGTCGTCACGCCTGATGGTCGCGACGTCGCCGTCCCACGCGATCTCGATGCCGGGGTTCTGGGCGTTCGTGCCGTCGGCGCAGAACAGGTGCACGGAGCCACGGACCTCATCGCCGCGCGCCGTCGCCCAGTCGGCCATGAGCGCAGCGCGGGCGCGACCGGCATCGAGCGCGTCGGCGAGTTCGGCGACGTCGAGCGAATCGCATTCGTTCCCCACCTCGAGGATCACGTGGCGAAGGCTGATGCATCGGCTCTCGGCGAAGAATGCCCGCCGCAGCCCGCGATCGAGCTCCTCGGCTGCTGCGAGCGACTGCTCCTTCGCCGCCAGGACGGCCTCCATCGGCGCCAGCAGCGTCACCGGGTAGGTCTCCGGCGGGGCGGACCACGACTGCCACGCGGCGCGCGGAGCGAGGCGCTCCGCGACCGGCCACTCGGCGTCGATCCGGCGTCGCGGGGTCGGCTCGCTGTTGAACAGCTCGAGCGGGAACGCGTGGTGGTCGAACTGCACCCGATCGGTCAGGCCCAGCCGCCGTCGCGCGTCCCACAGGCGCCACACGACCGCGTGCGACCACGGACAGCCGAGATCGGACCAGACCGCGATGGTGCCGCGGGCGACCTCCATCGGCCTAGTCGAGCGTGAAGTAGTCGCCGCCCGCGTAGCGGCCGGTGCGCTCCTTGCGGATCTGCATGAGGACGTCGTTCAGCAGAGAGCTGGCACCGAAGCGGAAGCGGTCCGGGGTCATCCAGTCCGGCCCGAGCGTCTCGTAGAGGACGGTCAGGTAGCTGATCGCCTCCTTCGAGGTCTTGATCCCGCCTGCCGGCTTCATCCCCACCGCTTTCCCGGTCTGCAGGTGGAAGTCGCGGATCGCCTCGAGCATGACGAGCGTGACCGGCAGCGTCGCGGCCGGTTGCACCTTGCCGGTGCTGGTCTTGATGAAATCGGCGCCGGCCGCCATGGCGAGCACCGAGGCGCGCCGCACGTTGTCGTACGTCTCGAGCTCGCCGGTCTCCAGGATCACCTTGAGGTGCGCCTCGCCGCACGCCTCCTTGACGGCCACGATCTCGTCGAAGACGAGCGCGTAGTCGCCGGCGAGGAAGGCACCCCGGTCGATCACCATGTCGATCTCGTCGGCGCCGAGCGCGACCGCGCCGCGGACGTCGTCGAGCTTCACCTCCAACGAGGCCTGTCCGGACGGGAAGTAGGTCGAGACCGATGCCACCTTCACCCCGGACCCGGCGAGCGCCTCGCGCGCGGTGGCGATCATCTTCGGGTAGACGCACAGTGCCGCCACGCTCGGGATCGAGGGGTCGGTGGGGTCGGGGCGGCGTGCCTTGCCGGCCAGGGCGCGAACCTTGCCGGGCGTGTCCTTCCCCTCGAGCGTGGTGAGATCCATCATCCGGATCGCCAGGTCGAGGGCCCAGAGTTTCGCCTCGCGCTTGATGCTCCGCTTCGCGAGGCTCGCGGCGCGCTCGTCGACGCCGACCGCGTCCACGGCCCATACGCGACCGAGCAGCGAGCCGAGCGCCTGGTGGCGCGGGCTTGTCAGGTCGCGGAGGGCACGCTCGGTTGCGCGCGCGGGAACGGTGCTCGTCATGGGGTCCGCCATTGTACCGCCCGGACCGGTGCGAACCGGATGCGGCACCCCTGCGTGCTACGCTCGCCGGACCGATGAGCGAGCGTGACGCCGCGACCGAGCTGGTCGTCTACTGCCTGACCCGCGACCGCGACCTCGCGACAGCGCTCGACGAGCGCCTGTTCGGCGCCATCGCCTTCTTCTACAACGACGCCGCGCGCCTCCACCAGGCCACGCTGCTCCGCGCGCCGGACCTGGCGCTGGTCGACACCGGTGCCATCCGCCAGGAGTTCGGTGACGCGGGGCTCGGGCCGGTGGTTGACTTCCTGCGCAGCCATGGGCCGCAGACTCGGATCGTGGTTCGCCCGCACGGCGATCTCGAATACCTCGTCGCCGCCGAGGCGGGTCCTGGGGTGGAGATGCTCCCCAGCGAACGCGGCGCGTGCGTGGAGGCGATGGCCGTCGTGTGCGGCTGCGGCTGACCGTCCCGCACGAGAACACTCGCGGGATCCTACTCGCCGGATCCTCACTCGCCGGCGATGAGCGCCTCCGGGAAGGTGCACGCCGGCTCGCCGCCCCGTCCACGGCGTCGATCACGTGCGAGGCCCCTCCGGCAGCACATGGTGCGCAGCCGTCACGCGTCCGAAACGCAGCGGTGGCCAGTAGCGGGCGAGCACGTGCCATCGAACGGCGGCCATGGGCACGGCACCGAATGTCCTCGAGTCGGTGGACGCGGCCGGACTGTCGCCGCGCAGGACGACGCCGCCACCACCGAGCGCCGTCACCCGCTTCACGAGCTCACGGCGCGCGTCGCGCGGGTCGGCGGCCAGGACGACCTCGCCGACCCGCGCCGAGCGCGGGAGCCGGGCGACGAGGAGTCGCTCCCCGGGCAGGAGCGTCGGGGCCATCGAGGTGCCGCGGACCTCGACCACGTCGAGCCGCCGCCAGGCCGCGGCCGCCGCGGCCAGCCCGAGGACGAGGACGAGGACGAGGGTCCGAATCTTGGCCCTCCCCGGTGACATCGGTCTAGGCAGGCCGTCCGCTGACGCGCGTCTTCTCCGGACCGCCGGTCGCCTTCCACATCTTGTCGACGGTGTCGATCATCGACAGCAGCTCCTTGGCGGCACCGGCATCCATCGACTGCTTCACCTTGCTCGCCTGCTTGGTGGCCTTCCAGAAGGTGTCGTGCAGGTTGGGGTACTTCTCGAGGTGCTCGGGCTTGAAGTAGTCGTGCCACAGGACGTCGAGGTGATGCTTCACCAGCTCGGCGCGCTCCTCCTTGACGTGGATGCAGCGGGAGCGGAAGAGCTTGTCGTCGCTGGCGTCGTGCTTCTCGATGATGCGGAGGCAGGACTCGGCCTCGATCCGGGCCTGCTCGGGGTCGTAGACGCCGCACGGGATGTCGCAATGGGCATCGACGACGCGGGACGGGCGCAGCAGCGCGCGCAGGGTGATCATCTGCTCTCCTTCAGCGGTGAACGCGGGCATGGTTGTCGGTCCCCCATCCTAGGAGTCAAGCAAGGAGCCTGCCGGACCGATGTCTGGGATCGTCCGGACGGCGTCAGCTGCCCATCACCATGCCGCCATCGACGCCGAGCACCTGGCCCGTCACATAGCGTGCCTCGTCCGACGCAAGGTAGACGGCGGCTGCCGCGACATCCTCGACGGCGCCGACATGGCCCATCGGGGTGAGCGTCCTGATCGCCTCGGTGGCACCGGCGGGAAGGTCGGCGGTGAGATCGGTCTCGATGAGGCCCGGCGCGAGCGCGTTGCAGGTGATGCCGCGGCTGGCGAGCTCGCGGGCCGTCGTCTTCGTGAGACCGATGAGCCCCGCCTTGGCGGCGGCGTAGTTCGCCTGCCCGGCGTTCCCCATCCGCCCTGCCGCGCTGCTCATGTTGATGATGCGGCCGGCGCGGGCCTTCACCATCGGCCGCGCGATGGCACGCGTCATCCAGAACGGACCGCCGAGATTCGTGTCGAGCACCGCGTCCCACTCGTCGGCGTCCATGCGCATGAGCAGGTTGTCGCGGGTGATCCCGGCATTGTTCACGAGGATGTCGAGCTTGCCGAGCCCGGTGAGCGCAGCTGCGACGATCGCCTCGCACGCCTCCCTGCCGGCCGACGTGTCGCCCTGCACGAGCACCACGTTGCGCCCGAGGGAGCGGATCTCGGCGGCGACCGCCTCGGCCGCCTCCGCGTTGCCGCGGAAGTTCACCGCCACGTCCGCGCCCTGGCGCGCGAACGCGATCGCGATCGCACGGCCGAGGCCCCGGCTGGCGCCGGTGACGAGCGCGGACTTGCCGGTCAGGTCGAACATCAGACCGCCGCCGGCTCGGGCGCCGCGCTGCGCTGTGGCTGGCCGAGGCGCGTCTGGGCGCCCGGTGCCATGAACGCGCGCGCCGGATCGGCCGTCCATTCCACGACCGCGGCGCCGGCCGTGTAGCCGGCCCCGAACGCCACCATCAGGATCCGGTCGCCCTCCTTGATGCGCCCGGCCGCGATCGCCTCGACGAGCGCCATCGGTACCGAGGCCGCGGAGGTGTTGCCGTACTTCTCGATGTTGACGAAGACCTTCGCCTCGGGGATGCCGAGCGCCTTCTCGACGTTCTTGATGATCCGCAGGTTTGCCTGGTGGAACACGAACTGGTCGATATCGTCGACGGTGAGCCCGGCCGCCTGGACCGCCGCGACCGCGGAATCGGCAAGCTGGCGTGTCGCGTACTTGTACACGTCACTGCCGGCCATGCGAATCGTGTGCATGTTCGCCGCGACCGTCTCGGCACTCGCCGGATGCGCGCTGCCGCCGCCGCGCACGATGATCCCCTCGCAGCCGGTCCCATCACTGAAGAGGTCGACGCCGAGGAGGCCGCCGGGCGCCTCGGAGGCGGAGAGCAGCACCGCGCCCGCCCCGTCGCCGAACAGGACGCACGTGCTGCGGTCCGTCCAGTTCAGGAAGCGGCTGAGGATCTCGACACCGATGACGAGCACGTTGCGGTACATGCCGCTGCGGATGAAGCTCGTCCCGGTGGCGAGCGCGAAGAGGAAGCCGGAGCACGCCGCCTGGAGGTCGAACCCCGCGGCACGCGTCGCGCCGAGCTCGGTGGCGACGAGGACGGCGGTCGCCGGCAGCGGATAGTCGGGCGAGCAGGTGCCGACGATGACCAGGTCGAGGTCGCGCGGGTCGAGGCCGGCGACCGCGAGTGCGTCCCGCCCGGCATGGACCGACAGCGTGGTCGTCGTCTCGTCGGGCGCCGCGATCCGGCGCTCGTGAATGCCGGTTCGCGTGACGATCCACTCGTCGGAGGTCTCGACCATCGTCGAGAGCTCGTCATTGGTCATGACGCGCGACGGCGCGTACATCCCCCACCCGGTGATCAGCGCGTTCGTCGTCATCGTCATGCTCCTCCTGCGGCCGAGGCCATCGGTCGCGTCTTACCTCGTCAGCTGGGATCGACCTCGATGATCGGCTGCTGGCGCTTCACCAGCGTGCCCGATTCGACGAGGATGCGGGTCACCTTGCCCGTGGCGTCCGACTTGATCTCGTTGAACAGCTTCATCGCCTCGATGAGCCCGACCACCTGGCCGGCCGCGACCTCGCCGCCCTCGGTGAGGTAGGGCCGCGCGCCCGGCGACGGTGCGTCGTACCAGATGCCGGTGAGCGGGGCGGTCACGAATCGCATGCCAGGCGCGGGCTCGCCGTACGGGCTGAGCTTCTCGGTTCCCGGCGCGGCAGTGGGCGCGGACGGCCCCGCGGACGCGGCAACGACCGGGGCCAACGGCCGCGGGCGAGCGAGGCGGACCCGGATCTCGCCCGACTCCACCTCGAGCTCGTCGAGGCCCGACGTCTCGAACGCCGGAGCGAGGAGATCGACCGCGCGGAGGATCGGATCCAGCGTGACCGGCTCGTCGCTCATGCGCCCTCCCAGCGTTGCAGGACGAGGGTCGCGTTGTGTCCGCCGAAGCCGAAGCTGTTCGAGATGCTCAGCGGCACGTCGACGCGACGCGCCTCGTTGGGGACGTAGTCGAGGTCGCACTCGGGGTCCGGGTGCTCCTGGTTGATGGTCGGCGGCACGACCGACTCCTGCATGGCTCGGATGCACGCGATCGCCTCGATCCCGCCGCCGGCGCCGAGAAGGTGGCCGGTCATCGACTTCGTGCTGCTGATCGGGACCCGGTAGGCGCGCTCCCCGAAGACCGCCTTGATCGCCGCCGTCTCGGTGCGGTCGTTCGGGCCGGTGCTCGTGCCGTGGGCGTTGATGTAGGCCACCTCATCGGTCGTGATGCCGGCGTCGCGGATGGCGAGCCGCATGCTCTCCGCCGCGCCGCGGCCGCCGGGCGCCGGGAGCGTGATGTGCGAGGCGTCGTCCGTGGCCGCGTAGCCGACCAGCTCGGCGTGGATCCGGGCGCCGCGGGCGGTGGCATGCTCGAGCGCCTCGAGGACCAGCATCCCGGAGCCGTCGCCCATGACGAAGCCGTCGCGATCTGCGTCGAACGGCCGAGATGCCTTCTCCGGCGCGTCATTGAAGCTCGTCGACAGCGCGCGCATGGCCGCGAAGGCGGCGACCGGGATCTCACCGATCCCCGCCTCGCAGGCGCCGGCGAGCATGACGTCGGCATCGCCGCGGCGAATGATGTTCAGCGCGTCGCCGATGGCGTGGTTGCTGCTCGCGCAGGCGCTCACGGTGCAGTAGTTCGGCCCGCGCAGATTCGCGTTGATGGCGATGTAGCCCGCAGCCATGTTCGGGATCATCGCCGTCACCAGGAATGGACCGATGCGCTCAATCCCGTACTCGGTGGCCTCGACGACGTCGCGGATCATCGTGTTGATGCCGCCGATCCCCGATCCCACGATGGCGCCGCTGCGGGCCGCCAGCTCGTCGGTGTCGATGGGGTTCGGCAGCCCGGCGTCCCGCATCGCCTCGGCGCTGGCCGCCCAGCCGTAGTGGACGTAGCGGTCATTGCGCCGGACCTCCTTGCGCGGCATCACCTCCTCGGCCGCGAAGCCGCGGATCTCGCCGGCCACCTTGCTGTCGACCTTCGCCGGATCGAAGCTCTCGATGCGGCGGATGCCGCTCCGCCCGTTGACGATCCCTTCCCAGAAGGCCGCGACGTCGTTCCCGACCGGGGTGATCGCCCCCATGCCGGTGATGACGACCCGCCGCTCACCGTCACGCATCGGCGCCGCCTCCGCCGATCGCCTGGTCGCGCGGAATGATGATCGACAGCGTCGCCTCAACGGCGATCTCGCCATCGACCGATGCAACCGCCCGCACGCGGCCGAACATGCCGCGCAGCTTCTCTACCGTCACCTTGAGGAGCAGCGTGTCACCCGGCACCACCATCCGCTTGAATCGGCAGTCGTCGATGCCGGCGAAGAGGCCGAGCTTGCCGCGGTACTCGTCGAGGGAGAGCACCGCCACGCCCGCGGTCTGGGCGAGAGCCTCGACCATGAGCACGCCGGGCATGATCGGGCGTCCGGGGAAGTGGCCCGTGAACTGCGGCTCGTTGGCGGTCACCTGCTTGATCCCCACCGCCCGCTTCCCCGGCTCCAGCTCGAGCACCCGGTCGACGAGCAGGAACGGGTACCGATGCGGAATGATCCGCATGATGTCGGCTGCCTCGAGCGGCAGCGCCAACAACGTGGCCGCGCGTTCGGCGGCGGGGTTCGTATCGGTCGTCATCGGTCTGGACGGTTCTCCCATGGCACGCTCACTGCGTCAGCCGGCCACGAACGCGGCCGGCCCGACGCGATCGAGCAGGTTGGTGCTGACCTCGGCATCAAGGAACGCCTGGTTGTCGATGATCCCGCGATGGAACGGGATGTTCGTCTTGACCCCACTGATGTGGAGCTCGGCGAGGGCGCGGCGCGCCCGCTCCAGCGCGTGGCCCCGATCGTCGCCCCACACCACCAGCTTGGCGAGCAGGCTGTCGTAGAAGGGGGGGACCTCGTAGCCGGGATAGAGGTGGGTGTCGACCCGCACGCCAGGTCCACCTGGAAGCCACAGCTCCTCGACGACGCCGGTCTGCGGCGCGAAGTTGTCCGAGGGGTCCTCGGCATTGATGCGGAACTCGATGGCGTGGCCGCGGATCGGAATCTCCTCCTGCCGCAGTGACAGCAGCTCGCCGGCCGCCAGCCGGATCTGCTCGCGGATCAGGTCGACGCCGGTGAGCGCCTCGGTGACCGGGTGCTCGACCTGGATGCGGCAGTTGATCTCGATGAAGTAGAAGTTGCCCTGCCGATCGAGGAGGAACTCGAGGGTGCCCGCGCTCTCGTAGCCCGCGGCGAGAACGCTCGAGATGGCGAGGTCACGCAGCCGGCGGCGGGCGACGTCGTCCATGGCCGGCGAGGGCCCCTCCTCGATGATCTTCTGATGGCGGCGCTGGATGCTGCAGTCCCGATCACCGAGGTGGACGCCGTTGCCATGCCTGTCGATCAGGACCTGGACCTCGACGTGGCGGGCCTCCTCGATCCATTTCTCGAAGTAGATCGAGTCATCGCCGAACGCCGCCTGGGCCTCGCTGCGGGCGAGCGGCAGCGAGGTCTCCATCTCGCGTGGCGAGCGCACGAGGCGCATCCCGCGACCGCCGCCGCCGGCCGATGGCTTGAGCAGCACCGGGTAGCCGGACTGGCCGGCCTGGTCGAGCCCATCGCGCAGGTCGGTCACGATGCCACGACTGCCGGGCACGGTCGGGAGCCCGTTGGCGGCGAGCATGCGCCGCACGGCGTACTTGCTCGCAAACCGCTCGAGGACCTCGGCCGACGGACCGATGAAGGTCAGGTCGTGGGCGGCGCAGGCCTCGGCGAAGCTCGCGTCCTCGGAGAGGAAGCCGTAGCCGGGATGCACGGCATCCGCGCCGGTGAGGAGCGCGGCGCTGATGAGGGCCGGCTGATTGAGGTAGCTCTTCCGTGCCTCCGCCGGCCCGATGCAGATCGCCTCGTCGGCGAGCTTGACCGCCAGCGTCTCCCGATCCGCCTCGCTGTACGCAACGACCGCCGAGATCCCGAGGTCGCGGCACGCGCGCAGGATGCGCACCGCGATCTCACCGCGATTGGCGATGAGCACCTTGCCGAACATCAGACCGATGCCTCGGCCGCGCGGAGCGCCGCAGCGGCCTCGACGACGCCCGACGGATCGTGGACGGCGACGATGCGCGCGCCGTGCACGATGCGCCGCACCATGCCGACCAGCGCCGCCCCGACGCCGCATTCCACGAACGTGTCGACGCCCTCGCCGGCCATCCGCTCGACCGAGGCGACCCACTCGACCGGCGAGCTCACCTGGCGTGCCAGCAGGGCGCGGATCTCGCCGCCATCGGTGACCGGCTCGGCGGTGACGTTCGAGATCACCGGCGGCAGCGCGTCGTGCCAGGCCACGCCGGCGAAGGCGCGGCCCAGGGCGTGCCCGATCGGCGCCATCCGCGGGGAGTGGAACGGCCCGGAGACGCGCAGCGGCATCACGCGCTTTGCGCCGGCCTCTCGCAGCGGCGCCTCCGCGGCACGCAGGGCAGCATGCAGCCCGGAGATGACCACCTGCCCCGGCGCGTTGTAGTTCGCCACCACGAGGTCGCCCGGCCCGACGCCGGGCACATCACGGATCGCCGCGCTGACCGAGCCGCGATCGAGCCCGATGACCGCGCTCATGCCCCCCTCGCTCATCTCGGCCGCCATCAGCTCGCCGCGCAGCGCGACGAGCCGTACGGCGTCCTCGAGCTCGAGGACCCCGGCCACGACGAGGGCGGCGTATTCGCCGACCGAGTGACCCGCTACGAAAGCGGGAGCCAGGTCGCCACCGGTCGCGCCCATCGCCTCGGCGAGCGCCCACGCGGCGGCAACCGACGTCGTGAGGAGGGCGGGCTGCGTCCAGCGCGTATCGCCCAGGCGCTCCTCGGGTCCGTTGAAGCACAGGTGGCTGACGCTCCAGCCGAGCGCCGCATCGGCCCGTGCGAAGACCTCGGCGGCCGATGGGTAGGTACGGACGAGCGCATGGCCCATGCCGACGGCCTGGGATCCCTGGGGACTGAAGACAAGGGCCAGGCTCACGCGCCGTCCTCCACGTCCACGAGTGGCTGGCCGTACTCGACCGCCTCGCCACTCTCCGCGATGAGGTGTCGGACGGTCCCGCGCCGCGGAGCGCGGACGTCGTGCCGCACGCCGAGCATCTCGACCCACCCGATCGAGTCGCCCTTCTCGATCGCGATCCCCGGTCCCAGCCCATCGGCATAGACGAAATAACCGACCGCCGGGGCCGTGACCGGGTGCCGGGCCGCGGCACCGGTCAGGGGCGGAGCGACGATGGCGCCCGGACCGACGGGCTGCGTCCCCTCGGTGCGTCCGGTGGCGCCGACCGAGGCGGCGGCCGTGGGCGGCGTCCCGGCGCCGAGGCCCGCCGCGACGCGCAGCCGCAGGTCGCCGTGCGAGACCTCGATCTCACCGAGGCCGTGGCGCGCCAGGCGCTCGGTGAGCGCCGGCAGGAGGTCACGGGCAGCCCGCTCGACCGCGGCCAGGTCGTCCTGCTCGCTCATGCGCCTCCTTCGCTCTCGCTGCCCTCATCGGCATCCGCACCCTGCCAGACGTCGCTCCAGCGGCGGCGAGTCGCGCCCGGCAGGTGGAGCAGGCGCCCGAGCCGGTCACGCAGCTTCGGCTCGGTCGTGCGCGGCAGGCCCTCGGACGCCGTCTCGCGGTAGGCGCCGATCGACCGTATCCGAGCATACCGGCTCGCGAGCAGCTCGCCGAGGTCGAGGCGCGCGAGGTCGTCGAAGGCGGCCACGATCGCCCGCTTCAGCGATTTCGCGGTGGCGTCGTGATCGGTGTGCGCACCGTCCCCCGGCTCGGGGACGATGCGGTCGATGACCCCCAGCGCCAGCTGATCGGCCGCCGTCATGCGCATCGCCGCCGCGGCGACCCGCGCCTCGTCGGGCGAGCGCCACAGGATCGCGGCGCAGCCCTCGGGGCTGATCACCGAGTAGACCGCGTTCTCGAGCGCGAGGACCCGGTCACCGACACCGATCGCGAGCGCGCCGCCGGAGCCGCCCTCGCCGATCACGTTCACGACGATCGGGACCGAGAGCCCGGTGATGAGCTTGATGCTGGCCGCGATCGCCTCTGCCTGGCCGCGCTCTTCGGCGGCGGGACCGGGGAAGGCCCCCGCGGTGTCGAGAAACGTCACCACCGGCATCGCGAGCTTGTCCGCCATCCGCAGCAGCCGCTGCGCCTTGCGGAACCCCTCGGGGTGCGACGAGCCGAAGTTGCGGAGGATGTTCGAGTCAGTGTCGGTTCCCTTCTGGTGCCCGATGACCATGACCGGACGGCCGTCGAGAAGCGCCGGGCCGCCGACCATCGCCGGATCGTCGCGGAACGCGCGATCGCCGGCGAGCTCGGTGAAGTCGCTGAAGATCCGCCGCACGAGGTCGAGCGTGCGCGGACGCTGCGGGTGCCGTGCCAGCTGGACGCGCGTCCATGCCGCATCCGCCTCGGCCGGGGTCGGGAGCGCGGCAGCCACGCGCTCCGCCACGGCGGTGAGCGTCTCGTCGACGGTCATCGCTCGTCTCCGGGGGTCGTGCGGCCGGCGACCCGCGGCGCGGGCTTCGGTTGCTCCCCGTTGCCGCTCCCCTGCGCCGTGTCGATCCCGATCGTCTCGCTCACCGCTCCGCCGAGCCGCTCGGCGAAGCCCGACAGCACGCCGATCGGGCCCCACGGGCGCTCGCCATCGCCGTCGGCGCCCGCGCGGCGTCCGACGGGAAGGAGGCGGAGGAGGCGCGCGAGCGTGGCTCGCAGGTCGGGGCGTGCCACGACGAGGTCGACGAAGCCATGGTCGCGGAGGAACTCCGCGCTCTGGAATCCCTCGGGAAGCTCCTCGCCGACCGTGCCCGCTGCGACCCGCGCGCCAGCGAAGCCGATGAGCGCGCGGGGCTCGGCGACGATCACGTCGCCCAGGCTGGCGAAGCTGGCCAGGACGCCGCCGGTCGTCGGATCGGTCAGCACGCTGATGAACGGGATCCCGGCGCGATCGAGCTGGACGAGCGGGGCGGTCGTCTTCGCCAGCTGGAGGAGGCTCAGCGTTCCCTCCTGCATGCGTGCTCCGCCGGACGCGGCCACGATGATGGCCGGCACGCGCCCCGCCAGCGCGGCCTCGAGGCAGCGGGCGACCTTCTCGCCGACCACGCTGCCCATGCTGCCGCCCATGAAGCGGAAGTCGAAAAGGCCGATGGCGACCGCCTGGCCCTCGATCCGCCCGTAGCCCCACACCGCCGCCTCGCGGAGCCCCGTCTTGATGCGCGCCGCCTCCAGCCGATCCACGTACGCCTTCGTGTCGTGGAAGCCGAGCGGATCGACCGACTCGAGCCCGGCATCCCGCTCCTCGAAGCTGTCGCGGTCGAGGAGGAGGTCGATCCGCTCCCCGACCGTCATGCGGAAGTGATGGCCGCAGGTCGGGCAGATCCGCTGGTTGCGCTCCAGCTGCCGGTTGAACACCTGCGCGTCGCAGCTCGGGCATTTCGTCCAGGCGCCGGCGAGACCGGCGCGGCGGCGGCTGAACGGGAACTTGATCGGCATCGCGGCGGCGCTCAGCGGCCCAGCGGCCGATGCGTCGCATGGCGACGGCTCGTGCGCCACACCGCGTAGGCGGTCACGCCGAACCCCACCGCCACCGATGAGACCGCGCTCGCGGCCAGCAGCCGGCCGTGCGACGTGCGCGAGAGGGCGCGCACCGTTCGTGCGCCGATGCCCGGCTCGCTCAGCCGGTCGGCGAGAGTGAGCTGGAAGCGGAGGCCGGCCGGGATGGGCGCCAGTGACGCGCGCAGCCGCTCGGCCGCTGCGAGGGCGGGCCCGAGGCCGGGGTCGGGGCGTGGCCGCTCGCCGGCGAGAAGTGCGTCCAGGGCCTCGTCGAGGCGGTCGGCCGGAGTGCGTTCGATGGGCATGGGTGCGAGGGGACTGCCGTCTGCGGAGCGTTCATCCTATCCAAACACCGCGGGGCGCGGAACGTTACCCACCGGGGCGGCGCGAGACGGCCTCCTCGTCGAGGTGCGCGGCAAGCTGCCGCAGCGACCGATGGAGCAGCACGCGGACCGCACCGGGCGACCGATCCAGGACCACGCCGATCTCGGCCGCCGAGAGCCCGTCGACGAAGCGCAGCAGCACGACCTGCCGCCGGTCCTCCGGCAGCCGCCGCACGGCGCGCAGGACGCGGCGCCCCTCCTCGGCACGCGCGACGAGCCCCGCCGGATCCGCGTTCGGCGCGGGCCGATCCCAGCCCTCGGGGAGTGGCTCCAGACGCCGCCGACGTCGGATGCGGTAGGCATTCGCCACCGTGTTGTGGGCGATGCGGAACAGCCAGGCCCGGAATCCGGCGCCGGTGTCGCGGTAGCCGCGGATCCCGCGCATGGCGGCGAGGAAGGTCCGCTCGGTCGCATCCTCGGCGTCATGGTGGTCGCCGAGGGCGTAGAAGGCGTAGGCGTAGACCCGGTCGAGATAGCGGCGGTAGAGCACCTCGAAGGCGCGCCGATCGCGCTGCGCGGCACGGACCGCGGCCGCGTCGGGGTCGCCGCCGGGACGGCTGACGGCTGCAGCGCCTGGGACGCGGGGCTCGAGGCTCACGTGACCGCCCCGGCCGCAGGCCGCACCCGGACCACCTCGCCGTGCGCGAGCGTGATGCGGCCGGCATCGGTGGCGACGAGGAGCGAGCCATCCTCGGCGATTCCGGCACCCACGCCCCGCACGACGCGCGCCCCGGTGTCGACCTCGATCTCCTCGCCGTCGAGCCAGGATCGCGCACGAAGGCGCGACACGGGCGAGGCTCCGGCCTCCAGGTCGCCAATCTCCCGTTCGAAATGGTCGAGGAGGCGACCGAGGAGCCGCACGCGATCCACCTCGATGCCGGCGAGATCGGCGAGCGAGGTCGCCCGCTCCCGGATGGCGGCCGGCATGTCGGCCCGTCGCCAGTTCACGTTGATGCCGATGCCGACGACCGCGCTCGTCAGCCGCTCTCCGCTCACCGCGGTCTCGATCAGGACGCCACCGACCTTGAGGCCGTCATCGGTCACCAGGTCGTTCGGCCAGCGCACGACGAGCGGAGCCCAGGGCTCCGCCGCCTGGGCCACGGCGAGCGCCACGGCACCGCCGAGGAGGCCGGCTGCGCTCGCCGCGAGGTGCGTCTCGATCGCCACCGAGCACATGAGGTTGACCCCGGCCGGCGACGTCCAGGCGCGACCACGGCGCCCGCGGCCGGCCGTCTGGAGATCGGCTACCACGGCGATGCCCGGATGGCCATCCAGCAGCAGCTCCCCGGCACGGTCGTTCGTCGAGCCGATCGCCGGATGGAATTCGATGGCGTGGCCGATGCGCCGCCGCGGGTCGGCGGCGTCGGTCCACGGTGCGGTCACATCGGTCCGGGTCATGTGTCGCCCGATTCTACGCGGGCGCCGCCAGCCGCCTGCCCGAGCTCGGGAGGGATCGGGAGGCTGCGCTACACTCGCCGCCTGACATGACGCAGACCGCTGAGCTCACCGCCGCCCCCGGCCCGTCGACCCGCGAGCGGGTCTTCTCCGGCATCCAGCCGTCGGGGGCGTCGCACCTCGGGAACTACCTCGGGGCGCAGGTCAACTACGTCGCGCTCCAGGAGCGCTACGACGCGATCTACGCGATCGTGGACCTCCATGCGCTCACGACGGTCCACGACGGCGAGCTGCTCCGCCAGCTGACGCACGAGATGGTCCTCGATCTCCTCGCGGTGGGCATCGATCCGGAGCGCGCGACGCTCATCCGTCAATCGGACGTTCCCGAGCACGCCGAGCTGGCGTGGGTCTTCAACACCTGCGTGCCGGTCGCGTGGGCGGAGCGCAATCCGACCTACAAGGAGGCTCGCGAGGATGGCAAGGAGAACAGCCTGGGGCTGCTCGACTACCCGATCCTGCAGGCTGCCGACATCGTCGTCTACAAGGCGACCCGGGTGCCGGTCGGCAAGGACCAGGCGGCGCACCTCGAGTTCAGCCGCGAGATCGTCCGCGCCTTCAACCGTCGGTATGCGCCGATCTTCCCGGAGCCGCGACCGGTGTTCACCGATGCGCCCGTGGTCCTCGGGACCGACGGCGTGCGGAAGATGGGCAAGAGTGCCGGCAATACGATCCCGATCTTCGCGGAGCCCGACGAGATCCGCCGCATCGTGATGAGCATGGTCACTGACCCGCTCCGCATCAGGCGCACCGATCCCGGCCGCCCGGAGATCTGCAACGTGTGCCAGCTGCACCGCTTCTTCGGGAGCGACTACCTCCAGATCCAGGACGGCGAGCGCACCGCGCGCACCGGCTGCGTCGACACCAAGCAGCTGCTCGCAGAGCGGATCATCGCCCGCTTCGCACCGATGCGGGAGCGCCGCGCCGAGCTGGCGGCCGCCCCGGACCTCGTGGAGGATGTGCTGGCCACCGGGCGCGAGCGCGCGCGGCCGATCGTGGAGGCCACCATGAGCGAGGTGCGCGAAGCGATCGGCACCGGCGGCGGGGGCCGACGAGGCTGACCATGGAGCCTCGCGAGACCCGCGTCGAGCTCGGCAGCAGCGGCGTGGGGCCGCGCGAGCGGCGATGGCTCGTCGCATTCCTCGTCACCGGGACCGCGCTCTTCGTCGTCCTCCTCGGCCAATACGCGCTGGCGGTGGTGGCGGCCTTCAGCGGCGTGCTGCTCATCCTCTTCCTCGCCTGGCTGCTGGCGTTCGTGATCAGCCCCCTGGTGAGCGCGATCGAGGAGGGCACCCGCGTGTCGCGCGGGTTCGCGGCGGCCCTCGTCTACACGCTGGCGCTCATCGCGCTCGGCTTCATCCTCTTCTACACCGGCGCGGCCATCACCGAACAGCTCGGCGAGCTGACCCGCACCTTCCCGCAGAAGGCGATCGACATCGAGGCGACGCTCGCCGCATGGCAACAGTCGCTCCAGTTCGGCCGCCTCCAGGTCGACCTCGTGCAGATGTTCAAGACGCTCCAGGACCAGGTCGGGACGATCGGCGCCCAGCTGTTCAACCAGATCGAGGCGATCGCGGGCGTCACCGTCTCCGCGCTCGGCTCGCTTGTCCTCATCCTCATCCTGTCGCTCTACATGGTCGTCGATCGCGATCGGATCCTCGCCAAGGTCAACCGCCTCGTCCCGAACCGCTACAAGGACGAGTTCTTCATCTTCGAGCGATCGGTGGCGCGCGCGTTCGGCGGGTTCCTGCGGGCGCAGCTCATCCTCGCGGCCGTGCAGGCGATTCTCGTCGCGATCGTGGGTGGCATCTTCGGGATCCCCTTCCTCTTCCTCGTCGCCGCGCTCTCCGCGATTGTGATGCTCATCCCGTTCTTCGGGCCGCCGCTGGCGCTCATCCCACCCGTCGTCGCGGCCCTCATCTACACGGACGGCTTCATCCAGGTCACCGTGATCCTGCTCGTCGTGCAGACGGTGCTCGTCAACTGGCTGCAGCCGAAGCTCATGCAGGGCGCGCTCGGCCTCCATCCGCTCCTCGTCCTGGTGGGCCTGCTCGTCGGCTCGACGGTGGCCGGCGTGTGGGGCGCGCTCTTTGGCATCCCCATCATCGCGGTGGTCAACGTCTTCCTCAACTACCTCCTCTTCCGCGCCATTCCCAACGCCGCGCTGCCCGATATCGAGCAGCTGAGCGATGTGCCCGAGGGAACGATGGTCACGATCGAGAAGGAGCAGCGCTTCGACGACACGCACCCGCACATCCGGGTGCACCGCTCCCTGCGGCCGGATGGTACGGAACGGATCGAGCTCAAGGTCGACGACGACCCGGCCATGCCCGATCGCCGCGACGGGTCCGAAGGGCCGCAGGGCGCGCCGAGCGGCTAGCCCGCGCCGGCCACCCGGCCCGTCGCCCGTGGCTCCAGCACGAGGTGACGCGCACCCTCGTCATCGGTGGCGACCGTCATCCGCACACCGAAGACCGAGCGCACCAGGGCCGGGGTGAGGACCTCGCCCGGTCGACCGTCGGCCCGGATGCGCCCGCGGTCGAGCACCGCGACCCGATCCGCCATCCCGGCCAGCGCCAGGTCGTGGAGGACGGCGATGGCCGCCAGCCCGGCGCGACAGAGGCGCATCACCGTGTCGAGCAGGCTCAGCTGGTGGGCGAGGTCGAGGTGGAGCGTCGGCTCGTCGAGGAGCAGCAGCTCCGGCTCTTGGGCGAGCGCCATGGCGACCAGCACGCGCTGACGCTCGCCTCCCGAGAGTTCATCGACGGACCGATCCGCGAGCTCGGCCGCGTCGGCCTCGCGGAGGGCGCGCTCGACCGCGGCGCCGTCACCGGCCGACGCGCCGAAGAGCCGCTCCGCATGCGGCGCGCGGCCCATCTCGACGATCTCGGCCACCCGAAAGCCCGCCGGCAGGTCGAGGTGCTGCGGCAGGACCGCGACGCGACGGGCGAGCTCGCCGCGACGCCAGTCGCCGAGCGGCCGGCCCGCGAGCGTGACCGTCCCATGCTGGGGGCGCAGGGTGCCGGCGAGGAGGCGGATCAGCGTCGTCTTGCCGCTGCCGTTCGTGCCGAGCAGCACGACGAGCTCGCCAGGCCGGACGGCAAGGTCGACACCCGCCAGGACGGCACGGCCGGCCCGAAAGCCGAAGGTCAGGTCGCGCGCCTCGATGATCGGCGCCACGGCGATGCGCATCAGGCGCCGATGGCCCGCGTTCGTCGCAGGAGGACGAGGAAGAACGGCGCGCCGAGCAGGGCCGTGACGACCCCCACCGGCACGCCCCCGGCGAGCCGCGCGCCCGTGTCGGCGAGGGCGAGAAGCGCAGCTCCGCCGAGGAAGCTGGTCGGGAGCAGGAGCCGGTGGTCCGGCCCGAGCACCAGGCGCAGCAGGTGCGGAACCACGAGCCCGACGAAGCCGATCGTCCCCGCCACCGCGACGGCGGCGCTCGTGGCAAGCGTCGCCAGCACGGTGAGGATGAGCTTCTCGCGCTCGACGTCGAGGCCGAGGTGCGCCGCCGGCCCGTCGCCGAGGAGCAGGAGGTTGAGCCGTCGCCAGCGGACGAGGATGACCGCAGCGGCGGCCGCCACCAGCGGCGTCGCGAGCGCGAGGTCGGTCCACGTCGCGCCGCCGAGCGAACCCATCAGCCAGCCGAAGATCGCGCCGAGGCGATTGCCGGCAAAGAACATGAGCAGGGCCGTGGCGGCGGCGAGCACGCTCGAGATCGCGTATCCCACGAGCAGCAGGGTGACGACCGGCACCCGTCCGCCAGTGCGCGCCACGCCGTAGACGACGAGCATCGTCCCGAGCCCTCCCGCGAAGGCGAGCACCTGCGCCAGCCCGATCCCCCACCACGCCGTGCCGGCCCCGAGTGCGAGCGCCGGCACGAGCGTGGGGACCATGAGTCCGGCCACCGCTCCGAGGCTCGCACCGGCGGCGGTGCCGATCACGTACGGGTCGGCGAGCGGATTGCGGAGCAGGGCCTGGAAGACGACGCCGGCCGTCGCCAGGCCGCCGCCCACGACGAGCGCGGTCACCGCGCGGGGCAGTCGCAGCTCCCAGACGATCTGCTCCGCGCCGGGCGACCACGAGACCGGCACCGCCAGCCCGATACGGTGCGCGAGGATGCCCGCCGCATCGAGCGGACCGGCGAGCCCGCTGGTGCCGACCCCGACCCCCACCACGACCGCGACGATCACCAGCAGCACCCCCGCGCCGAGGACGATCGCCGCGCGTGCCAGCGAGGGTCCGCCGACGAGGGCGCCGATCCGCGCCGTGGCCGGGAGGGTGCCAGCGGCGCGCATCGCTCAGCCGCCGAACCGGTCGGGGTGGATCGCTCGCGCGAGGGCGAGCAGGCCCTCGGTCACGCGCGGGCCGGGACGCGTGATGACGAGGTCGTCCGGCATCGGCAGCACGTGCCCGTCGGCAACGGCCGTCATCTCGCCCCACCCAGGACGCGCGGCCACCGTCTCGGCGGTGATGGTGGCGTCGTACGCGGCGTCGCCGAGGAGGATGACCTGCGGATCAGCGGCGACGAGATCCTCGAGCGCGAGGCTCGTCGTCGTCGCGTCGCCGGTCACCGGGTCGCCGCCGGCGATCTGGATGAGCGAGGCGAGGAAGGAGTCGGCTCCCGCGGTGAAGATCTGTCCCTCGAAGACGCCGACCTCGTAGAAGACGCGCGGCCGATCGGCGCCGGCGACAGCGGTCCGGACACTCGCAACGGCATCGTCGATGCGAGCGACCTCGCGGGCTGCGGCCGCACCCGCGTCGAGCGTGCGCCCGACGAGCGTGATGTCGCCGCCGATCTCGTCCGCCGACTGCGGGTAGAGGACGAGGACGGTCAGGCCGAGGTCGTCGAGCTGGCTGAGGATCGCGTCGGGGGTGAAGCCGTTGCCGGCGGCGAGGACGAGGTCAGGCTCGGCGGCAACCACCTTCTCGACGTCGACCTGCGCACCGATGACCACCTTCGGGAGGCCGGCCACCTGCGCCGGGTAGTCGTCGAAATCGGTCACGCCCACGAGCTCGGCGCAGGCTCCGACCGCGCAGGCGATCTCCGTGGTCGACGGCGCGAGGCTCACGATGCGCCGTGGATCGGCCGCGATGGTGACGTCGCGCCCGGCGTCATCGGTCACGACGACCGGGTAATGCGTGGCCGGCACCGGGACGGCGCTGGCGCCCGTTCCGGATGCGCCGCTGGGGATCGCGGAGCTCGCGACCACGGACGGTGAGGGCGCGCCCGTCTGGCAGGCAGCCAGCAGCAGGGCGGCGATGAGGGGTGGGATGACGCGGAGGACACGGAGTGCCACGGGTGATGCCGTTCCCTTTCTCTCGAGGGTCGTGACATCGCGACATGGCTGGTCGACCTGGCTCCCGGGCCGATCGCCGTCAGGCGGGATCGGTCCGGATACAGTTGCGGGACAGCGCCGGCATCACACCGGTTTCGCCATTTGCCCACCGGCCTTTCGGCGGCGGCACCCGTCGCGGGTCTTCAGTTGGTGGCCTCAGATGCTACCAGACCGATGTCGCCGCTCACGCCGGGGCGGGGACCTCTTCGCGCGTGCCGTAGAGCGGGGTCTCGCGTGCCGTGTCGGTGAGCATAGGATCAAGCATCTTCTGGACCGCGAGCGTGTGGACGCACCCGCCGGCCGACTCGAACAGGTGGCAGTCGCAGTGCCAATGATCGTGGTCAAGGGTGACCGTGTGGCTGCCGTTGTCGCCGGCGAAGCTCGCCTCGACTCGCTGGAGCTTGACGCGGTCAGGCTCGTGCGCGTAGCGCATCGCCTTCTCGACCTTGCCGATCATGCTCGAATGCACGTCGCTCTCCTCATGCGGGGCGCCGGCACGACCGGCGCCGAATGGTTGTGGCGCCTCAGTCGCTACTCGTCGCCCTCGCGAGCCGCTCCTTGAGCATCGACAGCAGTGTAACCGGGGTCGGGTCGGTCTGATAGAGGATCGCGAGGTAGACGCTCACCAGGTCCCCGTAGGCGATCGCCGTCATCGCCCGCGCGAGCGGCGACGGACCCTCCGCCCAGACCGTGGTGCGGCTCGTGGCGCGCTCGCCGAGCAGCTCGGCGACGACGCGGTAGCGCTCGCCGATCGCCGGCGGCTCCGCGGGATCGCGGACCTCGACGACCGCCACCGCGTCCGCGAGGTCACGGGGGTTGAAGCTGCCCTCGATCGCGTTGTGGTTCGCCTCCGGCATCGGCTCCCACGACGCCCACGCCTTCGCGTTCTCGTTGATCTGCGTCTTCCAGCGATGCGCGACCGGGGCCATGACGCCCGCGCCGTAGACGACCGCGATGCGCCCGAAGAGCTGCCACGCCAGCTGCTTGGCGGGGTTGGCATCGGTCTCCACGGCGGGTCCCATGCGCTCGAGGATCGACTCGAGGGCCTCGACCGCCGGGCCGAAGGGATCCGGGTCGGCGAGCAGGCCGGCACGCACGAGCAGCTCGTGCACCAGGCCGGCGCCGAAGCCGACCGCCGCGCGCGGCTGCCCGGGTGCGCGGTAGAGCAGGAGTGGCTCACCGGCCACCGATGCCGACTGGCCCAGCCGGCCCCCGGTGGTGATGACCGCCAACGGTGCGCCCAGGCGGCGCACGGCCGCCACCGCGGCCAGCGTCTCGGCGGTCTCCCCGCTGTGCGAGGCGGCGATGACCAGCGTCCGCTTCCCCACCCAGCCGGGCAGGTCGTAGTCACGCTGGACGACGAGCGGGACGCGCAGCCGATCCCCGGCGATGGCGGCCACGAGCTCGGCTCCGATGGCCGAGCCGCCCATCGCCAGCACGATGACCGCGTCGACCTCGCCGAAGCGGGCCGGCAGCTCGACCGCGGCGGCCACCCGGCGCGCCTGTGCCAGCTGGCGCGGCAGCTCCCGGATCCTGCCGAGCATCTCGGAGGGATCGATGCGCGCCAGGACGGCCGGATCGTCGAGCGTGATCGCCTCGTCGAGCTGGGGAAGGGCCTCGGGGTCGAGGCCCTCCTCGCCCTCGTAATCGTCGGGATTGCGGCCCGGCTCCTCGTCCGCGTGCTTGTAGCCGAAGAAGTCGCGTGCGTCCATGCGGTCGCTAGGCTGCCGTGGCCGGCGCGCGCGCGATCACTCGCCCTTCGGCGAGGAGGGCGTCGACGTCCTCGGGCGAGCGTGCCTCGGCGTACACGCGAAGCAGGGCCTCGGTGCCACTGAAACGGATCAACATCCATGAGCCATCGGTACGATAGAACTTGAACCCGTCGTGGGTGTCGAGCTCCTTCCGCTCCGACATGTCAAGCCCGCCGAGCGCGGTCGGCGCCTCGGAGGCGAGCCGGGCCAGCGTGTCGGCCTTGACGGCCTCGTACCCCTCGCGCTTGAAGCGGATGTCGATCCGGTTGTAGTAGCTCGGCCCGGCGAGGGCCTGCAGCTCGGCCAGGACCTCGGAGGCCTGCGTTCCCTTCGTCAGCCACAGGTCGAGCAGGAAGAGGCCCGAGGCGAGGCCATCGCGCTCGGGGATGTGCATCCCGAACCCGAAGCCCCCCGACTCCTCGCCACCGATGACCGCGTCCGTCTCGGTCATCTTCGGGCCTACGAACTTGAACCCCACCCCGGTCTCGAAAGCCTGCGTGCCGTAGATCTCGGCGAGCCGCTTTGCCATCGAGGTCGTGGTAACGGTGTAGACGGCGGGACCGATCTGCTTCCGCACGTCGAGGAGGTACCAATAGAGCAGGCCGTAGACCTGGAGCTGGTTGACGAAGACGCCCTGCTCGGTCGCCATGCCGACGCGGTCGGCGTCGCCGTCGAGGGCGATGCCGATGTCGGCGCCCCAGCGCGGGATCTCGCCGAGCCACTCGTCGATATTGGGGCGGATCGGCTCGGGATTGACGCCACCGAAGTACGGGTTGCGCTCGGTGTGGAGCTCACGGAGGGTCAGGCGGCCATCGCCGAGCAGCCGGGTGAACCAGCCCGCGCCGGATCCATAGAGCGGCTCGACGAGGACCCGCCGGTCCGCGGCGCGGATGCGCTCGATATCGACGATGCTCGCGAGCTGCGCCCGGAAGCGCGGATAGGGGTCGAACGTCTCGACCAGGCCGGCGGCCCGCGCATCCTCGAGGTCGCGGCGTGGCGGCAGCTCGTACTCGTCGTGCTTGTCCATCGTGGCCTCGATCGCCGCCAGCATCTCTGGCGCACCCGCCCCGCCGGTATCGGCCTTGACCTTGAAGCCGTTGTCGGTCCACGGGTTGTGGCTGGCGGTGATCACGATCCCCGCGCCGGCGTTCAGCTCACGGGTGAAGAAGCTTCCCACCTGGGTGGGCACCGCGTCGGGCGGCATGAAGGACCGGATGTCGTGCGCCGCCAGGACCTCGACGCAGGCGGCAGCGAAGTACTCGCTCGCGAAGCGGCGATCGTGGCAGACCACCACCCCGCGGTCAGCGGCACCGGTCTGCTGGAGGTACTCGGCGACCCCGCGCGCGCAGCGGCGGACGTTGTGGAAGGTGAACTCCTCGGCGATGGCGGCGCGCCAGCCCTCGGTCCCGAACTTGATATGGCTCACGGGCGGGGGGCACGTCTCGCGGTGCGGAAGTCCTGCAGGCCACCATGGTAGCCGGTCGCGAACGGCGTCACCCCATCCGGCGGTCGGCCAGCTCGGCGATCCGGCCCATCTCGGCCTGGAGCTCGGCGAGGCGGGGCTTGACCGGCTCCCGCGCGCCGAGCTGGAGGACGGCGCCCTCGTCCACCCGGATCCGGCAGAAGGGCAGGGGAATGAGCATGCGATCCCAGCGGCCGTTGAGGCGGAATGGTGGCCGCATCGAGACGGCCCACGGCTGGATCGGGAGGCCCGCCTCGCGCGCCACGATGAGCGCGCCCGGCTTCGCGACGCGGTATGGGCCGAAGGGCCCGTCGCAGCTCACAACGAGCGACCATCCCTCGCGGCCCAGCCGCGCGAGCTCCGCCGTCATGCGAGCCGCCTCCGCGCGGCTCTGCCTCCCCTCCTCGGGCAGTGTGACGACGCCCGCCCCCACGGACTCGAGCATCGCGTTCATGACCACCCCCCGGAAACCGCGGGTCGAGAAGCTGATCACCCGCTTGTTGGCGCGGAGCTTCCAGGCCGCGATCGCCGCGGCAATGTTCGCCTCGTGCCAGATCGCGAACAGCGCCTGCTCCTGGGTGACGGGCGGGCCGACGTGGCGCGATGTGGCGGCAACCAGTCGCACGTAGGCCCCCATCGCGCGCCCGGCGAGCCGCGCGAGCCACCCGAAGCGCACGCGATCCTCCTGGTGGGCGGCGGGCGTGGGACCGATGCGCTCGGGGGCCGCGTCAGGCATCAAGGTCTACAGGTATCGATCGCCGGTCGCGGCGCTGATCTCGTCGAGCACCTGCTTGATCTCCTCGGCGTGATCGGCGGCGCAGACGAGGAGCGCGTCGGGCGTGTCGACGATGATGACGTCGCTGAGGCCGATGGTGACCACCAGGCGGTCCCCACCGTGCACGAGCACGCGGTGCGAGCCGCGATCGAGATGCCGGCCCGAGGCGACGAGCTCCTTTCCCTGGGCGGTGCTCATCGCCTCGAGCAGCGCCGACCAGGTGCCGATGTCGCTCCAGCCGGCATCCAGCGGAACGACGGCCATGCGGCCCTCCGCGGCGGCCGGCTCGGCGATCCCGACATCGATCTGGATGGCCGGCAGCGGCTCGAGCACGGCGCGCATCTCCGATACGAATCCGGGCGGGCCGACGAGCTTGGCGACGCGGTCCATGGCCGCCGACAGCGCGGGCAGGTAGCGCTCGATGGCCTGCGCGAAGACGTAGCCGCGCCACACGAAGATGCCCGCGTTCCAGAGGTAGCCGCCCTCGGCGAGGAGGCGCTCGGCGGTGGCGGCATCGGGCTTCTCGACGAAGCGCTCGACCCGTGCCGCGGGACTCGTGGCATGGAACGGCTCCCCGACCTTGATATAGCCGTAGCCCGTCGCCGGGGCCGCGGGGACCACGCCCAGCGTGACCAGGTAGCCGCGCTCCGCGATCCGCGCAGCTTCGCGGAGTGCCGCCACGAAGGCCGCCTCGTCCGCCACGAAATGGTCCGCCGGCAGGACGAGCGCGACCTCGTCGGGCTCGCGCGCCGCGAGCGTCGTCGCGAGTGCTGCGGCGACGCCGGTGTTCCGTGCCAGCGGCTCGCCGAGCACGTTGCCGACGGGAAGCTGCGGCAGCTGCTCGCGCGTGGCGCGCACGTGGGCCTGGGAGGTGATGACGAAGATGTCCTCGGGCGGCAGCAGCGGAGCCAGGCGAGCCACGGTCTGCTGGAGGAGACTGGCGTCACCGGCGAGCGCGAGCAGCTGCTTCGGGGTGCGGCGGCGCGAGAGGGGCCAGAGGCGAGTCCCGGCGCCACCGGCCATGACGATCGCGTACATCTGCTCGCGAGCGTAGCGCATCGGGGTCGTCCGAAGGCCGCGCGTCGCCTCGCGAGGCCGGTCGACGGGACCCGCGGCCCCGGCTTATCCCTCGGGTGGCTCGGTCTCCGCCTCGAGCCGGGCGCCGAGCTCCTGGGTGCGGCGATACGCGGCCCACACCGCATCCGACAGGACGGTCCGCAGGCGGCCCTTCTCGAGCTCGTAGGTCGCGGCCGCGGACGTGCCGCCGGGCGACGTGACGAGATTCCGCAGCTGGGCGGGATGGAGCTCGGAGCGCGCCGCGTACTCCGCCGAGCCGACGAGCGTGCTCACCACGAGGTCGTGCGCCAGCTCACGCGGGAAGCCGGTATGGACCCCCGCGTCTATGAGCGCCTCCATGACCGCGAAGAGGTACGTCGGGCCGGTTCCCGACAGGGCGGTGGCCATCGCCACGAACTCCTCGTCGTCGACCTGCCGCTCGTCGCCGACGGCGCGCAGGACCGCTCGGGCGAGGTCGCGCTGTGCCGCCGTGCATGCCGCCGCGGCGGCCCACACGGTGATCCCCTTCCGGATCTGCGCCGGGGTGTTCGGCATGGCTCGCACCACCGCCGAATGCCCGAGCCCGATGCCCAGGGTGCGGAGCGTCGCGCCGGCCACGATCGACAGCACGACCTGCTCGGGACGGAAGGCCCCGGCAAGCTCGGCCATCACGCCGCGGAGCATCTGTGGCTTGACCGCCAGGACCACGATGTCCGCCTGCCGAACGGCCTCGGCATTCCGCGCGACGGTCGTGATGCCGTGCCTCGCGGCGAGCGTCTCGCGTCGATCGCGGCGCGGATGACTGGCGACGAGCGCGTCGGGCGCGACCGCGCGATCGGCCAGGAGGCCGCTGATCATCGCCTCGGCCATCACGCCGGCGCCGACGATCCCGACCCGCATCCTCCGCCGAGGGCTCATCCGACCTCCTTCTCCTCACCGACCAGGTCACGCGCCGCGGCGATCTCGTCGTCGGAGCCGCCGCCCCGCTCGAGGAGCTCGACGGCGATCCGTCCGAGCCGCCGCGCAACGGTGACGTTCGCGAGCTCGAGCTCCGCGCGGCCCATCCCGAGCGCGCCGAGTCCCTGCTCACGCTCGGCGCCGAGGTCCCGGGCCTCGTCGATCGTCTCGGCATAGTAGCGGCGCGCGCTCGCCGGGTCCCCTGCCGCGACCCGAATGTCGCCTATCCGTCGCGCGGCGCGGACCGCAGCGAGCTCCATCTGCGCCTGCTCGAAATGCCAGAGCGCACGGTGCGCCCATGCGTCGGCCGGCCACCACGCGCCGAGCTTGGCGCCCCGCTCAGCGGCGGTGACCGCGGCGGCTCCCGCTCGCCGATGATCTCCCGCGCGCTCGGCGGCCAGGTATGGCGCCCCCAGCTCGCCGCGCCGCAGCACCGCGGGAAGCGGCGGCAGCCCACGCGGCGCACTCGGGGAGGGTCCGGCGAGCAGCGAGCGCGCCCTCCCGATCACGGCGCGCACTGGTCGCGGTATGCCGCCCGGGGCATGCGCCTCGCCCCAGCGCAGGGAAGCGCGCCGGCTCAGACCGGGACCTCGCCCCGCAGTCCGGCGAGATCGCGCAGCTCGGCGGCGCGGTCGGTGCGCTCCCAGGGCAGGTCGAGGTCCGGGCGCCCGAAGTGCCCGTAGGCGGCCGTCTGGCGGTAGATCGGCCGTCGCAGGTCGAGGGTCTCGATGATCGAGCCGGGGCGCAGGTCGAACCGGTCCTCCACGAGCGCCCGCAGGCGCGCATCGGTCACCGCACCGGTGCCGAACGCGTTCACGTTGATGGCCAGCGGATGCGCGACGCCGATCGCGTAGGCGACCTGGAGCTCGAAGCGCCGTGCGAGGCCGGCGGCGACGACGTTCTTCGCGACGTAGCGGGCCATGTACGCTGCCGAGCGGTCCACCTTCGTCGGATCCTTGCCGGAGAAGCTGCCGCCGCCGTGACGGCCCATGCCGCCGTAGGTGTCGACGATGATCTTCCGCCCCGACAGGCCCGAGTCGCCCATCGGCCCGCCGATCACGAAGCGCCCGGTGGGGTTGACGAAGTGGCGCGTCTCGTCGTCGAGCAGCGGCGCGGGGATCGCTCGCTGGACGACCTCGCTGCGGACCGCGGCGGCGATCTCGTTGAGACTCACGTCGGGGTCATGCTGGGTCGAGACGAGGACAGTGTGGACGCGGGTCGGCCGCCCATCGGCGTCGTAGGCGATCGTCAGCTGGGTCTTGCCGTCCGGTCGCAGGAAGGGAAGCGTCCCGTCGCGTCGCGCCTCCGCCAGGCGTCGCGCGACAGCGTGGGCGTACGCGATCGGGGCCGGCATGAGCTCCGGGGTCTCGTCCGAGGCGTAGCCGAACATCATTCCCTGGTCGCCTGCGCCGAGCTGCTGCGCCTGCCCGCTCCGCGTCTCGAGCGCCTTGTTGACGCCGATCGCGATGTCCGGCGACTGCTCCTTGAGGGCGGTGATCGCGCCGCACGTCTCCCAGTCGAAGCCGAGCCGCGAGTCGGTGTAGCCGATCTCGCGCACCGTCCGTCTCACGACGTCCTGGACGTCGACGTAATGCGTCGTCGACAGCTCGCCGATGACGAACACGAGCCCGGTGGTGGCCGCCACCTCGACGGCGCTGCGGGCGTTCGGGTCATGCGCCAGGACATCGTCGAGGATTGCATCGGCGACGGCGTCGCACAGCTTGTCGGGGTGCCCCTCGGTGACCGACTCCGAAGTGAACAGGAGCGGCGGCTCGGTCATGCCCCGGAGTCTACCGCCTCGGGGCCCGAGCAACCCGATGAGCCAGGGGCGACGCCGAACGCGTCCCCTGCCGATCAGCCTCGAACGGATGCGAGCGCGGGTCCAGACCGATCAGGTGCCTGACTCCCACGACTCGGAGTACGCCAGCTGCTCGGCCGTCATGGCGTCGATCGTGATGCCCATGCTCTCGAGCTTCAGCCGCGCAACCTCGCGATCGATGTCGTCGGGAATGCCATAGACGGCCGGCGCAAGGCCGCCGAGATTGGCGCGCAGCCACTCGAGGCCGAGCGCCTGGTTCGCGAAGCTCATGTCCATGACGAGCGACGGATGCCCCTCGGCCGCGCCGAGGTTCACGAGGCGCCCATCGGCCAGGAGGTAGATGCGGCGCCCGTCGGCCATGCGGTACTCCCGCGTGAACGGCCGCACCTCGCGGGAGGACACGGACTGCTCCTCGAGCGCATCGAGCTCGAACTCGTCGTTGAAGTGGCCGGCGTTGGCGAGGATCGCGCCGTCGGGCATCGATGGGAAGTGGCCGCGGCCGAAGACATTGAGGTTGCCGGTGGCGCTGATGAAGACTTCACCGCTGCGTGCCGCTGCGGCGGCGTTCATGACGCGGTAGCCGTCCATCGCCGCCTCGAGGGCCCGGATCGGGTCGACCTCGACGATGGTGACGATCGAGCCCATGCCGTGCGCGCGCGAGGCGATCCCGCGGCCGACCCACCCGTAGCCGCCGACGACGACGTTCTTCCCCGCGAGCAGGATGTTCGTCGCGCGGAGGATGCCGTCGATCGCGCTCTGCCCGGTCCCGTAGCGGTTGTCGAACAGGTGCTTGGTGAGTGCCTCGTTCACCGCCACCACCGGGTAGGCGAGCTTGCCCGCCTTTGCCATCGCGCGGAGCCGGATGACGCCGGTCGTCGTCTCTTCCGTCCCGCCGATCGCGCCGTCGAGCAGCTCGCGGCGCTTCGTGTGCAGCTCGTTCACGAGGTCGGCGCCGTCGTCCATCGTCACCTGCGGGCGGTGGTCGAGCGCAGCCCCGATGTGGCGGTAGTAGGACGCGCGGTCCTCGCCCTTGATCGCGAACGTCGGAATGCCGTGATGCGCAACGAGCGAGGCGGCCACGTCGTCCTGGGTGGAGAGCGGGTTCGACGAGCAGAGGACGACGTCCGCGCCACCGGCGGCGAGCGCGCGCATGAGGTTCGCGGTCTCGGACGTTACATGGAGGCAGGCGCTGATCCGCCACCCCTCCAGGGGGCGTTCGCGCGCGAAGCGCTCGCGGATGTCGGCGAGCACCGGCATCTGGCGGTCGGCCCACTCGATTTTCAGCGCGCCCGCATCGGCCAGGCCGATGTCGGCCACGTCATGATTCATCTCGATTCGCGTTGCCACGTCAGTCGGAGTGCCTCTCGTATCGGTCGCATGAGCCCCCAGCCGCCGGCGCGGCGCCGTCCGAGACGCTCTTCCAGCGGGCAGTGCTCACGGTACCCGAGCCGCGCGTAGGCCGCGACCGCCGGCACATTGTCGGCGTGGACGTTGAGCGCCACGTCGGTGACCCGGTCGAGCAGCTCGCCGCTGACCGCGCTGGTGACCATCTTCGCGAAGTCGTGACCGCGGTAGTCGACATGGGTCATGACGTTGCCGACCACGGCCACCTGCTCGCGTGGGTTGATGACGTGCGTGCCCGCGGCGGCGACGAGCCGCCCGCGGACGCGTACCCCGTAGTAAATGCCGTCGGCGACGATGGCCGGTGGGAAGCCGGTGCGGAAGCCGAGCTGGTAGAGGCGGTTCAGCTCATCGATGTCGGCCGGCGACAGGCGCTCGGCGGGCCCGGCGAACGGCATGAAGGACTCGCGGTCGACGACCATGCGGAGCATCGCGGTGGCGGTTTCGAGCTCGTACCACTCCTCGATGGCCGCCGCGTGCTCCGCGGTCGACTGGAAGTACGCGTCGCGCGGCTTGAGGACGGTGCCCAGGATGGCGCGACAGCCGTCCGGGTCGCCCATCAGGAAGAGCGGCTGCGGGACGAGGCCCTCGTGATGCGCCCCGAGCGCGATCGCGCGACCCGACGCGTCGTGGGCCATCCCCCACGCGACGCGGTTCCGCTGCGGGCCGTCGAGATCGCCGAGCGCATACACCGCGTAGCGCCGATCGGTCCGCAGGAAAGCCGCGATCTCGTCCCGGTCGGAGACCGGACGGGCGGTGGTGACGGCGCGAGTGGCGATGGCCATTGCTGCGATCCGCGCCTCCTCGCTCGAGCCTAGTAGGTGAGCAAGGTGTGGATGTCGAACTCACTAAGCTTGGCGCGGCCGTGGAGGCCGGTCAGCTCCACCGCGAACGACAGGCCGGCGATCTCGCCGCCGAGGCGCCGCACGAGCTCGATGGTGCCCATCACCGTGCCGCCGGTGGCGAGCAGGTCGTCGACGATGAGGACGCGCTGCCCCGCCTCGATCGCGTCGCGGTGGATCTCGAGCGTCGCCGTGCCGTACTCGAGCGCGTACTCCACCTCGATCGTCTCAGCCGGCAGCTTCCCGAGCTTGCGGACCGGGACGAATCCTGCGCCGAGCTTCATCGCCAGCGGCGCGGCGAAGATGAATCCGCGGCTCTCCATGCCGACCACGAGATCCACCCTCGTGGAGCCGAGCTGCGCCGCCATCTGGTCGATCACCGCGGTGAACGCGTCCGGCTCGCGGAGCAGGGTCGTGATGTCGTAGAAGAGGATCCCCGGCTTCGGGAAGTCCGGGACCTCGCGGATCAGAGCGCGCAGGTCGTCGACGGAGAGGGTGGCGGTCACGGTCGGGCACGCTCCGAGCTGCGATGCAAAGGACGCGGATGGTGGGCCGATGAGTGCGTCGCCGAGTCTAGACCGATGCCCCCGCCGGGGCAACGTCCAGACGGTCCCCGTCGAGCGGTAGCGGTCGTTGGCACCTCCGGCGTTCCAAGCGACCGACGAACCCCCGTTTCGGGCAGACCGCCGCCGTTTGGAGCGTCCCCGGTTCGAAATGACCGATGAATGGCCCCATTCTCCCGGCTCAGGCGTCGATTGGAACGCCGGCGGTGCCAAGGTGATCGGAGTCCGAGCGCTCGCGTGGAGGCAGCTGCGGTACCCTCCCGCCTCCCAGAACGGCGGGCTCCCCCGCGGGCCTCAGCCCAAGCCCTCCCCGGCCAGCCGGCGCAGCACCGTCTGGAGCACGCCGCCGTTGCGGAAATACTCACTGTCGACCGCCCCGTCGAGGCGGGCGACGGCACGGAACGTCCGCTCCGCACCGTCCTCGCCGCGCACCTCGACCACGACCTCCTGGCGCGGCATGAGCTCGTTCAGCCCGCGGATGGTGAATGCCTCGCGCCCGGTCAGGCCGAGGCTGGCGGCGCTCTCGCCGGGGAGATACTGGAGCGGCACGATCCCCATCCCGACAAGGTTCGAGCGGTGGATCCGCTCGTACGACTCGGCGATGACGGCGCGCACCCCGTGGAGGAGCGGGCCTTTGGCCGCCCAGTCGCGGCTGCTCCCCGAGCCGTACTCGCGGCCGGCAAGGACGACGAGCGTTGTGCCCTCCTCCGCGTAGCGCATCGCCGCGTCGAAGATGCTCATCCGCTCCCCGGACGGCAGGTGCTCGGTGACGTTCCCCTCCGCGTCGGGGGTCAGCGAATTCCGGAGCCGGATGTTGGCGAAGGTGCCGCGCACCATCACCTCGTGGTGACCGCGGCGGGCGCCGTACGAGTTGAACTCGCGCGGCTCGACGCCGTGATCAATGAGCCATGCCCCGGCCGGCGAGGTGCGGGCGATGCTCCCCGCCGGGGAGATGTGATCGGTCGTGACGCTGTCGCCGAGGACGGCGAGCACGCGTGCATCCTCGACATCGGCGACCGGGCTTGGCTCTGACGTGAGCCCATCGAAGAACGGTGGTCGCGCCACGTACGTCGAGGCTCCGTCCCACACGTAGCGGTCCCCCGCCGGCACCGGCAGCTCCCGCCACTGCTCGTCGCCGTCGAAGACCGATGCGTAGCTGCGGCTGAAGATCTCGCCGCTCACCGCCGACGCGACCACGTCGGCGACCTCGGCCTGCGATGGCCAGATGTCGGCAAGGAAGACGGCACGGCCGTCGGCATCGGTCCCGAGCGGCTCGCTGGCGAGGTCGATGTCGATGCGGCCGGCGAGCGCGAAGGCGACGACGAGGGGCGGCGATGCGAGGTAGCTCGCGCGCGCCAGGGGATGGATGCGGCCCTCGAAGTTCCGGTTGCCGGAGAGCACGGCGACGCCCACCAGGTCGTTGGCCTCGATGGCGGCGGCGATCGGCTCGGCGAGCGGCCCGGAGTTGCCGATGCAGGTCGTGCAGCCGTAGCCGACGAGGTTGAAGCGCAGGGCCTCGAGCGGCTCCATGAGCCCGGCGATGGCCAGGTAGTCGGTGACCGCTCGCGAGCCCGGCGCGAGCGACGTCTTGACCCAGGGCTTCGTCATGAGGCCGCGCTCGACCGCGGTCTTCGCCACCAGCCCGGCGGCGACCATGACCGATGGGTTCGACGTGTTCGTGCAGCTCGTGATGGCGGCGATGACGACCGATCCGGACCGTATCCGGAAGTCCGCCCCGTCGGCGCTGACCTCGACCGAGCGATAGTGCGCCCCGGCCGGCGATGGCCGCGGATCGTGCCGCGGCGGCGCGGGCGCGGCGTGCTGTTCGGCCTGTGGGTCACGGGTGTACGACGGGGGGTCGGAGGCGGGGAAGGACTCGGCGCTGGCCTCGTCCACGGTCCCCCGCTCATCGGCCGGCTCGCGCTCCGCGTGGGCGTGGGTCGTGCCGTCGGCGTGGGTGTGGAGGCCGTTCGGGAAGGCGGCGCGGAACGAATCGCGCAGGTCAGTGAGCGCGACCCGGTCCTGCGGTCGCTTCGGCCCGGCGACCGACGGCACGACGGTCGCGAGGTCGAGGCTGAGCGTTTCGCTGAAGCGCGGCTCCGGCCCGTCATCGGTCCGGAACATGCCCTGCGCCTTCGCATAGGCCTCGACGCGCTCGACGGCCTCGGGTGCGCGCCCGGTCATGCGGAGGTAGCGCAGCGTCTCGTCGTCGATCGGGAACAGGGTGGCGGTGGCGCCGAACTCCGGCGACATGTTGCTGATCGTGGCGCGATCGGCCAGCGAGAGGCGCGACAGGCCCGGGCCGTGGAACTCGACGAACTTGCCGACGACACCGTGCGCGCGGAGCATCTCGGTCACCGTGAGCACGAGGTCGGTGGCGGTCGAGCCGGCGGGAAGCTCGTTGTCGAGGCGGAACCCGACGACGATCGGCAGCGGCTGGTAGAGCGGCTGACCGAGCATCGCCGCCTCGGCCTCGATGCCGCCCACGCCCCAGCCCGCCACACCGAGCCCGTTCACCATCGTCGTGTGGGAGTCGGTACCGACGAGCGTGTCCGGGAAGAGCACGCCATCGCGCTCCGTGATCACGTCGGCGAGGAACTCGAGGTTGACCTGGTGCACGATCCCCGTCCCGGGGGGAACGACGCGGAAGTCGGCGAAGGCCTGCTGCGCCCAGCGCAGGAGCGCGTACCGCTCCCCGTTCCGCTCGTACTCGCGCTCGACGTTGATGAGGAAGGCGGCGTCCGATCCGAACTGGTCGACCTGGACCGAGTGGTCGATGACCAGGTCCACCGGCACGAGCGGGTTGATGCGCGCCGGGTCGCCGCCCATCTCGGCCATCGCGTCGCGCATCGCGGCGAGGTCGACGACGCACGGGACGCCGGTGAAGTCCTGGAGGATGACGCGGGCCGGCATGAACGGCAGCTCGACCTCGCCGGGCTGTGTCGGATCCCAGGTGGCGAGGGCACGTACGTCGTCGACCGACACGAGATCGGGATGTGTGGCGGCGCCGCGCAGGATGTTCTCCAGCAGCACCTTGACGGTGTACGGCAGCCGCGCCAGGTCCGTGGCACCGGCCGCATCGAGCCGATAGATCGTGAACTTGCGGTCGCCCACGCGCAGCGTGGCGCGCGCGTCGGACTGGTCGAGGGGTGGATGGGACGTCACGGTCGCCTCCTTGTCGTCGCCGCGTGATGCGCGGCATCGGTGAGAAGTCGGCGCCGGACGGGTGCGCCCGTCCCGGGTCGAGAAGTCCACCAAGTATACGCCCGCCTCATCCGGGCACATCGGCGTCGATCACGTCCCGCCCGTGGCGCCGGATCGTGCGCCAGTAGAGCGGCAGTCCCGCGGCGACGATCACGCCGGCCGCGACCATCGCGCGCCCGGTCCCGGCAGCGGCCGCCAATGCGCCGAGCAGCGGCCCGGCGATGATCTGGCCGAGCGCGTCCACCTGGGCGTCGAGCGACAGCACGGTGGCCCGAATCCGGGCCGTGAGGCTCTGGTTGATCCACGCCGCCTGGATCGGCATCGCGACGCGGCGGAGCATGCGCGCCAGCAGGTAGAGGCTGGCGGCGGCCGCGAACTGGCCGAGCAGCCCGAAGCCGATGAGCGCCACCGCGAGCGCCCCGTCGATCACCAGGAGCGTCCGCGCCGCCCCCACGTGGGTGGCGGTTGCCGCACGCCGGCGCGCGATCTCGGCGCCGGCGAACGCCAATGCCAGGGCGGCGACGTTGAGGAGCCCGATCCAGACGATCGGCGGCAGCGACGGAACGGCCGGAAGTCCCACGTCGTCGACGAGATGGAGCTGCCAGAGACGGTCGAACGCCTCGCTGGCCGCCCCGCCGAGGAACGAGATCGCCATGATCGTCAGGAGGATCGGCGCCCGCCGCACCGCGACGATCCCGTTCCCCAGCGTGGCGCGCATCGCGGCCAGGCGGCCGGCATCGTCATGGGCGGCGACGAAGTGGCGCTCCGGCATGACGGCCACGAGCCAGGCGGCGATCGCGACGTACCCGATGCCGGCGACGATGAGCGGCGCCGCCAGCCCGAACGCGGATCCGATCGCCACGCTCGCCACGAGCCCCCCGATGGCACCCGCGGACGTCGCCTGGCTGCCTCGCAGGAACAGCGGCCCGAGATCAACCTCTCCCGACTCGTCGGCGGCCCACGCCTCCCAGGCGCCGCTGATGAACGTCGACCCGACGCCCCAGATGACCTGCGCCACCAGGATGACGGCGAAGGCCGCGGTGGCACCCCACACGACGAAGCCGATCCCCATCAGCGCGGTGCCCACGATCACCGAGCGACGGCGGCTGACCGTGTCGGCGACGACGCCGGTCGGCACCTCGAAGAGGAGCGCGCTCAGCTCCAGGACGGTGCCGACGAGGATGAGCTGGAACGCATCGAGGTGCGCGACCTGGATCCCATACAGCGAGCTGGCGGTGAACACCATGAGGGACAGGAACGACCAGACCAGCTCGGTGCCGAGGTAGACGATGCGGAAGGACGGGCGACGGAACACAGCACACTCCGGCCCGGCGGGCGCCGGGCGTTACTGCGGGAGTTCGGAGGACGGGAAGCGCGTCCCCGCCGGGGGGAGGCGCTAGCGGCGCAGTGCTGTCATGTCGGCGCGAGCGTACCGGATCGGCGCGGACGTGAATGCACGGTGGAGCGCACCGGCGTCACCGACCTCTCCGACTGGCGCCGCTGCCCTAGGCGACAAATGCTTGTCCCGTCATGTCAGCAGGACAGATGATGATCTCTGCTACGGAGCGGATCCGGCCGCCGTTGACCGCTCGTCCAGGCCGTGCAGGACCCAGTCTGCATGACGCGCAGAGCGTCGCGACGATGAGGCGGCAAGCGCGCGCAAACGCCAGATCTGACCCCTCAATCGCCGATCGTCGCGACGTCGCGCTGCCGTCCGGGTGATGCGAGCGGATCGCAGGCAGCCAGCGGAACGAGCACCCCAGCAAGCGTTTCACGCGTCACTCCGCAGCCGGGCGTACACCACGAGGTCATGGCGCCCGTCGGGGCGGGCCTGCGCGCCGCGGTTGACGCCCTCGCGGGCGTACCCCGCCTTCTCGAGCGACCGCTGTTCGGCGACGTTGTCGACGTCGGTCGAGGCCTCGATGCGGAACGCGTCCGTGGTGGCGAACAGGTGATCGGCCACGATGCGCTGCGCCTGGGCGCCGAACCCCTGGCCACGACCCTCGGGGATGACCGCGATCCCGATCTGCCACGCGCGTGAGCCGATGGTGGGGCCGTACCACACCGCTCGCCAGCTGACCGTGCCGATCGGCAGCCCGTCGGTGACGCGCTCCACGACGAGCATGCCGTGGTCGTCGTCGATGATCGTGCCCGCTTCGACGCTCTCGCGAATCGACCGCGGCGGCGTGCCGAAGTCGTTGAACTCGCCCTTCAGCGCGGGATCCGTTTCCCAACGGTCGATCAGCGCCGCGTCGTCCGGCGTGACATCACGAAGCCGCACGCCAGCCTGATCGCTCATACCGGCGATGGGACGCGCGGCTCGGCCAGCGCCTCGAGCGCGCGCAGCGCCACGTCGATCGGGTCGCGGCCCCCGGCGACCGGGACGCGGACCTGGTTCGAACCGATCGTGGGACGGAAGCCCGCGACGCCGAGCGCGACGCTCAACGCATGGCGATCGGGGACGCGCGGCCACTTGAGGGTCACCGTCCGCTCGTCGGCGTGGACCTGGGGGACGCCGGCGCGCTCGGCCGCCATCCGCACCCGCACGGCGGTGAAGAGCCCCTCGACGGGGCGCGGCACGGGTCCGAAGCGGTCGACGAGGTCGGCGCGCAGGACCTCGGCATCGGTCTCGGTGCGGGTCTGCGCAAAGCGACGGTACGTCTCGAGCTTGGCACCAGAATCGGCGATGTAGTCGTCCGGCAGGTAGGCCGACCCCTGGAGGTCGAGCCGGATCGGTGCCGGGTCCGGCAGCGGTCGATGGCCCTTCCGCGCCTCGACCGCCTCGGCCAGCATGCGGGTATAGAGCTCGAAGCCGACCGCCGCCATGAAGCCGTGCTGCTCGGCGCCCAGGATGTTGCCGGCGCCGCGGATCTCGAGGTCGGAGAGCGCGATCTGGTAGCCGGCGCCGAGGTCGGAGGCGGAGAAGATGGCGTGCAGCCGCTTCCGGGCGATCGGCGACAGCGGGTTGCCGCGCCGATGGAGCAGGTACGCGTACGCCCGCCGGTCTGATCGGCCCACCCGCCCGCGCAGCTGGTAGAGCTGCGCCAGGCCGAACGTGTCGGCGCGGACGATGATGATCGTGTTCGTATTCGGGATGTCGAGCCCCGACTCGATGATCGTGGTGCAAACGAGGACGTCGAAGCGCCCCTCGGCGAAATCGAGCATCACGCGCTCGAGCATCCCCTCCGCCATCTGGCCATGCCCGATGGCCACCTTGGCGCGCGGCACCAGGCGCCTGACGCGGGCCGCCGCGGCCTCGATCGACTCGACCCGGTTGTGGACGTAGAAGACCTGCCCGCCGCGATCGATCTCGCGGTTGATCGCGTCGCGGACGAGACCGTCGTCGTCCTCGGCGATGCGGGTCTGGATCGGCAACCTCGCCTCCGGCGGCGTCTCGATCACGGACAGATCGCGGATCCCCACCAGCGAAAGGTGGAGGGTGCGCGGGATCGGCGTCGCCGACAGGGTGAGGACGTCGACCTCGGTGCGCAGCTGCTTGAGCCGCTCCTTGTGCGACACCCCGAAGCGCTGCTCCTCGTCGACGATGAGCCGCCCGGGAAGGGCAAAGGCGATGTCCCGGCGCAGGATGCGTTGCGTCCCCCTGGGGGTGTCGACCGGGCCGGCCTCCACCCGCGCGAGGATTCGCTACGGCTC